>NZ_BOPH01000090.1 GCF_016863655.1 Virgisporangium ochraceum
GGGCGGAGCAGAGGGCGGCGCCGGCGGAGCAGAGGGCGGCGCCGGCGGCGCAGAGGGCGGCGCCGGCGGCGCAGAGGGCGGCGCCGGCGGCGCAACGGGCGGTGCCACCGGTGGCGCGGCGGGCGGTACCGGTGCCAGTGGCGTGGGCCGCGCGGGTGGCTGAAGCGCTGGCGGCGTGGGTGCCGGTGGAGCTGCGGGTGGCTGTGGCGCTGCGGGCGCCGGTGCTGCCGGGGCCGGGTCGTCGTCGACGGAGATGCCGAAGTTGCGGGCCAGACCGGCCAGGCCGGAGTCGTAGCCCTGGCCGACGGCGCGGAACTTCCAGGCGTCGTTGCGTTTGTACAGCTCGCCCAGGATGAACGCGGTCTCGGTGGTGGCGCCCGGGCTGTCGAAGCGGGCCACCTCGGCGCCGGTGACCGCGTCGAGCACGGTAATGCAGAGCCCCGGAACCTTGCCGAAGACGCCGCCGTCGGCGGAGGCGACGAGCGCCACCCTCTCGACCGGGGGCTCCATGGCCGCCAGGTCGACCAGGAGCGTGTCGGTGACCGTGCCGCCCTCGGCGCGCTTGCCCTCGTGCCGCACCGCCCCGGCGGGATGCTGGGGCTGGTTGTAGAACACGAAGTCCAGATCGTTGCGGACCCGGCCGCCGACGAGCAGGAGCGCCGAACCGTCGACGTCGGGGATGCCGGCGCCCGACCGCCAACTCAGCACGACCCGCACCGACCGGGCCGGAACCACGGTATTGGCGCCCTTGACCATCGACATGTGAATCCCCCGTTCGCGGTCGCGCCCACCCTACCCGGAGAAACCCTCGCCGCGGCGGCCCGGCAACAGCACGCTGGCCGCCGCGAGGGCGACACCGATCCCGGCCGCGACCAGGAAGACCCGGCCGTACGACGAACCGCCTGCGACCGCCGTCAGCACGGCGAGACCGACCGAGCCGCCCACCTGGCTCGCCGTGCTGGCCAGGCCGCCGACCGTACCCGCGTCGCCGCCGGCGGCATCGGCGGTGGCCGCCGCCATCAGGCTGGGGAAGACGAGGCCGATGCCGGCCGCCACCAGCAGCGTCGGCCCGAGCACGCCGGTGAGGTAGCCGCCGCTGCCGGCGGCCAGCCACCCGAAACCGGCGACGAAACCCACGCAGCCGGCCAGGATCCGGCCACGCACACCGGTTCGCGGCAAGAGCGCCGCCGCCGCCCGCGCGGTCACCACGAACATCACCGCCGCGGGCGTCTGGCCGAGACCGGCGCGCAGCGCGCTGTAACCGAACACGTTCTGCAGCAGCAGCGACGTGAAGTACCACATCGCGATCGCGATCGCGCCGAAGAGCAACAGCATCGCGTTGCCCACCGCCACGCCACGGATCCTGAACAACCGCAACGGAACCATGGGACGCGCGGCGCGCGCCTCCAGCGCCACGAAAGCCACGATCAGCAGCAGACCCACGACGACCGCCCCGCCGTGTCCGGCGCTCACCCCGTAGACGAACGAGGCCAACCCCGCCGTACCGGTGGCCGCACCGGCGACGTCGAGCGGCTCCCGCCGCCGGCTTCCGGTGCGGGACAACGCGATCAGGGCCACGGCCACCAGTGCGGCGCCGATGGGCACGTTGACGAGAAAGATCCACCGCCATGAGAGTCCCGTGGTGAGAGCGCCACCGGCGACGGCGCCGGCCATCCCGCCCACGCCGCCCGACGCGGACCAGGCGCCGAACGCCCGCGCCCGGTCGGGTCCCTCGGCGAACCCGACGCTGATGACCGCCACCGTGGCCGGCGCCAGCATGGCGGCGCCCAGTCCCTGGACGAGGCGGGCCGCCACCAGGATCTCCGGGCCGGTCGCGAGGCCAGCGGCGAGGCTCGACGCGGAGAACACGACGAGACCGGCGACGAGCATCCGCCGGTGGCCGAACAGATCCGCGGCCCGCCCGCCGAGCAGCATGAAACCGGCGAACGTGAGCAGGTAGCCGTTCACCACCCACGACAGGCCGGCCGGCGAGAAGCCGAGGTCGCGCCGGATCGACGGCAGGGCCACGTTCACGATCGACGCGTCGAGGATCACCATGAACTGGCAGGCGCACACCAGCGCCAGCACCAGCCACCCGGTGGACCGCCGGGTGCCGGCCAGCCCGGCGCTCACGCGCTGCCGACCGTCTCGCGAGCGGAGGCCGCGCTGTGCCGGTCCCCGCGAAGTTTCATGGTGATCAGAGCGAGTCGCCGTCCCTGGAACCGCGCCGCTGCGAGGGCGGCGTCGTCGGGACCGGTGCCGCGCGGGCCGGTGACGAACGACGTGCCGTAGGGGTTGCCGCCCGCGGCCGACACGGCCGGATCGGTGTATCCCGGCGGGACGATCAGCGCGCCCCAGTGGTAGAAGACGTTGCCCAGCGCCAGAATCGTGGCCTCGTTGCCGCCGTGGCGGTTGAACGCGGCGGTGAACGCGGTCGCCGGCTTGTCGGCCAGCGCGCCCTCGCGCCACAGTCCGGCGGTGTCGTCGATGAACCGCTTGAGCGGCGCGGCCGGCGTGCCGAACCGGGTGGGCGTGCCGAACGCGAACGCGTCGGCCCACACCAGGTCGTCGAGAGTGGCGACGGGCCCATCCGTGTCCGCGGGTGGAAGGTCGGTGACCCGGCGCAGCCGCACCTCGGCACCGGCCGCGACGGCACCGTCGGCGACGGCCTCCGCGAGCGCGTGCACGGTTCCGGTGGCGCTGTAGTAGATGACGGCGACGTTGATGGTCATGGACGCTCCCCGCGCGGTAGGATTAGTTACGCGCATAATGTTATGCGCATAACTATCTTGTCAAGGGAGCTGCCGTGGACTTCGCGCACGCCGACGCCATCAACCAGGCCATCCGCCTGCTCAGCCTGCGTCACCGGGCGCGTGCCGCGGCCCTGCTGGCGCCGCTCGGGCTGCATCCCGGCCAGGAGGCGCTGCTGCTGGAGCTCGCCCGCACCGGTCCGATGATCCAGGCGCAGCTCAGCGAGGCGCTCGGGTGCGAACCGCCCAGCGTCACGCTCATGACGCGCAAACTCGAGGCCACCGGCCACATCCGGCGCGAGCCCGCACCCTTCGACAAGCGGGCCAGCGTCGTCGAGCTCACCGACAGCGGCCGCGACCTGGCCGACCGGGTCAGGCGCGTGTGGCGTGACCTCGCGGAGGAGACCGTCGCAGGCCTGCCCGACGAGACCGTGGCCGGCCTGCCCGACGTCCTCAACGCCCTGACCGCGAACGTCGACACCCGCAGCCGACCACGGCGCTGATCTTTACGCTCGTACGCATGGAGAACGACGGGCGGTCGATGCGTGAGCGGATGCTCGCCGGCGACCCGTACCTCGCCGACGATCCCGAGCTGGGCGAGCTGCACCTCCGCGCGATGGACCTCGTGGCGGCGTACAACCCGTGCTCGGCGCGGGACCCGCGGGAGCAGCGCCGCCGGGCGGCGGCGCTGGGCCGCGTCGGGCGGCTTCGCCGGGCACACAGGAACATCATCTTCGCGTGATGATGTTCGTTTGTGCCCGGTCGCTGTAGCGGAGCCCGGGATGGGGCACCGAGCGGCCGACCCCGAACGCGTTCAGAGCTGTGCCACGTCGGCCCGTCGGGTCCGCTCGATGCGCCGCGCCAGCTCCTTCGTCGCCGGATCGGTGCCGCTCAGCTGCTCGGACGCCGACAGCCGCGCGCCCTGTTCCAGATGTTCGCGCAGGCATACCCGTACCGCGGCGTCGAACGCGGGGCCCCGCAGGGCCTCGATGCGGGCCAGGTCGGCCGGGGTGACGATGCCGGGCAGCTCGTGACCGGCGTGCTCGTTGGTCAGCGGCACCTGCCCACGCCCGGCGCGGCCCAGCATGTCGACGAGCTCGCCGCGGTGGGTGCCGGCCAGCGCCGTGACGAACGTGGACAGCACCGGGTCGGACAGCCGCGGCCCGGCCCGGTCGAGGAGCACCAGCGTGCTCTCGTTCATCGCGATCATCAGTCCGAGCCAGGCGGCGTCGGTGCCGCGCAGCGGCGAAGCGGGCGTCCCGGTCACCTCGACGAGCGCACGCGACGGCCGTCCACTATGGACGGCCGGCACCACGACGGCCGCCGTGGCCGCGATCAACGCGGCCACGGCGATCATCAGACGGGGTCGACTCACGGCCATCCGTTGGCGCCGCACTTGATGACGGGACGGATGCAGTTCTGCACCCGGCGCAGCATCTCGGCCTCGGGCCAGGCGTTGAAGAAGTCGCCGTGCATGGTGTAGCCGGCGCCCGACGCGAGCCGGAACCTGCCGGCCGGGTTGCCGTTCGCGGGGTAGCGCAGCACCTGGCGGAGCTTCGGCACCGCCACCGGATGCGTCGACGGGCAGGCGCCGCCGACCGGGTACGCCATGTGGCTCTTGTGGTCGGCCGAGTCGAGGTCGCGGCCGTTCCAGCACTGCGGGAAGTCCAGATAGGACTCGATCATGCTGCCCGCCGGACAGGTGAGGAAGTCCTTCGACGCGCCGGCCTCGTTGTGGTGCAGGCACGACCACCTCGCGATGGACTCGTTCGGGCTGGTGGCACGCGCGTTGCCGGCGACGATGCGCAGCCCCAGCGGCAGCGGCTGGATGTTCGCGATGATGTCGTCGCGCACGCCCTCACCGAGGTAGTAGAAGGTGACGATCGTCGGCTCGACCGGCTGGTCGTTGACGTAGAACGTCGGTACCCAGTACGACGAGACGTCCACCGACGGGTTGCAGTTCGTGGCGCCCACCTGGAGGTCGGCCAGTTCGGTGTGGGCGTCGGTGACCCGGCTGCCGAAGAAGCTGTGCATGTGCGAGGCACCGGGCAGGCCCGGGTAGATGATCGGGTCGTCAGGCAGCCGGTGGCTGAACGGGCAGTCGGCGAGGAACTCCGACACCCGCACGATCGGGCCGCTGGGCGGTGGTGGCTGGGTTCCGGTGGACGCGCCGTACACCTGGAACTCCCACAGCGAGTAGCCGTACTGCGTGGCCCGCTGCGTGCCGTGCACCCGCACGTAGCGGCCGCTGCCGGAGACCGCGAGATCCTGCACGCCACCGGCGCCGTTCGTGGTGGTGTGCACGGTCGTCCAGGAGCTGCCGTTGGCGGAGGTCTGGACCGTGAAGGCGCGGGCGTACGCGGCCTCCCACCGCAGCACCACCCGGCTGATCGTGGTGGACGAACCGAGGTCGACCTGCAGCCATTGCGGGTCGGCGAAGGCACTCGCCCAGCGGGTGCCGGTGTTGCCGTCGACGGCGGCGGAGGCGGGCGTGCCGCCGTTCTCGGTCGACGAGGCGGTGACGGGCCGGCCCTGCGAGATCAGCGGGTCGGCGGCGGACACCGGGGCGGCGGTGGCCGTGAGGAACGTGCCGAGCAGAACGAGGAGGCCGATGGACGTGGAGACCGCGCGCAGCGGTGTGGGTCGGGTGCGATGCATGGGGGTGACCCTTCGGCGGATTCTGGGAGAGCGCTCTCTCCCACCTCCCAGGGTAGGGACGAAGCGACGTATGTCAATGTCGACCCACGCGGCGCCCGCCGGACCGCTAGGGTTTTCGATCATGAGACTGTTTGGGCCCCGGATTCCCGACATCCCGCTGGACGACCACCTCGCCCAGGACAACCACCGGCTCCGGGCGGTCTGGAACGCGGTGAAGGGCGGCGACTGGCGACCCGCCCGCGACCTGATGGCCGACACCAGAACCGACTTCGACCTCCGGGCGAAGTACGTGTGGGTGCTCGGCGAGGCCTCGGCCACCACGACGTGGGCCGGCCCGCGCGTCGACGTGCCATTCCCCGTCGACACCACCGCCTCGTGGGCCGACCGGTGGGCGGCCGCCGAGCCCGACAACCCCGACGCGATCGTGGTGCGGGCCCGGTCGCTCGTCATGCGCGGCTGGGAGGTGCGCGGCAGTGGCTGGGCGTCGACGGTCGGCGCCGACTCCTTCGAGGAGTTCCACCGCCTGCTGGTGATGAGCTTCCCGCTGTGCGACGAGGCCGCCAAGCTCTTCCCCGAGGACCCGAGCCCGTGGGTCACCCGCCTGCTCCTGGCCTCTCCCCTCAGCTTCGACTCCGAGCTGATGGAGGAGACGTGGGACGAGATCGTCGCCCGCGACCCGCACCACCGCGAGGCCCACAACCTCAAGCTGATGTACCTGTGCCAGAAGTGGAGCGGCTCGCACGAGGCCATGTTCGGGTTCGCCCGGGCCGCCGCCGCGTCGGCACCGCACGGCTCGCCGCTGCACATCCTGCCCGTGCAGGCCAACGCCGAATGGGCGCTGTGGGAGGAGGACCGCGCCGGGTCGGAGGCGCGGGTCAGGCACGTGTGGAAGTCCGACCCGCGGTTCCACGCCGAGCTCGACGCCGCGTTGAACAAGTGGTTCCGCGCCAACCCCGAGCGGCACGCGATGTGGTACCACGACCTGAACTTCCTGGCGTACGGGTTGACCCGCGCCGGCCGGTACGCCGACGCGAAGCCGGTGTTCGAGGCGATCGGCCCGTACTACGAGCAGATCCCGTGGGGCTGGGCGACCACGCGCTTCGCCGACACCGACCGCGTGTTCCTCAACGCCCGCAGGAAGGCGTTGAGCACCGGGTGACGCGCTACTGCGCCAACGCGTAGAGGTCGGCGATCTCCGACGCCGCCAGGGCGCGGGCGAAGATCGCGACCTCGTCGATGTCGCCGACCATCGAGTCGGAGGCGATGTAGCCCAGCGTCGCGGCCGTCGAGGTCGACACCGGGGTGCCGGGCGCGGCGAGGCCGTCGACCGAGATCCCGTCGATGTACAGGCGCAGGTTCACGGTGTCCCAGATCATCGCGACCATGTGCCAGTTGGCGTCGTTGGTCATCGCCCTGATCGCGGTGTAGCGGCCGTTGTTCGTGTCGACGAGCGCCCGGATCGCCTTGCCGGTGTTGTCCCACGCGAGCATGTAGTTCAGCGTGCCGACCGCGCCGCCGTACTTCGCGACGATCCGGCCGTTCGTCGTCTGCGGCCAGGCCAGCGACCGCTCCCACGCGATCACGGTGAACGCGGTGGTCATCGTGAGCGCGGACCCGGTCGGCGCCTGGCAGCGGGCCGCGGCGACGGGCAGCCGGGTGGCGGTGTCGGTGTCCTTCACGACCGCGCCGGTGTAGCCGGCTCCGGCGCCGGTGCACGTCAACGGCGCGACGCCCATCTGGTCGGCCCGGGTGGTGCCGCTCGACTCGCCCAGCCGCCAGTAGCTCACCGGTCCGGCGGTGAGCACCGCCTGCGGGTAGAAGCGCGACCGCGTCGCCGCGGTCAGCGCGGTGGAGGTCGTCCCGGCGAAGGCCGCGTACGTCGGTGCCACCACGCTGCCACTCAGAGAGGTGACCGCGGCCAGCGCGGCCACGGCCGCCCGCACCCCGGCGCGGCGCCGGTGGCGCACGACCACGACGGCCAGCCAGCCGAGGCCGCCCAGGAACACCACCGCCACCGGGACGGCCCGCAGCGTCAGGCCCGGCCAACCGAGCAGGGGCACCAGCACGCGGGCCCGGCCGAGCACGTCGTCGGGGCGCACGGGCTGCGGGTCGGTCTGGTGGTTGGCGTCGCCCTTGGTGAGGTAGCCGGTCGTGGCATCGCCGCCGACCAGGCGGTGGGTCACCGGGTCCGAGCCGGGGCGGCGGTAGGTGAGCACGTCGCCGGGCCGGAGCGTGCCCGTCGGCGTCGGATCGATCAGGACGATGTCGCCGCGCCGGGCCGCCGGCGCCATCGAGTCGCTGGTCACCACGAGGGGCTGCCAGCCCCAGAGCAGCGGTGCGAACGTCCACCCGACGAGAACGACCACGACGGCGGCGACAAACGACCCGAACGCGGCCCCGAACGCCCGCGGCGACATCAGCCCCGGGCCTCCCAGGTGAACGTGCCGGAGGCCGACTTGCCCTGCGCGGCGGCGCTGCCCTGCACCGTGATCGTGAACCGGTAGCTGATCGTGGAACCGGTGGTGGCCGGCGTCCACGGGCCGACGCCGTTGGCGTACCCACCGGCGGTCGCCGTGGAGAAGCTGTCGAGGGTGCCGCTGAAGAACCCGGCCGAGGAGACCGCGAAGCCGGTGCAGCTGCCCGAGCCGCCGCCACCGGCACCCTGGTCGATCGTGAGGTTCAGGTACGGGGCGAGGGCGCCGGTGGCGCTGCCGTAGAGCCGCACGCCCACCGGGGTGCTGGTCGACCCGTCGTATTTGACGATGATGCAGCGGGTCAGCACCTGCCCGCCGGTGAGGGTGCCGTCGGTTCCGGAGCTGAAGAGCGCGGTGCCGCCGTCGTCGTCGGAGAGCACGACCGTGCCGGTCGTCCACGAGTTCGACGGGTTGTCGGTGGTCGCCGTGAACAGGGCGTCGGTGGTGCGCAGCACCATCGTCGCGGCCAGCGCCACGCCAGCGACCACCGCGACGACGACCGCCACGGTGCCCGCCTTCATGTTGGCGAGTCCCCCGACCAGCCGCCCCCGAGCCACCGGGCCATTATCCGTCTGGTATGTGCATATTTTTGCGCTTTCTGGAAGTCTGCGTGACGGGACCCGGGAGCTTCGCGGCCCCCGTACAGCGCCGCGCCCAGCGCCGGCGGCACCAGCGCGTCGTCGAGCGGTCCCGGCCCGGCTGCGCGCGGAGGCCCAGTAGGTCGTGGACCGGCCGCGCCGCGCGGTCGCGCTGTTGTCGATGCCTGCGTGGATCTTGCACTTGTGGCCGCCTCTATTTGCGGACATGTCGTGTTTTGAGGGTGGCCACAACTGCAAGATCGGCGGAGAGGGGGTGTTTGTGGCGGCGGGGGTCCGTCCGAGCTGGATGTCGGCTCGCGGCTGAGTGCGCACCCGCGACTCGGGACACGAGGGCGCGTCGGTGGATGCCGTCGCCAGGAAAGTGGGAGGTGGCACCAAAGCGGGATTCCCCGGTCGGCCGTGGCAGCGAGGATTCCAGGCATGTCGTACGCGCCCGTCCTCATCGCACCGCAGTTCACCGTCACGCCGCCGCGGCGATCCGCGCCCGCCAGCGTGCACGGGGTCGCCGTGTTGCAGTACCTCGGTGGCGTGGCCATGGTGGCGGTCGGCGCGTTGTTCGCCTACCTCTGCGTGGTCGCCACCCGCGACAACGCCTCCGCCTCGGAGGAGGACTTCTTCGCACCGGAGACGGTCGCGATCGCGTTCGGCATCGTGGCCGGGGTCGCCACCGTCTGCGGGCTGGTCGGCATCCTGCTCGGGCGCAAGGTCCAGGTCGGTCGCCAGTGGGCGCGCGTCGTCGTGCTGATGCTCTCTGGGATGACCATCGTCAGCGTCGCCGGCTCGATCGCGCTGTACCAGGCGTGGCCGTGGACGGCGGTCTTCACCCTGTACCCGGTGATCGCCATCGCGCTGCTGAACACTCGGTCGGCGCGGGCGTTCTTCCTGTAGCGGAAAAGGGCGCCGACCGGGTGGTCGGCGCCCTTCCCTCAGCCGTGCGTGATCAGCTGGTCGTGCAGGTCACCGACAGCGAGGTGACGTTCGAGCCGCTGCCGAGGAACCCGACCTCGGCCGACCCGTTGGCGGGAATGCTGCCGTTGTACGACTCCGGACTGACCGAGACGCCCGAGCCGCTGGACGTGGCCTTACCGCCCCACGCCTGGGTCAGCGACTGGCCGTTCGGCCAGGTCCAGCTCAGTCTCCAGTTGCTCACCGCGCCCGACGACGACGGCCGGACGATGATCTTGCCCTGGAAGCCGCCGCCCCAGTTGCTGACGCTGGAGTAGGTGGCGGCGCAGCCGCTGCTGTTGCCGGGGTTGCTCGGCGTACCGGGGTCGCTCGGCGTCCCCGGGTCGCTGGGGTTCCCGTTGCCGCCGCCGATGCCGGTGACCTCGCCGTTGCCGCCGTCGAAGGTGACGTCGGAGCAGCCGTAGAAGGTCTCGGTGCTGTCCGAGCGCGACCAGACCGAGTAGATCAGGTGCTTGCCGGACTTGTTGGAGGGCAGGCGCCCGGTCCAGGTGTAGCGGCCGTCGTTGGTGCCCGGGCCGCCGATGGACTCGGGGTTGGTCACCTGGGCGAACGGCGTGGGCTCGAGGTCGCTCCAGGCGAGCGCCCGGGTCGGGCTCCACGAGTCCTTCGTGATGTACAGGTAGAACGTGCCGGGGTGCTTCGCCCAGTTGTTGTAGTCGAAACGGAAGTTCGCGCCGGCGGTCAGGTGGGTCTGCGGCCAGTCGTTGCGGGCCTGGTTGAACCCGGTGAAGTTGTACGGGCCGCCGGTGCCGCCGCTGCAGGCCTGACCGTCGGGGATGAAGCCGCTGGTGCGGCCGGCGCCGTCGGACCGGAGCACGGCGAACCAGTTGTAGAGGCCGGTGACGCCGCTCTGGGCGACGGCCGCGGCGCAGGCGGGGTTGCGGGGGTTGATCGCGCCGGTCGAATCGAGACCGTCACGCCAGCAGAGGTAGGTGCGGCTGCCTGGCGCCATCATCGCGCCGTGTGCCTGCGCGGGGGCCTGGTTCAGCACGACGACGACAAGACCCGTGGCGACGGTGGCCACCGCGGCCGCCGCGATCGCCGTCAGGCGTCTGACTTTCATGGCGGTCCTCTCAGGAAATCCGGGCGGTCGGTGCATGCACGGTGCGCCGTGCGGCCACCGTCGGGAGGACGGGGGCCGGCACGGCGCACAGGCACGGATGCACCGCGACTCCCTTCGGGCGGGGGTTCTGGGAGCGCTCCCATAACCATTGACTGACATCACTGCTGTGTCAAGTACCCGGGGGAAATCAGTCGAGCCCGTAGGCCCGGATCACCGTCTGCTCCAGCCTGTTCCCGGCGGTGTCGACCACCGTCGTGCGGAACGAGGCGTGCCCCGTCCGCGGGTGGTGGACCGACGCCGTCCACCGGTCGCCGGAGCCGCTGACCGCCGCCCGGTGCCAGGTGCGGCCGTCGTCGTAGGAGACGTCGACGGTCACCGTCCGCGCGGCGGTCGAGACGTGTACCGGGACCGTGAACGCGCGCCCGCCCGGTGCGCGGTTGCGGACGTCGACGTCCGGGACCAGGCGGGCGGTCGGCAACGGCAACGGGTTCCCGTTGCCGGCGGCCGACGAGGGGAAGGTCCACGCCGCCGACACCGTCGTCCACCGCGGCCACCAGTCGACCGCGCGGGTGGTCGCGGCGACGAGCCGGTACGTGCCCGGCGCGGGCGGTACCTCGAACCGGGCCCGGTCCGGAACCGGTGCCGTGCCGACGAGCTCACCGTCGCGGTACAGGCTGATCGAGCCGGTGTCGGTGCCGTCGTCGGGGAACGGCACGCGCGGATGCCCGGCCGCGTCGGCGTAGAGGGGCAGCAGGACGTCGATCGCGTCGCGGTCGCGCCAGGCCCAGGGGCGTTCGCCGTCGGGCGTCAGTACGGTTCCGCGGATCCACGGGCCGGCGACGGCCGCGTTCCAGCCGACCCGGTACGTGCGCCGGGCCGCCAGGTCGATCGTCTCCGACAGCGTGTCGCGCGGACCCCCGCTACCGCCGGACATCAGCTGCCACCGGCCGGGGGTGAAGTACTCCACCCGCTCCACGCCCGCCGTCACCGGCACCGACCACCCGTTGCCGAGCTCGGTGCCGAAGAACCCGACGGCCGCGTTGACGTACCGCACCGCGCCGGCCACGTTCTCGTGGTACGCCGTGCGCACCGCGGCGAGGTCGCTGGAGCGTGGCCGGTGCTGCTGCGCGGTGGTCACCCGGCCCTGCACCCCGTACGCGAGCTCGTACCGCAGCGACGACGCCGGCCGGCTGGTGTACCGCACGGTCGTCGGCGCCGCCTTCACGAGTGCCGCGAGCCGCGCCGCCGTCGGGCCCTGGGCCACCAGCGTCGGCAGCGCCGGTCGCGGTTCGTCGTCGCGCGTACGCGCCGTCGTCGCGTCGCCGTTCGAGGGGACCGTGACGAGCGCCAGCCGCGCGCCGGTGGCCCGGATGTTCTCCGCGCGCCGGTACACCTCCTCGCGCGACAGGTCACCGGGCAGCTCCGCGAGCACGACCTTCCCCGTCGCGTCGACGCCGGACAGGTCCGCCGGCGTCGCCCGTCCGCCGTACACCATCGGGAGCGTGGCCTGTTCCGCGGTCGCCGGCGGCCCGTCGAGCCAGCCGGCGGCGACCTCGAACCCGCCGGCACCACCGTCGGCCGGGTCGGCGGCGAGGATCTCGACCGCCGGTTCCAGCGCCCGCAGCGACTGCCCGAACGCGTACGTCGGTGAACCGGTTCCGGGCACCGTCGCCGCGTACACCTCGCTGAACCGCGGGTCGAACAGGGAGAGGACGCTGCTCGTGCAGTCGCAGTCGGCGATGCGGCCCATCAACTGCACCTGGTAGGCCCCGCCCCGCGCGGCCGGGTTGTCGGGGGTCACCGACGCCGGTTTCCCGTCGCGGGCGTCGAAGGTCTGCGCGACGTCGCGGTCGAGCCGCAGTTCCGGGTGGCTGATGAAGCTGACCGACGGCTCCCGGCCGGTCCTGGGCGTCTCGATGATCGTGTGTACGGCGTACCGCCCGGCGGGCAGGCGCGCGGTGCCCGGGGCGCCCCAGTAGAAGAAGCCGCTGTCGTCGAGATCGAAGATCACCACGGTGGGTCGGCCGTCGTCGGGCGGCGCCTGCCCGTCGCGGTTCACCAGCGTCACGGTCAGGTCGTACAGCTCCTCCTCCTGGTGCACCGACAGGGCGGTGCGGGTCAGCGAACCGTCGCCGCCGCGGGCGACGAGCACACCGCCGTACGTGCCGGCCGCACCGTCCACGGCGGACACCGTGAGGTCCACAGTGGACGTTCCACCCGCCGGAACGGTGACCGTCCGGGCCGACAGCGTCAGCGTCCGCGCCGGTGCCGGCGCGCCGTCGCGGCGGGTCAGCGCCGCGTCGAGGGTCAGGGTGACGGGCGCCGCGCCGGAGTTGCGCCAGGTGACCCGCTCCGTCCGGGACGCGCCGGCGGTGGGCCACTTCAGGTACACCGACACGGTTCCCGTGGCGGTGAGCGTCTGCCCGGTGGCCCGTGCGGCGTCGACCCGGCCGGTGCCCACCGCGTAAACCCCCGCGCCGGCGACCTCCGCGGCTGTGCTCACGAGCGCGTCCTTCACCTGCGTCGGCGTCCAGTCCGGGTGCTGCTGCACGACCAGGGCGGCCGCACCCGCCAGGTGCGGGGTCGCCATCGAGGTGCCGTCGAGCCGCTGGTACCCGTCACCGACGGGCTCGCCCAGCGGCGGCACGCCCGCCGGCGCGGCCGCGACGATGCCCTCGCCCGGTGCCGCGATCTCGGGTTTCACGGCACCGTCGCCGGCGCGCGGGCCGCGGTTGGAGAACGGGCTGGGCACGTCGACCTTGCTGACGCTGCCGACCGCCAGTGCCGACGTGGCGGCCGCCGGCGTCGACACCCACCCGTCGGCGCCGTCGTTGCCCGTCGCGGCCACGAACAGCGTGCCGTAGCGGCGGGTCAGGTCGTCGACGGCCGCCGACACCGGGTCGGTGCCGTCGCTGCCGTACGCGCCGAGGCTCAGGTTCACCACGTCGGCGTGCGCCTCCGCCGCGGCCCACTCCAGGCCGGCGATGATGGCGTCGAACGACCCGGACCCGGTGTCGTCGAGCACCTTGCCCACCGCGAGCGACGCGTCCGGTGCCACGCCCCGGTACCGCCCGCCGGACGCGGCGCCCGACCCGGCCACGGTCGACGCGACGTGCGTGCCGTGCCCGTTGCCGTCCTCGACGCTGCCCTTGCCGGAGAAGTCGCGCGACAGGGACACCTTTCCGGCGAGGTCGGGATGGTCGGTGTCGACACCCGTGTCGAGCACCGCGACGGTCACGCCCCGACCCGTGACGCCCTGCGCCCACGCGGCCGGCGCGCCGATCCGGGACACGCTCCCGTCGAGGGTCACGCGTGCCTTGGCGTTGAGCCAGACGCGTTCGACGCCGGCGAGGTCGGCGAGCACCCGACCGGCGGCGGACTTCCGCGCGTCGACCGCGGCCATCCGCGACCCGGGGAGCACACGCCGGACCGCCGCCCCACCGGGCGCCGCGCGGGTGGCCGGAGCGGCGCCGGAGTACCGCACCAGCAACGGCAGCGTCGACGCGCGCGCGTCGTCGTAGCCCTGCCGCACCAGGCCGGTGACGTTGAACAGTTCGAGGTCGAGCCGACCGGCCCGCACGAGCGGCCCGGCGTCGGAGGGCACCACGTACCGGTCGCCGCGCCGGGTGAACTGCTGGAACCGGGCCGGGCGCACGCGGTCCACCGGGTCTACGACGACCGAGGCGCCGACCAGCACGCGGTCACCCGTGATGAGCGTGACCCACGGACCCTGCGCGCCCCGCGACACCCCGGACGGCGGTGCGGCCCCGGCGGTGCCCGGTGGTGCCGCCGCCGTCGCCGACACGGCGACGGCGGCGAACACGGCCACGGCCGTGGCGCGGGCCACGAACCTGCGATTGCGCATCGACTCTCCCCGTACACATCGGTGATGTTCAACCTGTAGTTCACCGACGGATGGGAGAGGGTTCCCGGTTGCCGATCCCTACGAGGTGACGCGGAACGTCGCGTCCTCGCGGTCGGTGGCGGTGCTGACCGGATCGACGCGGAGCACGTAGCCCGAGTGCCGCAGGTACCGGTCGGGGAGGTTGTACGACCGGAACGACGACCACGTCGGGTCGCTGAGGCCGGCGACCTCGTAGTTGACGTGACGCAGGAACCGGCCGGGGAAGTTTGACCGACTCGAACGACACACCGGAGGAACTGGCGAGGCCCGGCACCATCCGCCACAGCTGGTCCTGCCACGGCTCCATCGGGTACGTGTCGATGCGCCCGACGTCGCTGGCGTGCCGCACGAACCGGTCGGGGAAGTTCGACGACTTCAGGCGCACCCAGTTCGGTAGGCCGTACCGGGAGACCAGCGCGTTGTACTCGGTGCCCGCGATGCCCACGATCGAGCCGTGCTTGGCGTTCAGCGGTGGTGTGTAGGCGCGCTGGTTCACCACCGCCCACGAGTTGGCGCCGACGTTCGACGTCGACCACAGGTAGAAGTCGTTGTTCACGGGCGAGAACGAGTCGCCCCACAGCCGCCAGCCGCTACCGGAGTTGTCCTTGACAGCAGCGGCGCCTCGATCGCGTTGCCCTGGCGCAGCCCGCTGGTGTAGGTCGAGTAGCTGTTCGCCGCGCCGGTGCCCGACCGCGCACCGTGGAGCAGGCCGGTGGACAGGTTCTTGTAGTACAGGTAGAACGTCGGGCCGTCGACGACGATGTCGCCGTCGAGCACCGGGAATCCGGGGCTGCGATGCCGTACTGGCCGCGTGCTGCGTCCCAGAACGCCGTCGGCGCCCAGGTGTGCGTGTCCGGCCCGTGCATCCGTACCCGGCGGTAGCCGGTGAAGCTCGTCAGGTTCGTCGAGTCCCACACGTGCAGGTACTGGTTGTTCAGGTTGAAGATCCGGCCCTTGAGGTCGGTTGCCAGAACCACGAACGTGCCGTCCTGCTTGCGCAGGATGAACGGGTCACGCAGGCCGAGCGTGCCGGCGGTCGGGGTGGCGACCGGGTTGTTCTGGTTGAGCGGCGTCCAGTTCAGCCCGTCGGTGCTGACGGCGAGGTGCAGCGCGTAGCTGTCGCCGGACCCGTTCGGCGTCTCCGTGAAGTAGGCGAACGCGTAGGCGGTGTTGGCGGCCGGGGCCGGCAGCGGACCGGCGAGGGTGGCGGCAGTGACTGTGGCGGTGGCTGTGGCTGTGGCGGCGGCTGTGGCGGTGGCGGTGGCGGTCAGCCCCGTGCGGACCAGGAAGGGTGTCAACGAGCACGGAGATGACGATGTGATCGTTAACTAATCTGCCTATCCACCCGGAAAACTCAGGTCGCCGCGGCCCGGGACGATGGAGACAGCACGATGACCACGACGAACCCGCCCACTCTCCACCCGCCGGAGTGGTGGGACGGTCTGCTCCGCGCCTGCGGCCCGTTCGACGACGCCGTCGCGACCGAGCGGTTGGCCGAGCTGATCCTGCCCCGGATCTCCCGCCGGATGGTGCGCCGTGAGGCGGAGCTGGCGATCAACCGGGTCGTCCTCTTCCTGATCAAGCAGACGCCCGACGCGCGGGCCACCGCCCTCAAGGTCACCGAGCGGCTGGAGGCGCTGCTGCTGCGGCGGCACGACGAGGACGACGAGGAGCCGGGTGTGGCCGAGGGCCAGGCGATCTGCCGGCTGCTGCGGCAGCAGTACGGCAGCGCCGCCTCGACGGCCGAGCGCATCGTCGGCATGGACAAGCTGCTGCACGCGATCTTCGCGTCGCTGCGGTCGTCCAGCCTGCACACGGCGTTCACGGTCGAGCTGCTCAAGCGCGGCCAGGAACCCGAGCACGCCGTGCGGGCCGGCCTCGCCCTGGGCACGTACCGCTGGTGGCCCGGCTGGCTGCGGTCGGTGGCCACCGACCTGGCCCTCGCGGGACGGCTGGACACCGCCACCATCACGGCGCTCGACCGGTGCGCGTTCGCCGAGCTGAACCCGATCCAGGCCAAGATGGCCCGCAAGCTCATCGACGGTGACCCGGAGCTGGCCGGGCTGGCCGCGTCGCGGCTCGTCTCGCTGGGCAAGACCGACGCGGCGGCGGCCCTGCTCCGCGGCGACCTGGAGGCGATAGCGATGGCCTCGAAGCTGACGCTGAACGTCGCCGAGTCCCTGGGCGACTGACCCCCGCAGGGGATTTCCCACTATCGGTACCCTTGTGTAGGTCGTGTATGGCGCGCAATGCTCCAATAACCACCACTGATGGCCGGATACTGTCGACCGCCGAGGAGCACCTGCATGCGTCGCCGGACCATGTTCCGCCGTAATGCGGCGCCCGAGCGCACCTCGCCATTGGCCGCCAAACTCGCCCGCCTGCGGTACCGCTACCTGCGCGACCGTCTCGGCGAGTACCACCCGGCCACGCTGGAGGCGCTCCTCGAGGTGGCCCGGGTGCTCGGGAACGACCCGGCGCAGCGCGACAAGGCGATCGACATGTACGTGTCCCTCGCCCGCCGGGTGTGGACCGAAGCCGGCCCCGACGATCCCTGGTACCTGGAGATCGTGCAGGAGGCGGGGGAGGTCGTGTACCTCGCCGGGCAGGTCGACCGCGCCGAGTCGATGTTCCACGAGGTCCTCGACGGGCGGCGGCGGGTCCTCGGCCCGCACCACCCCGACACCCAGGTGACGGAGCGCTCACTCAACCGGGTGGTCGGCTCCCGCGGCTGAGCCGCCCGCCGTCGCAGCTCGGTCGCGGGCATGGGGCGGGTGCCGGCTCGGTAAGCTGTACACCCGTGATCACGACGTTTGCCGACCTCACCACGATGCGGGTCGGCGGTCCCATCCGGCAGCACCATGTGGCCACCACCGTCGCCGAGGCCGTGGAGGTGGTCCGTGACGCCGACAGCCGGCGTGATCCGCTGCTGGTGATCGGCGGCGGCTCGAACCTGGTGGTCGGCGACGTCGGCTGGGACGGCACGGTGCTCCAGATGGCCCAAGCGGAGTTCGACATCGACGGCGACCGGGTCAGAGCCGGCGCCGGGGTCGAGTGGGAGCCGCTGGTCGAGCGGGTGGTGGCCGAGGGCCTCGCCGGCATCGAGGCGCTGTCCGGCATCCCCGGGTCGGTCGGTGGTACCCCGGTGCAGAACGTCGGCGCCTACGGCGCCCTCACGTCCGACGTGCTCGAGTCGGTGTCGGTCCTCGACCGCACCACCGGAGAGATCGAGCGGTGGGGTTCCGAGCGGTGCGGGTTCGGCCGGCACCGCACGTCGGTCTTCAAGCGCAGCGACCGGTGGGTGGTGCTCGAGGTGACCTACCGCCTGCGCCGCGCCGGGCAGTCGGGCCCGATCGAGTTCGACGGGCTCGTGAAAGAGCTGGGCGTCGAGAAGGGCGGCACCGCGTCGCTGGCCGACGTGCGGGCGGCCGTTCTGACGCTGCGCCGGAACCGGAAGATGGTGCTCGACGCCGGGGACCACGACACCTGGAGCGTGGGCTCGTTCTTCCTCAACCCGGTGCTGGCCGAGGTGCCCGACCGGGTCCCCGCCGAGTGCCCCCGCTGGCCCGACGCCACGGGCATCAAGCTCCCCGCGGCATGGCTGATCGAGCAGTCCGGGTTCTCCCGCGGCTACGGTCTCGACTGGGGCAACGGCACGGTCGCGCTGTCGAGCCGGCACACGCTCGCGATCACCAACCGGGGCGGCGCGACCACCGCCGACGTGATGAAGTTCGCCGCGCACCTCCGCGACGGAGTGGCGGCGCGGTTCGGCGTCACCCTCAGCCCGGAGTGCGACCTGGTCAACTGCGCGTTCTGAGGCCGCCCGGCAGCGGCGACCTGACGGGGCCGCCCGCCGACGGTCGTGGCGCTCGTCGGCGGGCGGCGGCCTGTGTCAGCGCCAGGTGCCGGTCAACGTGACCGTGGCGGTCGGGGTGTGGGTGCGGTTCGCGCCGGCTTCCCAGGTGACGGTGCCGTCGGGGTCCTTCTTGATGTACTTGTACTCGATGGGCTGGCCGGTGGGCAGGGAGACCGTCGCCTTCCAGACCGGGTAGTCGGCGGCCGACAACGGAACCGCGTTGGCCGGGTTCCACGAGCCCAGCTGCGGGGTGGAGCCGACCACGAACACGTTCTGGCCGAACCACGTCGTCACCGTGGCGTGGAACGACACCGCCACCGTCGACGGCGGGGTGGTGGGTCCGCCCGTGGTGCGGGCGTTCACGTGCAGGGCCACGCCGCGGTTGGCGGGGATCGTCGTGGTGAAGGAGCCACCGGAGACCGTGACGACGCCGCCGGTGCAGGTGCCGCCGACGAACGTGCCCCGGGCGACGTTGCAGTAGGTGCCGTCGGGAAGGGTCGTGGAGAACGTGCGGGTCCAGGCGCTGTCGGTGGCGTTGAAGGCGGCGTAGCCTCTCACGCCCCGGGCGAAGGCGAGGCGACCGTTGCCGTCGGTCACCTGGTTCGAGATGCCGGTGCCCTCGGTGGCGTTGCGGAAGCTCGGCATGCCGGCCACCTGCTCGTTGCGGTGCTCGCAGATCCACTGGCTGCCGCAGGTGGTGGCGTTGGTGGTGCCGTTCGAGGAGCTCGGCGGGCCCTGGCCCGGCACGGACCCGAACGCGTAGCTCGACATCAGCTGCACCGTGCCGTACGGGTGGGCCATCATGAACGCGTCGGCGAGGTAGTAGCGGTCGCCGTTCCTGTAGGTCAGCGTGGGCGTGGCGCGCTGGGTGTCGTGGTTGTCGACGAACACCACGGACTGGTTGCCGGCGAGGCCGCCGTAGTTGGGCAGGTTCGCGAACTGCGCGATGCTGCCGCCCTGGAAACCCTGCGAGACCGCCCGCTGGTAGTCGAAGTTGGTCACCTTGCCCAGCGGCGCGTAGGCGGTGTACGGGATCGTGGCGTCGCCGTAGACCTCGTGGAAGATGTCGGGACGCCCGCCGAACCCGGGCACGTCGTGCAGCCGCGAGATGATGTCGGACAGGTGCGCCTCCTGCACGTGCTTCGCCGCGTCGACGCGGAACCCGGCCACGCCCAGGTCGATCACGGAGTTCATGTACTTCGCTATCTTGCGGCGCACCTCCGCGTTCCCGGTGTCGAGGTCGGCGAGGTTCAGCAGCTCGCAGTCCTGCACCTCGGCCTTGTTGTTCCAGTTGCTGATCGGCGTGTAGCAGGTGCCGAAGTCGGCGTAGCCGTAGGCGTCGCCGGACCCGTCGTCGAACAGGTTCGGGTAGCTGTACTTGCTGTACGGCGTCCCGGCGCTGCCGTTGCCCGACCAGCCGGTGCCGGTCATGTGGTTCAGCACGACATCGACGTAGATCTTCACGCCGACGGCGCGGCAGCGCCGCACCATGTCGACGAACTCGGCGCGGGTGCCGCGCCGCGTCTGGTCCAGGCGGTAGGAGACGGGCTGGTAGTCCTGCCACCACGGGTAGGTGGCGCCCTCGGCGCTGGGCAGCACCACGTGCTCCTGCGGCGGCGACACCTGCACGCCGCCCCAGCCGGTGGGGCCGAGGGTGGACTCGCACTCCTGGGCGATGGAGCTCCACCGCCACTGGAAGAGATGGACGATCGAGGATCCGTTGGCGACCGCGGCCCGCGCGGGCCGCGTGGTGGTCGTCGCGACGACGGCGAAGGAGAGGATGAGGAGGACGGCGGCGGCCGCCGCGGAGGCGGCGGTTCTTCGGGGGATGGGCATGGCGGCTCCCGGAGAAAGTTCCTGCACTGCTTGCAAGAATTTTCAGTGCTTGGGAGCAGAATCTAGCAACGTCGATGTCCTTACGGAAGGGTGCGAAGCTTAAATACGCCAGATGCCGCTCGCGTGCGTCCTGAAAGATCTTTCAGGCGGAGATCGAACGCGGCCGCGACCTGGGCGCGGCCCGGACCGCGGCGGTGGACGACCGCACGATGAGGTCGGGGCGGTATACGAACTCCGAGCGCGGCGCGGCGTGGCCGTTGATCTCGTCGACGAGCGTGTTCACCGCGGCGACCGACATCGGCGACACCGGTTGGCGCACGGTCGTGAGCGGCGGATCGGTGAACGCGATCAGCGGTGAGTCGTCGAAGCCGATGACCGACAGGTCGCCGGGAACGGTCAGACCGCGCTGGCGGGCGGCCCGGATCGAGCCGAGTGCCATGAGGTCGGACCCGCACACGATGCCGGTGACGCCGTCGTCGATGAGCCGGCCCGCTGCGGCCTCGCCGCCCTCGACGCCGAACAGCGTGAGCGCGGTCATCGCGTCGAGCACGCTGTCGGGCGCGTCGAGGTGGCGCCGCATCGCGCCGCGGTAGCCGGCGATCTTGCGCTGCACGGGCAGGAACCGCTCGGGCCCGGTGACCAGGCCGATCCTCTCGTGGCCGAGCGCCACCAGGTGCGAGACGGCGAGGTCGCCGGCCTCGCGGTCGTCGCAGGAGACGAACGGCGCCTCGATGCCCGGCATGTAGCCGTTGATCAGCACGATCGGCAGCGGCCGCTCGACCAGCTTGCGGTACCGCGCCGGGTCGGACGTGGTGTCGGCGTGCAGCCCGGAGACGAAGATGATGCCGGAGACCTGGCGGTCGAGGAGCAGGTCGACGTACTCGTCCTCGGTGACGCCGCCGGGCGTCTGGGTGCACAGCACGGGCGTGAAGCCGCGGTGGGCGAGCGCCGACTCGATCGTCTGGGCGAACGCCGGAAAGATCGGGTTCTCCAGCTCCGGCACGACCAGCCCGACCAGGCCGGCGCTGCGCTTGCGCAACCGTTGCGGACGCTCGTAACCGAGCACGTCGAGCGCGGTGAGCACGGCCTGCCGCTTGTCGGGCGAGACGCCCGGGCGGTCGTTGAGCACGCGGCTGACGGTGGCCTCGCTGACGTCGGCCTGCTGGGCGATGTCGGACAACCGCGCGCGCATAAGCCGGACTCTAACTGACGCGAATTCTGAGATCTTGACAGTCGCCGATGTGTGCGCGGAGTCTTGTACCAGCCAGTAGGTTCCCTGCCGCCCGAGGGGTCTCTATGCGTCGCCTTGCCGTACTTCTCCTCCTCGCTCCACTCGCCGTCGTCGCCTCCGCCCCCGCCGCCTCGGCCGCGGCGGTCACCGCCGCACCCGACGCGCTCGACGGCGCGTGCGTCGCGCTCCGTGTCTTCGACGGGTCCAACTCCGTCGGATACGTCGTGCGCGACGGTGACGGGTACAAGTTCTCCGGGACCGCGTCAGCGGCCACGCCGATCCGACTCGAAGCCACCCAGCTGAACCGGTACGAACTTCTCGACAACCGCGGCCAGCCGCTGTACCAGAGCGTCGTCGGCTTCATCCTCGCCGGCCAGTCGTACGGCAGCCGGGCCGACTACACCGTCGCCCGCAGCGGCGACCGCTACCGCTTCACCGCGACGGCGACCGGCCAGGCCATGGGCTCGTTCCTGTGGCGCCTCGGCTCGGGCGGCTCGTCGAACAGCGTCGAGCTGACCACGTCGAGCGGGTGCTTCACCCCACCCGACATCGCCACCGGCGTGAGCGGCACCGCGGCACCCGGCGTCGACAGCGCCGGCCGCCTCGTCGGCACGATCGACGCGCACGCGCACATCACCGCCGCCGCCGGCTTCGGTGGCCAGTTCCACTGCGGCGAGGCGTGGGCCTCCGGCGGCGTCGAGGTGGCGCTCAAGGGCTGCTCGACCCACACGTCGCTGAACCTCGGCGCCCTGTTCGAGGCGATCGTCGGCGGAACCGACGCGGCGAACTCGCGCGAGGACGGCTGGCCGACGTTCGGCGACTGGCCGCAGCCCAACTCGATGCTGCACGAGCAGTCGTACTTCCGCGGGATCGAGCGGTCGTGGCGGTCGGGCCAGCGGGTGATGAACGCGTTGCTGGTCGCGAACCGCGTGATCTGCGAGCTGTTCCCGTACCGCGACAGCTCGTGCGACGAGATGGAGCAGATCCGCGCGCAGTCCCGGTACCTGATCTCGATGCGGGACTACATCGACGCGCAGAGCGGCGGCGCCGGCAAGGGCTGGTTCCGCATCGCGACCACACCGGCGCAGGTGCGGTCGATCGCGGCGTCCGGGAAGCTGGCCGTGATCGTCGGCGTGGAGAACTCGGAGCTGTTCGGCTGCAAGGAGAACGCGGGCTGCACCACGGCCACCGTCGACGCCGGCCTCAACGAACTGCAGGCGATGGGCGTGTCCGGGGTCTACCCGGTGCACAAGTTCGACAACGCGTTCGGCGGCACCCGGTTCGACTCGGGCACGCAGGGCGCGGCGGTGAACGTCGGTCAGCTGCTGTCGACGGGGCACTGGTGGCAGGCGACGTCGTGCACCGGCCCGTCCGACAACGAGCAGCCGCTGACGAGTGACGACTTCGCCACCCTGCTGCCGGGTATCCCGCCGGGCACGATCCTGCCGGTCTACCCGAGCGGGAAGATCTGCAACATCCGCGGCCTGACCGACCTCGGCCGCTACCTGGTGCAGAAGCTGATGGACCGCGGCATGATCATCCACATCGACCACATGAGCGTGAAGGCGGCCACGGCCGTGCTCGACATGGCCGACGCCGCCGACTACCCGGGCCTGTCCTCGGCCCACTCGTGGTCGGACCCGGCGATGATCAACCGGATGGTCGGGCTCGGCGGATTCGTGGCGGGCATCGCCGAGAAGGCACCCGACTTCCTCGGCGAGTGGCGGGCCAACCGGGCGCTGCCCAACGGCGGGTCGATCACCGGTTACGGGTTCGGCAGCGACGTCAACGGTCTGCACCTGCAGCCCGAGCCGCGCGCCGGCGGCAACCTGACCTACCCGTTCACCGCCCCCAACGGCACGACCGTGAACCGCCAGGTGTGGGGGTCGCGGACCTTCGACCTGAACACCGACGGGGTCGCCCAGTACGGCCTGTACGCGGACTGGACCGTCGATCTCATCGGCCAGGCCGGCGGTGAGGGTGCGCTGCTGCGGCAGCAGCTGATGAACGGCGCCGAGGCGTACACGCGGATGTGGGAGCTGGCCCGCGCCTGACCGCCCTGTCGCCTCACCGGGCACGGATGAACATCATCTTCCGGGAATGATGTCCATCCGTGCCCGGTCGTGGTGTGGGAAGACCTTTCGGGGTCGCCGGTACGGGGGCGAGGACCGGGCGTCACGGGGAGTCGCCGCCCCACGGGCAAACCGTACGATCCGGACATGTACTGCCCGGGATGCGGGACGGCTCGGGACGGCCGGTACCCGTCCTGCCCATGGTGCGGCACGTCGTTCGGGCCGCCGCCGGCCCGGGCGGGTGCCGGGTTCGCCGTGCTCGCGGTCGACATCGTCAGTTGCGGTGGGGTGTATGCCGCCGGGTTGGCGGTGGCCGGGCTCGTGGCCACGGGACGCGGTGCGGAGGGCCTGCACGCCGCGACCGCCCGGCTCGGGTGGCTGCACCTGCTGCTCGCCGCCGCGGTGCTGGTCGCCTACCGGCTCGGTGCGCAGCTGGCCGGTGGCCGCACGCTCGGCCGGATCCTGCTCGAAGGTGCCGCGGCCACCGGCACGGTGCCGCTGTTCGCACCGGCCGTGGTGACGACGCTCGTGCTCGGGACGCTCACGGGCGTCACCGCGCCGCCGGTGCGGGCCGGGCCCGCACCGGTCCCGAGCACCGCGAGCCCGACCACGGACGGCCGCACGCAGGCGATCGGCCTCGACACGCTGATCGCCGCCAGCAGCAACAGCCGCACGCGGCTGCGGACGGCCCTCGCCGACGCGGACCGCTGCGTCGACGCCGAGGCCGCCGCCGATACCCTGCGGCAGGTGACCGCCGAGCGTGACGGTCAGCTGTCCCGGGCGCGCGAGCTTCCGGTGGACGCGATCCCGAACGGCCGGACCATCCGCGACCATCTGGTCGCGGCGCTGGCGCACTCGGTGGCCGCTGACCGCGCGTTCACCGCGTGGGCCGACAACGTCGCGTCCGGGCGCTGCGGCCAGGACGCCAACTACGCGGAGGCCGGCCGGGCGTCGACGGCCGCGACCGCCGCGAAGCGGAGCTTCTGCTCGGCGTGGAACCCGGTCGCCGTCGGGTTCGGGCTGCCGACGCGCACCGAGGACGAGGTGTAGCCCGGCCTCCGGAACTCAGCGCGAGGTGCACGTCTCCTCGAGGAGGCGGTCCCAGTCGAAGAGGAAGCGGTCGAGGTCGTAGCGCTCCTTCGCGGCGGCCGAGCCGGCCTGGCCCAGCCGCTGGGCCGCGTCGGGGTCCTCGATCAGCCACCGCGCGGCGTCGACGAGGTCGTCGACCTTCGTCGACACGATCCCGGCCCCCTCCGGGACGGCGCGCACGACCTCGGTGGTCGCCAGCGCCACCACTGGCAGCCCGATCGCCATCGCCTCGATCAGGCTCAGCCCGAGTGAGGTCCAGCGGGTGAGGTGCAGGTACAGCCGGCGGCGCGCGATCTCGGTGTGCATCTCGTCCTGGGACGCGTTGTAGGTGGCGATCGTGTCGGGGGACAGTCCCAGGGCGTCGGGCAGCCCGTCGGTGCCCATGCCGAACACGTCGAGCGGGGCGACCGGCCCGAACCGGCCCATCAGGTCGGTGCCGGTGACCCGACCGCGGCGGACCGGCTCGTTGGTGACGATCGCGATGCGCTCCAGGTCGCCCGAGTACTCCGCGACCGGCGGCACGATGCCGTGCTCGATCACGGCGGTGCGGGTCGCGCCGTTGTCCCAGAACAGCTCGTTGAAGTGGGTGACGTGCACCAGCCGCACGTCGTCGCGGTCGGCCATCGGGTGCCGGGTGGAGGGCACGTCGCCCTTCGGCGTGTTGTGCTCCACGTAGACGGTCGGCACGTTCCGGTCACCGAGCCACGCGCGGGCGAGGGGCAGCTCCTCGGGCCGCTGCAGCACCACGACGTCGATGTCGGTGGACGCCAGCTCGTCGGGGGTGACCTCCACGGCGGAGTACGGCCACCGGTAGGTGCGGGCCCGGCCGAGGCCGTAGGGACCGCGCTCGTCGTCGACGGGCACGAGATACCGGTGCCGGCCGTGGATGAACGCCGTCATCCAGGAGCCGTGCACATGCCAGACGAGGATGTTCACCGCGGCCTCCGGCTTCGAAGTGGACGCACTGCGGCGGCGCACTACCCCGTCGGCACGCCTCTATGCCGGGGGCGGAGCATTTTCGTCGCCGGGACGGTCCGGCCGAGCGGGCCCTCGAACGCGGTCTCGCCCCGCACGACTGGGCCCGGGGCCGTCGCTGGAGCAGCATAGGACCGTGACCGACGTCATCAGCTTCGGACCCGAGGAGCCCGACGGGCCCGCCCGGCCCCGCCGGTTGCCGTGGTGGGCCCGGCGCGCCGGGCTCATCGGGTTGGTGGCGGCGGCCGTCGCGGGACTGGTATTCGTCAGCATGGACCGGCGTACCGACGACGGGAGGCCGACCGGCGCCGCCACACCGACCACGACGGCGTCCGTCCCGCTAAAGCCAGCCCAGCCGACGCCCGCGCCGCCAACGCCGGCCCAGCCGACCGGCCCGGCCTGCGCGCCGGTCGGTTGGGGCCAGCAGCCGTCGCCGCTGAATCCGGTCGCCGGCCTGCGCATCGATGGCCAACCGTCCGGCGGCCTCGACCGGTGCGACCGCACCGTGGCCGACGGCGCCTGGACGGTCGTCGTGCGCCGGCCCGACGGGTCGTTCGGCCGGCGCGGTGCGGTGGTGACGTTTCCGGCCGAGCCGTCGGTCGGCGGCCGTAGCGTCGCGGTCGGCGGGGTGACCGGGAGCGCGCAGGCCGGGTCGGTCACCTGGCCGGTCGCCGGGCGGCACGCACGCGTGCGGGGTGACCTCGGGGAGGCCGACCTGGTGGCGGTCGCCGCCGCCACGCGGGTCGAGGCGGGGCGACCGGTGGTCGCGGCGCCGGCCGGGCTCGTGGTGGTGACGGCGGGGCCGTACCGGTCGCCGACCGTGCACGAGGTCCGGTACGGCAGCGACTCGGTGGGGGAGGGCGCGGCGCTCGGCAACGGGCTGACGTTCACGGCCGTGGCCAGCGGCGGCGGGTACGAGGACCGGGCGTACGCGTCGACGGTCCGCGACGGTCCACCGGTCCACGGGCAGCCGACGCTGCTGTCGGACCTGTTCGGCGGCAGCGGGGGCATCGCCTGGGAACCGGCGCCGGGACTGGTGGCCTTCGTCGGGTACAGCGGGTCGCTGTTCGACGACGCGGCCGGCGCGGCGCTGCACCGGCTGGCACTGCGGGCCCGGCCGGTCACCGCGGAGCAGTGGCTGGAGACCGGGGCGACGGTGCTCGACCAGACGAACGAACCGCGCTGACGCCGAGATCGTCCTCGGGACGGACAGCGACCTCGCCGACCGGCTGGCGGCCACGTACGCCGTGCTCGACCGGGCCACCGACGCCCGCACGGGGCTGCGTGACCTGGCCCGCCGCTTCCTCGTCGACCTCCTCCACGCCGACGTCCTGCGGCTGCGCCGCCTGGTGCTCGCCGAGGCCGACCGGTTCCCGGCCGTGTCGGGTGCCTGGTTCGTCGGCGGGTTCGAGCGGTCGCTGGCGCTGCTGGGCGAGGCGCTGACCCGGCTGGCCGACCGCGGGCTGCTCCGGGACTCGACGCCATCGCCGACGCGGCCGGCGAGGTCTTCCTGGCCGCGTACGGCCGGGCCGGGTAGCGGCGACCGGACGAACGAAAAGGGCCGGGCTATGAAGCCCGGCCCGACCCACGCGGCGCCGCGAACGCCCGATTGTTCCAGCTTCAGCGGACCCACGAGCTGGGCAACAGGCCCCCGTTGCGCGCGGCACCGCTTGGACCATAGGTACGCCCACTCCGGGAGCATTCCCTATGCCGACTACGGTGGCGGAGAGTGACACCGATGCCCAGGGCTTTCACCGGTACTTGGTCGGTACTTCGGTGTCGGTGGGGAGGGTTGCGTGTTCGGTGAGATGGTCCGGGGGGAGCGGCGGCGGCTCGGCCTGTCGCAGGAGGAGCTTGCCGAGCGGACCGGCATCGGCGTGCGCAGCATCGGCAAGCTCGAGGCGGGACGCATCGCCAACCCGCGGCCGGCCACCGTTCGCAAGCTCGCCGACGCCTTCGGCCTGACCGGTGACGAGCGGAACCGCTTCTGCTCGGCGGCCACCACCACGGCCGTCCCGGACCCACCGACCCAGCCGGCGCCGCCGCGCGCCGCGACCCCGGCACAGCTGCCGGCCGACGTGGCGCGGTTCGCCGGCCGCGCCGACCACCTCGACCGCCTGACCGCCGCGCTCGACGGCGCCGCCGACCGGCACCCGGCCGCGGTCGTGATCAGCGCGATCGCCGGTACCGCGGGAATCGGCAAGACCACGCTCGCCGTGCACTGGGCGCACCGGGTGCGGCACCGGTTCCCCGACGGTCAGCTGTACGTGAACCTGCGCGGCTTCCACCCGAGCGGCGCCGTGATGGACCCGGCGCAGGCGATCCGGTCCATGCTCGAAGCGCTCGACGTGCCGCGCCAGCGCATACCGGCCGACCTCGACGCGCAGGCCGCCCTGTACCGCAGCGAGCTCGCCGGCCGGCGGATGCTCGTCGTGCTCGACAACGCCCGCGACGCCGAGCAGGTCCGCCCGCTGCTGCCCGGCGCACCGGGCTGCTTCGTGCTCGTGACCAGCCGGAGCCAGCTGACCAGCCTGGTGGCCGTCGAAGGGGCCCAGCCGCTCACCCTCGACCTGCTCACCGCGGGCGAGGCCCGGGAGCTGCTCGCGAGCCGGCTCGGTGCCGACCGGCTGGCCGCCGAACCGGAGGCGGCGGAGGAGCTCGTCACCCGGTGTGCCCGGCTGCCGTTGGCGCTGGCGATCGTCGCCGCGCGGGCCGCGACCAACCCGGGGTTCCCGCTGCGGGCCATCGCCGACGACCTGCGTGGGCTCGACGGACTGGCCGACGAGGACCCGACCGGCGACATCCGGGCGGTCTTCTCCTGGTCGGTCGCCACGTTGAGCCCGGCGACCGCGCGGATGTTCCGGCTCGTCGGGCTGCACGCCGGTCCCGACTTCTCGGCCGCGGCCGCGGCGAGCCTCGCGGCCGTGACCCCGACGGCGGTGCGGCCGATGCTCGCCGAGCTCGCCCGGGCGAACCTGATCATGGAGGCGGTGCCGGGCCGGTACACCCTGCACGACCTGCTGCGCGCCTACGCCGCGGAGCTGGCGGCCGACGAGGAGCCCGCCGACGAACGGCACGCGGCGCGGCAGCGGATGTTCGACCACTACCTCCACACCGCGCACGCCGCCGACCGCCTGATCGACACCCACCGCGACGCCAGCGTCCTCCCGGAACCGGCGACCGGCGTGACGCCGGAGCCGCTGGACGACCACCAGCAGGCGCTGACCTGGTTCGCGACCGAGCAGCCCGTGCTCCTGAACGCGGTGCGGCACGCCGCCGCCAGCGGCTTCGACGGGCACGCCTGGCTGCTGGCCCGCACCCTGGCCGAGTTCCTCGACCGGCGCGGGCACTGGCGCGACTCGGTCGAGACCCAGCACGTCGCGCTGGCCGCCGCCGAGCGGCTGGGCGACCTGCCCCGGCAGGCCGACTCGCACCGGGTGCTCGCCCGGGCGCACACCCGGCTCGGCGAGTTCGACGACGCCCACACCCACTACGCGCACGCGCTCGCCGCGTTCGACGCCGCCGGCGACCGCACCGGCCAGGCGCACACGCACAACAGCATCGCCGACGTGTGCGAGCGGCAGAACCGCTACCAGGACGCGCTCGACCACGCCCGCAAGGCCCTCGACCTGCACCGCGGCCTGGGTCACCGGCGCGGTGAGGCGGCGGCGCTGAACGCGGTGGGCTGGTACCAGGCCCAGCTGGGCGACCACCGTCCGGCCCTGTCCTCGTGCGAGGAGGCGCTGCGGCTGCTGGAAGAGCTGGGGGACCGGTACGGGCAGGCCGCCACCCTCGACAGCCTCGGCTACGTCTACGACCGCCTCGGCACCTACGACCGCGCCCTCACCTGCTACGCCGACTCCCTGACCGTCTTCCGCGACCTCGGCGACCGCTACTGGGAGGCGACCCTGCTGACCCGCATCGGCGAGACCCGCCGCGCGATGGGCGACACCGGGGCGGCGAAGGAGAACCTGCGGCACGCGCTGACCATCCTCGACGACCTGGCCCACCCGGACGCGGAGCAGGTCCGGGTGAGCCTGCAGAAACTCGACGGTTAAGGCGTGTCGCCGGCGCGGTCGACGATGCCGAACCGGTTGCGGATCACCAGCCGGAAGACGTCGCCGGCCTTGATGTACCGGGTGGCGTCCAGCGACTCGGCGACGTGGTCGCGGATGGCGACCAGCCGGTCACCGATCAGCGCGTAGGTCTCCGGGTCGAACAGCAGCTCGGTCCTCAGGTAGTCCTCGACGACGTAGGTCAACGCGATCGCCGGCCGGCCGTCGAAGTTCACGGCGTCCGGGTCGACCCGCGCGCCGGGCTGGCGGGCCAGCCACCGGTAGATCGCGGCCTCGACGTCGGGCGGGAGGACGAACTGCGTGAGCAGCGCCTCCGGGCTGGCTCCCGCGGGCTTGACCCGATGGTGCCACTCGTCGAACTTCTCCGGGGTGGTGAGGCCGGCCAGGTCGTCGTACGGGATGGTCGGCCAGCGCTGCTTCTCGGTCCGCTCACGGGAGTGGAGCTGGCCGCCGTCCTCCCTGCCGGCTATCACGTGCCCGTCGACCCGGCTCCACGACTCCCGGCGCTTGTTCACCGTCTGGCCCGGTACCAGGGCGCCGTTCGGGTTGGCGTCGGCCACCTCCATGCGGTTCTCCGTGGTGAGGAACTCCACGTACATGAACTGGTCGGGGCGCGGGTCGACCCAGGCCCGGCGGGCGGCGGTCCAGGCGGCGTTCTCCAGGAACTCGGCCGCACCGGCCGGCTTGGCGTACGGCGGCGCGGCGACGGCGGCAGGCGGGTCGCCGGACCGGTCGGTGCGCTCCGCCGGTCCACCCGTCACCACCACGACGCCCACCGCAACCGCCGCCGCGGCCGTGACCACGGCGGCGGCCCGCAGCGTCCACCGGGCCGGCCGGCGGGGCGCGGGGCTCTCCACGCCGTTGATCCGGTCGAGCAGTGCGGTGCGGGCCCGGTCGCGGGCGGCCGCCGACGGGGTCTCGTCGAACCCGAACACGTCCTGGAGCAGTTCCATCTCGTTCATCACAGGGTTCCTTCGCTCAGAGAAGCACGCATCTCCTGCCGCGCCCGGTGCAACCGCGACCGCACGGTGCCGGCCGGCACGTCGAGCGCCAGCGCCACCTCGGGCTGGCTGAGACCGGCCCACGCGACCAGCAGGAGCACGTTCCGCTCGGGTCCGGGCAGCCGGGCCAGGGCCGCCGCGAGCCGGCCCCGCGCGGTGGCCGCGTCGAGCCGGGCGGCGACGTCGATCTCCGCTACGGCGACGTCGGCCGGCAGCTTCGCCAGTGCCCGGTACCGGCGGGCCTCCGCCCGTGCGTGGCGCGCGATCAGGTTGGAGGCGATGCCGTACAGCCACGGGGCCGCGTCCACCCGGGCCGGGTCGTAGCCGGCGAGCCGGCTGAACGCGACCAGGAACGTCTCGGACGCGACATCCTCCGCCAGGTCGCGACCGAGCCGCCGGGCGGCGTACGCGTAGATCCGCTCGTAGTGCCGGTCGAACACCACCGCGAACCGCTCCGGCGCCGCGCGTGCGGCGGCGATCAGCTCCGCGTCGGTGCGCGTCCGTCGATCGTGGTCTGTGGCCAGATCCATCGGCTCACCTTCCTTCCACCACCTCTTCGCCGCAGCCCCGGAAAGTGTTCGCTCTGCCGCAGTTCCGGACGGTGGTCGCTTTGCCGCGCCGGATTGAAGGAAAGTAGGTTTGCGATCTTCGCCGTCGCGGCAGTGGGAACGAGGTGAGCGTGACGACTTCGAAAGCGGCCGGCGTCGGGTTCCGGTCGGAGCGGGGACCGGTGCTGGCCGCGGTGATGCTGTGCACCGGGCTCGTGGCCCTCGACTCGACGATCATCGCGACGGCGGTGCCGTCGATCGTCCGGGACCTTGGCGGCTTCTCCCAGTTCCCGTGGCTGTTCTCGATCTACCTGCTCACCGCGGCGGTCACCGTGCCGCTGTACGGCAAGTTCGCCGACCAGGTGGGTCGCAAACCGGTGATGCTCATCGGCATCGCGGTGTTCCTCGCCGGGTCGGTGCTGTGCGGCATCGCCTGGAGCATGCCGGCGCTGATCGTCGCCCGGGCGGTGCAGGGTCTGGGTGCCGGCGCCGTGCAGCCGATGAGCATGACCATCATCGGCGACCTCTACTCGGTGGAGGAGCGGGCCCGGGTCCAGGGGTACCTGGCCAGCGTGTGGGCGATCTCGTCGGTCGTCGGCCCGACGCTCGGCGGGGTGTTCTCGGAGTACCTGTCCTGGCGGTGGATCTTCTTCATCAACCTGCCGCTGGGCGCGGTGGCGGCGTGGGCGCTGGTCCGCCGGTTCACCGAGAACGTCACCCGGCGCGAGCACAAGGTCGACTACCTCGGCGCCGCGCTGCTCACCGCCGGATTCTCGCTGCTGATCCTGGGACTGCTGGAGGGCGGCGTCCGGTGGGAGTGGTCGTCGGCGCCGAGCGTCGCGATCCTGACCGTCGCCGGGGTGCTGATCCTCGCGTTCGTGCTGGTCGAGCGCCGCGCCGCGGAACCGGTGCTGCCGCTGTGGGTGGTCAGCCGGCGGGTGCTGGCCGGCGGCAATCTCGCCTCGCTCGTGATCGGCGCGCTGCTGATCGGGCTCACGTCGTACCTGCCCACGTACGCGCAGGGGGTGCTCGGGGTGGGTCCGCTGGTCGCGGGGTTCGCCGTCGCCGCGCTGACGCTCGGGTGGCCGATCGCGGCGAGTCTCAGCGGACGGGTCTACCTGCGGATCGGGTTCCGCAACACCGCGGTGTTCGGCGCGTCGGTCGTCATCGTGGGTGCCGTGTTCACTGCGCTGCTGACCAGGACGTCGCCGGTCTGGGTGGCGGCCGCGGCGGCGTTCGTCATGGGCGTCGGACTGGGGTTCACGTCGAGCCCGACGATCGTGGCGGCCCAGTCGGTGGTCGGCTGGGACCGGCGCGGCGTGGTGACCGGCGCGAACATGTTCGCCCGGTCACTGGGCAGCGCGGTCGGTGCCGCGATCTTCGGCGCGATCGCCAACGCGACGCTGTCGGCCCGGTTCGCCGATCCGCCACCGGACGTCGCCGGCCGGATCCCCGCGGACGTCAGCGCCGACAGCCTGATCCTGGACGCCGGCCCCGGGCCGGTCGGTGACTTCGTCCGCGGGGCCCTGTTCGACGCCAGCCGGCACGTGTTCGTCGGCCTGGTGGTGCTCGCGGTCGTCGGATTGTTCGCGGTACTGCTGCTGCCCCACCGCACCAGGGACCTGGAGTTCGACTAGGCCAGGTCGTGGACCAGCGCCCGCTCTCGCGGCCGCGCCGCTGTCGAGGCGCGCGCCGATCTTGCACTCGTGGCCACCTCTATTTGCGGATATGTCACGTTTTTAGGGAGGCCACAACTGCAAGATCGGCGGAGAAGGGGTCCGGGGACCGGATGGAGCGCTGCCGGGCCCTGCCCGCGATCTCTTTTACAAGGATTCTTAGGTTAGGCTAACCTGCAGCCGTGCGGGACAACGATCGATCCGGGGCCCCCGGTCAAAGCGGAGCGAAGCGAGCATTTGAGCGGGGTGGAACCGACGGCCTCCGGGGAGACCGGCTCACGCTGGGCTACCACGGGCCGGCGGTGGTTCACGAGGCCTCGATCGTCGTGACGGCGGGCGCGGTCACGGCGCTGGTCGGGCCGAACGGCAGCGGCAAGTCCACGCTGCTGCGGGCGCTCGCCCGGCTGCACCGGCCGTCCACCGGCGACGTGCTGTTCGACGACGGCTCGTCGGCGCTGACCCTGCAGGCGAAGGACTTCGCCAAGCGGGTGACGCTGCTCGCACAGAGCCGGCCGACCCCGAGCGGGGTCACGGTGCACGACGTCGTCGGCTACGGCCGTCACCCCTACCGGGGGCGCTGGGGTCGCGACGACGCCGACGGGGTGCGCGCCGTGGCCTGGGCGATGGAGGTCACCGGCATCACGGCCATGGCCGAGCGCCCGGTCGACGAACTGTCCGGCGGCGAACTCCAGCGGGTCTGGCTCGCGACGTGCCTCGCGCAGGACACCGGCGTCCTGCTGCTCGACGAACCGACGACGTTCCTCGACCTCCGGTACCAGGTGGAGATCCTCGACCTGGTCCGCGACCTCGCCGACGACCACGGGGTCGCCGTCGGGATCGTCCTCCACGACCTGAACCACGCCGCGGCCGTGGCCGACCGCGTGGTGCTGCTGCAGAACGGAAAGGTCGTGGCCGCGGGCGACCCGGCCGACGTCTTCACCCCGCAGCGACTGACGGCTGCCTACGGCATCGAGGTCGACGTCGCGGTCGACCCGTCGACCGGTCTGGTCACCACCCGGCCCGTGGGCCGGCACACGAAACGCGCTCTACAAGGAGAGTCGATATGAGACGAGCACTGGTCGCCGTGCTGGTCGGCGCCCTCGCGCTGGCCGGCTGCGGCACCACCGAGGATCCGGCCGAGACGGGCAACGACGACGCGGGCGCCAGCGGCCCGGTCACCTTCAAGGACGCCCGCGGCAAGGAGGTGACCCTGCAGAAGCCGGCCACCAAGGTGGTCAGCCTCGAGTGGGGCGAGACCGAGATGCTGGTGAGCCTCGGTGTGCAGCCCATCGGCGCCGCCGACATCAAGGGCTACGGGACGTGGAACACCGCGTCCAAGCTCGACGGGTCGGTCAAGGACGTCGGCACCCGGGGTGAGCCGAGCGTCGACTCGATCGCCGCCCTGCAGCCCGACCTCATCATCATGGTCAACGACTCGGCGCAGCTCGCGCCGCAGGCGGAGAAGATCGCACCGGTACTGGTGACGAAGGGCAGCGACGCGAGCCGCAACCTCGACCGCATGCGCGACGACTTCAACCTGATCGCCACCGCGGTCGGCAAGCAGGCCGAGGCGAAGAAGATCCTCGACGACTTCGACAAGACGCTCGCCGACGGTCGGAAGAAGATCGCCGACGCCGGCAACGCGGGCAAGAGCTTCGCGATCGCCGACGGGTGGAAGGAAGGCAGCACGGTCAACATCCGGATGTTCGGCCAGGGCGCGCTCGTCTCCCAGCTCGGCATCCAGCTCGGCCTGAAGAACGCCTGGAACGGCAAGGTCGACGAGGCGTGGGGCCTGGGTCAGACCGACGTCGAGGGCGTGAACGTCCTCAAGGACGTCGACCTGCACTTCTTCTACAACGCCTCCGACGGCGACGACGTGTTCGCGCAGGGCCTGGCCGGCAACGCGATCTGGGACTCGCTGTCGTTCGTGCAGAAGAAGCAGCTGCACAAGATGCCCGACGGCATCTGGACCTTCGGCGGGCCGGCGTCCTGCGAGCAGTACATCGAGCAGCTCGTGAAGGTCTACGCCCCTTGAGTCAGGTGATGGAAAGGGCGACCCCGGTGGTCGCCCTTCCCCCGGTGAAGCCGGTGCGGGTCGCGGGGCTCGCGGTCGGCTCGGCCGTGCTCGTGGTGGTGCTCGCGCTGGTCCACCTGACCCAGGGCACCAGCGACGTCGGCGCCGTCGACCTGGTCCGGTGGGTGTTCGGCGCCTCCGACGAGGACGCGGCGAAGATCCTGGTCGCCGCGCGGCTTCCGCGTCTGGTTGCCGGGCTCGCGGTCGGGGTGGCGCTGGGTTTCGCCGGTGCCACCCTGCAGTCCCTGGCCCGCAACCCGCTGGCGTCGCCCGACACGTTGGCGGTCAACGCCGGCGCCTGGCTCACGGTGGTCGCCGCCGCGGCGTTCGGGCTGTCGCTGCCGATCCTGCCGTCGGGCGCGCTGTCGTTCGTTGGCGGGCTGGTCGCGGCCGTGTTCGTGCTCATGCTCTCGGCCGGCGGCTCGTCCGGTCCGGCCCGGCTGATCCTCGCCGGCACCGCGACCGCGTTCGCGCTGAACGCGGTGACCGTGCTGCTGATGCTGCTGTTCCAGCGGGAGACCGTCGGTTTCTACGCGTGGGGCAACGGCACCCTCGTGCAGGGCGACTTCGACGCGGTGGTGCAGACCGCGCCGGTCATCGCGCTGGCGGCGCTCGGCTGCCTGGTGCTGGGCCGGCGCCTCGACATCCTCGCCCTCGGCGACGACACCGCGACGGTCCTCGGCCTGCACGTGCGGCGCACCCGCCTGATCGGCACGGTGCTCGCCGTGCTGCTGTCGACCGCGGCGGTCACGATCGCCGGTCCGATCGGGTTCGTGGGGCTGTGCGCGCCGGTGATCGTGCGGCTGGTGGCCCGGTTCGTGCCCGGTCTGCACCGGCACCGGCTGTTGATGCCGTTCTCCGCGGTCGCCGGTGTGGTGATCGTGATCGGCTCCGACATCCTGCTGCGGTTCGTGCTCGGCGGTCAGGCCGGTGTCGACGTGCCCACCGGCGTGGTCACGTCGCTGTTCGGCGCGGTGGTGCTGGTGTGGCTCGCACGCGGTCACCGCGACGCCGGCTCGGGCCGGCGCGCGGCGACGACCCACCTGGCCAAGGTGCGGTCGGCGCGGTTCGTGCGGAGCGTCATCGCCGTCGGGGTCGTTCTCGTTCCGGTGGTGACGGTCGTGGGCCTGCTCGCGGGGGACGCGTGGCTGCTGGGCGGTGACGTCGTGAACTGGCTGACCGGCCGGTCCGGCCCGGCGGTGACGTACGTGCTCGACCAGCGGTACCCGCGCGTGCTCGCCGCGCTGTTCGCCGGTGCCGCGCTGGCCGTCGCCGGAACCGTGGTGCAGGCGGTGTCGCGCAACCCGCTGGCCGAACCGGGCATCCTCGGCGTCACCGCCGGTGCGGGCGTCGGCGCGGTCGCGCTGATCACCACGATCCCGGCCGTCGGCGTGTGGACCATGACCGGCGTGGCCGGTGCCTGCGCCGTCGCCACGTTCGCCCTGGTGTACGGCCTGGCCTGGCGCGGCGGCCTGGACTCCGACCGGCTGATCCTCATCGGCTTCGGTGTCTACACCGCCGGCACGGCGGTGATCACGTTCATCATCATCGCGACCGACCCGTGGAACACCGGCAAGGCGCTCACCTGGCTGTCCGGGTCGACCTACGGTCGTACCGCGCTGCAGGTGGTGCCGGTCGCGGTCGCGCTCGTCGTGCTGACGTCGGTGCTGGCCGGCTCGGTGCGCCGGCTCGACCTGCTGGCCCTCGACGACGACACGCCCCGCGTCCTCGGGGTGCGCCTGGAGCGCGTCCGGCTGCTGACGCTGACCGCGGCGGCGCTGCTCACCTCGACGGCGGTGGCGGCGATCGGCGTGGTCGGGTTCGTCGGCCTGGTCGCGCCGCACGCCGCGCGCGCTCTGGTGGGTGGACGCCACAGCCGGGTGCTCCCGATGGCGGCGCTGCTCGGCGCGGTTCTGGTGAGCGTCGCCGACACGTTCGGCCGCACGGTGATCGCTCCGGCGCAGATCCCCGCGGGTCTGGCCACGGCGATGATCGGCACCCCGTACTTCATCTGGCTCCTGTGGCGCACGCGGGTGCGCCCCGTCGGCTGAACCGGCCCGTCAGCGGTGCACGCCACCCACCGGGAGGCGGCCGGCGGCGATGACCTCCACCGTCAGCGCGGCCGCGATCGCCTCGGCGAGCAGCAGGCCCACCAGGACGAGCAGCTGCACGGCGCCGGCCTGCAGCGGGGAGCCGCCGCCCAGGAGCACCCCGACGAACGCGCCGGGCAGGGTCACCAGGCCGACGGTGCGGGTCTGGTCGAGGGCCGGCACGAGGGCCTGCGCGGCGACCGGCCGGCAGAGTTCCAGCGTCGCGGCACGCGGCGTGAAGCCCAGGGCCAGCGCCGCCTCGTACTCGCCGTGGCGGGTGCGCAGGTCGTCGACGGCGCGGCGGCCGGCCAGCGAGGTGGCCGTCATCGCACCGCCGACGAGGATGCCGGCCACCGGCAGCACCGCGATCGTCTCGCGGGGCACCGCGCCGGTGGCGAGCACGATCGCCAGCACCGGCAGCGCGCCGGCGGCGATGGGTGCCGCTGCCCAGCGTCCACTCGACGCCTTCTTCGCGATCCGGCGGGCCGACGTCACAGCGGCCACCGCGAGCATCAGCCCGATGAAACCGGCGGTGGCCCAGCCCGACGCCAGAACGGCGGCCAGGATCAGGGAGACCGCGGCGAGCTGGCCGACCGCGCGGGCCGACGCGACCACCACGTCCCGGGTCACGCCGAACGAGAAATACCGGGCGACGGCCGCGGCCGCCGCGACCAGCACGACCACGGCGACGGCCAGCGCCGGCCCCACGGTCACACCCATTCCCCGATCTTCCCGTAGCCGCGGGAACCTTTCCCCGCTGCCGAGGTCTTTGTGAGGGTGTTCGCATCCGAGGGGGAGGTTGAGGTCGATGGGTGACCGGGTGAAGGAGCTGCTCGACCGGGCGGCCGGCGGAGTCCGGCCCCGCGAGCCCGACCCGGTGGGTGCGGTACTCGGCCGGGTGCGCGTCGCCCGACGGCGCCGGATCGCCGCGGCGGGGGCGGCGGCCGTAGCCGCGTGCACGCTGGTCGCCGGTGCGGTCGTCGCCGGTACGACGCTCACCGGGCCGGCGCCCGACGATCCGGCGACGGCGACGCCCGCACCGGTCGCCAGCGCGGTGACCGGCACGGCCACCGTGACCGTGGAGAACGGGGTGCTGCGGGCGGGCGGGCTGCGGCTACCGCTGCCCGGGTGGACGGTCGCCACCGCCGACCAGGGCATCTGCGAGACGGTCCGGCACACCGTGCTCATTGCGGCGTCCGTGATTCCCGGCGGGCCCTGCACCGACCCGGCCTCGTACATCTCGGCGCGCGGGGCCCGACCGACGTTCACGCTGCGCAAGGGCGACCAGTACGCGCGGCAGATCATCCTGACGGGTGGGCAGCCGGCCTTCATCCTGCACAACGGAACCGACCCCCTGGGTCCCGGTCCCGACTCGGAGTACCGGTACCTCACGATGTGGGTGCCGTGGTCCGGCGTCGACCTCCTCTTCTCACTGCCACGCGGTGAGCTGCGGCAGGTGGTCGCCGCCATCCGCACCGAACCCGTCGCGCCCGGCACGCTCGTGGTGCCGCCCGGGGCCGCCCGCGTCGTCATTCTGGGAACGGATTCGGAGGTGTCCGCGACCATCACCGAACCGGCGCGGATCGAGGACCTGCGCACCTGGTTGACGGGGCTGGAGGAACCGGTCCCGGCCGGGGTCGAGTGTCCGGGCGACACGGCGCGACAGCGTGTCGTGTTCCTGTATCCCGACTCCACGTACGTGACGGTGATGGTCGGCGTGGACGCGAGGTGCGGCGAAGCGACGTCGTCGCGGGGCGGACGGGTGAAGCTGTCGGCCGACGGCTGGAACCGGCAGAGCGTGAAGGTCACGCGGTGACCGCCCCCGACGGCTTCGCCGAGTTCGTGACCGCCCGGTACGCGGCCCTGGTACGGCACGGCGTGCTGCTGACCGGCGACCACGGCCTCGGCGAGGACCTCACCCAGGACGCGCTGGTCAAGACGTACCGCGCCTGGCGGCGGCTGTACCCCGACGGCGCGCCCGAGGCCTACACCCGGCAGGTGATGACCCGGGCCGCGTGGCGCGCCGGGCGCCGGTTGTGGCGCCGGGAGCGGCCGACGGTGTCGGTCCCCGATACCGCGGGCGGCGACCCGTACGAGGGCTTCGACACCGCGGCGGCCGTGCTGGCCGCGCTGCGGGGACTGCCGGCGCAGCAGCGGGTGGTGCTGGTGCTGCGGTACTGGGGCGGGCTGTCGGAGCGGGAGATCGCGGCGGAGCTGAACTGCTCGGTGGGAACCGTGAAGAGCCGGGCCGGCCGGGGTATCGCCGCCCTGCGCCGACCCGACGGTCCGCTGGTCTCGCTGCTGGGGGCCGGCTGACGCGCGCCGAAAGGGCGTTAGCCGGCGGGGGCGGGGCGGCCCTGGCTCAAGGCGGCGCGCACGATGCGCAGTGCCTCCTCGGCGTCGATGCCGACGCTCGTCACCACCGCGGCGTAGTCGGCGGCGGCCTGCTGCGCCCGCGCGCGTCCGGTCTCCCCGGCGGCCGAGACGAACGAGCCGGCCCGGCCGCGGGTCTCGATCAGCCCGGCCTCCTCCAGCTCGCGGTAGGCCCGGCCGACCGTGTTCACGGCCAGCCCGAGGTCGGCCGCCAGCTGGCGGACCGTCGGCAGCCGGGTGCCGACCGCCAGCGTGTGGTCGCCGATCTGGCGCGCGAGCTGCAGGCGTAGCTGCTCGTACGGCGGGGTGGGCGAGGCCGAGTCGATGACGATCATCGGACCCGGACCACCCGGCGCGCCATGACGCCGCTGCTCGGCGCCTTGTACTGCACCAGGACGAGCGCGGCCGTGCCGGCGACCAGGAACACCACCGACGCCACCCCCCACCACATCGGCGCGAACCCGAACATCAGCACCACCGGCAGCGACCACAGTACCGCCGGCGTGTTCGTGTCGCGGGCATCCTCGATCCGCATGATGACGTCGGCGGTCAGGGACATCGCGTCGTCGGCCACGACCGGACGCATCACGAGGTGCCGCACCTGGACGGCGACCATGGCGCCGACCGCGAAGACCCCGATGACCAGCACGAGGGCCGTGTACCGCACGGTCGGATCGGAGACCACGAGCGCGCTGACCGCCAACGCCGCCGCGCCGGCGAACGCGCCCAGGCCCAGCAGGGCGTGTGCGGGGCCGAACAGGGCCCGCCAGCCGGGGTGGAGGGGATGGGCCGCCCGCCGGGACAGCGTGGCGCCCACCTGCCGATCGACCGACCGCACCCACCGGTCCACCATGAACTGGCCGGCGAGCAGGCCGCCGGCCACGACGGCGAGCAGCGCGACGAACGCCGGGGTGTCGGGGCTGAACGTGAGGATCACGGCCTGCGCCGCGGCGGCGGCGATGTACAGGCCGGCGAGCAGGAGGCTGTTGAACAGCTTCGCCCTGCGGCGCACGTCGAGGCGCGTAGCGAGCACCGGCGTGGCGTCGGCCTCGTTCAGGCCGTGCTGGCGCAGCCAGTCTCCGGCCAGTTTCAGGTTCTCGTCCATACGCCCTCCAATGTCGCATCCGTTGTACCAATAGAGTGCGACATAGCTTGAGACAAAGTCAAGTCCTTCTCTTCGGCGACGCGCGGAGGTGGGCGCGCTCGCCCTGCGCGCCGAACAGGCTGAGGAACTCGACGGCGTCGTTGTCGGCGGCGCCGAACCAGTGCGGCACCCGCGTGTCGAACTCGGCGGCCTCGCCGGGCTCCAGGGTCAGGTCGTGCTCACCGAGCAGCACGCGCAACCGTCCATTGAGGACGTACACCCACTCGTAGCCCTCGTGCGTCTGCAGCTCCGGCTGCCGGCGCCGGCTGCGGGCCGGGATCACGAGCTTGTACGCCTGGATTCCGCCGGCCCTCTTCGTGAGCGGCAGCAGCGTCATCCCGAACTTCCGCACCGGTTTCAGGTGGATCCGCGGGTCGCCGGTGGGCGGGGCGTCGACCAGCTCGTCGAGCGTCACCCCGTGCGCCCGCGCCAACGGCAGCAGCAGTTCCAGGGTCGGCCGCCGGCTGCCGGACTCGAGGCGCGACAGCGTGCTCACCGAGATCCCGGTTTCCGCCGACAGCTCGGCGAGGGTGGTTTCGCGTTGCTGCCGGAGCGCGCGGAGGCGGGGGCCGACGGCGTCGAGGGTGTCCTTCACCCTCACATAGTGGCACCTTGCCATTCTGGCAAAGACATTTGCCGGGACGCACGTGAGCGCGGAACGTAGACCCCATGTATGACGTGATTGTCGTGGGTGGTGGGGCCGCCGGTCTCAGTGGTGCGCTGATGCTGGCCCGGTCGAAGCGGTCGGTGCTCGTGATCGACGCGGGAACGCCGCGGAACGCACCGGCGGAAGGCGTGCACGGTCTGCTCGGCCATGACGGCGTGTCGCCGTTGGAGCTGCTGGAGCGCGGCCGGGCCGAGGTGCGTCGATACGGCGGCGAGGTGATCTCCGGTTCCGTCGACGCCGTCACCGAGGGCTTCACCGTGACCCTTGCCGACGGCCGCTCGTTCGAGGCGCGCCGGATCCTGGTGACCACCGGCCTCGTCGACGAGCTGCCCGAGATCCCGGGCCTGCGGGAGCGGTGGGGCCGCGACGTCGTGCACTGCCCGTACTGCCACGGCTGGGAGGTGCGCGACCGGCCGATCGGGGTCATCTCCAGCGGCCCGATGTCGGTGCACCAGGCGCTGCTGTTCCGCCAACTGAGCGACGACGTCACGTTCTTCACGCACACCCGGCCGGCGCCGGAGGGCGACGACGCGGCGAAGCTCGCCACGCGCGGAATCTCCATCGTGGCCGGTGAGGTCGCCGCCGTGGAGTCCACCGACGACGGGATCACCGGCGTGCGGCTGGCCGACGGCAGCGTGACACCGGTCGGCGCCGTGGCGGTGGCGACGAGGATGGTCGCGCGGGCCGGTCTGCTCGGCAAGCTGGGGCTGCGCACGGTCGAGCACCCCACCGGGGCCGGCGAGTACGTTCCCGCGGAGGTCGGTGGCCGCACGGAGGTGCCGGGTGTCTGGGTGGCCGGCAACGTCACCGACCTCACCGCACAGGTGGGTGCGTCGGCCGCGGCCGGTGCCATGGCCGGCGCGATGATCAACGCCGACCTGGTGACCGAGGAGGCTACGACGGCTGGTCTGTCGCCGGCAGAGGCGACGGGTCCTCGCTGAACTCGTCGACCGCCGCGCGTTCGCGGAGCTCGACCCGGCGGATCTTTCCGGAGATGGTCTTCGGCAGCTCGGCGAACTCGATGCGGCGGATCCGCTTGTACGGGGCCAGATGCTCGCGGCAGTGGCGGAAGATGGCCTGTGCCGTCTCGTTCGTGGGCTCCCACCCGGACGCGAGCACCACGTACGCCTTGGGAACGGCGAGGCGCAGCGGGTCGGGCGCCGGCACCACGGCCGCCTCGGCCACCGCGTCGTGCTCGATGAGCACGCTCTCCAGCTCGAACGGCGAGATGCGGTAGTCCGACGCCTTGAACACGTCGTCCATGCGGCCGACGTAGGTGATGTAGCCGTCGGCGTCGCGGGAGCCGATGTCGCCGGTGTGGTAGTAGCCGCCGGCCATCGCCTCGGCGTTGCGCTCGGGGTCGCCGTGGTAGCCGGTCATCAGGCCGAGCGGTCGCCGGCTCAGGTCGAGGCAGATCTCGCCCTCGTCGGCGGGTCTGCCGGTGACCGGGTCGACCAGCACGACCGTGTAGCCCGGGGTGGCCCGTCCCATCGAACCGGGTTTCACGGGCTGCCCCGGCGTGTTGGCGACCTGCACCGTGGTCTCGGTCTGGCCGAAGCCGTCGCGGACCGTGACGCCCCACGCGCGCTGCACCTGCTCGATCACCTCGGGGTTCAGCGGCTCGCCGGCACCGACCACGATGGACGGTGGCGTCGTCAGCCGGCTCAGGTCGGCCTGCACGAGCATGCGCCACACCGTCGGTGGCGCGCAGAAGCTGGTGACCCCGCACCGCTGCATCTGTGCGAGCAGGCCGGCCGCGTCGAAGCGCGTGTAGTTGTAGATGAACACGCACGCGAGCGCGTTCCACGGCGCGAACACGTTGCTCCAGGCGTGCTTGGCCCAGCCTGGCGACGAGATGTTCAGGTGCACGTCGCCGGGCCGCAGCCCGATCCAGTACATCGTGGACAGGTGGCCGACCGGGTACGAGGCGTGCGTGTGCTCCACCAGCTTCGGTAGTGCTGTGGTGCCCGAGGTGAAGTACAGCAGCAGGGTGTCGTCGGCGTTCGTCTCACCGTCGGGCTCGAAGGCGACGTCTCCGTACGAGTACGGGAGCCAGCCGTTCACCGGTGCCCCGACGGCAATCCGCGTGTAGTCGCCGGCGACGTCGGCGAACTTGCCGGTGTTGGCCGAGCCGACGATGACGTGCGCGGCGTCGCCACGGTCGAGCCGGTCGCGGAGATCGGCCGGTCCGAGCAGCGGCGTGGCCGGGATGACCACCGCGCCGAGCTTCATCGCGGCGAGCAGACACTCCCACAGCTCGACCTGGTTGCCGAGCATGAGGATGACCCGGTCGCCGCGCCGCACGCCCTGCCCGCGCAGCCAGGTGGCGACCCGGTTCGACCGCTCGGACAGCTCGGCGAACGTGAGCTTCTGCTCCGACCCGTCCTCCTCGACGATCCAGAGCGCGGGCGAGCCGCCGTGCGGCCCGGCGGCGGCCACGTCGAACCAGTCGATGGCCCAGTTGAACGTGGTCAGCTCGGGCCAGCGGAACCCGCGGTAGGTCGTGTCGTAGTCGTCACGGTGCGCGAGGAGGAACTCGCGGGCCTCCTGGAACGCGGCGGTGCTCATGACCACACCGTAGACCCGCCCGCGTTCGACCGCAGCCGTCGAAGGCAGTGTCGAACACAGTCGAATGTGTCGCTTCTGGTAATGCGCACGTCGTCGCCGCATCTTTCCCACCACACCCCCGAGGAAAAGACCGGAAGTGCACAGAAGACGTAGGTGGTCGACCCTCGCCGCCCTCGCGGTCGCCATCCCCGCCGCGATAGGCGTCGGCACGCCATCCGCCCGGGCCGCCACTCCCACCAACGGTGGCGGGTCTTTCGTCGCGTCGGGTGCGGCGTCGGGCAAGTTCCGGGTGACCAGCGTGGTGTCCGGCCTGTGCGTCAGCAACCGGGACGGGTCGACGGCCGGGAACAACCCGGTGGTGCAGGAGACGTGCTCCGACATCTCCCGGATGCAGTGGCTGTTCGACCGGGGCCGGCGGCACCACGGTCACCGTGTCGAACCTCGCCGACCTGAAGCGGTACGCGGCGATGAGCGGCTCGTACGTCATCCGCGTCAACGCCACGATCACCGTGACGCCCTACGGCGCCGAGATCCCGGTGGCGTCGAACAAGACCATCATCGGCTTGGGCCGTTCGGGCCGGATCCTCAACGGCGGGTTCATCCTGGAGAGCGTCCGCAACGTCGTCATCCGCAACCTCACCATCGGCGGCACGCTGGTGGCCTCCGACGACCCGGACGACAAGGACTTCGACTACGACGGCATCCAGATGGACAACTCGTCGAACATCTGGATCGACCACAACACGATCCAGCGCGCCAACGACGGGCTCATCGACAGCCGTGAGGACACCACGAACCTGACCGTGTCGTGGAACAACCTCGGCAACACCAAGCACCGACAACGTGGCCTACGCCCACCTGTACAACAACTACCTGCAGAACATCGCCTCGTACGGCAACCTGTCGCGCGGTGGCACGCGGATGGTGCTGGAGAACAGCTACTTCGAGCGCGTCAACAACCCGTACTACAACGACACCTCGGCCGCGCAGCTGCGCCAGAGCGGCAGCATTGTCGTCAACCGCACGCGCCGGCAGCAGACCAACGGGTCGGCGTTCACGCCGTCGAGCTTCTACCCGTACACGCTCGACCCGGCCGCCAGCGTCCCGTCGCTGCTGCGCACCTACAGCGGCCCGCAGGCGAACATCGGAGTCCGAGCGTGCGGAGAGGAATGATCATGGTCATCCCGCCTCGGCCGAACATCCAGGTCCGTTAGCGGCCGGACATCGAGGCGCCCCGACCGTTTCGCGTAGCGAGGTAGTCGGTTCCGGGAAGGCCCCGTCCGAGGCGCGGGGGCCTTCCGCCGTCGACGCGTCGACCGACCGGAACAGGTCGGCCGAGGAGTCGCCCTCCTGCCAGCTGTTGTCGTCGGCCTTCGCGGTGGTTCCGACCCGCACGTCGGAACCGTTGTCGACGGCGACGTTACGGTTGCCGTCGTTGCTGAAGCCGTGGCCGGTGTCGGCCCACGCGGCGTTGTGGCGCACCTTGTGCGCGGCCTCCAACGGATCGGGGCCACCGCCGAACGTGAACCCGTTTGGCCCCGTTGCCGTAGGCCCAGGTGTACTCGATGCTCACGGGGCTGCGGAAGGTGCCGAGGTCGTACCCGGCGGCCGGGTTGCCGTACGCCCGGTTGCCCCGCACGAGGTTGCCGGCGCCGTCGCCGAACTGCACGCTCAGGCCGGTGCCGTTGTCGTGGAAGTCGCTGTCGAGCACCTGGTTGTTCACCGTGCCGTCGTCGCGCAGCATCAGCCCGGACGGGCCGTTGTGATGGCTCGACATGCTCCGGAAGACGGTGTTGCTGCACGCCCGGCACATCCACGCGTGCGTCGGCGCGCCGCGGATCTCCAGGCCCTGCACGGTCCAGTACGCGGTCTGCTGGGTCACCGCCCACTTGTCGGCGGGGATCCCCGACGCGTCGAGCACCGGGCGCTCGTCACGGAAGTTGACCACCGTGACGCGGCGGGCGGCCGGTGCCGTTCGTGCGGATGTCGACCGGCGTGGTGAGCCGGCGCGGACGGCGCGACGACCGTCGGCGGCCGTCGCGGCGGCGACCGCCCGGCGCTGCACCGCCGCCGGAAGGTACGAGAGGACCATCGGACCGAACGCCACGGTGCGCAACGCCCTTGCGTGCAGCGCCGCCTGCACCGCGGCGAGGACGGCCACCGGTACCGGCAGCACCGCGGCGCCCAGCAGCAGGGTATCCGGCGCCACCAGGCCCGCCTGGAACCGCCGACACCGTGGGCAGTCGCGGACGTGGCGCACCAACCGCTTGCGCCACACCGGATCGGCGGCTCCGCTCCACCGCCGCGTCAGCTCGCCGGAGATCTCCTGCCACCACAGCGAGGTCGCCACCCTGGTCGGGCACGTCGACCGGGTGCCGGCGCAGCCGCGTCCGCTGCCGCACGCGCAGATGCAGCTGGACCTGCCGGTAGGCGATGGCGAGCAGCCACGGCCGGAACCGTTCGGGGTCGCGCGGCGTCCGCAGGCGTTGAGCACGCGGCCGATCACGTTGTAGACCAGCGTCAGGTGACTCTCGACGAGCGTGTCCATCGCCGTCGGGTCGCCGGCCTGTGCGGCACGGGCGAGGCCCGTCGTATCGGGGTCCGTCGCGTCGGGAGCCGCCTCCGTCACGCGGGATCGTACTACCGGGTATCGGTGAGTGTCTCTGTCCCGGGCGGGCGGGGTCGTATGGTGAGGCGGTGATGTGCCAGGGCCGTCATCGTCGACAGGAGGCCAGCCATGTCCGAGCAGGGTTTCGTCATCGTGGGTGCGTCGTTCGCCGGTGCGAAGGCGGCCGAGACGCTCCGGGCCGAGGGGTTCGACGGGCGGGTGGTGCTGGTCGGCGAGGAGAGCGACCTGCCGTACGAGCGGCCGCCGCTGTCGAAGGGGTACCTGCTCGGCAACGACCCGCGTGAGAGCGCTTTCCCACACGACGCCGCCTGGTACGCCGACCAGCGCGTCGAGCTGCTGCTCGGTCACGCGGCCACCGCTGTCGACCGCGCGTCGAAGACCGTGGCGCTCGCCGACGGGTCCTCGGTCGGCTACGACAAGCTGCTGCTCGCCACCGGGTCGCGCGTGCGCCGGCTCGACCTGCCGGGTGCCGACCTGCCGCACGTGCGGTACCTGCGGCGCATCGAGGAGTCGGAGGCGTTGAAGGCCGCGTTCGCCGAGCGGCCCCGGGTGGTGGTCGTGGGCGCCGGCTGGATCGGCCTGGAGACCGCCGCGGCGGCGCGCACCGCGGGCTGCGAGGTCACCGTGGTCGAACTCGACACGCTGCCGCTGCGGCGGGTGCTGGGCGACGAGGTGGCGGCCGTCTTCCGCGACCTGCACACCGATCACGGCGTCGCGTTCCGGTTCGGCGTGAAGACCCGCGAGATCCGGCCCGACGGCGTCGTGCTCGAGACCGGCGAGGAGCTTCCGGCCGGTCTCGTCGTCGTCGGGGTCGGCATCCAGCCGAACGTCGAACTGGCCGGGGCCGCCGGGCTCGCGGTCGACAACGGCGTGGTGACCGACGCGGGCCTGCGCACCTCCGACCCGGACATCTACGCGTGCGGCGACGTGGCGTCGTGGGAGCACCCCGGGCTGAAGCGGCACCTGCGCGTCGAGCACTGGGCGAACGCGCTCAACGGCGGGCCGGCCGCGGCGAAGGCGATGCTCGGCCGGGACGTCACCTACGACCCGGTGCCGTACTTCTTCACCGACCAGTACGACCTCGGCATGGAGTTCGCCGGCTGGTTCGAGCCGGGTGGCTACGAGCGGGTGGTGTTCCGCGGCGACCCGGCGACCCGGGAGTTCGTCGCGTTCTGGACCGCCGGCGGGCAGGTGCTGGCCGGCATGAACGTCAACGTGTGGGACGTGACCGACGACATCCAGGCGATCGTGCGGGCCGGCTGGGCGGGCACCACGGTCGACACCGACCGCCTCACCGACCCCGACGTGCCGCTGGCGGACCTACACGCGTAGCGCGGTGACCGTCACCGTGGTGTAGCGCATCGGGAAGCTGCCGCCGACCGCGTCGACGGCGGCGCCTATGCCGGCCAGGATCGCCTCCAGTTGCTCGGCCGGCAGCCGGCTGTGGCCGCCGTGCGTAGGAACCTGGTCGAGCCACTCGTCGCGGGTGTAGACGCGGCTCCACCCGTGCCGCCGGTGCTCCGGCTCGGCGAAGCCGCCCGCCTCCCGGATGCCGTCGGCCGCCGTACCGGCCATCACCGCGTACGGGTCCGACCCGGCGGCGGAGGCGGCCGCGGCCATCGGCGAGCCGGGCAGCGCCCGGGCGTAGACCGCGCCCATCGCCTCGGCGAGGTCGTCCGGTGGCTGGTGCGCGTTCCAGAAGACGGCCAGCCGGCCTCCCGGGCGCAGCACCTGCGCCGCCTTCTCCGCGCCGGCCACCGGGTCGACCCAGTGCCACGTCTGCCCGGCGACGACGGCGTCGAAGACGCGGCCGGCCGGGTCCCACGTCTCGAACGCGCCGACCTCGACGTCGAGGCCGCGGCCGCGGGCCCACTCCGCCATGCGGGCGTCGACGTCGACCCCGAGCACGTCGCATCCGGCCGCCTGGAACTGCCGGGAGGAAATTCCGGTTCCGCAGCCGACGTCGAGCACGCGCCGACCCGGGCACGCGGCCACGATCGCGTCGACGACCTCGGTGGGGTAGCGGGGGCGGGTGCGGTCGTAGCGCTCGGCGTCGGCACCGAACGACTCGGCGATCTCGCGGTGCTGGAACGGCTGAGTGGGCATGCGCCCACTCTAGTGGGCAAGTGCCCACTGGTCCACCGGGTAGAGTCCGGCCAGGGAGAGCGGAGGGTCGCGTGCCGACTGGGGTGGCCATTCGTGACGTGCGTGAACAGCTGTTCGACGCCGCCGAGCGGGTGCTCCTCCGCGCCGGCCCGAGCGCGCTCACCAGCCGCGCGGTCACCACCGAGGCGGGCGTCGCCAAGGGCGTGCTGCACCGCCACTTCGCCGACTTCGACGACTTCCTCGTCGAACTCGTGAAGGACCGCACCACCCGCCTCGGCGCGCAGTCCGACGCCCTCCGCCGCTCGGCCGGCACCGGAACCGTCGCCGGCAACCTCACCGTCGTGCTGAGCGACCTCTTCATGTCGGTCGCATCGTCGATCGTCGGCCTGTTCATCTTCCGTGACGAGCTGCGCGCCCGCCTGCGGCGCACCTACCCGACCGGCCTCCCGCTGCTCACCGAGGCCGCCGCGATGATCTCCGCGTACCTCGCCGCCGAGCGCGACCTCGGCCGGGTCGCAGACGGTGCCGATCTCGACACGGTCGCGTTGACGCTCATCGGAACCGGGCACCTGCTGTTCGCCGGCGGTGACGCACCCGACGCCGACGCGGTCCACGCGGTCATGAGCACCGCGATCGCCGGCGTCGCGACGGATCGATGACGGCGTACACTCCGCGAATGCTGTCCAGCGACGGGGGAGGGACGGCGACGCTCGATCCGTTGCTCCGATCGATCGGCACGCCGGACCTGTACCTGCGTAACGCTTTCCGGATCTCCGGGCTGTCCGTCGACGCGTCACCGGGCGACCTGCGCCGCCGCGCCCAGCAGGTCCGCGCCGTGCGGGCTCTCGGCGGCGCCCCGGTGTCGACCGGTCCGCTGCCGCCCGCGACCGCGCCCGATCCCGACGACCTGCTGCAGGCCCTGTCGCGGCTGCGTGACCCGATGTCGCGGCTCGTCGACGAGTTCTTCTGGTTCTGGCCCGACCCCGACGGCGACCCGGCGCTCGACGCGCTGACGGCCGGCCGCGTCGACGACGCCGAGAACCTCTGGCGGGAAGGCTCCCCGTACGGTCTGCACAACCTCGCCGTGCTCAACCACGTGCTCGCGCTCGACGAGGAACTGGCGCAGCCGCAGAAGAAGCTCGTCGGCTCGCCCCGGCGGTGGCGGCAGGCCTACCGGTACTGGATCGCGGTGTGGCGCGACGACGCCTGCTGGGCGGTGTTCGACGAACGCGTGCGGCGCGGGGGTCACCCCGGGCTGCCCGGCCGGGTGGCGCCGGCGCTGCGCGAACGGCTGCCGCTCGTGCTGTCGTCGGTCAACGCGGTGATCGCGGCCGACAGCCTCGAACGCGGCCGCGACGAGGAGTCGACCCAGGTGCACTGGCGGATGGCGGCACACCAGGACCTGCCGCCACAGGTGCGCGCGCGGGCGCTGCGGGCGGCCACCGACCCGATCATCTCCCGGGTGCGGACACACGGCGACCGCGCTCTCGCGGTCACGTTGAACGACGCGGCCGCCGCGCCGACGGCGGCCGCACGTCTGCACGAACAGACGACGCCGCTGCTGCGCATGGTGGCACTGTCGTCGGCGCCCGACGCCGACAACATCCACGACGAGGTCGCGCGCAAGCTGATGAAGCTCGCCTACGAGTACCACCGGGCCACCAACGACTGGGTCGCGACGCTGCAGATGCTGCGGCTGGCGCAGGATTCCGCGCGCGGTCGCTCGATGCTGCAGTCGGTGCGCGAGAACGTGCAGGGCGTGGAGTACATGCTGGCGCACGAGGGCGACCTGGAGGAGCAGCGCCGTCGTCGCGAACAGCAGGCGCGCGAGGACGAGGTCCGGCGCCGCCGGGCGGAGGAGCGCCGCGCCGAGGAGGAGCACCGGAACCGGTTGCGCCGCGAGGCGATCGAGGCCTACGAACGCAGTCGCAGGGAGCGGGAGGGCCGATGACGGAACCGTTGGAGCACGTGCTCGTCGAGGTGGCCACCGGGCTGTGGCGCCTGCAGCGGCGGCTCGATCCGGAGACCCCGGAGACGCGCGCCGCGGCCCGGCAGGTGCGCCGGATCCTCGACGTGCTCGGCGACGCCGACATCCGCATCGACGACCATCACGGCGTCGCGTTCGACCCCGGCCTCGCGATCGACGTCGTGGCCTACCAACCGACCGAGGGCGTCGACCACGAACAGGTCATCGACACCGAACGCCCCTCGATCTTCCGCGGCACGGCCACGCTTCAGCGCGGCCGCGTCATCGTGGGCGTTCCAGTGAAAGGGACCACGTGAGCACGATCGACTACGGCATCGACCTCGGCACCACCAACAGTGCCATCGCTGTCCTTCGCGACGTCGACACCGAGGTGGTCAAGAACAACGACGACCGCGACACCACGCCCTCGGCGGTGTGGATCGACCGGCGTGACCGCCTCTACGTGGGCCGCGTCGCGCGCGAGCGCGCCGAGGTAGACCCCGCCAACACGGCGCTGGAGTTCAAGCTGCGCATGGGAACCGCCGACGCGGTGTCCCGTTTCGCCGCCAGCGGCCGGGAACTCACCGCCGAGCAGCTGTCGGCGGAGGTGCTCAAGTCGCTGCGTGGCGACGTCCAGCAGCGGCACGGCGTCGACCTGTCGGCGGCCGTCATCACCGTGCCCGCCGCGTTCGACCTGAGCGCCTGCGAGGCGACGAGCCGCGCCGGCCAGCTGGCCGGGTTCGCCAGCACGCCGTTGCTGCAGGAACCGACCGCCGCCGCGTTCGCGTACGGGTTCCAGCGGGAGAGCGACGCGCGGTGGCTCGTCTACGACCTCGGCGGCGGCACGTTCGACGCGGCCGTGGTGCAGATCCGCGACGGCGAGTTCACCGTGCTGACCCACCGCGGCGACAACTACCTCGGCGGCAAGCTCATCGACTGGCAGATCGTCGAGACGCTCCTGCTGCCCGAACTCCAGCGCGAGTTCGGCCTCGACGACGTGCGCCGCGGGAACCCGCGCTGGGCCTCGGTCGTCGGCGCGCTGAAGCTGGCCGCGGAGGCCGCGAAGATCCGACTGTCCAGGGTGGACGCCGCGGAGATCTTCGTCGAGGTCGACCTCGGCACCGGGCAGCGCGAGGAGTTCTCCTACGACCTGCGGCGCGCCGACGTCGAACGCCTCACCGAGCCGTACCTCGTGCGGTCGGTGAACCTGTGCAGGCGCGCGCTCGCCGAGGCGAACCTGACACCCGCCGACATCGGGCGGACGCTGCTCGTCGGCGGTCCCACGCTGTCGCCCTACGTCCGCGAGCGGCTGAAGGACGGCCTCGGCATCGAGGTCGACCACAGCCAGGATCCGCTCACCGTGGTCGCCCGCGGCGCGGCCATCTTCGCCGGCACCCAGCGGCGTCCCGCGCCGGTGGGCCCGGTCGCTCCGGGCAAGGTGACCGTCGCGCTGGAGTACCCGCCGATCGGCCCCGACACCGACCCCCTGATCGTCGGCCGGCTCTCCGGCAGCGACGACTTCGGCGGATACCGCGTCGAGGTCGTCAACCACGACGCCCAGCCGGCCTGGCGCAGCGGACAGGTTCCGGTGAACGCCGACGGCATCTTCTCCCTCCAGGTCGTGGCCCTCAAGGGCCGGCGCAACGGGTACCGCATCGAGGTGACCGGGCCCGACGGCACCGCGGTTCCGGCGAGCCCGGACTCGTTCGTCTACACGGTCGGCGCGGTCGAGACCAGCCCGCTGCTGACCAACTCGATCGGCGTGGGCCTCGACGGCAACACCACCGAATGGGTGCTCAACCGGGGCACGCCGTTGCCGGCGCATGGCAAGGTGCGGCTGCGCACCACCGTCGAGGTCCGGCGCGCCACCGGCGGCGGGATGATCCGGATCCCGCTGCTGGAGGGAGAGCACCCGCGCGCCAACCGCAACCGCCGCGTCGGGATGCTGGAACTCGTCGCCCACCAGCTCGCCTCCGACGTTCCGGAGGGCAGTGAGGTACAGGTCCGGCTCGACATCGACACGTCCCGCCTCATCACCGCGCGCGCCTACGTCCCGCTGCTCGACGAGGAGTTCGAGGAGGTGGTCGCGCTGCGCTCGGAGGTCGTCGAGACCGTCGAGGAGCTGTCGGCCGCCGTCGACGGGGAGCTGCAGCGGCTGTCGCAGCTGCGCGAGCGTCAGCCCAAGACCGGAAGCGTGGTCGCCGAGATGGCGCTGTTCCGCATCGACAGCGAGCAGCTCGTCGCCGAAATGGCCACGCTCCTCGCCGCCGCGGAGGGCGACGCCGACGCGGCCGCGACCTGCGGCCGCCGGCTGCTCGACCTGCGCGCGGCCATCGACGAGGTGGAGGACGCGCTGGAGTGGCCCGAGCAGGCCAAGGACGCGGAGAGCCTGGCCGACGAGGCGAGCCGCATCGCGGTGCGGATGGGCGACGACCACGACCGGCGGCGGATCGACGAGGCCATCGCCGGCGCCCGGTCGGCGATCGAGAACACCGACTCGCGGCTGCTGACCATGTACACCGACGAGATCCGCCAGCTGGCGATCGCGGTGCTCGACCGGTCGGGCCAGCTCGACGTGCTCATCTTCAACGACCTGGAGTCGCGCCGGAACGACTTCGTCGATCCGGGCCTGGGCACGTCGCTGCTGTCGGACGGCCGGATGGCCATGGCCCGCGGCGACCGCCAGGCGCTGCACAACATCAACGTGCGGCTGCGTGGCCTGCTCCCGGTGCCACCGCCGCCACCGGACCCGTTCAGCACCGTGCGTACCGGCTGACCCCGTAGGGTGGCGCGGGTGACCATCGAGCCCTGGACCCGGCCCGCGTTCCAGCCCACGGGCGCCACCGCGACCGCGATGCTCGTCGTGTTCGCCGACGACGACGTGCTCGGCGCGGCGCCCGACCTTCAGCTCAAGGGCATGGTGCCGGCGGGCTCGCCGGTCGCGGCGCTCGACCTGCGCGGCCACCACCACGCCGACGGTCCGGAGTGGATGGACGGCTGGCGCGGTGGTGCGGTGCGCACGATCGCCGAACGCGACCTCGGCGATCTCGGCCGGCTCGACGACGCGAAGTGCTGCTACTCGGTGACCGTCACGGTCGACGACCCGCGGGACCTGACCCACCTGCAACTGGCCTGGGCGGTCGCGGCGGCGCTCGCCCGGCAGGGCGCGTTCGCGGTGCTCGACGTGCACGCGGTGACCTGGCTGCCCGGGCCGGCCGTGGCCGACCTGCCGGCCGACCGGCCGTTCGTGGTGCAGCGGGAGGTGAGCCTCACGGCGGAGACCACGCCCGCCCCGGGCTTCGGGCATCCGGTGCACACGCGGGGCATGGTGAAGTTCGGCCGGCCCGACCTGGTGGCGGGGGTCGCCGCCGACGGCATCGAGCACACCGCGCAGGTGCTCAACCACCTCGCGCGAATGCTCGCCGAGGGCCACGTGCTCACGCCCGGGCAGCTCCTCCGGTTCGACGGCCAGCGGACGCTGCGCGTCGAGCCCTACGAGCCGGGCGGCGCGGTTCCCGAGGTCAACCTGAACAACGAGGGGCTACTGCTCGTCTAGTACGGGTCGTACGGGCTGTCGTGGCCGAACACCCGCGCCACCGGTCGCAGCCGCAACCGCAGCAGCACCTTCAGGAAGACGTTGCGGGTGAACCACGGCAGCTGCCGCATCAGCCGCGTCCGGTCGGCGAAGGCCGGACGGGCGAGCCGGAACCGGGCCAGCGACCCCGCTCTGTCCACATAGGAGTACCGCCGCGACGGCAGCACCTTCAGCACGACGCCGCTCGTGACGCCGATGGACGAGTAGCAGTCGTGCACCAGGATCTCGCCGCCGGGGGCCATGAACGCCGACCAGCGCAGGTCGTCGGTGAACGTCCAGTAGTCGTGTTTGCCGTCGATGTACAGGAGGTCGACGGCGCCGCCGTGCCAGGCCGGCCGGGCGCGGGTGCTGTACTCGGGCAGCAGCGCGACGGTGCCGGTCACCCCGGCTCTGGCCAGGTTCGCCTCGAACAGGTCGCGGGTCGACGGTCCGCCGAAGAGCCGACCGGTGACGAACGGGTCGACCGCCGTGACGCGCGCGCCCACCGCCTGCGCCGCCCGGGCCAGCACGACCGTCGAGCGGCCCTGGTGGCTGCCGATCTCGACGATGTGGGCGCCGGGCGCGAGCCGCCGGGCGGCGTGCCACAGCATCGCCGCCTGCGCGCGGGTGAGCCATCCCGGAATCTGCTCCGCGACGGCCCACACGGTGTCGAACTCTTCCTGGTGAACAGGAGTCTCAGTCATCAACGCTCACCGATCCTGGGGAGGCGACAACCGATACTAGCGTTACCGGCGGGTAACCGCGCGACTCTCACCCTGCGTCGACGGCTCATGCCAGCAGCGTCGCGTCCTCCAGGACGAGTGGTGACCAGGCCGGCGCACCCGTGCGTCCATGCTTCGGATCGACCGCGACGAACCGGACGCCGCTGACCCGGGTGGTGGTGTGCCGGGCGTCCCAGTCCACGGTGGACCGGGCCCGGATCAGCTCCGGACAGGTCCAGGCCCGGCGCGTGTAGCTGACGATCGTCGAGTGGCCGTGTACCTGACCGAACGGCGGGGCGACCGGCCCGTCGAGCCAGGAGCGGTACAGGTGCGGCGCGGCCTCGGCCCACAGCGGTCCGCGGTCGTGCCAGAGCAGCGGCTCGGGCCGCGTGTTGAGCAGGTCGGCCGCGGTCGTGGCGGTGACCGGCTCGCCGAGTTCGCGCCAGGCGTCGACGGTGATGCCGGCGTGCGTCACGAGGAACTCCTCGCCGTCGGCGGTGCGCACCGCGCAGGCGACGCGCATCCGGTCGGTCAGCCACCACCGGCGCAGCAGGTCGGCGTCGTCGTCGCCGAGCGGTTCGGGCCAGAACCGCTCGCCGCCGAGGTACTGCCCCTCGTGGTTGCCGATGAGCTGGATCCACCGTCGCGGTGCGGCCGTCAGGCGCTCGGCCACCAGCGCCAGCACGCCCGCGCTGTCGGGTCCCCGGTCGACCAGGTCGCCCACCTGGACCACGATGGCGTCGGGGTCCTCCGTCGCGGGCAGAACCACCCGCCGCAGCTCGTCGGCGCACCCGCCGACGTCGCCGACGATGACGATCCGGGTCACGGGTGGCTCGGGTCGGGCCAGTAGTTCGGGACCGGTTGCAGCGCCTCGCGTACGCGGGCGGCCTCGGCCGCCGCGAGCGCCGTCGTCACGGTCGCGGCCAGGACGGGCAGCGCCGTACCGAGCGCCGACGGCACGCCGCCGGCGTCTCCGTCGTTCTGGAAGACGAGCGTGTTGATGGCGAGCACCCAGGCCATCCAGATGGCCATCAGCGGCTGCAGGTACGGGTGCCCGTCGACGGCGTTGAACCAGTACTGGCTGATCAGGTAGATGCTGCGGAACGCGAACACCAGGAACCACAGGCTGACGATGCCGCCGTACACCATGCCGTTGAGCGGGATGTGGTCGTCGTACCGGTCGAGCCTGCTCGCGCCGCCGGCGTTGAACAGCAGGAGGGCGGCCATCACCGTGACGAACACGCCCAGCGTCAGCGCCGGCCAGCGCAGCTGCCGCACGGCCGCGCCGCGCCCGCCCCGCCCGGCCAGCGCGACGACGACACCCATGCACAGCAGCATGCTCGGGACCGCCAGCAGGCCGGTGAGCAGCAGGCTGTTGAGGAACGGCTCCAGCGCGAAATCGGAGAAGGCGCCGTAGTAGATGGCGATGCCGACCGTCATCACCAGGCCGGCGATCGCCCGGATCCGGCCGAGGACGCTCATCAGCGGATCCTCCGGCAGCAGCCGGTAGCGCGGTTTGAAGAGGAACGCCGCCGCTCCCCAGGGCAGCAGAACCATCGCCCACGACTGCCGTCTCATCGATACCCCCCGCGTATCAACCGCCGACGATACCCGGCTTCTGCGAGAAGCCGCCGGGGTTACCGCGGTGCCAGGTCCGCGCGGAGCAGGGCCAGGACGTGGTCGGCCCGGTCGGCCGCGCCGCGCCGCGCAGGGTCTCGGCGACGAAGTAGGGTCTCGGCGACGAAGGACTCGACGGGGAACGCGTCGCGGTACGTCCGATCGCGGTCCGCCGGCGTACTCGCGCGGTCCGCCGGTGGCCCCGTCGAGCGGCGCCGCGGCGGTCGCGTCGAGCAGGTCGCGCAGCACCGCCGGGTCGGGGAGTCCCGGGACGACGACCACGGTGTGCGACATGCCCCGGTGGACGGTCGCCGTGCCGAGGTCGAGGCCGGGCCACAGGTCCGCGACCGCGTCGGGATCACGGGAGGACCACGGCGTGCAGGGCCCGCCGGACCCACTCGCGGTAGCGGTCGAGGGGCCATCCGCGTTCGGCGACCAGCAGGCCGTACATCGCGAGGGAGTTCAGCGCCCAGATCGAGTCGCGGATCTCCGTGAACCGGGCCGGATCGTCGTCGCCGAGGCGGTCGACCACGGTACGGGCCAGCATCGTGGCGCCGGCGAGGCGCTGCCCGTCGATGACGCGTACCAGTTCGGCGATCTCGGGTTCGGCGTCGGCGGCGGCGTTGACCACCGCGAAGATCGGGTAGGCGCGCTCGGCGGTCGCGGCGTTGAGGTCCGCGAGCCGGTCGAGCACCTCGGCGGCGGTCGCGCCGTCGTGCACGTGCCGCATGGCGGGACGCTCGTGCAGCGGCACCTGGTCGGCGTCGCCGACGATCGTCGTCTCCGCCGCGGTCCGCAACACATTGACCTTGGACCGGTAGGCGCTGAACACGGTCGGAACCGAGACCCCGGCGGCGGCCGCGATCTGCGCCATCGAGGTACCGGCGTACCCGTGCTCGACGAACAGGCGCCGTGCGGTGTCGAGGATCCGGAGCCGGGTGGCCTCCGCCTGGGCGCGGCGGCCGGTGGAGTCGTAGGCGCGCCGCCCCTGTCGCTGACCGGACATTGACTTACCTTACTCAATATTCGATAGAGTTCAAGTTAAAGGAAATGGGGAACCCATGCTGCACCACCGGACCGCGGGCGAGGGCCCGCCGCTCCTGCTGATCCACGGCGCCGCCGAGGACGTCGACCTCCTGACGCCGCAGGCCGAGGCGTTCGCCGCCCGCGGCCGCCGGGTGATCTGGGCCGACCGTCGCGGCACGGGTCGCAGCCCGCGCGACCACTGGCCGTCCACCGTCGAGGCGCACGCCGACGACGCGGCCGACCTGCTCCGCGCGGAGAACGCCGCGCCCGCCACCGTGCTGGGCTTCAGTTCGGGGGGCATCGTCGCGCTCGCGCTGGCCGCCCGTCACCCCGATGCGGTGCGGGAGGCGATCGCCTGGGAGCCGCCGCTGATCAGCCTCGTCCCGGGCGGGACGGACCTCCACGCCGCGCTGTTGAAGCCGATCGAGGCGTACCTCGCCGAGCATCCCGGCGACTGGGCCGGTGGCTACCGCGTCATGCTCGACACCCTGTCGGAGGGCCGGGCCGACCACGACGCCCCGGTGGTGCGGGCGATGCGCCGCAACGCCGAGGCGGCCCTCCGCGACGACGCCGTCGTCATCACCCGGTACACGGTCGAGCCGTCCGATGGCGGCATCGTGGCCGTCGGTGCCGCGCCCGCCCCGCTGCACGCCGCGATCGCGGCCGCGTTCGCCGAGATCACCGGCCGCGCCCCGCTGGTCGTTCCGGCGGCCGACGACCACGAGGTCTACCTGCACCGTCCCGCGGTGCTCGCCGACGCGTTGGCGTCCCGGTGGTGAGGGCCGCGCCGTGGCTGGCCTGGCCGGTCGGCCTCGCCCTCGCGCTCGGGCACCTGCTCGGCGGCCTGCTGCCGGGTGTGGCGTTCGTCGTGGTCGATGCCGCCTACGTGCTCGCGGTGGTCGTCACGCTTCATCGGGGACGGTGGACGCGCGATCGCGCGGCCCTGGCGTTGCTCGGCGCCGGGGTGGGAATCTTCGCGCTCGCGTCGCTGACCGGCGTGCCCACCGCGCGCCAGCCCACGGCGATGCTGCTGAACGCGGCGGTCCTGTTCGCCGCGGCGGTGGCGCTCGCGGTCGGCGCGGTCGCGTTGGCGCACCGGATGCCGGGCCTCCCGGCGCGGCTGGGGGTCACCGCGGTCGTGGTGGGCAGCGCCGGCTACCTGCTGAACCTGCTGGCCCGGTGGGCCGTGGTCCTGTCCGGTGCCGCGCCGTGGCAGGCGGCGGTGGAGGACCGGGCCTGGGTGGCGAACGTCTACCTGCGCGGCCTCGACGGCGTGCCCGACACGATGTCGCTGCTGCTGGTGTGGCTCGACCTGATGCAGGTCGCCTACGTGGTGCTCACGTACGTCGGCTTCGCCGGGCTCGCGGTCGCGGCCGGTCGGGCGGGTGCGGTGTCCGGGTCGGCGGCCCGGGCGGTGGCCGCGGTCGGCGGGGTCGCGGCGGGTCTCACGGTGCTGTGCGCGGTGCTGGCGCCGGTGTCGGTGGTGGCGGCGGAGGCCGCGTTCGTGCTGACCATCCCCTTCATGTCGACGCTGGTTCCGGCCCTCCTCGCCTGTGCCCTCCTCACCCACACCCCGACAGCCGCGCCCTCGCTCGCGCGTGACCCGGCACGAACGAACATCATCCTGGGAAAATGATGTTCCTGGGCGCCCGGTCGCCGGGGCGTTGACCCGCCCGCGCGGGGCAGGGAATCTGTATGCATGGATGTGATCGATTTTGATCTATCAAGCCGGGAGTTCTGGGCGCAGTCGCAGGGGGAGCGGGCCGCTGCCTTCGAGCGGCTGCGCCGGCTCGACGCGCCGGCGTTCTTCGAGGAGATCGAGATCCCGTGGGCGGAACGCGGTCCCGGGTACTACGCGCTCGTCAGGCACGCCGACGTCGTCGGGGCGAGCCGCAACGCCAAGGTGTTCAGCTCGGGCCAGGGCGGCGCGACCACGATTCCCGACCTGCCGGAGGACTTCGTCGAGTACTTCGGATCAATGATCAACATGGACGACCCGAAGCACGCCCGCCTGCGGCGGATCGTCTCGCGTGCGTTCACCGCCACGATGGTCACCCAGCTCAAGGACCAGATCGCGGCCGTCTCGACGCAGTGCGTCGACCAGCTGCTCGACGCCGGCTCCGGCGGCGACTTCGTCGACCTGGTCGCCGCCCGCCTCCCGTTGAAGATCATCTGTGACCTGATGGGCCTGCCGGACAGCGAGCACCAGTACGTGCTCGACCGGTCCAACGTGATCCTCAGCGGGTTCGACCCCGAGTACGCCGGCGAGGACCCGACCGAGACGGGCCTGAAGCTGCTCAACGCCGGCATGGAGCTGCAGCAGCTGGTGCAGGACCTGGCCGCCGAGCGGGAGAGGAACCCGACCGGCGACCTGACGTCGGCGCTCGTGCACGGCAACGTCGACGGCGAGAAGCTCACGATGCAGGAGCTGGGCTCGTTCTTCATCCTGCTGCTGGTGGCCGGCAACGAGACCACGCGGCATTCGATCTCCAGCGCGCTGCACCTGCTCACCGTGAACCCCGACGTGCGCGCCCAGCTCCTGGCGGACCTCGACGGCCGGTTGCCCGGCGCGGTGGAGGAGGTCGTGCGGCTGACGTCGCCGGTCATCTACATGCGCCGCAAGCTCACCCGCGACTTCGAGCTGAACGGTCACGGGTACCGCGAGGGCGACAAGGTGGTGCTGTTCTACTGCTCCGCCAACGTCGACGAAACCGTCTTCCCGGACCCGTACCGGTTCGACATCACCCGGGACCCCAACCCGCACCTGGGCTTCGGCGCTGCCGGTCCCCACTTCTGCCTGGGCGCCCACCTGGCCCGCCTGGAGATCACCGTCCTCCTGGAGGAGCTCCTCCGGCGCGTGCCGACCATCGAGGGCGCCGACCCGGTCCGCCTGCACTCGAACTTCATCAACGGCATCAAGCACCTGCGGTACACGCTCTGACCCCACCCCGCGGACCCGGCCGCGTGCCCGGCCCACGCGGCCCGGCCGGGTAGGGGGCGTGCCGCGTCACATGTCCGCCGCGGCCGCGCGCACCGCCGCGGCCGCCTCGCGGAGCGCGACCGCCCGGGGCGACTCCGGTGCCGTCACGACCACCGGTTCCGTTCCGCCGCTGCCGTCGGCCGCGACCACGCCCATCGGCACCGTGCCGAGCCGCGCGAGGCCCGCGGCCCAGACCGACCGTTCGTGCGCGACCGGCGGGAACACCTCCAGGCGGGTGTCGCAGCACGGGCAGGTCAGGCCGGCCATGTTCTCGATGCCGCCGAGGGCGGTCGCGCCCGCCGTCGACAGGGCGGCCAGCACCCGGCGGTTGTCGAGATGCGCCACGTCCTGCGGGGTCACCACGATCACCGCGCCGGCGGCCGGCAGCAGGCGGAACGTCTCCTGCACCACGTCGGACGTGCCGGGTGGGAGGTCGATGACCAGGACGTCGAGGTCGCCCCACTCGGTCGCGAAGACCAACTGGGCCAGCAGCGCGCCGGCGAGGCCCGCCATCAGCGTCACCGCCTGGTCCTCCGCGACGATGAAACCGCTCGACATCACCGTGACGCCGTACCGCTCCACCGGCTCCAGTGCCGCCTTCGCACCGGCCCGGGAGAGCATCCAGCCGCTCGACGGCGCGCTGCGGCGGAGTCCGACCATCAGCGGAATGTCGGGCGCGTGGAGGTCGGCGTCGAGCAGCCCCACGCGTGTGCCGTCGAGCCCGAGGGCGACGGCGAGGTTGAGCGCGACCGTCGACTTGCCCACCCCGCCCTTGCCGCTGCACACGGCGATCACCACGGGTGCGGGTGGCGGTGGTCCCGGTGGGCGCGGGACCGGGGTTCCGGGGCGGAAAGGCGGAAGGGTCACAAGGCAGGCTAATCGACCAGCGGCCGCACCTCGACCCCGCCGTCGCGGGTGGCCGGGTCGGCCCGGGCGATCGCCAGCACCACGTCGAGGTCGGGTGCCTCGACGACGAAGAACCCCGCGGCCGCCGGGTGGCCGGCGTGGAACGGGCCGGCGCTCACGACGTCTCCCCGGATGGAGATCGCCGTGGCACCGAACGGGAACGCGAATCCCGCGAGCGTGAACAGCCTGATCGGGTCGGCGGACGAGTAGACGAGGATTGCGTACCGGGTCATGCCATCCCGACGAGCGGTGCCGGAGCGATTCGACAGCGCCTCAGAAGCTCACGGCGCCGACCTGCTTGACGTGCCGCAGCAGCGGCGCGGTCTCGACCCGTTCGACGCCGTCGAGCACACCGACCCGTTCGGTGAGGTAGCGGTGGAGCGCGGGCATGTCCTGGCAGACCACGGTCGCGACGACGTTGGTCTCCCCGGTGGTCGCCGCCGCGAAGACGATCTCCTCGTGTAACGCCAGCGCCCCGCCGATCCGCGCCAGCCGCGACGGCGACACCGCCATCCACAGCAGCACCCGGGCGTGGAAGCCGAGCCGGTCGGGGTCGACCTCGACGTCGAAGTAGACCGTGCCGGAGCCGGTCGGGCTGGTGTTGATCGGTGGCGGCGCCGCGTTGCAGGCGCGACTGGACCCGCACAGCGGCGGTTCGGCTGCTGCTGCCCGGCCTGGTACTGGCCGGGGTGGGTGTGGGTGCGTGCTGCCGACGCTGGCGTCGGCAGTGCTGGCCGCGGCGTTGGCGGCGGTCGCCGCGGTGCTGGTGCTGGCAACGGTGCGCACCCCGGCCGCCGGCGGCACCGGGGCCACGGCGGGTGCCCCGGCCGGGGCCGGCGGGATTCGGACCGGGCGTTCGGACGCCGGGTCCGATCGCCGCCAGACGGCCGGCACCTGACCGACCACGATTCGTGCATGACCACAGCACTTCAGGACAAGGTCGCTCTCGTCACCGGCGGCAGCCGCGGAATCGGTGCGGCCATCGCGGTCCGGCTCGCCGCTGACGGTGCCGACGTCGCGTTCACCTACCGGGGCAGCCACGACCGCGCGTCGGACGTCGTCGAGCGGATCAAGGCGACCGGACGCCGGGCGGTGGCGCTGGCCGCCGACAGCGCCGATCCGGTGGCGGTGCGCGACGCGGTGGAGCGGGCGGCCGGCGACCTCGGCCGGCTCGACGTCCTCGTGAACAACGCGGCCGTGTTCGCGGTGAAGCCGTTGGAGGAGACGGGCGTCGACGAGTTCGAGGAGGCGATGGCCGTGAACGTGCGGGCGGTGTTCGTCGCGACGCAGGCGGCCGTGCCCCACATGGCGGCCGGCGGGAGGATCATCAGCATCGGCAGCAACGTGGCCGACCGCGCGGTGTTCCCGGGGTTGACCATGTACGCCACGAGCAAGGCGGCCCTCGTGGGTCTCACCAAGGCGCTCGGTCGCGAGCTCGGGCCGCGGGCGATCACGGTGAACCTGGTCGTGCCGGGCCCCACGGACACCGACACCAACCCGGCCGACGGCCCCGCCGCGGCGACCATCAACGGGTTCACCGCGCTGGGCCGCTTCGCCGCCCCGGCCGAGGTCGCCGGCGTGGTCGCGTACCTGGCCCGCCCGGAGGCGGCCTACATCACCGGCGCCACCGTGCCGGTCGACGGCGGCTTCACGATCTAGCGCTCCGCGGAGAGGGCCGGCCGTCTCTGTCCACGGGGAGCCGGCTCTCCCCGCACGGCGGCCGGCTACCCGTGGTGGACCGCCTCGACGTTGTGGCCGTCGGGATCGCGGAGGAAGACCGCGTAGTAGCCGGGGTGGTACTCGGGCCACTCGCGGGGTGCGTGGAGGACCTCCGTACCCGCGGCCACAGCGGCCTCGTGGACCGCGTCGACCGCGGCGCGGCTGGGGGCGCGGAACGCGATGTGCAGCTCGCGCGTCTCCGGGCCGGGGGCCGGCCCGAGCCAGAAGTCGGGGCTGCCGTCGGCCAGGGAGAGCCCGATGGCGAAGGAGTCGCCGCTCGGGAAGCGCATCGCCTCGCGCATTCCGAGCGGTGCGAAGGTGCGTACGTAGAACTCCAGCGAGCCGAGCACGTTGGCCACCTGGATACCGAGATGATCGAGCATGCCCGTGACGCTAGCCCCCGGGTACGACAGAAGCCCGGTGAACGCGCGTGACGAGCGGCAACGGGAAGCGGCCGGCCAGCCCCGACTCGGTCATCAGCCGGCGTACTGCGTCGAGCAGCGTCTCACGTTCGGACGGCGATGCGACCAGGTACGGCGACCGCGTCCTGGTGAGGTCGAGCAGCCCCTCGGGGCTCATCGGCATCGCGTGCCGGAACTCGCCGACCCGGGCCGGCGTGAACAGCGGGCCGAAGTCGACCACCTCGATGTCCGGGGGAGTGCCGTCGACGATCTCGACGAAGCGCAGCGTCCACGGCGCCTCGACGTCGGCGTCGTTCCAGAGTGCGGCGAACACACCGCCGGGACGCAGGACGCGCGCGATCTCCGGGTGTGCCCGTTCGGGGTCGAACCAGTGGTAGGCCTGCCCCGCCACGACCGCGTCGACGGACGCGTCGGGCAGGGGCACCGCTTCGGCGGTCCCATCGAGGGCTTCGACGCCCGGGCTGGTCCGCGTGAGGCGGTCGCGCATGCGGTCGTCGGGTTCGACGGCGACGACGCGGTGCCCGAGGTCGCGCAGCAGGCGGCTCAGGATCCCGGTGCCGGCGCCGAGGTCGGCGACCCGCAGCGGACCCGGACCGAGCGCCCAGCGCACCGCGTCGGCCGGATAGCCGGGCCGGTGGGCGTCGTACAGGTCGGCGGCGGAGCCGAAGGAATTGGCGTGCTCCATGCGCCCAGTGCAGCACGACACGAGATCCTTTTCGTCCCCGGGCCGATCTCATCGATAATGGTCGGTGGCCGATCGTCACAAAGGCCGCGCCAGCGTCGGAGCGGTCGCCGGGAAGGATCACGGAAATGGAGCCGTCGCGCCAGGCATCCGCGGATCTCGATATCGACACCGAACGACCGACGATCGTGGTCATTCAGCGAAACGCGCGAACGGCCGCGGCGTGAACGAGGGCCTCGACGTCTTCGCGCGGGCGTGGGCACGGGAGATCGTCGGCACCTCGTACGTCCCGATGGCGCGGTCCCAGGCCGTCGGCTTCCTCCGGGAGCAGGCCGACGTGCTGCACCGGTCGCTGACCGCCGACACGTTCGACGCCGTCGCCGGTCGCGCGGTGGGAACGGCGTTGGCGCGCACCGGCTTCACCGCGCCGGAGGCGCTCGGCCGCTCCGTCGTGCTGCTGCAGCGGCGTCTGGTGGCCGACCTCGGGCTCACCGGTCCGGCCGCCGCGGAGGCGGGCCGCCGGCTCGTCCGGTTGACGGGTTCCCTCACCGAGGGGTTCGTCCGCGCGGTCCGTGACCTCACGCTCGACGCGCAGGACGATCTGCACCGCGCGACCATGCGGGCCAAGGCGAGGGTCGAGAACGCGTTGCGGGAAAGCGAGGCGCGGGCCCTGCACGCCGCCCTGCACGACCCGTTGACGGGCCTGCCCAACCGCACGTTGTTCACCGAGTGGCTGGCCGCGTTGCTGTCCGGCGCCGCGCTCACGGGCACCGGGCCCGCCGCCAGGCCGGCCGCGCGGTTCGCCGTCTGCCTCGTCGGGGTCGATCGGTTCAAGAGCGTCAACGGGACGTTCGGACCGGCGGTCGGTGACCGCGTGCTGGTCCTCGTCGCCGAGCAGTTGCGTGCGCTGGCCACCGAGTTCGGTTGCCTGGTGGCGCGCATCGGTGGCGACGAGTTCGGGTTCCTGGTCCCGGACACGACCTGTACCGACGACGCGCTGAAGTTCGCCGACCGCGCGCTGCGCCGCATCGCCGAACCGATGCATGTCGACGGCCGTGAGATCCCGCTGTCGGCGAGCGCCGGTGTTCTCGAACGTGCCGCCGACGGCGGCGATCCCGCCGACGTGATGCGGTCCGCGACCATCACGCTGCACTGGGCGAAGGCCGACGGCCGTGGCCGGAGCGCGCTGTTCGACGCCGGGCGCAACGCCGACGACGTCGCGCGGTACGCGTTGTCGGCGGCGTTGCCGGCCGGGCTGCGCAACGACGAGTTCGTGCTCGCCTACCAGCCGCTGGTCGACCTGCGCACCGGTGCCATGGTCGGTGTCGAGGCGCTGGCGCGGTGGCGGCATCCGGCCCGCGGCGAACTCGGTCCGCACGAGTTCATCGGGCTCGCCGAGGACAGCGGCCTGATCGGCACTCTCGGCCTGCAGGTGCTGGAGAAGGCGTGCCGGCAGGCGCTGCGGTGGGAGTCCGCGGGGTCGGCGCCGCCGTTCGTGAGCGTCAACCTCGCGGTGCAGCAGATCCGGGACCCGGCGCTCGTCGGCCGGATCGCCGCGGTGCTCGACCGCGTGGGGCTTCCGGCCGGCCGGCTGCAGCTGGAGATCACCGAGAGCGCGGTGATGAGCATCGACGACCACACGCTCGGAACCCTGCGCGCGTTGCGGGGCCTGGGTGTGCGCCTGGTCATCGACGACTTCGGCACCGGCTACGCCAACCTGTCGTACCTGTGCGACCTTCCGGTGCACGGGCTCAAGCTCGCCGCCCAGTTCCTGCGGGACCTCGACGGTCGCCAGGCGTCGCGGCGTGCGGCGCTGCTGGAGGCGATGGTGTCGGTCGGCCACCGGTTCGGGCTCGCCGTCACCGCGGAGGGTGTGGAGACGCGGAGCCAGGCCGATCTGCTGCGTGGGTTGGGGTGTGATCTGGCGCAGGGGTGGCTGTTCGGTCGTCCGATCCCGCCGGGCGAGGTGCGCTTCTGAACCGCCGGTACGTGATGGTGCCGGCCCGGGTGAGCCCGAGCAGCACGGCCAGCGCGGCCACGGTCACGCCGGTCCAGCCGACGTCGGGCGTCCACAGCAGCACCTGACGGAGACCGGCGCCCGCCGCCGCGGGGAGCCCGACCACGACGGCGGTCGCGAGCGCGCCACCGCCGAGCAGCCAGGGAACCGGCCTTCCACGGGCCTTCCACGGCGCGCGGACGATCGCGACGACCAGCCCGACCGCCAGGAGAACAAGCCCGCCGAGCACGTACGTGAACGTGTTGTCGGCCGGGCGCGGATCCGGTCGTTCACCGCGCATGATGGCGGCCACGTCGAACGCGGCCGAGGCCAGCGCCGGATCCATCGCCAGACTGTACACATTGGACAGTACGACCACGCCGGTGCGCGTGTCGGGGCTCAGCACGATGTGGGCGAAGTACCCGGGGGTCGCACCGGCGTGCCAGACGAGCCGGGCACCGCTGTCGCTCGTGGAGTCGCGCCACCCGAGCCCGTACCGGCCGTTGCCGGTGTCGGCCAGGCCGGTGTGGGTCAGCTCGATCCCTTGCGGCGACAGGATTCCCGCGCCGCCGCCGAGCTGTGCCGCCACGAACCGGGTGGTGTCGTCGAGGCTCGCGGCGAGGTATCCGTACGGCACCCCCGCGGTGTCGAACGGCGAGTCGAACCGCACCGGCCGCCCGAACCACATGCGGTGACCGGGCGGCAGCCCGATCGCGTCGGCCTCGGCCGCCGTGGTGGCGGAGTGCCGCATTCCCAACGGATCGAGCACGTTCCGCCGCAGGTAGGTGCCGAACGACTGGCCGCTGACCGCGGCCACCAGCGCACCGAGGACGGCGTAGTTCGCGTCGCTGTACTCGTGCCGGGCGCCCGGCTCCGTCGTGTCGTCGAGCGTGGAGAGGTCGCGGACCGCGCGGTCGAGGCCGCCCGGGGTGTTGTCGAACCGGTCGGTGAGCCCGGTGGTGGCGATCTCCGGGAGCCCGCTGGTGTGGGTGAGCAGGTGCCGCACCGTGATCGCGGCGGCGGCCGCCTCGTCACGCAGGTCGAACCACGGCAGGTAGCGCCGCACCGGCGTGTCGAGGTCGACCCTTCCTGCCTCGACGAGTTGCGTGACCGCCAGCGCGGTGACCGGCTTCGACACCGACCCGAGCAGGAACGGCGTCTGCGTGGTGACCTTCGCGCCGTTGCCGTCCTCGCCCAGCGTCACCGTCTGAACGACCCTGCCGTCCCGCACGACCGCCGCCGCCAGCCCGGGAATGTGGTGCGCCGCGGCGTGGCGCTTCAGGTAGGTGCCGATGTCGGCGTTCTCCGCCTGTGCCGGCGTGGCCGGCGCGAGAAGCCCCGCTCCGATCGCCACCGCGGTGAGCCATCGCATGCCGCCTCCATAACCGTATCGCCATATTGTTATGGAGGTATACCGTACCGCGATATGGTTATGCAATGCCCCGGGTCTCCGATCACGACGCACGGCGCCGCCAGGTGGCGGCCGCGGTCGCCGGTCTCGTCGCCACCGACGACCTCGACGGCGTCACGGTGGCCCGGACCGCGGCGGCGGCCGGCATCTCGGTCGGCCTGGTGCAGCACTACTTCGCGACCAAGGACGACATGCTGCTGTTCGCGTACGCCCACGTGCGGGAGCAGATCGAGGCGCGGGTCGCGACGGCCGTCGACGCCGGCGCCGGGTCGGGCGCGCGCATCGAGCACGTGCTCCTCGACGCGCTGGGTGAACTTCTCCCGCTCGACGGGCGGCGGCGCCGCGAGTGCCGCGTCATGCTGGCGTTCGCCGGTCGCACGCTCGACAGCCCGCGGCTCACCGAGGTCCTGCGCGCCAGCGCCGACAGCGTCCGCGAGCGGTTGGCCGTCGCGATCCACAACGGCAAGGAGTGCGGCGAGGTGCCCGCCGCCACCGACGACCACGCGGAGTCCGTCCGGCTCCTTGCGGTGGTCGACGGGCTGGCCCTGCACGCCTACGTCGCCCCGGACACCGTGACGGCGGAGGCCGCGCACTCCGCGCTGGCCGATCATCTGCGCGCGTTGTTTCCCGGCCCGTGCCGGCAGCCGCGACGGGTGTCTACAGTGGACTGACTGGTCGACAGGCGTTGATCTCTCGCATCGACTGTCTACGCTGGCCGCATGGCGCTGGGCCATCGACTCGGCATCGACTTCGGAACCACCAACACGGTCGCCATGCTCACCCGGCCCGACGGTCGCACCCGGCCGCTCCTGTTCGACGAGTCACCGGTTCTCCCGTCGGCGGTGTTCCTGCGCGCCGACGGTGAGCTCGACGTCGGGCGTGACGCGGCCCGGGCGGCGCTCGCCGCTCCGGCCCGGTACGAGCCGAACCCGAAGCGGCGCGTCCACGAGGGGACGCTGCTGCTCGGGTCCACCGAGGTGCCGGTGGTCGACGCGATCGCCGCCGTGTTCCGGCGGGTGGCGGCGGAGGCCGGCCGCGTCGTGGGCGGGTCACCGGTCGAGACGGTGCTGACGCATCCCGCCGCGTGGGGCGCGGCGCGGTGCGGGGTGCTCGTCGGCGCGGCCCGGTCGGCCGGGCTCGACGTGTGCGGGCTGGTGCCGGAGCCGATCGCGGCGGCGAGCTACTTCACCGCGGTGCTGGGCAACGCGGTGAAGAAGGGGCGGGCGCTCGCCGTCTACGACTTCGGTGCCGGCACGTTCGACGCCTCGGTGCTGGCCCGGAAGGCGCGCGGGTTCCGCGCGGTCGCGGTCGGTGGTCTGGACTCGGTCGGCGGCCTCGACCTCGACGAGGCGATCGTCTCCTGGCTGGCCACCGGCCCCGGTGAGCGGCACCCCGAGGAGTGGCGGCGGCTCACCCACCCCGCGTCGCCGGCTGATCTCCGCGCGCGCAGAGTGCTGTGGGACGAGGTGCGCGGCGCGAAGGAGGCCCTCTCCCGCCAGGCGTCGACCACCCTGTTCGTGCCGCTCGTCGACTCCGACGTCCTGATCACCAGGGACGACCTCGAGCGGATCGTCGGCCCGTTGGTCACGCAGACCGTCGCCGCGATGCGGACGGTGCTGCGGCAGGCCGGCCCCGGCCGGCGCGTCACCGACCTGTTCCTCGTGGGCGGGTCGAGCCGGATCCCGCTGGTGGCCACGGTGCTGCACCGGAGGCTGGGCATCGCGCCGATGGTCACCGACCAGCCGGAGCTGGTGGTGGCGGAGGGCAGCCTGCACGCCACGGTCAACCCGGTGCCGGAGCCGGAGCCGACCACCGCGGTCGTGGTGGCGGGGGAGGCCCCGGCGCCGCAGGGGGCGGAGCCGGAGGCCGGCCCGGTGGACCCGGGGGCCGAACGAGCGGCGCCGGAGGCCGAGGGAGCCGGGCCGGTGGACCCCGGGCCGGTGGACGCGGCGCCCGAGCCGGCGTCGGGGGCCGAGCCGGCGTCGGGGGCCGAGTCGGAGTCCTGGCCGCCGCTCGAGCCGCCGCTCGAGCCGCTCGAGCCGGCCTCCGAGCCGTTGCCCGAGCCGTTGCCCGAGCCGTTGCCCGAGCCGTTGCCCGAGCCGTTGCCCGAGTGGCCGCCTGAGCCGTTGCCCGAGCCGTTGCCCGAGTGGCCGCCTGAGCCGTTGCCCGAGCC
>NZ_BOPH01000091.1 GCF_016863655.1 Virgisporangium ochraceum
CGTTGCCCGAGCCGTTGCCCGAGTGGCCGCCTGAGCCGTTGCCCGAGCCGTTGCCCGAGTGGCCGCCTGAGCCGTTGCCCGAGCCGTTGCCCGAGCCGTTGCCCGAGTCGCCTTCCGTGTCGGGGTCCGAGGCGCCCGAGGGCCTGCCCCTGGAGCCGCGGCCGTGGCACAGGGCCGTCGTCCTGTCGGTCCTGGGGGCGATCGCGGTGGCCGCGATCGTCATCAACACCGTCCCGGCCCTCAACGGGGACTCCGGCAAAGACGCCGGGAACGACACCAGCGATCCCGGCCGGCCGTCGGTCAGCGCGCCGGCCGGTGGGTCGTCGGGCGGGGTGGCGGCGTCGTCCGGTGGGCCGGCGCCGACGGGGCTGTGGCTGTCCAAGGCGACCGTGGCCGAGGTCGACGACCTTGTCATGTCGCAGAAGGTGCTGGCCCGGCGCAGCGGCAACACGGTCAGCTTCCTCGACCCGGCCACGGGGAAGGACAAGGGCTCGATGAGCGTCGTCGCGCCGGCGGGGGTGCCGACACCCGCGGTGCAGCGGGTCACGCTGGTCGACACCGCCGACGACACGATCGTGGTGTTCTTCTACCGGTCGACCTACCAGCAGGACGGGCTGAACGCGGCGCGGGGCGAGCACCGGGTGCAGGCCCGCCTGCGGTCCACCGGCCAGCAGACGCTCGACACCGCGCTGACGCTCGGCGGCGAGCTGTGGGAGAAGTCGAGCTGGTCCATCGCCCCGGTGGCGGCCACCGACCCGGGTGGCTACCTGGTGCTCAACTACCTGCCCAGCGGCGGGGCCGAGCCCAACCTCTTCCACGTCGTCGGGCTGCTTCCCGGTCTCCGGTCATGGACCGTCTCCGAGGACTGCTGTCCCCGCTCGATCGCCGCGCTGGCCGCCAACGGCGGTGTGCTGCTCGCCTCCTGGGTCGGCGCCGACGACGAGCTGCGCGGCTACGACCTCGCCACCGGGCGGCAACTCTGGCGGCGGGGATACCGGGACGACAGCATCCTCAACATCCACCCCGACTGTGCCCGCGCGCACAAGGGGACGTTCATCGTCCGCGACTCCAAGACACCGATGATCCTCGACGCCCGCACCGGCGCGGTCGTGCGGAACACGAACGGCGGGAACTGCCTCATGTTCGACTCCGCCGGCTCGACCGGCGTGCAGACGAAGGGCGCGGTCGTCGGGTACGACCTCGACACCGGCGAGGCCCTGTGGACGATCGCGTCCGACCGGGTGCGCTCGCTCGACCTGAAGGTCGTCGGTGTCTACCGGGGACGGGTGTACGTCACCACCCAGACCGACCGGCTCGTGCTCGACGCGCGCACCGGCACCGAGGTCGGCCGCGGCTGGACGGTCGCGCCGAAGGCCGGGTACGGCAGCTGGGTCGTCGGCTTCGACCACCCGAAGCGGCGCGATTCGGTCTACCCCGGCACGGGGTGATCCCGCGGCGCGAAGATGTCGGTCTCCGCGATCAGCCGCTGCACGAACTCGATCGGCGGCAGCGTCCGACCGACCGACCGCTCGGCCTCGGTGATCGGAACGACGTTGAGGATCCGCACCGCGCCGTCCGAGGTCCGGATGTAGTCGCGCCCGCTCATGGTCAGCGGACCGGAGACCAGCACCGCCGCGCAACCGGGCAGCGTGGGGAAGTCGCGGTTGAGCCCGATCATGTGTCCCCAGTCGATCGCGTCACCGGTGACGAGCGGGTGCACGGCCAGGTTCGCCAGCTGCCCGGCGACCGCGCGCTCGTCCTCGCGTGACAGCGGACCCCGGCGCGCGAACTGGAGCTCCGCCCGCCGGCCGCCACCCGGACCGGGCCCGACCGGCATCGGCTCCACGGCCATCCCGATCGTGGTGAACGACGTCATCGGCGTGCCGGCGGTCGGCCGGTACACGAGGACGTCGAGCCGGCCGACCGGCGCGGGACCGTCGTCGAACGTGATGCCGTCGTCCTCGTCGCCCCACGCGGCGCGGTGGGCGTTGAACACCTCGCGGAGGACCGCTGGAGCTGCCATCCGCGAAGGCTAGCCCACCGCGTCAGAGATTGACGCACTCCGATGTATGGGCTAGATTCCGGACGCGTTAGGAAAGCGCTTTCCTCGGTGGGGACGCGCCGAACACATCCAAGGGCGGTGTCACGATGAAACGTATCAACCGGTCCGGTCTCGGCAGAGCCAGAGCCGTGCTGGCCGTCGCGGCCACGGTGACGGTGACCGTCGCCGTGGCCTTCAGCCCGGGCGCCGTCGCGGCCCGGACGGTCCAACCCCCAGCCGCCCAACCGCTGGCGGCTCCGGCCGGCGGCACCACCGAACGCCTCGACCGCGGACTGGTCAGCATCCGGTCGGCCAAGGGCACCTTCGTATCGTGGCGCCTACTCACCTCAGACCCGGCGGGCGTGGCGTTCCACGTGTACCGCAACGGTTCGCGGATCACCGCGCAGCCGCTGACCACCGCGACCAGCTTCCTCGACGCGAACGCGCCCGCGGACGCGGCGTACACCGTGCGCGCCGTCGTCGGTGGCGCGGAGGTCGCGTCGACGCTGGCCGACACGCCGGTGACCCCGTTCGCCGCCAGCCAGGACGTGCCGCTGCAGATTCCGCCCGGCGGCACCACGCCGAGCGGCGAGTCCTACTCGTACGTCGCCAACGACGCGAGCGTCGGCGACCTCGACGGCGACGGCCAGTACGAGATCGTGCTGAAGTGGGACCCCACCAACGCCAAGGACAACTCCCAGTCCGGCTACACCGGCAACGTCTACCTCGACGCGTACAAGCTCAATGGGACCCGGCTGTGGCGCATCGATCTCGGCCGCAACATCCGGGCCGGCGCGCACTACACGCAGTTCCAGGTGTTCGACTACGACGGCGACGGCCGCGCCGAGATCGCGGTGAAGACCGCCGACGGCACCCGCTCCGGCACCGGCCAGGTGATCGGCTCGTCGAGCGCCGACTACCGCAACTCGTCGGGCTACGTCCTGTCGGGGCCCGAGTTCCTGTCGGTGTTCCGCGGCACCGACGGGGCGGTGCTGGCCACCGCCAACTACGTGCCCGCCCGCGGCACGGTGTCGAGCTGGGGCGACAACTACGGCAACCGTGTCGACCGGTTCCTCGCCGGAACGGCCTACGTGGACGGGTCGCGGCCGAGCATCATCATGGCCCGCGGCTACTACACGCGCAGCGTCGTCTCCGCCTGGGACTTCCGCAACGGCGCGCTCACCCGCCGGTGGACGTTCGACTCGAGCTCGTCGACGAACGGCTCGGCGTGGACCGGCAAGGGCAACCACCAGCTGTCGGTCGCCGACGTCGACAACGACGGCCGCGACGAGATCATGTACGGCTCGATGGCCATCGACGACAACGGGTACGGCCTGTGGCAGAACAACACCTTCCACGGCGACGCCTACCACGTCGGCGACCTCATCCCGTCGCGCGCCGGGCTCGAGGTGTTCAAGCCGTCGGAGAACGGCAACCCGGCCCACTGGGTCGGCGACGCCCGCACCGGCCAGATCATCTGGAGCGCGCCGAGCTGCGGTTGCGACAACGGACGCGGCGTCGCCGCCGACATCTGGGCCGGCAACCCGGGTGCGGAGGTGTGGTCGTCGGCGGTGTCGGGGCTGCGCAGCGCCACCAACGGCAACCAGGTGGCGAGCCGCAAGCCGGGCTCGACCAACTTCGTCATCTGGTGGGACGGCGACGCCCAGCGCGAACTGCTCGACGGCACCACCATCTCCAAGTACGGCACCGGCGGCGACACCGTGCTGCTCAGCGGTTCCGGCGTCGCCTCGAACAACGGCACCAAGTCGACGCCCGCCCTGCAGGCCGACATCCTCGGTGACTGGCGCGAGGAGGTCATCTGGCGCACCTCCGACAACCGCGCCCTGCGGATCTACTCGACGACCGAGCCCACCTCCATCTCGCGGCCCTCGCTGATGCAGGACCGGCAGTACCGGCTGGCGATCGCCTGGCAGAACACCGCCTACAACCAGCCGCCGCATCCCAGCTTCGCGTCGCCGTAACGCGCGGAGTTCGCGGTTGGACAGATCCTGGAGGCCCGTGACCCCCCGCCTGGTCGCGAGCCTCCAGGATCGCCGTTCACCCGACGATCGCTCACGTGGAGCCCGCCCGCACGAGGCCCGACTCGTACGCGTACACCACCGCCTGCACCCGATCTCGCAGGTCGAGCTTCATGAGCACGCGCGCCACGTGCGTCTTCACGGTCGCCTCGCCGACCGTGAGGTGCGCCGCGATCTCGGCGTTCGACAACCCGCGCGCCAACAGGCGCAGCACGTCGGTTTCCCGCGGGGTCAGCTCGGCCAGCTCGCGCGGGGGAGTGGGACCCGGACGCCCGGCGAACGCCGAGATGACCCGCGTGGTGATGGCCGGGTCGAGCAGCGCCTCGCCGTCGGCGACCACGCGGATCGCCGTGATGAGGTGCTCCGGCGACGACACCTTCAGCAGGAACCCCGACGCACCCGCCCGCAGCGCGTTGTACAGGTTCTCGTCGGTGTCGAACGTGGTGAGCACGATGACCCGCGGCGGATGCGCGTCGGTGAGCAGCGCCCGCGTGGCGGCCAGCCCGTCCTGGCGCGGCATCGCGATGTCCATCAGTACCACGTCGGGCCGCAGCCGGCGGACCAGCGCCACCGCCTCGACCCCGTCGCTGGCCTCGCCGACCACGGTCATGTCGGGCTCTGTCTCGACCACCATCCGCAGGCCGGCCCGCACCATCCGCTGGTCGTCGGCGATCACCACGCTGATCGTCGAGCCGCTCACCGGGCCAGACCCACCTTCTCCGCTGCCAGCGGCAGCCGGGCGGCGACCTCGAAGCCGCCCGCCGGCCGCGGACCCGTGACCAGCTCGCCCCCGAACAGGGCGACCCGCTCGCGCATGCCGATGAGCCCCTGTCCGGCACCGGACACCGGCGGCGGCGCGGCCACCCCGGCGTCGTTGCGGACGACGAGGTGCAGCCCGTCGGCTCGGTACCCCACCGTGACCGTGACCCGTGCCGACCCGGCGTGCTTGAGCACGTTCGTCAACGCCTCCTGGACGATGCGGTACGCCGAGATGTCGACGGCCGGCAGCACCGGCGCCGGCTCGCCCTCGCGCTCCAGGGTGACGGCCAGCCCCGCCTCCCGGACCTGCGCGATCAGCTCGTCCAACCGCTCCAGCCCGACCGGCGCCGCCGCGGTGCCCCCGAACCCGGAGTCGGCGCCATCGCCCCGCAGCAGCCCGAGCGTGCGCCGCAACTCGCCGACGGCCTCGCGCCCGGCGGACTCGATACCGCGCAGCAGCTCCGGATCGACCCCGAGACCCGCCTCGTGGCGGCGACGCACCACCCCCGCCTGGATCACCATGACGGTGACGCTGTGCGCGACCATGTCGTGCAGCTCCCGGGCGATCCGCACGCGCTCCTCCATGACCGCGTCGCGTGCCTGCTGTTCACGCAGCGACGCCCGCGCCGCCGCCGCGTCGCCGGCCCGCCGCGCCTGCACGGAGATGGCGATGCCCAGCGCGGCCGGCGCGAGCGTGAAGAACAGCGCGCCCATCGGGTCGTCGGGCAGGTTGAACCAGAACACCAGCGCCGTGCCCACCAGAACCGCCGCCGGTGGCAGGTACCCGAGGCGGGACCGCCAGTCGCGCCCCCACGCGGGCACCATCCGGCCGACCGTGTACGCCGCGATCGTGAGCGCGATGAGCTGCCAGAGGCGGTAGTTGTCGTAGTCGGTGTTGTAGAAGTACCGGTGCGCGTGCACACCGAGGATCGCCAGCGACAGCAGCGGCCACATCCGGCGCACCGCCACCAGCAGCGTGTAGCCGGCCAACGCGTACGGCCACCAGTCGCCCTCCATGCCGACGATCTGCTCCTCGACCACGCCGAAGACGGCGAACACCGCCGCCAGCGCCAGGTCGAAAGGGCCTATCCGTTTCCGCCACACCCCAGAGACGGTACGGCCGCCTATCACGACGCCGCGCCCCTCCGGCGGGGGATCCCTCCGTCCGCCCCGCGGGGGACCCCGGATAGCTCCCGGTACGGGTGACCGCCGCGTCCGCCGTCCCTAACGTCGCGCTCCACAGAGATGGAGGAACCCATGAACAGGAAGCTCGCGGCGGCCTGCCTGGTCACCGCCCCGCTCGCGCTGGCGGTCGCGACCGCCGTCGACCCCGCCCTCGGCGACACGCCGGAATACGGCGTCTACCGGCAGCACCCCGACGCCATCCTGTGGCACTCCGTGCTGCTGCACTGGGCCTGGGTGCTGTTCGTGCCCGGCCTGCTCGGGCTGCTCGCACCGGTGCGCCGGCGGGGCGCGGTGCCCGCCGCCGTGGCCTGGGTGGCGTCGGTGGTCGGGCTGGTCACGTTCGCCGCGCTCATGTCGGTGGACGTCGCGATCCTCGCGCTCGAGCAGACCGTGCCCGACGCCGACGTCGCCCGCGTCTTCGACCGCTTCGAGAGCTACGTCTGGGGCACGGTCGGCTGGCAGGTTCCGGGCCTTCTCGGGTGGGCGGTCGCGCTGGTCGCGGGCCCGTTGGCCGCCGCGCGGGCCCGGGTCGTGTCCTGGTGGACCGCGGGGAGCGCGCTCGCGGGAACCGCGTTGTACTTCCTGTTCGCGATCGAGCCGGTGCCCCTGTGCCTGGCCGGGCCGGTGGTGATGCTGTGCGCGTACGCGGCGGCCGCCGTGGAACTGGTGCGTGGACGGCCGTTCGGCGCGTCGGGCGGGCCGTCGGCGGCGGAGGCCGACACCTTCGGCCGGTTCACGTTCCGGGCCGGCCTGGTGTGCATGGTCGCCGCGCCCGTGTCGTTCGCGATCGGCATGGGGACGATCCCGGGCGGCTCCTACGAGCCGTCGGGGTTCGTGGAGCACCCGACGGCCGCCCAGGTGAGCGCGTTCTTCCTGCACCTGACGTGGGTGCTGTTCGTGCCGGCGGTGCTGACGCTGATGCGGGTCGGCGGCCGGTTCGTCCGGGTCGCCGGCACGCTCACCGTGCTCGGTCTCCTCAACTTCAGCGGGCTGATGCTGGGCGACCACACCGACCTCGCGGCGCGCCAGGTGCTCGGTGCCGGGGTCGCCGACGAGGTGGCACGCCGCATCGACGGGTACGCGCTGTTCAGCCTCGGCTGGGCGGTGCCCGGCATGGTGCTGTCGCTCGTCGGGCTGATCGCGGTCGCGGTAGCCGCCGGCGTCGACCGGCTGGTGCCCTGGTGGGTGCCGGGCGTCGTGGTGCTCGGGTTCGTGGGGTTCTTCGTGATGCCACCGGCGCCGGCGACGGCGGTGGTCGGCCCGCTGCTGCTCCTCGTCGGCTTCGGGCTCCTCGCCCGCGGCGCCGCTAGGCGGCCGTCTTCTTCGCCGGAGCCCGCTTCTTCGCCGCCGCTGTCTTCTTCGCCTGGGCCTTCTTCGCCGGCGCCTTCTTCGTGGCGCTCTTCTTCGTAGCCGCGGCGGCCTTCTTCTTCGGAGCCGCCTTGGACGTCGTGGCCGTCTTCCCGCCGCGGCGCTTCGAGGCGGCCTCGACGCTCGCCCGCAACGCCTCCAGCAGGTCGATCGCCTTGGTCGCCGTGGGCGCCTCGTCGGACACCGTGACCTCGTTGCCCTCGGCCTTGGCCTCGATGAGCTCGTGCACCCGGTCGGTGTACGTGTCGCGGAACTCCTCGGGCTTCCACGGCGCGGTCATCGAGTCGATGAGCTGGACCGCGACCTGGAGCTCCTTCTTGTCGGGCTTCGCCCGCTTCGGGACCGCGTCGAGCTCCTTCGCCGGGTCGCGGATCTCGTCGGCGAAGAACATCGTCTCCAGCACGAGGAGGTCCTTGTCCGGACGGATCGCGGCGAGGTACTCCTTGCCGCGCATCACCAGCGTCCCGATCGCGACCCGGTCGGCGTCGGCCATCGCGTCGCGCAGCAGCGCGTAGGTGCGCACGGTCTCGTCGCTGCCCGGCCCGAGGAAGTAGGTCTTCTGGTAGTAGATCGGGTCGATCTCCGACTGCTCCACGAACGTGTGGATGTCGAGGCTGCGCGAGCGTCCCGGTGCCACCGCGTCGAGCTCGTCGGCGTCGAGCATCACGTAGTTGCCGTCGGAGACCTCGGCGCCCTTGACGATGTCGGAGTAGTCGACCTCCCTGCCGGTGCGCTCGTTGACACGCTTGTTCCGGATGCGGTCGCCGGTGCCCTCCTGGAACTGGTGGAAGTGCACGTCGTGGTCCTGCGTCGCCGAGTACACCTTCACCGGTACCGACACCAACCCGAAGCTGACCACACCGGTCCAGATCGAACGCGCCATGCACCCGTACTACCCGGCGGCGCCACCGGCAACCACCGGTTCCTGCAGCTCCGTGCGCCACGTGTCGGGATCGCCGCGGCCGTACACGTGGTACACCTCGCGGAAGTACCCGTCCGACCGGTAGCCGTGCGCCTCGACCCACGTGTGCAGCGAATGACCGGTGCGGACCACGTCGGCCATCGGGCCCCGGTGCACGATCGTGGCCGCCTCGATCGCCGGCAGGTCGACCATGACGCACCCGTCGACCGGGACCCCGCCGGCCACCGGAAGCCCGGCGTGCACGAGGATCCCGTCGCCCTCGGGCGGGTCGGTGTAGAACGCGAGCGGCGGGCCTGCGGCGGCCGCGTCGAGCCGGCGTCGCACCTCGGCGAAGAGCGGCCCGATGACCGGTCCGATCTGCTCCGGCCCGTACCCCGCCGCGAGCCCGCTCACGGTGGCGACGCGCGCCCCGGGCACCCGCCTGATGGTCACCTCGTCGCTCGGCGCCGCCCCCTCCATGCCGATGACCATCAGGCGCGCCTCGACGCGGGCCAGCCGCTCGGCGTCCACCGCGATCTGCTCCTGGAGTTCCGCGCGACGCAGCCGCAGCATTCCGCGGAGCTCGGCCACGTCGACCTGATCGTCGAGCACGGCGCGCACCTGAACGAGGGTGAAGCCCAGTTCCTTCAGGGCGACGGCGCGGTGCAGTCGCGGCAGTTGCGCCGCTTCGTAGTAGCGGTAACCGGTGGACGCGTCGACGCGCGCCGGCCGCAGCAGGCCGATCGCGTCGTAGTGGCGCAGCATGCGCACGGATACGCGACCGTGCCTGGCGAAGTCCCCGATGCTCAACATCGCTCGATAGGGTCCCACGGATGAGCCAGCCCGCCTTTCTCGACGCGATCCGCGACTCGTACGACACCGTCGCCGCCGACTACGTGAAGCTCATCAAGGGACCGGAGACGCTCGACCCGGTCAGCCGCGCGATGATCGACGGCTTCGCCGAACTGCTACGTGCCGGAGACCGCGGCCCGGTGGCCGACCTGGGCTGCGGTCCGGGCTGGTTCACCGACCGTCTTGCGGCGACGGGACTCGACGCGTTCGGTGTCGACCTGTCTCCGGGGATGGTCGACCAGGCCCGGCAGGCGTACCCGCACCTGCGCTTCGAGGTCGGCTCGATGACCGCGCTCGACCTCCCCGACGGGACGCTCGGCGGCGTGCTGGCGTTCTTCTCCACGCATCACACGCCGCCGTCGCACCTGCCGGTGGTCTACGCGGAGTTTCACCGGGTCCTCGCACCCGGCGGCCTCCTGCTGCTCGGCGGTCACACGGGAAATGACGAGCACCACAGCCCGCAGCAGGCCTACGGCGGCCATCCGGTGTCGTACGAGTCGCACCTCGTGCCGGCCGACCGGATCGCGCAGCTCCTGACAGCGGCGGGCTTCACCGTCACCGCGCGGCTGGAGCAGGTGACCGACACCGGCCGCACCCACGCGATCCTGCTCGCTAGGAGAGCGGCCACGGGGTGAACGGCTCGCCGAGGTGCGGGGTGGCGAGGACGCCCGTGTGCGCGGCGAGCCGCGCCATCCTGGTTCTCCGGGCCTCCTCGGCGTCGACCTCGTGGGCGTAGGGGAGCGCGGGGTCGACCAGTTGCACGGCGTGCACCAGGAGGTCGCCGGTGAACAGCATCGTGTCGGCGAGGAGCACCGACTGGTGCCCCGGTGTGTGACCGGGCGTGGCGACGATGCGTACGTGCGGCGCCACGTCCCGGTCACCGTCCACCGTGGACAGTTGACCCGTCTGCCGGAGCGGGGCGAGCAGTTCGCCGTCGAGCGCCGGGTTCAGCGTCGCGAACGCCTCGATGTCGGCCCGCGGGACGAGGTAGGTCGCGTTGCCGAAGTACGGCGTGCCGGCCTCGACCGCCCAGCCGACGTGGTCGGTGTGCAGGTGCGTGAGGATCACGGTGTCGACATCCGCGGGCGCGATGCCCGCGGCCGCCAGCTCCGCCGGCAGGCTCCCCGGCACCGGTGCCCACGCGCGCGCCGGCGCGGTGGCGCTGCCGATCCCGGCGTCGACGAGGATCGTGCGTCCCTCGGCGGTGCGCAGCGCGAAGCAGCGGAACCGCAGCCGCCACTCGCCGTCGTGCACCGACAGCGGGTCGAGGCGGTCGGCAGCGTCCCACTGCGCGGCGGTCGCGTCGGGGAACGCCTCGGCGCGCGGGCTGAAGAACGGGCCGACGGCGTCGGTGAGCGCGGTGACCTCCACCGGTCCGACCCGGCGGGTGACGGGTGCCATCACTGCCTCTTCAGCTCGATGCGGTAGTTCGTGCCGGACTGCACGAACGTGTCGCCGCTGCACGTGTAGGTGTCGGGGTCGGTGCTGCCGGACAACGGCACCGGTGCGCCGGCCACCCCGTCGACCTTGACCGTCGACGAGCCGCTGCCGACGACGTCGGTGTAGTAGATCTTCGCGTCCTGGGGCGTGTACCTGAACGTGATCTTGCCCTGGGTGGTGCGCTCGTACTTCTTGCCGCCCGCGGTGCCGGTCGCCAGGGTCCCGGCCGACATGTCCAGCTCGCCGGTGCCGTCGGCCCGGAAGCGTTGGATCGCACCCGACGTGGTCATCGCGACCGCCACGTCGCCGACGGTCATCGTGTAGGTCGACTGGCTCTCGACCCAGGTGCCGATCACGCACCCGTCGCCGCCGGCCGCCGACGCGCTCGCCGAGGGCGTCCCGCTGCTCGCGGTGGCGGGGCGGTCGGTGGGCTCGTCGTCGCCGTTGGCCAGCACGAGCGCCACGGCGGCACCGCCGCCGAGCAGCACGACGAGCACGGCCACCACGATCCCGACCACCAGCCCGGACCCCGACCGGCGCGGCTGCTGCGGCGGCGGCATCTGGTACGGCTGCTGGTACTGCTGTTGCGGATACTGCGGTGGGTGTTGCGGACCGTACCCGAACTGCGGGGGCTGCTGGGGTTGCTGGGGTTGCTGGTAGTGCTCGTAGGACTGGTAGCCCTGTGGCTGCTGCGGAGGGGCGGGCTGACCCGTCTCCGCGCCCCGGAACGCGCCGCAGCCGGTGCAGTACCCGATCGGGTTCACACTCGTACTGCCGCACGTCGTACACGGTTGCATCTTCGCCGCCCCCACCCCGGTCCGCCGATCACTGAGACGGTAACCGACGGGGTCGCGGTGCCCGAAAGGGCACGCATCGGATAACCGACGGCTACCGCGGCCCCTTGGGGGTGGCGGGTACGGTGAGAACCGCGTTCGATGAAGGTCGATGTGACAGCAAGTACGGGGGTGACCGTGCCGTACCTCAGCCGACGGAGCATTCTCGCCGCGATGACCGGCGCTGCGGCGGTCGGTCCCGCGGCGTTCCCGGCCGCGCGGGCCGTCGCCGCCGACACCTTCGCGTCGAACACCGCCCTCTACGCCGACCCCTCGGTGGACGAGGGCACCGACTACGCCCGGCGGCACCGGCGGCACGCCTCGTACGACGACAGCGAGACCGGCGCCGCCACCTACCCGACCACGGTGATCCTGGCCCTGCACGGCGGCGGCATCGAGCCCGGCACCTCGGAGCTGTGCCTCGCGATCGCCGGGTACCACCCCGCCGACCAGTCGCCCGTTCCGGCCGGCGGCCCGGTGTACGACTACTGGATGTTCGAGGGCATCCGGTCGACGAACAACAGCGAACTGCACGTCACCTCGACGCACTGCGACGACCCGGTCGGGTGGTCGCTCGCGCGGGGCGCCCGCCGCGCGGTCTCGCTGCACGGATGCTCGCCGGCACAGGCTGGCGTTCCGGCCGGTACGAGCGCGGTGCTCGTCGGCGGGCTCGACACCGACCTGCGGACCGCCCTGCTCGCGGCGTACGCCGGGGTGGGCATCGTGGCGATCGACGCCGTCGGCAACCCCGACCTCGGCGGCACCGACCCGCAGAACATCGTCAACCGCACGATGACCGGCGCCGGCGCCCAGCTCGAGCTCACCACCCCGATGCGCACCGCGATGTTCACCACGAACACGCGTCCCCAGCGCAGACACACCACGACCTCGGCGTTCTGGCGGTTCGTCGAGGCCACCCGGGCAGCCCTCGCGAACTGACCGTGAGCGCGAGGTGACCTCGCAGGCTCCTGCGGCATGATGGGCGGATGCGGACCGTCACCCCGCCCGGCGATCCCGGAGCAGAAACCACCGGGGGTTACCTCAAGGGCCGGATCCGCCGCAAGGACATCATCGCCGCGGCGCGGGCCGTCTACGCCGAGGCCGGCTACCACGGCTCGTCGCTCCGCGAGATCGCCAAGCGCGCGGGCATCACGCACGCCGGTCTCCTGTACTACTTCCCGACCAAGGAAGCGCTGCTGGCCGCCGTCCTGCAGCGGCGCGACGCGGAGGACGCCGCGCGCCAGCATCTCGACTCCTCGCCCGGCCTCGACGTGCTGAAGAGCCTCATCGCGCTCGCCGCGCACAACGTGCGGCACCCCGGGATCGTGGACCTCTACGTGCGGCTGGCCGCGGAGGCCGTCGGCCCCGACCATCCCGCCCACACCTACTTCGAGCGCCACTACCGCGAGGCGCGCGAGCTCACGGCGCGGTCGTTCCGCGTCCTCGCCGCGCGCGGCGACCTCCGGCCGGGAGTCGATCCGGAGCTCGCCGCGCTCGGCTTCATCGCGTTGATGGACGGCCTGCAGGTGCAGTGGCTGACGATGCCCGACGAGGTCGACCTGGTCGGAGCGCTCGAGGCCCACCTGCAGAGCCTCCTGACGGTTCCGCTATAGCGTGCGGGCGTACGGGTCCCAGTCGGCCGGTAGCGGCGGCGGCACGTCGGTGGTGCTCTCCACGAGCACCGGTTCTCCGGCCGTGTACGCGTCCTCGATCGAGAGCATCACGTCGAGCACGTGGTAGGCGAACCCGCCCGACGCCCGCTCCGGTACACCGGCGCGGATCGCCCGGGCCAGCTCCACGACCCCGGTGCCGCGCGACGCCCCGTGCCCCTCGTGCGGCACCTCGACCACGTCGTCCTGCCCGAGCAGGTGCAGCAGCGTCGACCCGTCGAACCGGTTCGGGTCGGGCACCACGGCGCTGCCGAGCGTGCCGCCGACCTCCAGGGTCGTGCGCCGGATCGCGGAGTCGAAGGTCAGCACGATCTGGGCCGACCCGCCCCGTTCGAACTCGAGCAGCGCCGCCACGGTGGTGGGCACCGTCACGTCGAAGACGGTGCCGGCACGCGGTCCCGAGCCGATGACCCGCGTGTCGCGGGCCTTGTCGCCGGTGGCGGTGACCCGGCGCACCGGGCCGAGCAGCGACACCAGCCCGCTGAGGTAGTACGGACCGATGTCGAGCAGCGGCCCGCCCCCGGCCTGGAAGAGGAACTCGGGCGCCGGGTGCCAGCTCTCCGGGCCGGGAGACTGGAACAGCGCCAGCCCCGTGCGCGGTTCGCCGATGCGTCCGCTCTCGAGCAGGCGCCGGGCGGTCTGGAACGCGGCGCCGAGCACGGTGTCGGGCGCGCTGGCGACCCGGAGCCCCTTGTCGCGGGCCAGGTCGAGCAGCTTGCGTCCGGAGGGACGGTCGAGCGCGAGCGGCTTCTCGGTCCACATGTTCTTGCCGGCCTCGAGCACGGCGAGCCCGACGGGTACGTGCGCGGCCGGGATCGTGAGGTTCACGACGATCTCGATGTCGTCGCGGGCCAGCAGGTCGGCCACCGGCCCCGAGTTCGGCACGTCGAACGCCGCGGCCTGCGCCGCCGCGCGCTCCACGTCGAGATCGGCGATCATCACCACCTCGACGTCGGGGAACGCGGTGAGGTTCTCCAGGTACGTGGTGCTGATCACCCCGGCACCGACGATGCCGACACCCACACGACTCACCGAGATACCCCCGAGACGTAGGCGTAGCTGGCGGCGAGCCCCTCGAAGATGTCGCCGGCGTACCCGTCGAACTCCAGCACCCACAGGGCGTCGGGCGCGGCGGCCAGGATGTCGGCCACCGGCGCGCGTCCCTGACCGGCGGGCAGCTGCGCCGACGGCTCGGTGGTCAGGTCGCCGTCCTTGACGTGGATCGCCTTGACCTTGTCGCCCAGCGTGCGCAGCAGCGCCGGGCTGTCGGCGCCGCCCACCGTGGACCAGTACGTGTCGACCTGGAGCACCACCTGCGGATCGAGCTGCCCGGCGAGGACCTCCAGGCCGGTCTGCCCGTCGATCTTCGCCTCCAGCTCCCACCAGTGGTTGTGGTAGCCGACCGTGATGCCGTGCCCGGCGGCCGTCTTCGCGGCGGCGTTGAGCGCGTCGGCGGTCTTCGCGATGTCGTCGCGGGTCTGCCAGTGCTCGGCGCGCACGGCCGGGTCGATGACGATGCCGATGCCGCACTCGGCGGCCGCGGCGAACACGGCGCTCTGGTCGACGCCGACCAGCTTCGCGTGCGTGGTGGGCGCCTTCAGGCCGGCCTTGGGCAGGCCGGTGCGCAGGGCGGCCGCGTTGTCTGCGAGGCCGTACGGCTCGACCTGCGTGAACCCGATTTCGGCCAGGCGGGCCAGCGCGGCGTCGGGATCGGCCGCGAAAGCCTCCCGCACCGAGTACAGCTGTACGGAAAGATGGCTCATGAGGTACCTCCAGGCACGTGCGAGCGGCGGTTGCCCAGGCCCAATTTCTACCACCTGGTCAAAATTCGCGCCAGGAAGTCTCAGAGAGCGCGATCAGCGCTCGCGGAGGATCCTGGCCCTCCACCGCGCCAGCACCGAAGGCGGCGCGACGGCGGCGACCAGCCGGGTGCGGCGCGACGACCGTTCCCGCAGCCCCGACCGCACCTGCCGGAGCGCGGTGGCCAGGTCGGCGTCGGTCACCGGGAACCGGGCGTACTTCGCCCGCTCCTCGGCCCGGCTCAGCGTGAGCACGCCGGCGTTGGCGGCCGGTGCGAGCGCGCCGGCACGGATCAGCCGGTCGCCGACCGCGCGGCAGGACAGCGCCGGCCCGACCAGGTCGTCCGGCACCCGGTAGTCGGCGAGCAGGTCGAGCAGCTCCTCCCAGGCCGCGTGGGCGGCGCGGCGGGGCCGCCGGAGCCCGGCGAGGGTAGCGTGCGGCCGGCGCCGCCGGCGCAGCAGCGAGCGGTGCAGCCGCGGCAGGCAGAGCAGCATCAGCACGATGAGCAGCGCCGCGGCCAGCGCGAACGGCCAGTCCCACCACCGGCCCGCACCGGCGCCGTCGGCCGGGCCGGCCACCGCCGACGGTTCGCCGGCCGCGGGAGCGCTGGCGTCCGGTCCGGGGTTCGTGTCGACGGGGGTCACCGGATCCGGGGTGGTCGGGCCACCGGCCGGCGGTGGCGCTGCCGGCGCCCACGGCGGGTACACCGCGCCCGGCACCGCGGTCGGCGGGGTGGCGTCGAACGGCACCCAGCCGAAGCCCTGGAAGTACACCTCCGCCCAGGCGTGCAGGTTGAGGTTGAGCAGCGTGAACGTGTTGCCGACGCGCTCGTTGCCCCGCGTGAACCCGAACGCGACGCGTGCCGGGATGCCGGCCGCCCGGACCAGCCACGCCAGCGCCGCGGCGTACTGCTCGCAGTAGCCGACGCGACCGGTCGTGATGAAGTCGACCATCGCGTTGCCGCTGTTGCCGGCCCGGGTGTACCGGTCGTACCGGAAGTTGTTGGCCGGGCCGAAGAAGTCGAAGATCGCGCGCACCCGGTCGTACTGGGTGGTCTTGCCGGCCACGAGCCCGGCGGCCTGGTTGCGGATCGCCGGCACCTGCGGCAGCTTCGTGAACCGCTGCCGCAGCGGGTCGGTGGCGGCGAGTTCCGGCGCGTTGCGCAGCGCGGTGGGGGAGTAGTCGAACCGGGTGTAGGTGACCTTGTACCGGCTGCCGGCCGCGGTCGACCGGGCCGAGTGCACCACGCTGGTCTCGCTGTCCCACGCCCACTTGCCGCGCGAGGCGGTGACCTCCGCGGGCTGCAGGTAGATCGGCAGCAGCCGCTCGGCGAACGTGCGCACGGTGATCTCGGCGGTGTACCGCTGCCCGGTGATGCCGCCGGTGACCGGTGCCTGGGTGGAGGCCAACTCGTCGAGCGGACGCCACTCGGCGGGCCCGCGGCTGACGAACCCGTCGAGGGTCAGCTCGTCGGCCACGCCGAAGCGGAGGTAGTGCGGGTCGGGGTCGTTGGTGGTGACGTCGACCATCGGGTACTGGCCCGACTGCCGCAGCGTGCCGGACAGGTACGAGAACATGTTGACGGTGCCCGACCCGGCCCGCCCGGCGCCCGACCCGCTCCGGTTGGCGCGGTCGAACTCGAGCCGGCCGACCAGCCCGTCACCGAGGCTCGGCACCCCGATCGGCACGACCACCGCGAGCGCCACGCCGGCCGCCGCCATGCGCCGGCCCGCGGCCGCGAGCGGCGACGGCGACCGGCCCTCCGGGTCGGAGTCGTCGCCGGTGTAGCGGCGGCCGTACCGCCGGACCCGGTCGGTGTTGTCGGCCGCGAGCAGCCAGAGGAAAGCGAGTGCCGCGCAGACGAACGACACCACCTCGGCGACCACCCGGTCGGACCCGATCACCACGGTGTGCATCGCGACCATCGGCAGGCCGGCGACCAGTGTCCAGCCGGCCACCACCACCGCGATGTCGATCGCGAGCAGCACACCGCCGACCCCGAGCGCGGCGAGGAAGTGCAGCGACGGGTCGTCGCCGACCGGGATGCCGGTCTCCCGCGACGCGGCCCCGGCCTCGCGCAGCAGTTCGCTGAACCGCACCAGCGTGTCGGGCGTCGGCACGAAGCCGAGCCACGCGTGGTCACGGGCGAACAGCAGCGTGAGGCACAGGACGAACGCGGTGATCATGCCGAGCGTGCCGCTGAGCTGCGGCGTGCGCAGCGCCCGGAGCGCGAGCGCGGTGGCGGTCATCGCGACCGTGACGACGAGGACGCCGACCAGCCACGTCCACGTCTGGAACACGAACTTCAGGGGCGCGGCCGAGAAGATCGTGACCGCCGCCGAGAGCAGCGTGGCACGCAGGTCGCGCGTGCCGCCCAAACCCACCCCGTAACCCCCGCGGAAGTCTTGATCAACAGCTACCTATGCGGCGAGTGTACGCGTTTCGGGCGTGCCCGACGGGTCCCGTGTTTCGCCGCCGGCGGCATCGGGCAATACCTCCTGCGTACCGCAGGAACCCAAGCCTTCCAGGGGGAGTTCTCACATGACCGTCACCGGCATCCTCATGGCTCTCATCGTCGGCCTCGTCGTCGGTGCGCTCGGGCGACTGGTGGTCCCGGGCAAGCAGCGCATCGGCATCGGCATCACCATCGTCGTCGGCATCGTCGCCGCGCTGGCCGGTACCGCGCTGGCCCGTGGTCTCGGCTTCGCCACCGCCACCGCCGGCATCGACTGGATCGAGCTGCTCTTCCAGGTCGGTCTCGCCGCGGTCGGCGTGATCCTGGTCGCCAACTTCATGGGCCGCAACAGCCGCCGCCGCTACTCGCGCCGGTAACCCTCACCGCATCCGTCCGACGGCCGCCGACCCCCGGGTCGGCGGCCGTCGGTGCGTCCAGCCACGGCCCTGGCGCCCGCTCACACCGAGACGACCAGCTTTCCGCGTGCGTGCCCCGTGCCCAGGTACTCCAACGCCGCCGGCACCTCCGCCAGCGGGTGGACGCGTTCGATCTCCGGCGCGAGCGTGCCCGCGGCGAGCATGCCGGCCAGCGCCTCGAGGTGGCCCGTACCGGGGTCGCGAGGAACAGCACCCATGCGGCGATCGCGCGCCCGCCCAGGCGCTGGTCCGGGCCGGGTTCCGGGCGCGCGACCGGGTGCAGCTGGTCGTGTTCGCGTACGACGCCGGCCTGGTCAAGCCGGGCTGGCTTCCCTAGGGAGCTTGGCCCGCACCGACGCGGCGTCGGGGTGGTCGAGCTCGTCGAGGATCACCAGCGCCGCCCGCCAGGCGTCGACCGCGGAGCCGTCGGCCGACGCGTGCCGGGCGTCGCCGAGGTGCACCAGCGTGTACGCCTCGTGGTACCGGTCGCCGACGTCGTTGAACATCGTGCTGGCCCGCTCGTAGCACTGCATCGCGCGGCCCTGGTCGCCGATGTGGTGGTACACGTAGCCGAGGCTGTCCAGCGCCGACGCCTGGCCGTGCCGGTTGCCGATGGCGCGGTGCAGGGTCACCGACTGCTGGCAGTACGCGAGCGCCTGCTCGTGGTCCCCGATCTTCAACCGCGACCATCCGATGGAGTTGAGCACGCTGGCCTGCCCGGCGCGGCGACCGGCGCGCCGGTACAGCTCCAGCGCGAGCTCGTCGTGCCGCAGCGCCTCGGCGTCGTCGCCGCGCAGGTCGCAGACGCCCCCGAGAACCCGGTGCACGGCCGCCTGTCCGGCGTCGTCGCCGAGGTCGCTGAAGAGGCGCAGCGCGCGGGTCAGGCTCTCCTCGGCGTCGGGGTAGCGGCCGGTGCGGGTCTGCGCGCGGGCGGCGCCGATGTAGGCGTGGGCGAGGCCGACCGGGTCGCCGGAGCGGGCGGCCGCGGCGACCGCGGTCTCGTGTGCGGCGGCCAGTTCCGGCCAGTGGCCCTGCCGGTCGAGGTGGTCGGCGACGGTCCAGGCGAGCTGCCACGCGTGCCGGTCGAAGCCGTGGTCGGCCGCGACCCGGATCGCCGCGAGCAGCGCCGGCCGCTCCACGTAGAAGTCGACGGTCGCCGGTACCGCTCCCGCGAGCGGCGGGTGGATCGCGATCGGGTCGCGGTACGGGTTCAGCGCCACCGCGGCGGCGTACGCGCCGTGCAGGTAGTGGTCGAGGAGGCGTTCGACGGCCGGTCGGCGGTCGCCGTCGGGGTCGTGCGTCGCGGCGAGCTCACGGCCGTAGTCACGCAGCAGGTCGTGGACCGCGAAGCGGCCGAGCACCGGCTCGGTGACCATCGTCGCGCACGTCAGCTCGGCCAGCAGCGCCGTGGCGGTGGGTACGTCGACGCCGGCGAGGCTCGCCGCCGCGGCGGCGCTGAAGTCGGGACCGGGATGCAGTGCCAGCATCCGGAACAGCCGCGCCGCGCCGGGTGGCAACGCGCGGTACGACCACGAGAACGCGGCCCGCACGTCGGTGTCGGGGCCGCCGAAGCCGAACGCGTCGAGCCGGGCGCTGCCGCCCGAAGCACTGCCGCCGGGTGTGGTGTCGTCGAGCTGCTCGGCCAGGGCCGCGAGCGGGAAGCCGTTGCGGGTCACCACACGGGCCGCGACCACGGCGAGCGCCAACGGGAGCCCGGCGCAGCGGGCGACGATCGCCTCGGCCGCGCGGGGTTCGGCGCGTACCCGGTCGGCTCCGACCCGTCCCGTGAAAAGCCTCCGCGCGTCGGTGGCCGGCAACGCGTCGAGGGCGAACAGCCGCGCGCCTTCCTTCGCCACCAGGCCGTAGAGGCGGTTGCGGCTGGTCACCACCGCGACACAACCGGGGGACGCGGGCAGCAGCGGCCGGACGTGGTCGGCGTCGCGCACGTTGTCGAGCACGACGAGCATCCGCCGGCCGGCCATGACGCTGCGGTACAGGCCGATGCGCGCGTCGAGCCCGACCGGGATCCGCGGTACCGGGACCCGCATCGACTCCAGCAGGGCCCGGAGCGCCTCGGCGCCGCTGAGTACCGGCTGGCCGGGATCGAAGCCGCGCAGGTTCAGGTAGAGCTGACCGTCGGGGAAGCGGCCGGCGACCCGGTGCGCCCAGTGGACGGCGAGCGTCGTCTTGCCGATGCCGGCGGGTCCGTCGATCGCCGCGATGGTGCCGTTGCCGCCTGCCCCGTCGAGCAGGGTGTCGAGCTCGTCGAGGAGCGCCGCCCGGCCGACGAACAGCGGCACGTCGCCGGGTACCTGGCGGGGCACGGGCTGTTCGTCGGCCGCCCGACCGGTCGCCGGCGGTCCGGCCGGCGGTTCCGGGTCGTCGGCGCCGAGCAGGTCGGGGTCCTCGCGCAGGATGCGCTCGCGCAGCCGGACGAGCGTCGGACCCGGGTCGAGGCCGAGCTCGTCGGCCAGGCGCTCCTTCACCTGGTCGTACGCGAGCAGCGCCTCGCGTCGCCGGTCGGCCAGGTACAGCGCGGTCATCAGCTGCCCGACGAGCTGTTCGTGCCACGGGTGCCGGGCGACCAGCTCGGTCAGCTCGCCGACGACGGCGCGGGCCCGGCCGAGCCGGATCTCCAGTTCCGCCCACCGCACCTGGATCGCGGTGCGGCGTTCGTCGAGCTTGCGGGCCACCACGGCGAGCGCCGGCGAGTCGAGGCCGTCGAGCGCCGGCCCGCGCCACAGGGCGAGCGCCGCGGTCAGCCGCGCCGCGGCGCCCGGCTCGTCGCCGGCGGCGACCAGCTCCTCGGACTCCCGCACGGTGCGCTCGAACCGGTCGACGTCGAGCCGGCCGGTGCCGGCCGGGATGCGGTAGCCGCCGCCGTGCGTCTCGATGACCCCGAGCGGACCGGGCAGCAGCCGGCGCAGTGTGGCCACCCGGTTCTGCACCTGCACCCGGGCGCTGGCGGGGGCGGCGTCGCCCCAGATCGTGCCGACCAGCCGGTCGATGGTCAGCACGCTGCCGCGCTCGAGCAGCAGCGCCGCGAGCAGCGCCTGGGTGCGCGGCCCGCCGACGGGCAGTGGCGCACCGTCGACGGTGACCGAGAGCGGGCCGAGCAGCGCGAAACCCAGCTCACCTGGTTCGGACATGGGGCACCCTCCGCGAAGGCCGAGCCGCCCCCCTCAGCCGTCATCTACGAGGGAAAATAGCCGACCGGCGATGTCTCGTCAGCCCCGGCCGTGTGAAATGTCGATGAAGGGCGGACCCCTGCCGCCACACCCCGTCACCGCAAACCTGCCCACCACGC
>NZ_BOPH01000092.1 GCF_016863655.1 Virgisporangium ochraceum
GAACGCACAGTGACACACCACGCTCCGGTCGCCGACGCGCGGGGCCGGTACGAGCTCCGCGGCCTCGGCCCGTACCGGCTGGCCGGTGGAGTTCGTCGCGCCGCTGCCGTACGCCCCAGTGGTCGGGCGGCGCGTCCAACCGGATCGACTCCTGACGGGAAGGGCGACCACCGCGGTGGTCACCCTTCTTCGGGTCTGGCGCTATACGTATCTGTATACGTATAGTCCCGGCATGGTCGAGGGGAGCGTGCGGGAGGATGTCGCCATGCCGAACAAGACGATCTACGTCTCCGACGACGACATGCCGCTCCTGCGCCGCGCGCAGGAACTCGCCGGCGGCAACCTGTCCGCCGCGATCACCACCGCGGTGCGCCGGTACGTCGAGACCGAGGAGGGCAAGCGGGAGGGGTTCGACGAGATCGTCGTGCGGGTGGGTACCGGTACCGGGCGCCAGGTGCGGTTCACCGGGGTGCTGCTCGGGGAGTGGGGCCGGTCGACCCTGCACAAGGTGGAGACGTACCGCGTCTACCGGTCGCGCGGGGGGAAGTTCGTGGTGCACGCCGAGGACTCCGGCGGCTACCAGGACACCGGCCCCGACGCGGACAAGTGGAACACGGGGTGGCGGGCCTGGGTGGGCAACTGGAGCCCGAACCAGACCTGGACGGTCACCCCCGCCGAGCGCACGCTGCGCGTCGCGGAGAGCCTCGACGAGCTTCGCGGGCTGGTGCCGGCCGAGATCTACGACCTGGTCGCCGAGGCGGCCGACAAGCCCGACATCGAGGACCTCGACATCTGAGGAGGCCTCATGACCGTCCCCTCGATCTCCGTCGTCGGGCTGCGCGCGTCGTTCGGCGGCGCGCCGGTGCTCGACGGTCTCGACCTCACGGTTGCTCCCGGCACCGTCTTCGCCCTGCTCGGGCCGAGCGGCGCCGGCAAGACCACCCTGGTGCGCATCCTGTCGACGCTCGTCGCCGCCGACGCGGGCGAGGTCCGCGTCGGCGGGCACGACCCGGCCCGCGACCCGCGCGCGGTGCGCGCGCTGATCGGCGTCACCGGCCGGTTCCCGGCCGTCGACACGCGGCTGACCGGCGCGGAGAACCTCATGCTGATGGCGCGCCTGTGCCACCTCGGCCGGGCCACCGCACACCGCCGCACCGCCGACCTGGTCGTCCGGTTCGGGCTGCGGGACGTCGCGTCGAGGCCCGCGCGGACCTGGCCCGCCGGCGCGCTGCGCAAGCTCGACCTCGCGATGACGCTCGTCGGTGACCCGCGCGTCGTCCTGCTCGACGAGCCGACCGCCGGGCTCGACGCGCGCGCCCGGCACGACGTGTGGCTCGCCGTCCGGAACCTGGTGCGCGGCGGCGCCACCGTGCTGCTCACCACGCGGTCCCTCGACGAGGCCGACCACGTCGCCGACCGCGTCGGGGTGCTCGACCGCGGCCGGCTCCTGGTCGAGGGCACACCGAGCGAGCTGAAGCGGCTGGTTCCCGGTGGGCACGTCAGCCTGCGGTTCGCCGACCCGGTGGCGCTGGCGGTGGCGACCATCGAGCTCGACACCGCGTTCCCGCGGCTCACCCGCGACGACGAGACGTTCACGCTGCGCGTCCCGAGCGACGCCGCGACGCGGTCGCTGCGCGACATGCTCGACCGGCTCGACCGTGCCGGTGTCGAGGTCGAGAGCCTGGAGCTGCACCGGCCCGACCTCGACGACGTGCTCCACGCCCTCCGGGAGCCGGCATGCACGCCGTCGCCGACGCGGTGACGACGGTCCCGGCCGGCTGGTGCGTCGCGATCAGCCTCGGAAGCCCGCGGTGGGCCCGTCGCCCCGACGCCCGCCGCCCGGCCGGGTGACCGCGCGGGCGAGCCGTGACAACCACGGCCGGTTCGCCGGCCCCGGCTGCGGACCCACGGGCGCCGGCGTCGGCCGCGACCCGGGCAGCGCCGCGCCGCGGGCCACCACCAGGTCGGGCCGGTCGACGAGCGTCGGCGCCACCCCGAACGCGTTGTGCAGCAACAGGGCGGCGAGTGGGATACGGCTCGACCCGCCGATGAGGAACACCGCCGCCAGCCGGCTCGCGGGCGGTCCGGCGGCCACCAGCGCGGCCCGGGTCGCCGCGACCGTGCGGTCGAGGATCGGCCGGGCGACCGCCTCCAGCTGCTGCCGGTTCAGCGGCACCGCCCGGTCGAGCAGCCGCACGGTGGTCGCCGTGTCGCGCGACAGCCGCTCCTTGGCCGCGCGCACGCGGTCCAGGAGAAGTCTTTTCGGGGTCTGGCCGTGCTCCTCGCCCGCGGCCGTGAGATGCGCGGCGATCGCGGCGTCGAGGGCCTCGCCGCCGGCGTCGGGCACCTCCTCGGAGGCCAGCTGCGTGAAACCGTGCGGGGTGCGGCGCAGCACCGTGGCGTCGAACGCGCCGGCACCCAGGTCGTAGACGACGGTGGTGCGGCCGACCGGCACCGCGCAGGGATGCACCGAGCTGATGAACCGGGCGGCGGCGATGGGCTCCGGCAGCAGCATCGGATCGGTGACCCCGAGCCGGCGCGCCGCTTCGACCAGCACCATCCGCCGGTCGGGGCCCCAACCGGCGGGGAACGTGAGCACCACCCGCCCGGGCTCGCGGCCGGTCAGCCCGCGCGTCTCCTCCAAGGTCCGGCCCAGCACGGCCGCGACGAGCTCCTCCGCGGCGTAGTCCCGGTGGCCGAGAGTGACCGAGTCGCCGCCGATCCGCCGCTTCGGTGCCGGCTCGTAGCGGTCGGGATGGGTGTCGGCGAGGTCGCGGGCGTCGCGCCCGGTCGCGAGCCGTCCACCGGAGACCGCGCACACGCCCGACGGCAGCAGCGGGTCACCGTCGAACTCCACGGTGACGGTGCCGCCGTCGGGCCGCCGCACGACGGCGCTGGTACTGGCCGTTCCGAGGTCGACGGACAGAACGTCGGTCGACGCCGCACTCAGACCCACAGCTGTTACCCCTTCGGGGATCCGCGCCGGTCCGGCAGCATCGCCGGTCTCTTGTAACGGGACACGTCGGCACGGACCGTCCGTTTCCCTCCCCGTCCAGTGAGAAATCTCAACGCGGCTCCGTGGAGCCGACGACGGTTACGGTACGTATCCCTATGAGGTGTCGAGTCGGAGCCGGTAGGCGTTCGTCTCGCGAAGGTCGAAACCATAGGACCGGTACAGCCGGTTCGCGGCCTCCCGCGCCGGCCGCGACGTGAGGTCGATCCACTGCGCACCGGCACTCCGCGCCAGCCGTTCGGCCTCGCGCAGCAGCGCCGCACCGACGCCGTGCCCGCGCGCGGCGCCGTCGACCACCACGTCTTCGATGAGCGCCCGGGCGCGCGTCGGAGTGGAGAACGTGACGAGCGTGAGGGTGCCGACGATCTCTCCGCCGACCCGCGCGACGAGCAGGTCGACGCCCGGGCGCCCGACGAGGTCCTCGACCAGCCGGTGGTCGGGCGCGGGCGCGCCCGCCGACAGCTGGGGAACCAGGCGGACCAGCGCGTCGACCACCTCCGCCGTGGCCGCGCCGACCCGCTCGACGCCGACGCCGGTCACGAACCGGCCGCGGATCCGACGCCCGGCAGGCTGATCACCGCCGGTTCGGCGGTCACGCCCGAAGTGCTCGACCGCACCACGAGGCTCGTCGACAGCTCGACCCGCAGGGTGTCGAGCTCCTCGCCGTTGATCAGCGTGAGCAGCATCCGGGTGCCCATGCCGGCCATCTCCAGCAGCGGCTGACGCACCGTGGTGAGCGGCGGGATGCCCCACCGCGCCTCCTCCAGGTCGTCGAACCCGACGATGCTCATGTCGTCGGGCACCCGCAGCCCGCGTTCGTACAGCGCCTCGTAGGCGCCGAGCGCCATCTGGTCGGCGCACACGAAGATGGCCGTCGGCGGCTTCGCCTGGCTCAGCAGCACCTCGGTCTCGCGGTAGCCGGTGGGGCTGAGGAAGTCGCCGGTGCGCACGTACCCGGCGGGGATCTTCAACCCGGCCGCGTTCATCGCGGCGCGGTACCCGTCGACGCGGGCGCGGCTGCACAGCACGTCGGTGGGTCCGCCGATCACCGCGATGCGCTTGTGCCCGAGGCTGATCAGGTGCTCGGTGGCGGCGACGCCGCCGGCCCAGTTGGTGGCGCCGACCGACGGCACACCGGGCGCCGGCGCACCGGCCGGATCGACGATGACCACCGGGATGCCGAGCTCGTCGAGCTGTGCCTGCTGGGCGGCCGACAGTTCGCTGAGCACCAGCAGCACGCCGTCGGACCGCCGTGCGGCGAGCTGTTCGAGCCAGCGCCGGTCGGGACGGGTGCGCTTGCGCCCGTGCACCGCCGACACGACGACCCCGGTGTCGGCGCGGTGCGCCACCTCCTCGACCCCGGCCAGGATCTCCATCGCCCACGGGCTGCCGAGGTCGATGAACACGAGATCGATGAGCCCGACCCGGTCTCGCGTGCGGGCCCGGGGCGGGCTGTAGTTGCGGACGCGCAGCACCTCTTCGACGCGTCGCCGGGTCGCCGGCGAAACGTCCGGACGCCCATTCACTACTTTCGACACCGTGGGTACGGACACCCCCGCGGCGGCCGCGACCTCGGCCATCGTGGCGCGGCGGTCGTTCATGTGGCGGGTCCTCCCGACGGCAGGTCTTCCAACACAGCGCAGTGTATCGCGAAACTTTCGGCACTCAGCCTTTCGTGGCCCCGGACGTGAGGCCACCGATGAGGTGACGCTCGGCGACCGCGTAGAAGGCCAACGACGGCACCATGGCGAGCACGACGTACGCCAGGATCCGCGCCGTGTCGGACGCGTACTGGCCCTGGAACTGCTGAACGCCGATCGGCAGCGTCCACCAGCTCTGGTCGTTGAACACCACCAGCGGCAGCATGAAGTTGTTCCAGCTGGCCACCAGCGCGAGCACCGAGACGGTGGCCAGCGCCGGCCGTGACATCGGCAGCAGGATGCGCCAGAAGAACCCGAACGGCGTGCATCCGTCGAGCGTCGCCGACTCCTCGATCTCGCCCGGAATGTTCCGGAAGAACCCGCGCAGGATGATGATCGTCACCGGCAGCCCGAACGCGGCCTGCGGCAGGATCACCCCGAGCGGGTTGTCGAGCAGTTCCATCTCGCGCAGCAGCACGTACAACGGCAGGATCGCCACCGCGAACGGGAACATGAGCCCGATCGTGAAGAAGGTGAAGAGCAGTTCCCGGCCGCGGAAAGCGAACCGGGCGAACACGAACGCCGCCATCGCCGAGACCATCACCACCAGGACCGTGGTGGCTATCGCGATGACGGTGCTGTTGAACAGCGGCCGCCAGAAGTTCTCCGAGCCGAGAATGTCGGTGTAGTTGTCCCACACCCACGGCTTCGGCAGCCCGAACGGGTTCGAGGTCAGCTGCCCGTTGTCCTTGAAGCCACCGAGCACCCCGAACAGCACCGGCACGACGATCGTCAGACCGACCACGATCGAGACCACGTGCAAGGGGACGGTGCGCAGCCGGCTCGGTTGCTTGCCGGCCCTGTGCGGCGCCCGCGGCTGCACAGCGGGCCCGCGTGTCGGTGGTGCTTCCCGAGTCGTCGTCATCCGTGCCTCCGCAATCCCGCACAAGGTCCGCGCGACGAGCGCTTCCGCTTCGCTACAGCACTCATCGCGCGGCTCCCATGACCGTCATCGCGCCCTCAAGGTCACGGCGCAGCACGAACCGCTGATACAGCAACGCGAACACCAGGCTGATGAGGAACATCGCCACGCTGATCGCGCTCGCGTAGCCGACCTCGAAGCGCCGGAACCCGTTCTGGAACATGGTGACGGCCAACGTCTCCGAGGCGTGGATCGGGCCGCCGCCGGTGAGGATCCACACCATGTCGAACAGCTGGATCGCGCCGATGATCGACAGGAAGATGCTGATCCGGATCGTCGGACCGAGCAGCGGCAGCGTGATGTAGCGGAACACCTGCCACGCGCCGGCGCCGTCGGTGCGGGCCGCGTCGTCGAGCTCCGGCGGGATGCTCTGCCGGGCGGCCAAGTAGAGGATCATGTGGAAACCGAAGTACTTCCAGCTGATCACGAAGAACAGGGCCAGCAGCACCGTCGACGTGTTGCCAAGCCAGGCCTGCCCCTCGACGTTCACCACGGCCAGGAGCCTGTTCACCAACCCGCTCTCGGGCGAGAGAATCATCGTGAACAGCACGCCGGTGATGACCTCGCTCAGCACGTACGGGGCGAAGAACACCACCCGGTAGACGCTGCGCATGCGGATCTTCTGGTTCACCAGCAACGCCAGCGCGAGCGAGAACGGCAGCTGGATCGCCAGCGACAGCACGATGAGGATCAGGCCCCGCTCCAGGTCGCCCAGGAACACCTCGTCGGTGAGCAGCCGCACGAAGTTGTCGAACCCGATGAACGTGGTGGGCAGCCCACCGAAGCCGTTCCACTCGAAGAAACTGGTGTAGAGGCCCAGCAGGATCGGGCCGAGCACCAGGCTGCCGAAAAGGAGCAGTGCTGGCGCCAGGAACAGCGCCAGCACGGCCCGTTGACTTCGAGTCCTCACTTGGCGGCCTTGGCGATGTCCTCCGCCACCTTCTGCGGGGTGGCCTGCCCTGCCACGAGGGCCGCCACGCTGTCGTTGACCGTCTGGCCCAGCGCGGGCTTGTACGCCTGGTCGAGGTAGAGCTGGAAGCCCGACGCGCTCTTGGCCGTCTCCTGGACCTTCTTGAGGTTGGGATCCGTGATCGCCACCTCCGCGCCCGCCGTCACCGGGAGCACGCCGCCACCGGCGGTGGACTTCTTCTGGCTCTCGACCGACAGCAGGAACTCCAGGAAGGCCATCGTCTTCGAGGGGGCGTTGCGCCCGACCGCGTAGCCGTTACCGCCACCGAACACCTCGTCGGGCTTGCCCCGGCCACCTTCGAGCGAGGGGAACGGGAAGAAGCCGAGCTTGTCGCCGATGCCCTGCTTGGTGGTGGAGTAGGCGGCCTGGGTGGGCGGGGCCCACTGGCCCATCAGCTCCATCGCGGCCTTGCCGTTGCCCATGATGGCGGCCTGACCGTCGTTGGTGGAGTACTTGGCACCGAGGAAACCGGGCTGGAACGGCTGGAGGTCGACGAGCTGCTTGAGCTTCTCGCCGGCGGTCACGAAGTCGGGCCCGTCGAAGGCGCCCGACTTCGCCGCCTCGGCGAAGGCGGCCACGCCTCCCTGCCGGATCACCAGGTACGACCAGTAGAAGTGGGCCGGCCACTTCTCGGCACCGGCCAACGCGATCGGCACGGTGCCGGAGGCCTTGAGCTTCCTGACCGTGTCGAGCAGCTCGCCCCAGGTGGCGGGCGGCGCGCTGATGTTCGCCTTGGCGAAGAGGTCCTTGTTGTACCAGAAGCCGACCATGCCGACATCGAACGGGACGCCGTACTGCTTGCCGCCGACCTGGTAGAGCTTGGCGCCGTTCGGGACGATCTGCTTGATCCAGTCGCCCTTGAGCTCCTTCACGAGGCCCGCCTGCTGCTGCTGTTCGAGCACGCCGCCGCCCCACGAGTGGAACAGGTCCGGCGGGTTGCCGGCCTGCGTGGCGGGGAGCAGCTTGGCCTTGAAGGCCTCGTTCTCCAGCGGGGTGACCTCGATCTTCACGCCGGGGTTCGCGGCCTCGAACTCCTTGGCCAGGTTGGCGTTGATCGTGAGGCCCGGGTCGGTGTTCGCGATGTGCCACCAGGTGATCGTCTGGTTGCCGCCGGAGTCGCCCCCGCCCTCGTCGTCGTCGCCACAGGCGGCGAGCAGCGGGGCACCGGCGGCGATGCCGGCACCGAGGCCGGCGGCACGGAGGAGTGATCGGCGTGAGGCGCGGCCGCGTTCGCCGAAGGAGTGGGTGGTCATGAGCGTCCCTTCCAGGGGTGAGGGGCGATCTTGAAGTTGGGTGGGAGGTCGATCATCTCGAAAGATTTCCGAAAGAAAGGCAATCGGTGTCGGGCACGTTACGACGCTTGTGAGCGCCGGGTCAAGGCCTCCCGCACAACGATGCAGGGCGCTAGTGTGGTGCCGCGTCCACGCACATGCGATCGCGAGCTCGAAATATTTCGAAACTAGGGGGACCGACATGATCCGGAATCCGGTGCTGCCGGGATTCAACCCGGACCCCTCGATCCTCCGGGTCGGGGCCGACTATTACATCGCGACATCGACGTTCGAGTGGTACCCCGGTGTACGCATACACCACTCGACCGATCTGGTGACCTGGCGGGCGCTGGGTGGGGTGCTCACCGAGAAGCGGCTGCTGGATCTCACCAACGCCGACGACTCGTGCGGCGTGTGGGCGCCGGATCTGTCCTATGTGGACGGTACGTGGTATCTGCTGTACACCGACGTGGCCAGCTTCGCCAGCGGCTACTGGGATCCGCAGAACTACCTGATCACCGCGTCCGACCTCGCGGGGCCGTGGAGCGACCCGGTGGTGCTGCACGCCCGCGGCTTCGACTCGTCGCTGTACCACGAGGGCGACGACACCTGGATGCTCTCGATGACCGCCGACTGGCGGCCCGGCCGCAACCGGTTCGCCGGCATCCAGATCCAGCGCTACGACCGGGAATCGCAGCGGCTGGTGGGTGAGGAACGCATGATCTTCGAGGGCACGGAGGTCGGCGTCACCGAGGGTCCGCACGTCTACCGGCGCGACGGCTGGTACTACCTCGTCACCGCCGAGGGCGGCACGAGCTGGGAGCACCAGATCACCGTGGCGCGGTCGCGGTCGCTGTTCGGGCCGTACGAGACCGACCCGTCGGGGCCGATGCTCACCTCGCACGGCCACCCGGAACTGGCGCTGCAGAAGGCCGGCCACGGCAGCCTGGTGTCCACACCGGACGGTCGGTGGTACCTGGCGCATCTCGCCGCCCGCCCGTACTCGCCGCTCGGCCCGTGCGTCCTCGGCAGGGAGACCGCGATTCAGGCCGTCGACTGGCCGGAGGGCGGCTGGCCGCGCGTCGACGGGGGAGTGCCGGCCGAAACCGTGCTCCCACCGTCTCCTGTGGACAGTGCACAGGAGACGGACGGCGTCGACCACGACGGCTTCGACAGCCCGACGCTCGGCCCGGAGTGGTCGACGCTGCGACGGCCCGCGACCCCCGACTGGGCCGACCTCGCCGCGCGCCCGTCGCACCTGAGGCTCCACGGTGGACAGTCGCCGGTCGGCCGGCAGCGGCCGAGCCTGGTGGCCCGCCGCGTCACCGCTCCGGTCTGCTCGCTGGAGACCGAGGTCGAGTTCACGCCGGCCACGTACCGGCAGCTCGCCGGCATCACGGCGTACTACAACACGCGGAACTGGCACTACGCCTACGTCACCGCCGACGACGACGGGCGGGCCTTCCTGGAGGTGCTCACCGACGACTCCGGCCGGCTGACCCAGTACCCCGAGTGCCGCGTCGACGTCACCGGCGTGTCGAAGCTGCGGCTGCGCGTCTCGTTCGACGGACCCGACCTGCGGTTCGCGTACGCGCTGCCCGGCGGGGAGTGGCAGGAGCTTCCGGCGAAGCTCGACGCCACGATCCTCTCCGACGAGCACGCCGCGCGGATCGTCGACGGCGAGCCCGAGGCGTGGGGCTTCACCGGCGCGTTCGTGGGTCTGTGGGTGCAGGACCTGGGCGCCGACGGTGGATACGCCGACTTCGACTCCGCGACGTACCGGACCGGCCCCTTATAACACGATTCGGTCTCGGTACGTGACCCGCCCCCCGCTTCGTCGCGTCGTGTATTGGTAAGAGGCAACACGATGTCGATCAATAGACGGGGAGGGACCCGCGTATGCGGAAAAGATCGATCGTCCGGTTGGTGACCCTGCTTCTCGTGCCGCTGGCAGCACTCGGTGCGGGCGTGGTGGCCGCCACCAACGCGAACGCGATCGCCAACGGGGAGGTGGTACCGGAGGGCCGGTACCGCTTCTCCGTCAAGCTGACGATGACCGGCATTCCCACCGCCGACGGAGGACGGCGTAACAGCGCCTGTTCGGGCGCGCTCATCGCACCGCAGTGGGTGCTCACGGCCGGCCACTGCTTCCGCACGTTCGACGGCACCCGGGTCGAGTACCCGGTGGCCGACCTCACCACCGCGACGGTCGGCCGCGCCGACCTGGGCGGCACCAACGGGGTCGTGCGCACGGTGGTGGCGGTGCGGCAGTCGCCGACCAACGACGTGTCGCTGGCCAAGCTCGACCAGCCGGTCACCGGGATCCAGCCGCTCGAGATCAGCCGGACGGCACCCGACGTGGGCGACACGGTGCGGCTCACCGGCTACGGCTCGGTGACCAGCACCAATCCGACCCCGTCGACGCTGCTGCGCACCGGCCAGCTGACGGTCAGCGAGGTGACCACCTCGACGTACCTGATGACCGGGTTCTCGCCGCAGCCCGACACCACCCCGTGCCCGTACGACTCGGGTGGTCCGTACTTCGTCGAGAGCCGTCACCGCGCCCCACGCGTGGTCGCGGTGGTGAGCTTCGGCCCGTCGTGTCCGCACACGGCGCAGGAGACCGCCGCACGGGTCGACAACATCCGCGCCTGGATCTGGACCGCGATCCACGCCTGACGAACACCCGGCGCCGGACTCTCCACTGTGGAGGGTCCGGCGTCACTCCTCCCAGACGGGAACGGGTTCGAGGCCGCGCCGGGTACGCGCGACGTCCATCATCTCCTGGATGAGCGCGGTCTTCGCGCGTGTGTACGCGTCGCCGGTGATGCCTCTCGCGGCCAGGTCGCGCTTCAGGTTCGCGTACCGCGCCAGATCGGTCGGCGTCTCGAGCAGGTGGTCGCGCAGGATCCGTTCGTTGCGCCCGTCCCACGAGTCGACGGGCACCAGGTGCAGGTGGTACGCCACGGGCCGGCCCTCGCGCCGGTAGAACAACCGCCCCGGCATCCCGGTGTCGACCAGCACGTAGCCGAGCCCGGTGAGGGCCGGCTCGCGATCGGTCGCGGCAGGCAGGTCGCGCACCGCGGCCATCAGGTCGATGACCGGCTTGGCGGCCAGCCCCGGCACCGACGTGCTCCCGATGTGCTCGATCGCGACGACCACCCCGTCGAGTGCCGCCGCCACCTCGTCGACGGCGGCGGCGGCGAACCCCGGCCACGCCGGGTCGTACTCATGCACCAGGCCCACCGCGACAACCTAGCGCCAGGCCGGCACGTCCGGCAGATGCACCTCGTACGAGTGCGACCCGCGGCGCTTGGCCCGGTACATCGCCGTGTCGGCGTGGGTGAGCAGGGCCGCCGCGTCCGTGGTCAGGTCGTCGGTGACCGCGATGCCGACACTCGCCCGCACCCGCAGCGTGTGGTCCGCGAACCGCACCGGCCGTTCCAGCTCGACCAGCAGCCGCTCGGCGACGGCCACCGCCCGGTCGATCGTGCCGACCCCGGGCAGCACGACCCCGAACTCGTCGCCGCCGAGGCGTCCGACGACGTCGGACCCGAGCACGTCCGACCCGAGCACGTCCGACCCGAGCACGCTCCGCCGCAGCATCCCGGCCGCCGCGACGATCGCGGCGTCGCCGGCGCCGTGGCCGAACGTGTCGTTGATGGCCTTCAGGCCGTCGAGGTCCACGAGGAGCACCGCGGTCGGACCGGCGGCGAACGTCCGGCGCAGGTCACGCAGGAACGCCGTCCGGTTGAGGACGCCGGTCAGCGCGTCGTGGTTGGCCTCGAAGTTCAGCCGGTCGGTCGTGGCCCGCCGCTCGGTGATGTCGCGGAGGTTCGCCACCAGCCCGTCGACGGCCGGGTTGCGGGTCAGGTTCCGCAGCGTCGCCTCGACCCACCGGACCGTGCCGTCGGAGTGCCGCAGGCGGACCTCGCACCGGTGCCGGCCACCCGGGTCGGCGCTGGCCGCGGCGAACACCGCCTCGGCGATGGGCAGGTCGTCGTCGACGAGCCAGTCGCGGAAGCGGCCACCGGCCAGGTCTGCCGGCTCCACCCCGGTGAGGACGCGCACGGCCGGGCTCACGTACCGGACCGAGCCGTCGGTGTCGAGCAGCGCGATCACGTCACCCGAGTCCTGGACCAGCGCCCGGAAGCGCTCCTCGCTGACGAGGACCGCGGCCTCGGCGGCCTCGCGCTGCTCCCCGAGCACACCGACGACCCGGATCAGCGCCACCGACACGAACGCGCCGAACACGCCGGCGACCTGCGCCAGCCCGGCCGGCAGGTAGCTGTGCACCCAGCCGAGGGCGGTCGCGGCCTGGCCGGCGCCCAGGCAGACCACCGTGCCCACCAGAGCCGGCCGCCAGACGCGGGCCTCCGACACCCGCAACTGCAGCACCGTGACGCCGACGAACGCGAACGACAGCAGCGGCCCCCATCCGATGAGGTAGAAGCTCGCCGTGACCGTGGCGAGCATCAGCGCGAGCCGCGGCCAGGCCCGCCGGCGCAGGTCGCCGCCGGCCAGCCGCAGCTGGACGGCCGGCTGTTCGAGCACCGCGGCCAGCGCGACGAGTGGCAGCGCCCACCGGACGTGGGGGCCGGCCCGGTCCAGGGCGTGCAGGACCAGGACGGCACCGAGGAACGCCAGCCCTTCCAGGCTGTGGCCGACGGTCCGCGCCACCGCCGGGACGGACGGTGGACCTCCCACGCCGAGCCTCGCCATGCGACCTCCCGCCCCGGTGCGTCCCCGGACGGACCATCGGCCGGCTAGCTGGCGATCTGAGTGTTTTCGACGGTAGTGGCCGGTTCCCGCGCGCATGTGCGGTCTGCGGCGGGCTCCCGCGCGGCCGCGGGATGCCGCGCGCCCGTGCGCTCCGCGCCGATGCCGGCGATCACCACGAACAGCACGCCCACGACGGGCGCCGGCCCCGGCACCTGGTGCAGCGCGACGAGCCCGATCACCAGCGCGAACGCCGGTTCCAGCGCCATCAACGTGCCGAACGCGGCCGTCGTGAGCCGGCGCAGCGCCAGCAGTTCGAGCATGAACGGCACCACCGGCAGCAGGATCGCCAGCCCCAGCCCGATCAGCAGCAGGTCCCAGGTCAGCTCGCCGATCACCGACGGGCCGGCCACGGCCGTCGCCACCAGGGCGGCCACCGGCATCGAGACGCCGAGGCCGCGGATGCCGCTGACCTCGTCGCCGACGTACTGGGTGAGCAGGATGTACGCCGCCCAGCAGCACGCCGCGCCCAGCGCGCATGCGACACCGACGAGGTCGGCCCCGCCGTGCCAGGGCTCGGTGAGCAGCAGCACCCCCACCGCGGCCAGCGCCGGCCACACCTTCCGGCCACCCGTGCCGCGCGCGATCGCCACGCCCAGCGGCCCGAGGAACTCCAGCGCGCTCGCGGTGCCCAGGGGCAGCCGCGAGACCGCGGCCATGAACAGCATCGTCACCCCGGCGGTCACCACGCCGAGCGCGACACACGCCACCAGCCCGCGCCGCGAGAACGCCGACGGCCGCGGCCGGGCGATCACCAGCAGCAGCACCCCGGCCCAGGCGAGCCGCAGCCAGGCGGCGCCCTCCGGCCCGACACTGTCGAACAGCCCGACCGACGCGGCCAGCCCGAGCTGCACGCAGAGGATCGAGGTGATCGCCATCGAGGCGCCCGTGCGGGTGCCGGTCGTCGTGGTCATGCCGCCAGTAGAGGTGACCGGCATCGTCCGCGTCCACGCGATAATCGTGGACGTATCGTTCATCAATCCTGAATGATGTGCCGATGGACGTGCGCCGCCTGCGCCTGCTGCTCGAACTGTCTCGACTGGGATCGATGCGTGCGGTGGCCGATGAGATGCGCCTCACCACCTCCACCGTGTCGCAGCAGCTCGCGGCGCTGGCCCGGGAGGTCGGCACGCCGCTCGTCGAGCCCGCCGGCCGGCTGGTGCGGCTCACGCCGGCCGGTCGGCGGCTGGCCGAGCACGCGGTCACGATTCTCGCGGCGGTCGAGGCGGCCCGGGTCGACCTCAGTCCGGGCGCCGAGCCGGCCGGGACGCTACGGGTGGCCGGGTTCGCGACGGCGGTGCGCCGGTCGCTGCTGCCGATCCTCGCCGACCTGGCCGAACGGCACCCGGCGGTGCGGCTGCTCATCTACGAGTACGAGCCGTTCGAGGCGTTCGACCTGCTGGCCGGCGACGACGTCGACCTCGCGCTGACCTACGACTACAACCTCGCGCCGGCCGCGTTCGACCGCACCGTCGAGTACACGCCGCTCTGGCAGACGGTCTGGTGCCTCGGCGTCCCCGCCGGATCGAGGCCCGGGCCCGACACCGTCTCGGTGTTCCGCGCGTTCCGCGACCACACCTGGATCGCCAACTCCCGCAACGACGCCGACGAGCGCGTCGTGCGCACGGTGGCGTCGATGGCCGGCTTCGAGCCGCGGGTGGCCCACCGCATCGACAGCCTCGAGCTGGTGCAGGAGCTGATCGCGGCCGGCCTCGGCGTCGGGCTGCTCCCGGCGGACCAGCCCACCCGCGACGGGGTCGACCTGCTGCCGCTCACCGGTCCCGACGTGACCCTGCGCTCGTACGCGGTCGTCCGCCGCGGCCGGGCCGACTGGCCGCCGCTGGCCCTCGTCCTGGGAATGCTGCGTCGCTAGCCCAGGTCGGTCAGGGCCCCGCGGAGGATCTCCGGCGTGCGGTCGGGCGGTTCCGCCTCGATGAAGAGCCGGCCGGCCGCCGCGGTGTAGCGGTCGAGGTCGTCGCGCTTGTCGAGGTAGATGGCGCTGGTGAGCTGCTCGACGTAGACCGTGTCGGGCAGGTCGGCCAGCGGGAACCGCAGGATCGTGAACGCGCCGCCGGCCGCCGCGTGGCCGCCGCTCCAGAACGGCATCACCTGCAGCCGCACCTTCGGGTGGTCCACCAGCGTCAGCAGCTCCTCGATCTGCTCCCGCAGCACGTCGCGGCCGCCGATCGGCCGGCGCAGCACCGCCTCGTCGATGACCGCCCACAGCCGCGGCGCGTCGGGGGAGTCGAGGATCCGCTTGCGGGCCATGCGCAGCTCGACGCGGCGGTCGAGCTCGCGGGCGTCCTTGTGGGCGTGACCGAGCATGATCACCGCGCGGGCGTACGCCTCGGTCTGCAGCAGCCCGGGCACGAACTGCACCTCGTAGGTGCGGATCAGCGTCGCCGCCTCTTCGATGCCGAGGTAGTTCTGGAACCACGGCGGCAGCAGGTCGGCGTACCGCGCCCACCACCCGGGCGCGTTCGCGGCGCGGGCCAGCGCCAGCATCTCGGCGTGCACGGCCTGGTCTTCGACCCCGTACAGCTTGAGCAGGTCGGTGACGTCACGCTCCTTGAAGCCGACGCGGCCCAGCTCCATCCGGCTGATTTTCGACTCGGAGCCGCGGATCGCCCAGCCGGCCTCGTCGCGGGTGAGGCCGCGGGCCTCGCGAAGGGCGCGCAGGCGCCCACCGAGCTGCATCCGGCGGACGATCGGGCCGCCACCCGACGCACCGTGATGTTGGGCTGCGCTCACCGGCTGCCTCCGAAGCCCCCCTGCTCAGATCCCCCGTGAGCGATTCCGATCGGCCAGCGAACTGTCCGATGTCCATGTGGCGAATGCCCAGTCAGATTAAGGCCTGGGACGGATCACGGCAAAATCCCCGTACGGGGGTCACGCAGGCCATACGCGGCGACGGCCGTCTCACCGAAGATGGCCCGGCGGTCGGGCTCCGGCAACGGGCCCAGCGCCTCGACCAGCGCGGCGTGCACCTCGCCGTACGTCGCCGCGAGCAGGCACACCGGCCAGTCGGATCCGAACATGAGGCGGGCCGGCCCGAACGCCGCCACCGCCTCCCGCACGTACGGGCGCAGGTCGGCGACCGTCCACCGGTCGTGGTCGGCCTCGGTGACGAGCCCGGAGAGCTTCGCGTACGTGTTCGGCGCCGCGGCGAGGTCGGCGATCGCCGCCGACCACCCGTCGAGCTCGCCGGCCCTGATCCGCGGCTTGCCGAGGTGGTCGAGCACGAACCGCACCTGCGGCAGCGCCCGCGCCGCCCGCGCCGCCGACCCGAGCTGGTCGGCGCGCACCACCAGGTCGAACACCAGCCCGGCGGCGCCGAGGTCCGCGAGGCCGCGGCGCACGTCGGCGCGGTCGAGGTAGTCGGTGGCCTCCGACTGGACCTGCGCACGCACGCCGACCAGCCGGTCGCCACCGGGCAGCGCCCGGTACGCGGCGACCGTGCCGGCGACGTCGGCCGCCGCCGGGTCGAGCCACGCGACCACCCCGGCGATCTCCGGTGTCTCCGCCGCGAGCCGGAGCAGGTCGGCCGCCTCGGCGCGGTCGCACCGGCCGCCCTCCACGAGCACCGTGTGCCGCACCCCGGTGGCGGCCAGCTCGGCGCGCAGCATCGCGGGCGTGAACGTCCGGCGGATCGGTTCCAGTCCCGGCTCGTCGAGCCAGGTGTAGCCGCCGTCGATGGTCCAGAGGTGGTGATGCGCGTCGACGATCATGCCGGCACCGTCGCGATCAGCCCGGCCTCGACGAGCGCCGACCACACAGACGGCGGTGGCGCCGACGCGAACAGCTCCGCGTTGCGCCGCACCTGATCGGCGCTGTCGGCGCCGACGAGCACCGTCGACACGGCCGGATGGCCGGCGGCGAAAGCGATCGCGGCCGCCGGCAGGGTGGTGCCGTGCCGCGCGCAGACGTCGGCGATCGCGGCGGCCCGCTCGACGAGATCGGGCGCCGCCGCCCGGTAGTCGTAGGTGAGCCCGGTGTGTGGACGCTCGTGCGCGAGCAGGCCGCTGTTGAAGACGCCGCCGTTGACCACGGAGGTACCGGCCGCCTCGCACGCGGGCAGCAGCTCGGCGAGCGCGGGCTGTTCGAGCAGCGTGTACCGGCCGGCGACGAGCACCGTGTCGGGCTCGCACTCCCGCACGAACCGGGTGAGGTAGGGAACGTCGGCCGAGCCGGTGCCGATCGCGCCGACCACGCCTTCCGCGCGCAGCTCGACGAGGGCCGGGAACGCCTCGCCGATCGCCTCGTCGGCGCGGTGCTGCGCGTCGTGGATCAGCGCGACGTCGAGCCGGTCGAGGTTCAGCCGGGCCAGGCTCTCCTCGACCGAGCGGCGGACACCGGCGCGGCTGAAGTCCCACACCCGCTCGTGGGTGGCGGGAACGAGGAAGTCGGTGTCGCGGCCCGACCCGTCGACCGGTTCCAGGACCCGGCCCACCTTGCTGCTCACCGTGCACTCCCCGCGCGGTCGGCCGGCGAGCGCCGCACCGAGCCGACGCTCCGACAGGCCCAGCCCGTAGTGCGGTGCCGTGTCGAAGAACCGGACACCCGCGGCCCACGCCGCGTCGACGATCGCCGTGGCGTCCTCGTCGGTGACCTCGATGTGCAGGTTTCCCAGTTGCGCGCATCCGAGCCCCAGCGACGTCACTCGATCACAGTACGCCGGGAGAAATTCCGGCGATAGCGTGTCCGGAACGCCGCCGGGGCTCCGACGTCCCCTTCGAAGACCGCCTGAAGAAGGAGTGACCGATGAAGTACATGATCCTGCTCTACGGCTCCCAGCAGGACTACGACGTGCTGAGCGGCAAGCCGCCGGCCGAGGGCTACACCGGCCCGGCGATGACGCCGGAGGACGTGGCGGCGATGCACCAGTACATGGGCGACTTCAACCAGAAGCTCGTCGACTCCGGCGAGTTCGTCGACGGGCGCGGCCTCACCGCACCGGTGCACGCCCGCCGGGTCAAGCTGGAGAACGGTGCGCCGGTGGTCACCGACGGCCCGTACCCGGAGACCCAGGAGGTGCTGGCCGGGTTCACGATCGTCGAGTGCGAGAGCTACGACCGCGCCACCGAGATCGCCGCGGGTTTCGTCAACCCCGGCAACCCCGGTGAGTACGTGGACATCCGGCCGGTGGCCGAGGGCGTCGAAGAGCTGATCTGACGTGACCCACGAGCGTTTCGAGGACCTGTCGCGCCGGCTGGCGCCGCAGGTCCTCGGCGCGCTCGTGCGCCGGTTCGGCCATTTCGACACGGCGGAGGACGCCGTGCAGGAGGCGCTGCTGGCGGCGGCGCAGCAGTGGCCCGACGAGGGCCGGCCCGACAACCCGCTCGGCTGGCTGATCCGGGTCGCGTCGCGGCGGCTGACCGACCTGCTGCGCAGCGAACAGGCCCGCCAGCGTCGAGAGGACACGGTGGCCCGCTGGGTGCTGCCCGACGAACCCGTCGTCGCGGATTCCGACGACTCGCTGATCCTGCTGTTCATGTGCTGCCACCCGGCGCTCGCACCCGCGTCCCAGATCGCTCTGACCCTGCGCGCCGTCGGCGGCCTCACCACGGCGGAGATCGCGCGGGCGTTCCTGGTGCCCGAGGCGACGATGGCCCGCCGGATCAGCCGGGCCAAGCAGACCATCCGCGCCAGCGGGATCCCGTTCGGGATGCCGCCGGCCGACGAGCGCGGGCAGCGGCTGACCGCCGTGCTGCACGTCCTGTACCTGATCTTCAACGAGGGCTACAGCACCACCGCCGGTCCGCACCTGCACCGCGCCGACCTGTGCACTGAGGCGATCCGCCTGGCGCGGCTGGTGCACCGGGTGCTGCCCGACAGCGGCGAGGCCGCCGGGCTGCTCGCGCTCATGCTGCTGACCGACGCCCGCCGCCCGGCCCGCACCGCACCCGACGGCTCGCTCGTCCCGATGGCCGAGCAGGACCGCACCCGCTGGAACGCCGCCCACATCGCCGAGGGCGTCGCGCTGATCACCGGTGCGCTGCCCCGCGGCACCACCGGCCCGTACCAGCTGCAGGCCGCGATCGCCGCCGTGCACGACGAGGCCCCGGACGCCGACTCGACCGACTGGCCGCAGATCGTCGCCCTGTACGAGGTGCTGCTGACGATCGGCGACAACCCCGTCGTGCGGCTGAACCACGCGGTCGCGGTGGCGATGGTCCAGGGTCCCGCCGCGGGCCTGGCGATCCTCGACACCCTGCGGCGCGACGCCCGTGTCGCCGAGGACCACCGCCTCCACGCGGTGCGCGCCCACCTCCTGGAACGGGCCGGCGACGCGGCCGGTGCGCGGGCGAGCTACGAGGCGGCCGCGGCGCGCACGATGAGCCAGCCGCAGCAGCGGTACCTGCACGCGCGGGCGGCCCGCCTCTGACCGGCGTGGATAGGGTGGCCGGATGAAGGTCCGGTTCGGGGTGGGGCTCGGCACGTCGAACGTGCTGGGGGAGCCGTCGGTGTTCGGTGAGCTGGTCGACGGCCTCGAAGAGCTGCGGTTCGACTCGCTGTGGATCTCGGAGCGGGCCACCGGGCGCACGCTCGACCCGTTGGCGGCGCTCGCGTTCGCGGCCGGACGCACGCGGCGGCTGAAGTTCGGCACCAGCGTGCTGGTGGTGCCGGGGCGCAACCCGGTGCTGCTGGCCAAGGAGCTGGCCACGATCGACGCGCTCAGCGGCGGCCGGCTGCTGCCGGCGTTCGGGCTCGGCACGCCCGATCCGCGCGAGCACCAGGCGTTCGGCGTCGAGCGCGGCCAGCGTCCGTCGTGGTTCGAGGAGGCGGTGCCGCTGATGCGCCGTCTGTGGTCGGAGGACCACGTGACGCACGAAGGCCCGCACTTCCGCGTCGACGACCTGTCGTTGTGGCCGAAGCCGGTCGGCCGGATGGAGGTGTGGCTCGGTGGCCGCGGCCCCCGCGAACTCGACCGCGCGGGCCGGCTCTCCCAGGGCTGGCTCGGCGCGTTCCAGACCCCCGCCGACGCCGGCCGGTCGCGCGTCGGGATCGAGGCGGCGGCCGCGCGGCACGGTCGCACCGTCGACGACGACCACTTCGGCATGGTGCTGCTCTACGCCCGCGACGCGGTGCCGCCGGCCGTGGCCGAGCGGGTCGCGCGGGTGAGCCCCGACGCGGCGGTCAGCGAGGTGGTGCCGGTCGGCGCGGCCGCGCTCACCGACCTCGTGGCGGCGCACGTGGCGCAGGGCATCACGAAGTTCGTGCTCGTGCCGGTGGAGCGCCCCGCGTCGTGGCACGACGAGCTGACCTGGTTGGCTCCGTTGGTGAAGAGCTTCGAGGGGACCTCATGAGGGTCGCACCGCCGCTGACCGGCGACGAGCGGGAGACGCTGCGCGCCTTCCTCGACTACCACCGGGCCACGCTCGCGATGAAGTGCGAGGGCCTCGGCGACGAGGACCTGCGCCGGCTGTCGATGCCGCCGTCGACGCTGACGCTGCTCGGCCTGGTGCGGCACATGGCCGAGGTGGAGCGCACGTGGTTCCGCCGCGTCATCGACGGCGAGGACGTCCCGCTGGTGTGGTCGGCCGACGGCGACTACCAGGTCGCCTACGACGCGTCGGCGTCCACGCGGTCCGAGGCGTTCACCGCCTGGGAGGCGGAGGTGGAGCACTCCCGGCGCATCGAGCGGGAGGCGCCGTCGCTCGACGTCACCGGGCACAACGCCAGGTGGGGAGCCGACGTGTCGCTGCGGCTGGTGATGCTGCACCTCATCCACGAGTACGCGCGGCACAACGGGCACGCCGACCTGCTCCGCGAGGGCATCGACGGCACGGTGGGTGCGTAGGGATGCGCGCTGAGGCGGTCCCGTCGACGCGGTTCCGCGAACTCGGCTGGCCGTACCTGCTCGGTGAGCCCGTCCTCAACAACCTGATCCTGACCGTCGTCGACGGGCGACCCCCGGACGCCGACGACCGGTTCTGGCTGGTGAGCGAAGGCGGCACCGCGGGTGGCGCCGCGGGTGGCACTGCGGGTGGCGCTGTGTGCGGCGCCGCGGTGTGGGCGGGGCTCGGGTTGCTGCTGGCGGGGCGGACGCGCGAGGTGGCCGAGGCGCTGGCCGACGCGCAGGACGTGCCGGTCCCACAGGTGACCGGCGAGGTCGACCCGGCCGCCTGGTTCGACGCCCGGTACCGGGAGCGCACCGGGGTGCCGGTCGAGGTGGGCATGCCGAGCCGCATCTTCGAGGCCGACCGGATCGTCGCGCCGCACGGGGTCTCCGGGCGGGCCCGGCAGGCCACCCCGGCCGACCGCGACCGCGTCCTCCGGTGGGCCGACGCGTTCGCCGACGAGGCGCTGCCCGGCGAGCGGCGCGGTGACCACGCCGACCTCGTCGACAGCCGGCTCGGCAGGGACGGCCGGCTGTGGCTGTGGGAGGACGGGGGCCGGCCGGTGACGATGGTCATGGTGAGCCGACCGGTGGCCGGCGTCGTACGGATCAGCTGGGTCTACACGCCGCCCGACCAGCGCCGGCGCGGGTACGCCAGCGCCTGCACGGCCGCGGCGAGCGCGTACGCGCTGTCCTCGGTCGCGACGACCTGCACGCTGTACACCGACCTGCGGAACGCCACGACCAACCGCATCTACCCGGCGATCGGCTACCGCCCCGTGGCCGACGTCATGACCTGGCGCTACTCCACCTGACGCGCCGCCGTCGGGGGCTTGTCGTTCGTCTACCTCCCCTCTATTGTCTATCGAACAGGTAGAGAATGTCGGCTAGACAGGGTTGGCCGATAAAGGGGGTTCGTCGGTATGCGGAAGCTCGTCCTCCTCGCCCTGGTCGGCCTGGGCGCCCAGCTGGTCGACGGCAGCCTGGGCATGGCCTACGGCGTCACGTCGACGACGCTGCTCCTGGCGATCGGCACCAACCCGGCCGCCGCCTCGGCCACCGTGCACCTGGCCGAGATCGGCACCACGCTCGTGTCGGGGGTGGCGCACTGGCGGTTCGGCAACGTCGACTGGAAGGTCGTCCTGAAGATCGGGGTGCCGGGCGCGATCGGCGCGTTCGCCGGTGCCACGTTCCTGTCGAGCCTGTCGACCGGGGCCGCCGCCCCGCTCATGTCGGCGATCCTGCTGGCGCTCGGGATCTACATCCTGACCCGGTTCACCGTCGCCGGCCTGCCCAAGGGCAAGCTCGGCAAGCCGCTGCGCAAGCGCTTCCTGGCGCCGCTCGGCCTGGTCGGCGGCTTCGTCGACTCCACCGGTGGCGGCGGCTGGGGTCCGGTCGGCACGCCGGCGATCCTGGCGAGCGGCCGCCTCGAGCCGCGCAAGACCATCGGCTCCATCGACACCAGTGAGTTCCTCGTGGCGGTGGCCGCGAGCATCGGCTTCATCGTCGGCATCGGCAACGAGGGTGTGAAGGCCGGGTGGGTGGTCGCCCTGCTGCTGGGCGGCGTGATCGCGGCGCCGATCGCCGCCTGGCTGGTGCGGATGCTCCCGCCGCGCGTGCTCGGTTCCGCCGTGGGCGGCGTCATCGTGCTGACCAACGTGAGGACGCTGCTGCGCAGCGACTGGATCGACGCCCCCGACGGTGTGCGGTACGCGGTGTACGTGGTGATCTACGCCCTCTGGGCGGCGGCCCTGACGTACTCGATCCGCCAGCACCGGGCGGAGGTCCGCGCCGAGAGCGCCGAGCGTGCCGAGCGGGCCGAGCGGGCCGTGGCGGCTCCGGAGGACGACCGCCCTCTGGTCCCCGCGAGCTGACCGGGAGTCACCCGGAGCGGCGGCGGTGCCAGAGCGCTCCGGCCCCCGCCGCGCCCAGGACCAGGACCGCCAGGACGATCCACACCACCGGGGACATGCCCTCGTCGTCGCTGGCCGGGTCGGTGGCCGTGCCCGCCGGCTCGGCGGGGGCCGCCGCGGTGGGGGTCGCCGTGGGAGCGGCCGGGGTGGCGGCCGCCGGGGTCGACGAGGCGTCCGGGGCCGACGCGGCCGCGCCGTTGGTGAAGTCGAACGTCCCGTTGATGGGGTGACCGTCGGCCGAGACGGTGCGCCAGGTGACCTTGACCTGGCCCTGCGGCAGCGCGTTCACCGGCTGGGTGATCGTCACGTCGGCGAGCGTGGGCGCACCCGTGCTCCGGTTCACCCCGTCCGGACCGGCCACCACGATCGTGGTCAGCTCGGGCTTCACCGGTCCGCTGAACGTCAGCGTGATCGCCGGTAGCGCCGCGGAGACCAGGCTTCCGGCCTGCGGGTTCGACGCGGTCAGCTTCGCGTGTGCCGCGGCCGGCGTCGCCGGGAGAACCATGATCGCCAGCAGCCCGAGCGCGGCCGCGGTTACCCACCTCTGCATGGAGGTCATAGTCGTCCGGCGGCGGCGGAGAGTTCCCACCGGGTCCGAAAAGTCCCAATCGGCGGATGCCAAAGATAGCTTTGACAATTAGATATGCCAAAGATAGCTTTGGCTTATGCGCGTGACCGATCCCCGGGCGATGCGGGCCCTCGCCCATCCGCTCCGGCTCGACCTCATCGAGGCCCTCACCGTGCTCGGGCCGGCCACGGCGGCCACCTGCGCCCGGCACCTCGGCAGTACGCAGGCGCTGTGCTCGTTCCACCTGCGCCAGCTCGCCAAGTACGGGTTCGTCGAGCAGGCGGCCGACAGCGGCGACCGGCGCGAGCGGCCGTGGCGGCTCACCGACATCGAGCAGTCCTGGTCGGCCGACGAGCACCTCGACCGCGTCTTCCTGCAGCGCGAGGCCGACAAGATGCTCCGCTGGGTCGACCGGTCGGCGCACGAGCCGCAGCAGTGGCGCACCGCCGCGTTCGCCGGTGGCGCCACGCTGCCGGTCACCGCCGAAGAGCTCACCGAGATCGCCGCTCGCCTGCGCGCGGTGCTCGACCCGTACATCGAACGGCTCACCGACCCCGCGGCGCGGCCGGCCGGCGCGCGGCCCGTGCGGATCATGCTCGCCGGCACCCCACAGAAGGAGACGCCATGACCGGTCCCGAGCTCACGAGAGTCCCTACCGCGGTCGGCGACCTGCGCGCCGGCATCTGGATCCCCGAGGGCGGCGCGAACGTCCCGGGCCTGGTCGTCGTCGACGGCTCGGGCGACGGCGCCTTCGACGACTTCGGCGACTGGCCGGCCTGGCTCGCCTCGTGCGGCGCGGCGGTGCTGGTGCACGACAAGCCGGGCTGCGGCGGGTCGCCCGGCGACTGGACCGCGCAGACCCTCGACGACCGCGCCGCGGAGACGCTCGCCGCGGTGTCCGTGCTGCGCCGGCACCCGGCGGTCGCCGGCCGCCCCATCGGCCTGCTCGGCATCAGCCAGGGCGGCTGGGTGTCGCTGCGCGCGGCCGTCGAGGGCGGTGCCGATCGCAGTGTCGACTTCGTCGTGACGCTGTCCGGGCCCGGGGTAGGTCCGGCCGAGCAGGAGCGCGTCCGGATCGAGAGGGAACTGCGGGGTGACCGCGTGAGCGCGGCCGATCTGGCCGAGGCGCTCGCGTGGGTCGACGAACGCACCCGGCGCCTCATCGGCGGCGAGCCGGTCACCGACGTGATCGCCTACCAGTCCCGGTACGCCGACCGGCCCTGGTTCACGATCGCGACGCGGTACTTCGACGACCCGCGCACGATGCGGTTCCTGGCCGGCATCCTCGCGTTCGATCCGGTCGAGTACATGCCCGACGTGTCCTGCCCCGTGCTGGCGCTGTTCGGTGCGGAGGACCCGCTGGTGCCGGTCCCGGAGAGCGTTGCCGCGTTCGCGACGCACCTGCGCCGGCTCGACGGCCTCGCGGTGTTCCCCGGAGCCGACCACGGACTGTTCACCGGCCCGCCGGACCCGACCCGGTCGCGGTCCGACCAGCTGGCGCCGGGATTCGTCCCGATGTTCACCGAGTTCCTGGCGAAGCGTTAGGCGGCGTCAGGCGTGCACCTTGGGCCGCCCGACAGCCTCGATGACCTCGGTGAGCACGCGCTCGGCGTCCTCGTGCGCGACCTGGCACGTGCCGGCCGCGACGTGTCCGCCGCCGCCGTACCGGAGCATCACCGACCCGATGTCGGCCGGCGACGAGCGGTCCAGGATCGACTTTCCGACCGCGAGCACCGTATTGACCTTCTGCCTGCCCCACATGACGTGGATCGACACCCGGGCGTCCGGGAACAGCGCGTACACGAGGAAGCGGTTGCCCGCGTAGATCGTCTCCTCGTCGCGCAGGTCCACCACGACCACGTCGTGCACCACGCGGCTCACCCGGCGCAGCTGCTGCTCGAACAGCTTCCGGTGGCCGTGGAACAGTTCGGCCCGCTCGGCGACGTCGGGAAGGGCGAGGATGTCGTCGACGTCCTCGTGGTTCATGCAGGCCTCGATGAGCTCCATCATCAGCTCGTAGTTCGAGATGCGGAAGTCGCGGAAGCGGCCCAGGCCGGTGCGGCTGTCCATGAGGAAGTTCAGCAGCGTCCAGCCGGTGGGGTGGAGGATCTCGTCGATCGTGTACCCGGCCGAGTCGGCCCGGTCGACGGCCTCCATCAGCTCCTCGGACACGTCGGGGAAGCGCGCCGCGCCACCGTAGTGGTCGTAGATGACGCGGGCGGCCGACGGCGCGTCGGGGTCGATGATGTGGTTGCCCGCGGTGCCACCGGTGCGCAGCGTCTCCGAGTGGTGGTGGTCGAAGACCAGGTGCGCGCCGGGCAGGTAGGGCAGGTTCGTGAGGATGTCGCGGTCGCTGACCTCGACCGCGCCGTCCTGGACGTCCTTCGGGTGCACGAACGTGATGTCGTCGACCAGGTCGAGGTGGCGCAGCAGCACCGCGCACACCAGGCCGTCGAAGTCGCTGCGGGTGACGAGTCGATACTTCACGCTGGCGCCTTCCGTCCGGATTACGTGTACCTGATCGGCGGTCGGCCGGCGCAGCTGAGGACTATTACGGTCAGATCATGATCGTGGGCAGGGTGGCGTCGTTGTACAGGTATCCGGTCAAGGCCATGGCGGCCGAGCCGGTCGGGTCCGTGGAGGTCTCCTGGCAGGGCCTGGAGGGTGACCGCCGGTGGGCGTTCGTGCGCGCGGGGCAGGCCCGTAACGGGTTCCCGTGGCTGACCCTGCGTCAGCACGCGGGGCTGTACGGGTACCGGCCCGTGTTCGGCGCGCCTGTGGTCGTGCACACCCCGACGGGTGCCACCTACGAGGTCGACGATCCCGCGCTCACCGCCGAACTCGAGGCGGCGGCCGGGCCGGTCTTCGCGCAGAAGCTCGACCGGGGCACGTTCGACTCGGCGCCGGTGTCGCTGATCAGCGCGCAGACCGCCGATGCCGTCGGCGCGCACGTGGGCACGGCCGTCGATCCGTTGCGGTTCCGTCCCAACATCGTCGTGGAGACCCTTTCCGGGACCGCGTTCGCGGAGGACTCGTGGGTCGGCGCGACGGTGCGGGTCGGTGCGGTGCGGGTCCACGTGGAGCGACGCGACAAGCGCTGCATGGTGATCAACATCGACCCCGAGACGGGCGAGCGCGACCCCGCGGTGCTCCGCGGGGTCGCGCAGCTGAACGACGTGACGTGCGGCGTCTACGCGTCGGTGGTCACGCCGGGCGTCATCGCGGTCGGCGATCCGGTGGAGCTTCCCTCTATGCGATAGCCGACTCGGACGGTCCTCGCGTTAGGAGGGCTGGGGTACCGTCACGGCCGTGCCCACCGGAGACCTCGCCATCGATTACGGAACGTCGAACACGGTGGCGCTGGTGCGTGGCTCCGACGGTCGCACCAGACAACTCCTGTTCGACGGCTCGCCCCTGCTCCCGTCGGCCGTGCTCGCCGCACCCGACGGCGGCCTCCGCGCCGGCCGCGACGCCGTGCGCGCGGCGCGCCTTGACCCGGGACGGTACGAGCCGAACCCGAAGCGCCGCATCGACGAGTCGGAGGTGCTGCTCGGCGAACGGGTCTACCCGATCGGGCAGCTGATCGCGGCGACGCTGGCCATGGTGCGCGGCGAGGCGCAGCGGCTCACCGGTGGACTGCCCGGCCGCGTGCTGCTCACCCACCCGGTCGCGTGGGGCGCCACCCGGCGCGCCGTGCTCTCCGACGCGTGCGTGCGGGCGGGACTGCCGGCACCGACGCTGATCCCCGAGCCGGTGGCCGCCGCCACCTACTTCGCCGCGCTGCCGTACGTGCGCATCGGCGCCGGCCAGGCCGTCGTGGTCTACGACCTCGGCGCGGGCACGTTCGACGTGAGCGTGGTCCGCAAGGGGAACCAGGGCTTCGAGACGCTGGGCTACAACGGCCTCGACGACGTCGGCGGTCTCGACCTCGACGCCGTCGTGGTGCAGCATGCGCTGGGCCCGCTGGCCCAGGCGGACCCGGCGGCGTGGCAGCGTCTCACGAACCCGCGTGGCACCGACGACCGCCGCCACCACCGCATGCTCTGGGACGACGCCCGCGACGCCAAGGAGACCCTGTCGCGCCAGCAGAAGGCCACGTTCCCGATGCCCCTCACCGACGGCGACACGATGATCACCCGGGCCGAGTTCGAGCGCGGCGCGCAGCCGCTGCTGCTGCGCACGGTCGAGGTCACCACCGAGGCGATCCGGCAGTCCCGCGTTCCGGCCGACCAGCTGGCCGGGGTGTTCCTGGTGGGCGGCGGCAGCCGGATCCCGCTGGTGGCGACGCTGCTGCACCAGCGGCAGGGCGTCGCGCCGACGGCGTTGGAGCAGCCCGAGATCGTGGTGGCGGAGGGTGCGCTGGCCGCGGTTCACGGGGGCGGGGTGCGCGGCTCCGGTGGGCAGGGTTACGCGGGCGCGCCGCCGATGGGTGGCTCGCCGGTGAGTGGGCCGCCGATGGGTGGGCCGCCGGTGAGCGGGCCGCCGATGGGTGGGCCGCCGGTGAGTGGGCCGCCGATGGGTGGCTCGCCGGTGAGCGGGCCGCCGGTGAGCGGGCCGCCCGTGGGTGTCGGTGGCGGCCCGGCGGGGCCGGCGCCGGGTGTGCCGGGGCTGCTGTGGCCGTCGGCCTCGTCGTACACGCCACCCGCCGACCCGCCGGTACCTCCACTGAGTGGCCCACCCGGTCAGTCGCCGCTGCGCGGGTCCGATCCCGCGCGCTCCGGCGGCCGGCCCTCCGACGATCCGTTCGGGCCGCCGCCCGTGCTCGACGTGCCGCAGCAGCACTCCATGGTCTGGCCCGACGCGCCGTTCGACCACCGCTCACCCGGCGGTCAGCCGGAGAGCAGCACGCCGTCGAGCCGCCCGCCGACGAACCGTCCCTCGTCGAACCGCCCGTCGACGAACCGTCCGCCGACGAGCCGTCCGCCGACGAGCCGTCCGCCCACGCAGCCGGGCGACCGGTACGGCTCGCCGAACCGGTCCGGCGGTCACAGCAGCCCCACCAGCGGCGGCCCGTCCTGGCCGTCGGATGCTCCGGGCAACGCGCAGGGCGTGTCGCAGAACCGCGCGGCCAGTGGGCGTCCGGCACCGGCCGCGTCGGGACGCGCGTACGGCCGGCCGGCGCGGGCCCGCCAGGTGTTCGTGGCCACCGACCTGCTGTGGCTGGTGCCGACGCTGCTGTGGCTGGCGGTCGCCTTCGGCGTCGACTGGGACCCGAGCCGGGCCACGCTCTTCGCCATCACCTCGCTGACGCTCGGGGTGCTCGGCTACCCGCTCGACACCCGGTTCGGGCGGCGCCTGCCCTGGTGGGCCAAGCCGGCGATCCCCGGGGTGGGCGGCGTGGTCGCCGCTGTCGCGCTGGACGCCACCGGCAGCACACCCATCGCCTACGCGGTGCTCGCTCTGGCAGTCAGCGCGGGCATCGCATGGCTGGTCATGCGCCGCCGCTAGCACCCCCGCCGCGCCGCTCCCCGCCCGCCGCTCCCCGCCCGCCCGCCCCGCCGCCTCCGCTCGCCGCCCGCTCTCCGCCCGCCCAATCCCCGCGATCTTGCAGTTGTGGCCTCACCTTTATCCGACTATGTCGGGCTTTGTCGGGGCCACAACTGCAAGATCGGCGACGGGCGGCGAGCGGAGGCGGCGGCGAGCGGCGCGGCGGGTCGTGCGCGTGCGGCGGGCCGTGCCGTGCGGCGGGTCGTGCGCGTGCGGCCGGCCGTGCCGTGCGGCGGGCCGTGCCGTGCGCCGTGCCGTGCCGTGCGGCGGGCCG
>NZ_BOPH01000093.1 GCF_016863655.1 Virgisporangium ochraceum
CGCGTGCGGCCGGCCGTGCCGTGCGGCGGGCCGTGCCGTGCGCCGTGCCGTGCCGTGCGGCGGGCCGTGCCGTGCGCCGTGCCGTGCCGTGCGGCGGGCCGTGCCGTGCCGTGCGCCGTGCCGTGCCGTGCGGCGGGCCGTGCCCGGGCGACGCGGGCCGTACCCGCGGCGGGCCGCAGGGTCAGCCGGCGAGGACCACCACGAGCGTGCGGGGACCGTGGACGCCCTCCACCCGGTGCAGCTCGATGTCGCTCGTGGCCGACGGTCCGCTGATCAGGGTCAGCGGACGGTGCGGGTCGAGCCGGCCGATCAGCTCGGGCACCGTCTGCACCACCTGATCGGCGAGCACCACGCACACGTGCAGGTCGGGCACCAGCGAGATGGCCCGGCGGCCCTGGCCGGCCGAGCCGTCGAGCGCGATGGTGCCGGTCTCGGCCGCGGCCACGGTGCACCCGGTGAGCACGCCGTCGAAGGCGTCGAGGTCGTAAGGGGTCAGGTCGCCGGGATCGGTGACCGCACCCGGCGGGACCCACTCCGCCGGCAGACCGGGCGGCACCACGAACCGGGCCCCGGCCGGAACCGCCGACGCGACGGTCGCGGCCACCGCGTCGGCGGCGCACCGCAGCACGGTCGCCTTGTAGTCGACCAGCCGGTCGGTCAGTAGCTCGAGGAGCTCGGCCGAGCCGGGGGAGTGCTCGCCCCGCGGGCGGTAGTCGCGCGGAACGTCCACAGTGGACCGCACGGATCCCAGCGCTTCACGCACCCGTGCCAGCACCGTCTCCCGACCGGACTCAGGCATCGGTGTCTCCTCCGGAGGAGGTGCGGCGCCACCACTGGCGGAACGTCTCCTTCGGCGGCACCGGCGCGTCTCGGCTGGCGGTCCACGCCGACAGCGGCGGCGGCAGCGCGCGGATGCGGCCGCGCCGTCCGAGGAGGCGTCCGCCGCGGGCCGCGCGGCCCGCGGCGCCGAAAAGGCCGGGGGACTTCATGACCCAGCCGGCCGCGGCCATCGCGACCGCCTCGGCCGTCGGCAGCTTCTTCTCCTCCACGACCCGCGACCGCAGGTGCACCAACAGGTTCGGGATGTCGATGCGCACCGGGCAGGCGTCGAAGCAGGCGCCGCAGAGCGACGACGCGTACGGCAGCGTCGGGTTGTCGGCGACGCCGGTCAGCTGGGGACTGAGGACCGCGCCGATCGGTCCCGGATAGACCGACCCGTACGCGTGGCCGCCGGTGCGCTCGTACACCGGGCACACGTTGAGGCAGGCGCTGCACCGGATGCAGTGCAGCGCCTCGCGCCCGACCTCGTCGGCCAGCGTGGCCGTGCGACCGTTGTCGAGCAGCACGAGGTGGAACTCCTGCGGCCCGTCGCCCGGCGTGACACCGCTCCACATCGACGTGTACGGGTTCATCCGCTCGCCGGTCGACGAGCGGGGGAGCAGTTGCAGGAACACACTGAGGTCGTCCCACGTCGGCACGATCTTCTCGATGCCCATCACCGTGATGAGCGTCCGCGGCAACGTCAGGCACATGCGCCCGTTGCCCTCGGACTCGACCACCGCGAGCGTCCCGGTCTCGGCGACCGCGAAGTTGGCTCCCGACACCGCGACCCGCGCGGCGAGGAACCGGCGCCGCAGGTGCGCGCGGGCGGCCATCGCGAGCCGGCGCGGCTCGTCGGTGAGGTCGGCCGGTGCGTCACCCATCTCGCGCTGGAAGATCTCCTTGATCTCCGACCGGTTGCGGTGGATCGCCGGCACGAGAATGTGCGACGGCCGGTCGTGTCCCAGTTGGACGATCAGCTCGGCGAGGTCGGTCTCGACCGCGGAGATCCCGGCCTCTTCCAGCGCCTCGTTCAGCCCGATCTCCTGCGTCGCCATCGACTTGACCTTCACGACCTCGCGGGCGCCGGTCGCCCGCACGAGCGAGGTGACGATCCGGTTCGCGGCGACGGAGTCGGTTGCCCAGTGCACCGTCCCGCCGCGCGCGGTGACCTCGCGCTCCAGCCGCTCCAGGTGCACGTCCAACGAAGCCATCGTGGCGCGCTTGATCGCCGCGCCGGCGAGGCGCAGCTCCTCCCAGTCGGGGACCTCGCCGACCACCTCGGCGCGCTTGCCGCGGATGGTGCGGGTGGCGTGGCCGAGGTTCTTCCGCAGCTGCGGGTTGTCCAGCGCCACGCGCGCGGCCGCGGGGAACGTCTGCGACCCGCTGAGCGCGCCGACGCCGCGCGGTGCGGTGGGGAGCCCGAGGTAGGTCTTCATGGGACGCTCGCAAGGATCTCGGCGAGGTGGACTGGCTTCGTGCCGGTGCGCAGCCGCGACAGCCCGCCGCCGATGTGCATGAGGCACGACGAGTCGCCCGCGCACACCGCCTCGGCGCGGGTCGACAGCACGTTGCTCATCTTGTCGGCCAGCATCGCGGTGGACGTGTCGGCGTTCTTCACCGCGAACGTTCCGCCGAACCCGCAGCACTGGTCGGCGTCGGGCAGCTCGACGAGGTCGATGCCGCCGACGTTGCGCAGCAGCCGCAGCGGCTTGTCGCCGACCCGCAGCATGCGCAGCGAGTGGCAGGTCGGGTGGTAGGTGACCCGGTGCGGGTAGTACGCGCCGACGTCGTCGACGCCGAGCACGTCGACCAGGAACTCCGACAGCTCGTACGTGCGAGCGGCCACCGACGCGGCCCGCGACGCGAGCCCGCGTGAGCCGGCCCGCGACGCCACGGCGGAGTGCTGGTGCCGCACCGAGCCGACGCAGGATCCGGACGGCGCCACGATCGCGTCGTACGGGTCGAACACCGCGGCGTGGTGCTTGATCAACGGGACGGCCGCCCGCTGGTACCCGGTGTTGACGTGCATCTGGCCGCAGCAGGTCTGGTCGGCCGGGAACACCACCTCGTGGCCGAGGCGGCGCAGCAGGGTGGTGGTGGCTTTGCCGACGTCCGGGAACAGCGCGTCGACCAGGCAGGTCACGAAGAGTGCGATACGCACGGGGCGACCATACGCCACGTGGGGCGGCTGAAGCGATCTTGGCGGCGGGTCCCCAAGGTGAGTCTTGACTCGTGACCGCAAGCGGAACTAGCGTGCCTGTCTACTGGTTTGAATCGATTCACAGCCATCCCGCCAGACTATGTGAAACGATTCATTCTCGCCAGGTGCCGTGCCGACCAGGGAGGAGCCGCCGTGGAGCCGTCCGGTGCACTGCTCGCGCTGCGCGCGGTCCAGAAGAGCTTCGGCGCCGTGGCCGCGCTGCGCGACGGGCGCCTCGACCTGTACCCCGGCGAGGCCCATGCCCTGGTGGGCGAGAACGGCGCCGGCAAGTCGACGCTCGTGCGGATCCTGGCCGGGGTGCACCCGCCCGACGCCGGAACGATGACCCTCGACGGCAGGCCGCTCGTACTCACCGGACCGGCCGACGCGCGCGCCGCCGGCATCGCGGTGATCTACCAGGAACCGACGCTGTTCCCCGACCTGTCGGTGGCCGAGAACATCTTCATCGGCCGGCAGCCGCAGAGGTCCTGGAAGCGCATCGACACCGCGGCGATGCGGCGCAGGGCCGACGAACTGTTCGCGCGGCTCGGGGTCCGCCTCGATCCCGACCGCCCCGCGCGCGGCCTCTCGATCGCCGACCAGCAGCTGGTCGAGATCGCCAAAGCGCTGTCGTTCGACGCGCGGATCCTCGTCATGGACGAGCCGACCGCCGCCCTCAGCGGCGTCGAGGTCGAGCGGCTGTTCGCGGTGACGCGGTCGCTGCGCGACGCCGGCGCCGCCGTCCTGTTCATCTCGCACCGCTTCGACGAGGTCTTCGCGCTGTGCCAACGCATCACCGTGATGCGCGACGGCGCGTGGGTCTCCACCGACCGCACGGAGGAGACGAGCGTCGACGGCGTCGTGCGGCGCATGGTCGGCCGCGAGATCTCGGCGCTGTTCCCGCGGGTCGAGCACGTCGTCGGCGACACTGCTGTCGACACCGCCATCGAGGTGCGCCACCTCACCAGCGCCGGCGTCTTCGACGACGTCAGCTTCACCGTGCGCGCCGGCGAGATCGTGGCGCTCGCCGGGCTCGTCGGCGCCGGGCGCAGCGAGGTCGTCCGCGCGATGTTCGGGGTCGACCGGTACGACAGCGGCGAGGTGCTGGTGGCCGGCCGCCGCCTGCCGCCGGGCCGTCCCGACGCCGCGATCGCCGCCGGGCTCGCGCTCGTTCCCGAGGACCGGCGTCAGCAGGGCCTGGTGATGGACCTCTCCGTCGAGCGCAACGCGACGCTGGTGCGCCGCTGGAAGCTGAGCCGCTTCGGGCTCCTCGGGTTCGGTGCCGAGCGCCGCAGCGCGCAGACCTGGACGCAACGGCTGCAGGTCAAGGCGGAGCGGCTCGGTAACGACGTGTCCACGCTGTCGGGTGGGAACCAGCAGAAGGTGGTGCTGGCCAAGTGGCTGGCCACCGAGCCGTCGGTGCTGATCGTCGACGAGCCAACCCGCGGCATCGACGTCGGCACCAAGGCCGAGGTGCACCGGCTGCTGTCCGAGCAGGCCGCCCGCGGCGTCGCGGTGCTGATGGTCTCCAGCGAGCTGCCCGAGGTGCTGGGGATGGCCGACCGTGTGCTGGTGATGCACGAGGGCCGGCTGGTCGGCGACATCCCGCGCGAGAGCGCCGACGAGGAGTCGGTGATGTTCGCGGCGACGGGCTCGACCTCATGACGGCTCCCACGGGCGTGGTGCACCGGTTCTTCGTGGTGCGCGAGCTCGGCATCGGGTTGGCGCTGGTGCTGCTCGTCGCGGTCACCGCGATCGTCACGCCGCGGTTCCTGTCGGCACAGAGCATCAAGGACCTGCTGCTGGGCTCGACGATCCTGGCCGTGCTCGCGGTGGGGCAGGCGATCGTCGTCATCACCCGCAACGTCGACCTGTCGGTCGGTTCGGTGCTCGGCCTCTCGGCGTTCGCCACCGGCACGCTGTTCGTGAACGCGCCCGGCACGCCGATCCCGGTCGCCATCCTCGTCGGCATGGCGCTGGGCGCGGTGTGCGGCCTGGTCAACGGCGTGCTCATCGCGGCGGCGCGGGTGCCCGCGCTGGTGGTGACGCTCGGCACCCTGTACGCGTTCCGCGGTCTCGACTACACCTGGGCGACCGGCCGCCAGATCAACGCCGCCGACATGCCGCCGGCGTTCCTGCGCATGGGAACCGCGACGGTGCTCGGCATCCCGGTGCTCGCGTTGTTCGCGGTCGTGGTGCTGGTGGTCGCCGGGTACTACCTGCGGACGTTCCGCAGCGGGCGCGAGCTGTACGCGATCGGGTCCGAGCCCGCGGCCGCGCGGCTGTCGGGCATCCCGGTGGGGAAGCGTGTCTTCACCGCGTTCGTCGTGTCGGGCATGCTCGCCGGGCTCGCCGGTGTGCTGCACGCGGCCCGCTTCGGCACGATCGACGCCAACGCCGGCCTCGGGCAGGAGCTCGACGTGGTGGCGGCCGTCGTGGTCGGCGGCGTGGCCATCTTCGGCGGCAGCGGATCGGTGTACGGGGCGGCGCTCGGCGCCGTGCTGCTCACCACGATCGGCGCCGCGCTGCCGGTGCTCGGCGTCAACCCGTTCTGGCAACGGGCCGCGGTCGGCGCGCTGATCCTCGCCGCCATCGCGCTCGACAAGGTCCTCTCCGCGCGGATCGCGGCGCGGCTGCGGGTGAGGAGGGCACGTCGTGCGTAGGTCGGCCTGGGACATCGCGGTCGTCGTCGCGTTGCTGCTGTTCGTCGTGGTGGCCGGACAGACCATCGACGGGTTCGGCACCGCGCGGTTCTGGCGGTTCGTGGCGCTCGAGGTCGTTCCGGTGGCGGTCATCGCGTTGCCGCTCGCGCTCGTGGTCATCACCGGCGAGATCGACCTGTCGGTCGCCTCGGTGGTGGGCCTCACGTGCACGGTGTTCGGCAAGCTGTGGGCCGTCGGCGTCACCTCGCTGCCGCTGCTCATCGTGGCCTGCCTGGTGCTGGGCGCGGTTCTCGGCGCCGTGAACGGCGTGTTCGTCACGGTGTTCGGGCTGCCGTCGTTGGCCGTCACGATCGGAACGCTCGCGCTGTACCGCGGCCTCGCGTACGTCGTGCTGGGCGACAAGGCCGTCGCCGACTACCCGGTCTCCTGGACCAGCAACGCGATCGCGCCGATCCCGGGTCTCACCATCCCGTGGATGGTGCTGGTGGTGCTCGCGGTCGCGGTCGTGCTCGGCGTGGTGCTGCACGCCACCCCGATCGGCCGCGGTCTCTACGCGATCGGCAACAACGACGAGGCGTCGGCGTTCGCCGGCATCCGGGTCGCACGCACCAAGTTCTGGCTCTTCGTCCTCACCGGAGCGATGTCCGCCCTCGCCGGGGTGTTCTGGACGTTCCGCTTCGCCAGCGCCCGCGCCGACAACGCGACCGGGCTGGAACTGGCGGTGGTCGCCGCCGTCCTTCTCGGCGGCGTCTCGATCTTCGGGGGACGTGGTGGGCTGGTCGGCGTGCTCGCCGCGGTCGTCCTGCTCGCCACGATGCGCAACGCACTGCAACTGGCCGACGTACCCGCGAACACCCTCACCATCGTCACCGGAACCCTGCTCATCGCCTCGGTTGTGGGCCCCAACCTCGTCACCCTCACCCGCGACGGTCTACGCCGCCGTCGAACGAAAGCCCTTGCCCTGAAGGGAGCCTCCCCGTGAAGAAAGCCCTCACCGTCACCCTCGCCACGTTGCTCGTCGTCAGCCTGTCCGCCTGCGCCGAGGACGGCGACTCCGGATCCGACGGCGGCGGTGGTGAGACCACCAACGGCATCAAGTCCGGCCTGAAGATCGCCTTCCTGCCGAAGCAGGTGAACAACCCGTACTTCACCTCGGCCGGCACCGGCGGCAAGGCCGCGGTCGGCGAGTTCAAGGGCACCTACAGCGAGACCGGTCCGTCGGAGGCCTCCCCGTCGGCGCAGGTGAGCTACATCAACACCCTGTCGCAGCAGGACACCGACGTCATCGTCGTGTCGGCGAACGACAAGGACGCGATCTGCGGAGCGCTCACCGAGGCGAAGTCCGGCGGCACCAAGGTGGTGACGTTCGACTCCGACACCAAGCCCGAGTGCCGCGACGTCTTCGTCAACCAGGCCACCGCCGACGGCATCGCCAAGTCGCAGATCAAGCTCATCTCCGAAGCGGTCGGCGCCGAGGGCGGGAAGATCGCGATCCTGTCGGCGACGGCGAACGCCACCAACCAGAACGCCTGGATCGAGAAGATGAAGACCGAGCTCGCGAAGCCGGAGTACAGCAAGCTCCAGCTCGTGGCGACCGTCTACGGCGACGACAACGACCAGAAGTCGTTCCAGGAGGCGCAGGGTCTGCTCGCGAAGTACCCGGACCTCAAGGGCATCATCTCGCCGACCACCGTCGGCATCGCCGCGGCGGCCCGGTACCTGCAGGGCTCGACGTACAAGGGCAAGGTGGCGCTCACCGGTCTCGGCACGCCGAACCAGATGCGCGCGTTCGTGAAGGACGGCACCTGCAAGGCGTTCGCGTTGTGGAACCCGGAGGAGCTGGGCTACCTGGCCGCGTACGCGGCGGGCGCGTTGGCGTCGGGCACGATCACCGGCAAGCAGGGCGACAAGTTCACCGCCGGCAAGCTCGGTGAGTACACCGTCGGTGCCAACGGCGAGGTGCTCCTCGGCGACCCGACCACGTTCGACGCGTCGAACATCGACAAGTTCAACTTCTGAGGCTTCTGGAGCTCTGACATGAAGCGCGTCTGCTTCACGTTGCAGGTCCGGCCGGACCGGCTCGACGAGTACCGTCGGCGGCACGCGGCGGTCTGGCCGGACATGCTGCGCGCGTTGCGAGACGCGGGCTGGCACGACTATTCCCTGTTCCTGCGCGACGACGGACTCCTCGTCGGGTACCTGCTCACCGAAGACCTCGCCGCCGCACAGGCCGCGATGGACACCACCGAGGTGAACGCGCGGTGGCAGGCGGAGATGGCCGGGTTCTTCGTGGGTCTGGACGATGGCCGTCCCGACCTGGGTTTCCGGGTACTCGACGAGGTGTTCAACCTGGACGATCAGTTGGAGGCGATCGATGACTCCTGAGACCCGCACACGGGTGCTGGATGCATTGCGGCGGCAGCACGTCGAACTACCGTCGTGGGCGTTCGGAAACTCCGGCACCCGGTTCAAGGTGTTCCCGCAGGAGGGCGTGCCGCGCACCCCGCAGGAGAAGATCGCCGACGCCGCGACGGTGCACCGCTTCACGGGCGTCGCACCGAGCGTCGCGCTGCACATTCCGTGGGACAAGGTCGACGACTACACGGCGTTGTCGGCGTACGCCGCGTCGGAGGGCGTCGCGCTGGGCGCGATCAACTCGAACGTGTTCCAGGACAACGACTACAAGCTCGGCAGCGTCACCAACCCCGACGCGGGCGTGCGCCGCAAGGCCACCGACCACCTGCTCGAGTGTGTGTCCATCATGGACGCGACCGGCTCCCGCGACCTGAAGCTGTGGTTCTCCGACGGCACGAACTACCCGGGCCAGGACTCGATCCGCGGCCGGCAGGACCGGCTGGCCGCGGCGCTGAGCGAGGTCTACGACCGGCTCGGAGACGAGCAGCGGATGCTGCTGGAGTACAAGCTGTTCGAGCCGGCCTTCTACACCACCGACGTGCCCGACTGGGGCACGGCGTACGCGCACTGCGTCAGGCTGGGTGAGAAGGCCCAGGTGGTGATCGACACCGGTCACCACGCACCCGGCACCAACATCGAGTTCATCGTGGCGTTCCTGCTGCGCGAAGGGAAGCTCGGCGCGTTCGACTTCAACTCGCGCTTCTACGCCGACGACGACCTCATGGTCGGCGCCGCCGACCCGTTCCAGCTGTTCCGCATCATGTTCGAGATCGTCCAGGTGGGCGCGCTCGATCCGGACTACGGGATCGCGTTCATGCTCGACCAGTGCCACAACATCGAGGCGAAGATCCCGGCGGTGATCCGCTCGGTGATGAACGTCCAGGAGGCCACGGCCAAGGCCCTGCTCGTCGATGTCGAAGCGCTTACCTCCGCGCAGGAGTCGGGCGACGTCCTCGACGCGAACGCCGTGCTGATGGACGCCTACGACACCGATGTCCGCCCGCTGCTCCGCGACCTCCGCGAGGACATGGGCCTCGACCCGGAGCCGCTGAAGGCCTACGCGCGGTCGGGCTACGCCGAGAAGATCAGGGCCGACCGCGTCGGCGGTGAGCAGGCCGGCTGGGGTGCCTAGAGATCCCTGACGAAGAAGTGGTGGCCGTACACCTCGTCGTTGAAGCGCTCGACCTCGCGGTAGCCGGCCGTACGGTACATCGCGATCGCCTCCGGTAGGGCGCGGTTGGTCTCCAGCCGGACCGTCGTGTGGCCGTGCTCCCGCGCTGTTCCCTCGAGCTCGCGCAACAGGCGACGGCCGAGACCGAGCCCGCGGACCGCCGGCGAGACCCACATGCGCTTGATGTACGCCGGCTCGCCGGCGTGGAACAGCAGCGCGCCGCACCCGACCGGCTCGTCGTCGAGCGTGGCCACCAGGAGCAGCCCGTGCGGCGGCCGCAGGTCGGCCTCGCCGGTGGAGACGCTCCGGGCCGGGTCGAAGCCCTCCTCGAACCGCTCGGCCAGCTCGGCGTAGTAGGAGCCCAGGCAGAACCGGGCGTGCGGGTGGCCCGGGTCGGTCACGCCGACCCGCACCGTCGACGCGACCAGCAGCCGCTCGACCTCGCCCATCGCGGCGACGAGCCGGTCGCGCTCGGCCGGCGCCAGCCCGCCGAGGAGGTCCTCGGCCAGCTTGTCGGAGCGCCGGTCGAGCTCCGCGCGCTCGGCCCGGCCGCGTTCGGTGAGCCGGGCCGTGCGGACGCGCGCGTCGCCGGCACTGGCCTCGACCAGCACGAGCCCGTCGTCGGTCAGGGCGCGGAGCAGCCGGCTGAGGTACCCGGAGTCGAGCCCGAGGCGGGCGCGCAGGGTGCGGACGTCGACGCCCTCCGGGCCGATCTCCCACAGCACCCGCGCCTGGCCGAGGGGCCGGTCGAGGGCGAGGAACCGGTCGTCGAGGGCTCCGACGCGCTGGGTGACCGTGCGGTTGAACCGCCGCACGCGGGCAACAGCGTCCATTCTCTGACCTTAGTCAGAGGAATCCTTCCTGTCATGGAAGATTTCCGCGGACAGGCTCTCCTGGGCGAGCCGGCGCAGCCCGGCGATGAGCGCGTCGCCGAGGATCGTGCCGACCACGGCCCGGTACAGGACCATCTCCGGCTCCGCGGCCCGCACCAGGCCCAGGTCGACGGCGGCGACGTCCTCCGCGGCCTTCGCGTACCGGTCGATCACGTCGACCATCTCGGTGTTGCCGAGCCGGCGCAGCGCCGCGATCACCTCGGCGACCCGGCGCCGGGCCGGCGCGCCCTCGGACACCTGCCAGCCGTGGCGGCCGAGAAGCGCCTCGACCTCGGCCTCGGCCGCCGAGACCTCCGGGGCGGCGGCCGGCTCCGGCGCGTTCGGAGGCGCCGACTGCAGGGCGCGCCCGAGCGCGTGGTGCAGGTCGGGGTCGGGCTGGTCGAGGTCGTTCACCAGGTCGCGGATCGTGGCGACGGGCAGCCGGCCGACGTCGATCAGCACCCGGATCAGGCGCAGCCGTTGGAGGTGCCGCTCGTCGTAGCGGGCCTGGTTGGCGCGGACCGCCTCGCCGGCGGGGAGCAGCCCCTCCCGCAGGTAGTACTTGATCGTCGGCACCGCCACGCCGCTCCGGTCACTCAGCTCCGCAATGCGCATCGGCCACCCCTTGCGTCCCTCGGTCCGAACATGGATAGTCTAACTATCGATAGCGGATAGCACCGCTATCCATAAGGGGGATGGGAATGAAAGCGCCGGAACTGCACCGCCCGCTCGCCGTCACCGCCGTCGCCATGGCGGGGCTCGCCGCCGTCGCGGCCGCCGGGATGGTCCTCGACGACCGGCACCTGCTCGGGCTGCCGATCTGGACCAAGCCGTTCAAGTTCGCGACCTCGCTGGTGATCTACACCGGCACGCTCGCGTACCTGGTCGGCCAGCTGAAAGGACGGCCGGCCCGGCACGCCGGCTGGCTCGGCAACGTCATCGTGGCCGCGTCGTTCATCGAGATGGCGGTGATCGTCGGCCAGGTCGTGCGGGGCCGGCGCAGCCACTTCAACGTCGAGACGCCGCTCGACAGCGCGCTGTGGGGCGTCATGGCGGTCACGATCCTGATGCTGTGGATCGCCACCGCGCTGATCGGTGTCGTGCTGCTGAGGCACCACCGGGGCGACCGACCGACCGTGCTGGCCGTGCGGTACGGGCTGCTCGTCGCGCTCGCCGGCATGGCGGTCGGCTTCCTGATGACCCAGCCCACCGCCGAGCAGCGGGCCGGGTTCGCGACGGCGCCGCCGACCCTGGTCGGCTCGCACAGCGTCGGTGTGGCCGAGGGAGGCCCGGGCCTGCCGCTGGTTAGCTGGAGCACCGAGGGCGGCGACCTGCGCATCGCCCACTTCATCGGGCTGCACGCGCTGCAGGCCCTGCCGCTGCTGGCGTTCGGGTTGGCCCGCGCCGCCCGGCGGTGGCCGGCACTGCGCCCGGAGAACGTGCGGAGCCGGCTCGTCGGGGTCGGTGCGGCCGGCATCACCGGCGTCACGGCGATCACCACGTGGCAGGCGCTGCGCGGCCAGTCGATCGTGCAGCCCGACCGGCTCACCTGGGCCTCGGCCGGCCTGCTGGCTGCCGGTCTCGCCATGGGCGCGGCGGTCGCGCTCCGCCGGACCACCGCGCGAGCCCTGGCGGCCGCGCGATGACCGAGCTGGCCTTCACCCTCGCCTTCCCGCTGGCCGCGCCGTTCTGGGCGCTGATGATCGTGGCGCCCGGCTGGCGGTGGACGCGGAGGATCTGCGGCTCGCCGCTGATCGTGCTGGCGCCGCTCGTGGCGTACGCGTTCGCGGTGGCGCCGATCCTGCCCGAGTTCGCCGCCGAGATGGTCAACCCGGACCTCGACGGCGTCCGCGACCTCGTCGGCACCGCCGACGGCACCGCGCTTGTGTGGGCCCATCTCATCGCGTTCGACCTGTTCGTGGGCCGGTGGATGTACCTCGACAGCCGCGAGCGCCGGATCCCCCCGCTGCTGATGGCTCCGGTGCTCGTGCTGACGATCCTGCTCTCGCCGTTCGGCCTCGTCGCCTACCTGGCCCTGCGCACGAGGTGGCGGGGCCGCGCGGGAACGGACGCTACGGCGCCGTAGGCAGCCTTCACGTCTCGTGGCGGAAGTCCGGTTCCAGGTAGATGAGGCAGTCGTAGGGCACGGCCGCCCGCACGCGGGCCTCGGCGTCGTTGATCGTGGCGACGACGTCGCGCGCGGTGCCGGTCCCGTCGATCTCGATCTTCGCCGTGACCAGGAGCTCGTCGGGGCTCAGGTGCGAGGTGCGCAGGTGGATGACGCTCACCACGCCCGATCCGGCGACCAGGGCGGTCTCGATGCGGTCGGCCATCACCGGGTCGGCCGCCTCGCCGATGAGCAGGCTCGTGGTCTGCGTGGCGAGCACCACCGCGATGAGGATCAGCAGCACGCCGATGGCCGGCGTGCCGACCGCGTCCCAGGTGCCGTTGCCGGTGACCACCGCCATGGTGACGCCGAGGAGCGCGAACGCCAGCCCGAGCAGGGCACCGAGGTCCTCCAGCAGCACGACCACGAGCTCGGGTGCCTTGGTGCGCCGGATGAACTGCGGCCACGACAGGTCGCCGCGCCGCGCGGCCGACTCCTTCACCGCGGTGCGCAGCGAGAAGCCCTCCAGCCCGATCGACACGATCAGCACGGCGAACGCCCAGACCGGGTCTTCGAGCGGGTGCGGCTCGGCGAACTTCTCCCAGCTGGTTGCTGGAGTCGGCGAACGAGTGCACCGCCTCGGCGAGCATCGACGACGAGCCGGTGAACAGGTAGGCGACGAACTTGCTCACCGCGATGCCGACGTTGGCGCCGAGCGCCGCGAGGATCGCCCGGATGCCGCCCTGATCTTCCGCCACGGCGATCAGCTACCCCGATGCCGGCGGGCTATCCGGGCGGCGATCTCCGCGATCCGGTCGCGCAGCTCGGGCGGGTCCCGCACCTGGAAGTCGAACGGGATGCGCAGGACGAAGTCGGCCAGCGGCGCCAGGTCCCAGGCCGCCATCCGCACCAGCGTCGTGCTGTCGTCGACGGCCGTCACCACCGCCATCGTGGCCGGAATCACGCGCCGGACCCGGTCGTAGGGCGCGTACACCAGCACCGACCCGGTGACGGAGTACGGCGCCACGGCGGTGCCCTCCGACACCAGCTCCACCGGGTCCGGCGGGTCGACCAGCGTGTACCGCTGCCCGGTGAGCGCCGGGTCGACGACCCGGTCGACCCGGAACGTGCGCCAGGCGTCGCGGTCGCGGTCGCGGGCCACCAGGTACCAGCGGCGGCCGGTGTGCACGACCCGCAGCGGCTCCACCCAGCGCTGGGACACCGCGCCGTGGTTGTCGGTGTAGCCGAACCGCAGCCCCTCGGTGTGGCGGCAGCCGCGGGCCAGGGTCACCAGCACGTCGATGTCGATCCGGGGCACGTCGGGGCCGGGTAGCTGCACCGTGCCGGTCTGCACCGCGTCGACGCGCTCGCGCAACCGGGCGGGCAGCACGCCGTCCAACTTCGAGAGCGCGGCGACCGCCGCGGTCTCCACGCCCTCGACCGCGGTCGCCGTCGCGACCCGCAGCCCGACGGCGATCGCGACCGCCTCGTCGTCGTCGAGCAGCAGCGGCGGCAGCCGGCCACCTCGACCCAGGCGGTAGCCGCCGGCGACGCCGGGGTCGGCGTCGACCGGATAGCCGAGGTCGCGCAGGCGGGCGACGTCGCGCCGCAGCGTGCGGGAGGTGACGCCGAGCCGGTCGGCCAGCTCGTCGCCCGACCACCGCGCCCGCGACTGCAGCAGCGTGAGCAGCCGGAGCAGCCGCGCGGCACCTTCCACGATCGTCAGACTATGCGGACTCATACTGTCCGCGATAGCCGTTACGGTCGGTTCATGAGCGACCTGGAGATCATCAAGCAGGACCTGCTGCGCACCGCCGACTTCGCGTTCCAGCGGCTGCGGGCCCGGCTGAGCGGGCTCACCGACGAGGAGTACCTGTGGGAGCCGGCGCCGGGCTGCTGGTCGATCCGCGAGACCGGCGGCAGGTGGGTGGCCGACGGGTCGCCGATCCCGGTGAAGCCGGCGCCACTCACCACGATCGCGTGGCGGCTCGACCACCTGATCTTCGTGCTGGAAGGCGAACGCAACGCCACCTGGCTGGGCGCCACGCCGGTGGGCACGCTCGGTCGCGACGGCGCGGCGCCGTCCGCGGAGCAGGCGCTACGGGACCTGGACAGCGCGTACGACCTGTTCACGCGCAACGTTCAGGCGGCCGACGCGGCGGGACTGACCGCGCCGATGGGCGAGATCGCCGCACCGTACGGGTCCGACACCCGGGCGGCGTTCGTGCTGCACGAGCTCGACGAGCTGATCCACCACGGGTCGGAGATCGCGGCGATGCGCGACCTGTACCGGGCGCTGACCGCCGCCGCGAACCCCGTGGTCGCCGCCGTCGATGGGGAGGACTGGGCCGCCGTCGAGGCGCTGGTGCCCACACACGGTGGAACCCCGGTGGTGGCGGAGCTGGCCGTCGCCGAGCGGTGGGACGCCGTCCGGCGGCTCGCCGACCTCGGGTTCTCGGTGACCGCGTCGGGCGGCATCACCGCGCTGCACTACGCCGCGGTCCACGGCCAGCGCGAGATCGCCGAGCTGCTCGTCAAGCACGGCGCCGACCCGGCGACGAAGGACACCGAGTTCGAGCAGGACGCCGCCGGCTGGGCCGCGTACGGCGGGCACGAGGAGCTCGCGAAGTATCTTCGCGGGTAAGCTCCGCCGGTGACGCTGGAACAGACGATCGATCCTGATCACGTCGGCTTCGACGCGAAGCGGCTGGACCGCATCCGGTCGCACTTCGAGAGGTACGTCGACGACGGCCGGCTCGCCGGGTGGCACATCGTGGTCACCCGGTGCGGCCAGGTCGCGTTCTCCGGGGCGCACGGCACGCGCGACCTGTCCACCGGCGCGCCGGTCGAGGCCGACACGCTGTGGCGGATCTACTCGATGACCAAGCCGGTCACGTCGGTCGCCGCGATGATGCTGTACGAGGAGGGCCACTTCCAGCTGACCGACGAGATCAGCCGGTGGCTGCCCGAGTTCGCCGACCTGCGGGTCTACACGAAGGGCTCGCTGCAGGCGCCGTTCACCGTGCCGGCCATCGAGCCGATCCGGGTCTGGCACCTGCTGACGCACACGTCGGGGCTCACGTACGGCTTCATCCAGGAGACGGTGGTCGACGGGCTGTACCGGTCGGCCGGCTCCGACCTCAGCGGGCAGGGTGACCTCGACCTGGCCGAGTCGTGCGGGATGTGGGCCGGCCTGCCGCTGCTGTTCCAGCCCGGAACCAGGTGGGGGTACGGGGTCTCCACCGACGTCCTCGGCCGGCTCGTCGAGGTGATCAGCGGGCAGACGCTGGAGGAGTTCTTCGCCGAGCGCGTCCTCGGTCCGCTCGGCATGGACGACACCCGGTGGTGGGTCGACGAGGCCGACGCGCCGCGCGCCGCGACCCTCTACGGCGCCCACCCGCAGACGGGCCTGGCCACCCCGCTGCCGAAGCTCGGCGCGGAGGCGTTCCAGCGGCCGGCGCTGCTGTCCGGCGGCGCCGGGCTGATCTCCACCGCGGCCGACTACCACCGGTTCACGCAGATGCTGCTCCGCGAGGGCGAGCTCGACGGCGTGCGCCTCCTCGGCCCGCACACCGTGCGGTACATGACCCGCAACCACCTGCCCGGCGGCGCCGACCTGCAGACGTTCTCCTCGGGCGGCTTCGCCGAGACCACGATGGAGGGCATCGGTTTCGGGCTGGGCTTCGCGGTGATCGACAACCCGGTGCCGGGCAAGGTGCTCAGCGGCGCCGGCCAGTACTACTGGGGCGGCCTGGCCAGCACGGCGTTCTGGGTCGACCCCGTCGAGCAGCTGACGGCGATGCTCTTCACCCAGCTCGTCCCGTCGAGCCGCTGGCCCCTGCGCGCGCACCTACGCCAACTCGTGTACCAGGCGCTCATCGACTGACGGCCCGTAACACCGCTGTGGGAATCTTGCCTGGTGAACGTTCGGACGGTACGGCGGCGCTTCCTGCTGTCGCTGCGGCTCGCCCGGGAGTGGCGGCCGTCGGTGGCGTGGGCGCGGTCGCTGTTCCGCAGCGGCGCCACCAGCTTCGTCGTGCTCGCGGTGACGTTCTGGCTGCTGCCCGGCGTGTGGGCCAGCGGGGGACCGGCGGCGCTGGTCGAGCTCATGGTGGTGCTGGCGCTCATCGGCATGGCGATGCGCTGGGTGCTCCTGGGTGTGGCCGTGCTGGTCGGCGGCATCGGGGTCCTGGCCCTCGGTACGGTGCTGCAGGCGATCGTCATGTACACCGCGCTGCGGATCTCCGACGGCGTCTCGGTGAACAGCTTCGTCGACGCGTGGGTGGCGAGCTGGATCGCCGCGATCCTCGCCGCGTTGATCAACTGGCTGGCCGACGCCGGTAGCGACGACGTCTTCCTCCGCCAGACGCTGCGGCAGATGGCCCGCAGCCCGCTCGACGAGCCGCCGCAGCGCCCCGGCGTGCTGGTCATCCAGGTCGACGGCCTCAGCGAGCCGCTGCTGAGCTGGGCGTTGAAGGCCGGCAACCTGCCCAACCTCGGCCGGTGGGTGCGTGACGGCAGCCACGCGATGACCGGCTGGCACACCGGCATGCCGGCCACGACCCCGGCCAGCCAGGCCGGCATCATGCACGGCGACGCGAGCCAGGTGCCCGCGTTCCGCTGGTACGAGAAGGACACCGGCCGGCTCGTGGTCACCAACCGGCCGCGTGACGCCGCCGACGTCGAGAAGCGCATCTCGAACGGCCGCGGCCTGCTCGCCGACGGCGGGGTGAGCATCAGCAACGTGTTCTCCGGCGACGCGCCGGTCAGCCTGCTCACGTTCAGCAACGCCGCGCTCCCGGGCCGGTCGGCCCGCGGCTACCTGGCGTTCGTCGCCAGCCCGTACGGCCTGGCCCGGGCGCTGGTGCTGTCGATCGGCGAGATGCTCAAGGAGATCCAGCAGGCGCGCCGGCAGCGGCGGCGTGACGTGTACCCGCGGGTGTCGCGGCACGGGTCGTTCGTCGCGCTGCGCGCGGTGACGAACGTGGTGCTGCGCGACCTCAACGTCTCCCTGATCGCCGAGCAGATGAGCAACGGCGCTCCGGTGATCTTCTGCGACTTCGTCGACTACGACGAGGTGGCCCACCACGCCGGTCCGCTGCGCCCCGAGGCGATGCAGACCCTGGAAGGCCTCGACCGCGTGCTCGGCACCCTGCGCAAGCTCGCCGACAGCGCCGCCCGCCGGTACGAGATCGTCGTCGTGTCCGACCACGGCCAGAGCCAGGGCGCCACGTTCCGCCAGCGCTACGGCGAGACGTTCGAGGACGTGGTCACCAAGCTGGTCCACGAGGACCACGACGACGGCGACCCCAGCGCCGACGGCGGCCACAACGCCGAGGAGTGGGGCCGGGTCAACGTGCTGCTCACCGGGATGGCCCACCAGCGCAGCATCAAGGGCGCGGCGATCCGGGCCTGCGCGCCCGAGCAGCGCCGCGAGCACCTCGGCGTCGGCCGCGCCGTGCGCGAGGACCACCCGATCGTCACCGTCGCCTCGGGGAACCTGGCGATGGTCTACCTCACCGGGCATCCGCGCCGGCTGACCCTGGAGGAGCTCGACGACGGGTACCCCGACCTCGTGCGGGGCCTGGCCCGGCACCCGGGGGTCGGGTTCGTCGTGGTCGAGTCCGCGGCCGACGGTCCGGTCGCGATCGGTGAGCTGGGACGCCACCGGCTGCGCGACGGCCACGTCAGCGGGCTCGACCCGCTCTCCCGGTACGGACCGCACGCCGCCCGCGACCTGCTGGAGCACCAGCGGATCGCCCACGTCGGCGACGTGGTGGCGGTCAGCCGGCTCGACCGGGGCACCGACGAGGTGGCGGCGTTCGAGGAGCTGGTCGGCTCACACGGCGGCATCGGCGGCTGGCAGACCGAGGCCGTGCTCGTGTACCCGGCGGGCTGGCACCGCGAGCAGGAGGAGATCCACGGACCAGCGGCCGTCTACCGTCAGCTGGTCGCCTGGCTCGACGAGCTGGGGCTGCGCACCACCCCGGATCCCGAACCGGAGTCGGAGGCCGAACCGCTGTCGGTCTGATCACGGCGCTTCTGGACCATCGACGCGACCTGCGTGACGACCAGCACGAGCAGGATCACGGCGACGATGCCCTGCCACGGCTCCGGGAACACCGACCCGCCGAGCACGCCGACCGCCGCGTACGACGCCGACCACAGCAGGCACGCCGGCCAGTTCGCCACCAGGAACTGCCGCCACGGCAGCTTCACCAGCGCCGCGGCGAGCAGCACGGGGATGCGGCCGGCCGGGATCAGCCGCGACACCAGCAGCACGGTGACCGGCCGCTTCCGCAGCCGGTCGCGCACCGCCTCGGCGGCCTTCACCGGCTTCGCCGACAGGTGCAGCCGCCTGGTGACGGCCTCGCCGCCCCGCCGGCAGATCCCGAACACCACGGCGTCGCCGAGGTACGCGGCGAGCGCGGCCACGGCGACGACCAGCATGGGCGTCACCGGGTCACGGTGCAGCGCCACGACGGCGGTAGCGCTCACGACGGCCCCGGTGGGCACGACGGGCACGATCGAGCCGATCAGCACCAGCGCGAAGGTCGTCCCCAACGCCGCCAGTACGGCTCCGACAGTGTTCACGGCGTGGTTCTCACATCGTCCAGTTGAAGGCTCGAACCCGGCGGCAGCACGCGGACCCGGACCTCCGGCGCGACCTCCGCCGTGAACCGCGCGAACTCCGGGCCGGGCTCGGTGAACCGGTCGGGCCGCATGCGCGCGCAGCCGACCGGCCACAGCGTGCCCCAGTGGATCGGCACCGCCCAGCCGGGCGCGACCCGGCGGACCGCCTCGGCCGCCTCCCGGGGGCCCAGGTGGCCGGGGCCGAGCGTCCAGCTCCAGCCCCATACCGGTACCAGCGCCAGGTCGACGGGGCCCAGCTCGCTCAGGCCGTCGAACAGGCCGGTGTCGCCGGCGAACCACACCGTGCGCTTGCCGCTGACCAGGTAGCCGACCGCCTTCGCGCGCCACCTCGAGCCCGGCGACCGCCCGGCCGGGTGCACCGCCGGTACCGCGCGCACGCGCAGCCCGCCGACGGTGATCTCGTCGCCGGCGACGACCTCCCGGAGGTCGCGGTCGCCGCCGAGCTTGCCGTTGAGGAACGCGCCCGCGCCTTTCGGCACGATCAGGGTCGTGGACGCGGGGAGCCCGCGCAACGAGCCGACGTCGCAGTGGTCGGCGTGCAGGTGCGAGATCACCACCGCGTTCGGCGCCGCCATCCGGGGAGCGGGGCCGCGCCGGCGGTACAGGTGGGCGAGCCGGCTGCGCAGCACGGGGTCGGTGAGCACGGTCGTGCCCGCGTCGTCGATCGCGACGGTGGCATGACCCCACCAGGTGACCCGCATGTGTTCAAGTTTTTCATGCCGGGCCGGCCGATACACCCTGCACAGGGATGATCTTCGTGCGCCGCCGACCGCATACCGTACGTTCCGTGACCCCAGCGGACGAACTGACGGCGATGGGCGAGGCCGACCTCGCCCTGGCGCAACAGGCCATGAACAGCGACGACGTGGCCGTCCAGCAGGCCTGGCGGCGCCTGACGGCGACGCACGCCGACCGCCTCACCGGGATCCTCGACGAACACGGCTGGCCCGCCTGGGGTCCCGAAGCCGCCTACGCCGCGTGGAAGATCGCCCAACACGCCGACCGGCAGCTCGACGTCCAGCGCCGGGTGCTCGCCCTCATCGAGGACGCGGCGGAACCCGGTGTCGGCGCGCGGGAGATCGCCATGCTGCGCGACCGGGTGCTCGTCAACGAGGGCCGCGACCAGATCTACGGCACCCAGGTGGCCGGGGTCGTCGACGGCAAGCCGGTGCTCTGGCCCTGCGCGGACCCGGACGGCCTGGCCGCCCGCCGGGCCGGGGTCGGGCTCCCGCCGCCGCTCTAGCGTGAGCGGGTTCCCCAGTGGACCGTGCGCGCCTCCACGTGGAACAGGTCGTCGCGGGTGCCGAGCCACTCCGGCGCCGACGGGTCGAGCAGGGTCCGCCAGGTCGCCGCGTCGGCGTCGGTGAGCAGGCCCAGCTCGTGGAGGCGGGGCACCCGGTGCGCGAACTTGTCGGTGATCGCGGTCGGGTCGGGCGCCGGCTCCAGGAGCCAGGAGCGGCTCGTCACCGACGTGAGCCCGGCCCGCCGTAGCGCGGCGGACCAGCCGTAGGGCATCCGCACCGAGCCGGGCAGCCGGGCGCGCATCCCGTTGAACCACGCCTCGTTGGCCGCCTGCAGCCGGCCCTCGAGGCCCGGTTCGCCCACGCCGACGTCGTACGGCAGGTGACGCGCGGTCAGCCCGCCCTCGGCCAGCGCCAGCCGGCCACCCGGCCGGAGCAGCGCGGCGAGCTCGTCGACCGCGGCCTGCTGGTCGCCGAGGTGGTGCACCGACGCCGACGCCCAGACGACGTCGGCGCCGTCGGGCACGACGTCCCGCAACGGCGCCATCCCGTGGTGCAGGTCGGCCTCCACGAACTCGACCGTCCCGGCGGCCATCGCCCGGGCGCGGTCGAGCACGTCGGCCGCGCCGTCGACGCCGACGACGCGTCCCTGCGCACCGATCGCCGCGGCGAGCACCGCGGCCATGCCTCCACCACCGCACCCGACGTCGACCGCCACCCGGTCGCCGGGCGTCACGAGCACCGCGGCCACCGAGCGGTACCAGTCGGCGTCGGTGCGGGCCGCGGACGCGAGCCGGTCGGCGGCCTCCGTCCAGTCGACCTCGAAGTGATCGTCCACGCCGTCATTATCTCGACGGGAACCGGAAGCGGGGGTACGGGCAAGAACGGGGTGTCACGACCCGAACGAGAGGCCAAGGATGAGTACATCGACCGGAGTCACCGTGGATGACGCGAGCGTCATCGAGCGGTCCCGGGATGAGCCCGAGTACTTCGCCCTGCTCTTCCGTCGGCACGCCCCACTCCTGCAGCGGTACGTCACGCGACGGCTGGGGCCGCAGGCCGCCGAGGACGTCGTCAACGAGGTCTTCCTCGTGGCGTTCCGGCAGCGCCGGTCCTACGACCTCGCCCGCACCGACGCCCGTCCCTGGTTGTACGGCATCGCCACCAACCTGGTCGGCCGGCACCGGCGCGGCGAGGTCCGCGCCCTGCGGGCGCTTTCGGTCACCGGGGTCGACCCGGTCACCGAGGGGTTCGCGGACCGCAGCGACGCCCGCGTGGTCGCGTCGGCGAACAGCCGCCGTCTGGCCGCCGCACTGGCGACGCTGAAGGCGCCGTTCCGCGACGCGCTGCTGCTGGTGGCGTGGGCCGACCTGACGTACGAGGAGACGGCCGCCGCCCTGGGGGTTCCCGTGGGCACGGTGCGGTCGAGGGTGAGCCGGGCCCGAAGCACGATGCGGGCCGCGCTTGGTGGGGTCGATCCCACATCGATCGACGAGGAGCACTACCGGTGAACGAGATGCAGGCACTGCGCGACATGCGGTCCGAGGTACCGCTCGACCCTCCGTCGCGCGAGGCGGAGGCCCGGCTGGTGGCGGCCCTCCGCGACGAGCCGGCCCGCCCACGGCGCCGCTTGCGAGGGGTCGCCTGGGGCGCCGGCCTCGCGACCGGCCTGGCCGCGGCGGTCGCGGTCGGCCTGGTCCTGGCACAGGGTGGTGGCGGCGGACCCGTTACCCCGCGGCCCGGCGACAACGGGGTCGCCGCGGCCCCGTTGAAGCTCACCTCGGCGGCCCAGGTTCTCGACCTCGCCGCCAGCGCGAAGGGCCAGCCGGAACTCATACCCCGCCCCGACCAGGCCATCATGATCAAGTCGACGACGATGTACATCGCCGAAAGCCGGGACTACCGGTACCTGTACCGCACCGACCGCGCCGTGTGGTGGCCGGCCGCCCCCAACCGCGACGGGGCGATCGAGATCACGTCGCTGGAGCCGAAGTCGTTCCCGGGGGAGCCGCTGCCACCGGTGGCGCGCCAGGGGATCGGCGAGACGTCGCGGCACGTGGCGAAGTACTGCCCCGGCCGACCGGAGTTCTCGCGCACCGACTTCGCCTACGTGAGCGGCCTGCCGACCACGCCGGAGGCGATGCTGGCCTACCTGCGGACGGCCGCGGGTGGCGAGAACACCAAGAAGGGCGGGAAGCGGACCCTCGACGAGATGGCGTTCACCGCCGCCGGTGACCTCATCCGGGAGAGGTACCTGCCGCCGGCTCAGCGTGCGGCGGTGTACCGGGCGCTGGGGTCGCTGTCCGACCTGCGGCTGATCGAGGGCGCCGAGGACGCCGCCGGCCGCAAGGGTGTCGCCGTGGCCTACGACGATGCCACGACGGGCGTCCGCCGGGAGCTGGTCTTCGACCCGTCGACGTTCCTCTACCTGGGCGAGCGCGCGTTCGTCACCGACGCGGACAAGGCGGGCACCGCGGTCGGCACCCAGGTCGCGTCGACGGCGCTGCTGTCGGCCGAGGTGGTCGACACCGTGCCGGCGGTCGAGCTCGGTCCCAAGGGCGGGGAGACCTGCGGCTAGCGGGGGATGAGCGAGCGCACCACGGCCACGAACGCGTCGACGTCCGCGGCCGTGGTGCGCCAGTTCACGATCGCCGGCCGCAGCGCGACCCGGCCGTCGTACACGGTGGTGCCGGCGAAGACCCGGCCGTCGGCGAGCAGGTCGGCGCCGAGCCGGCGGTTGAGGTCGTCGAGGTCCTCCTCCGGAACGCCGGGCGGCCGGGCCCGGAAGCACACGATGCACAGCGGCACGTCGGCCAGCCGCTCCAGGTCGGGCGCCTCGTCGACCTTCGCGGCGAGCCGCTGAGCGAGGTCCAGGTGGCGCTCGACCATCTCCCGGTACCCGTTCGAGCCATACGCCGCGAGCGTGGCCCAGATCGGCATCGCCCGGCTGCGCCGCGAGGACTCCGGCCCGAACAGCCCGTAGCCGCCGCCGGCGTCGTTCGCACTGGGGAGGTACGGCGCGCCGGGCATGCCGAACGCCCGTCCCAACCGGGACGGCTCGCGGATCAGCGCGAACCCGCTCTCGTAGGGCACGTTCAGCCACTTGTGGCCGTCGGCGGCGATCGAGTCGGCCCGCTCGATGCCGTCCACCAGGTGCCGCGACCGCGGTGACACGGCCGCGAACAGCCCGAACGCGCCGTCGACGTGCAGCCAGGCGCCGTAGCGCCCGGCGAGGTCGGCGAGGTCGGCGACCGGGTCGAAGTCGCCGGCGTTGACCTCGCCGGCGTTCGCGATGATCACGGCCGGCCCGCACCCGGCCAGCCGCCGTTCGAGTGCGGCCAGGTCGACCCGCCCGACGCCGTCGCGGGCGAACACCTCGACCGTGTTCCGGCCGTGTCCGAGCATCTGCAGCGCCTTGCGGGAGCTGGAGTGCACGTAGCCGCCGGAGAGCACCGGCATCCGGGGCAGCCCGACCAGCCCGTCGTCGGTGACGTCGACGCCGTGCCGCTCGCCCCACCAGTGCGTCGCGCACGCCAGCGAGGTGAAGTTCGCGAACGTGGCGCTGCCCACCAGGGCGCCGCCCCAGCCCTCTGGCAGCCCGACGAGCTGACGCAGCCAGTCGAGCGCGACCGTCTCGACCTCGTGGGCGAGCGGGGAGCTGATCCGGGCGAACGCGTTCTGGTCGAGCAGGGCGGCGGTCCAGTCGGCGGCGAGTGCGGCGGGTGTGGCGCCGCCGGTGACGAAGTGGAAGAACCGGGGACCCGACGACGCCGTGGCCGCCGCGGTGCCGATGCCGAGCAGCCTCTCGACGGTCGGCGTTCCGCCGGCGCCGGTCTCCGGCAGCGGCCCGCCCAGCCCGTCGAGCAGCTTGAGGGCGTCGGGGTCGGCGACGGGACGGGTGGCGAGCGACGCCAGGTACGGCGCTGCGGCCTCGTGGACCGGGGCGAGCGGCTCGGCGGCGGAGGCAAGCTCGTGCAGCGGGTCGGCCATGGGTCCGATCATGCCCGGCACCCGTCGCGGCGCCACCCACCTCACCGCTCAGGGAAGGTCGGGAAATGGACAACCCCCGGGGCTGGCCGCCGGAACGGAACGTCCGTTCGAGCGGGCCGGCTGGACTAGCCGGCACCCCGGGGGTCGGGTAGCAGTCGTGGTTTCACAAGCCGCCGTGCGGCCCATTACTGCAAAAGTGGGACGGACGGGGGCTAGTGGACAGCCACCTCACGAGTCCAATAACTATACAACTTTGGACCACCTCCTTTCGCGTGTACCGCCAACTTAGCGCTCGAAGCGATCAGCGACAACGGTGATTAACGCGAGGTGAACACGGGGTAGTACCCGCGTGTGTCCCCTCCTGAAGAACCCCACCACCACATGCGCGACGAGTCGACCCTCGAACGCGCCGACCGCAACTACAACGAGCTCCTCCAGGAGCTGCGGGTAGCCCAGACCGGCGTGCAGATCCTGTTCGCCTTCCTACTCACGATCCCGTTCCAGCAGCGGTTCGGTGAGGAGGTCGGCGCCGGGCTGCGCGGGGAGTACCTGGCCACGCTGCTGGTCACCGGGATGGCCACCGCGTTCCTCATCGCGCCCGTCACCATGCACCGGCTGCTGTTCCGCCAGGGGCTGAAGCCGCAGCTCGTCACCGCGGCCGACTGGATGGCCAAGGGCGGCCTCGCCTGCCTGGCGGTCGCCGTGCTGCTGGCGGTGTTCCTGATCGTCGCGGTGGTGTCGAGTCAGAGCCTCGCGTTCTGGTTCGTCGGCGGGCTGGGCGCGCTGTTCGCGGTCACCTGGCTGATCGTCCCGATCTACGTGCGGACGAAGTACTGACGCACCGAAACGGTCACCCCGGCTGCTCCGGGTCGGGGCCGGCGCCGGTCGTCGGGCGCTCACCCGGCGCCGTCGGCTGGTCGCGCCCGAGCGGCGCCGGCGCGGAGCCGGCCGGCACCTGCGCCGGCGCGGAGCCCGCCGGCGCCGCCACCTCGGCGCGGAGCCGGGGGAGCGCGGCCGGGTGCTCCAGCCGGATCCACTCCACCAGCCGTTCCCGCACGTCGCAGCGCAGGTCCCACAGGGTCGGGGCGTCGTGCGCGCTCACCAGGGCGCGAATCCGGACGAACGAGCCCGTCGCGCCGGTGACCTGGAGCACGCACGTACGCCCGTCCCACCGCTCGTTCTCCTTCACGGACAGCTCGAGCACCGAGCGCAGCGCCTCGACCGGAACCGTCCAGTCGAGGTCGAGCTCGACGGCGCCGATGACGGCGGCCTCGGTGCGGGTCCAGTTCTGGAACGGCGTGGTGAGGAAGTACGAGGTCGGCAGGACGAGGCGGCGGTCGTCCCAGATGCGGACCACCACGTAGGTGAGCGTGATCTCCTCGACGCGGCCCCACTCGCCCTCGACGACCACGACGTCGTCGAGGTGCAGGGCCTCGCTGAACACGATCTGCATGCCGGCGAAGACGTTGCTCAGCAGGCTCTGCGCGGCCAGGCCGGCGATCACGCCGGCGATGCCGGCCGACGCCAGCACCGACGCGCCGGCGGCGCGGAACGCGGGGAACGTGAGCAGCATGGCGCCCATCGCGACGACGGCGAAGCCCGCGATCCCGATGCGCCGGATGACGCTCACCTGCGTGTGGATGCGGCGGGCGTGGCGGTTGTCGCGGACGTCGGTGCGGTAGCGCGACAGTGCCAGGTCCATGATGATCATGAGGGCGGCGGCCGCGGCCCACGCCAGCACGCCGATGTCGGCGAGGTAGAGCACATGCCGGGCGCCGCGGTGCCAGTCGGCCCTGGGCAGGCCGTTCAGGGTCGCATGCAGGGCCAGCAGGACGACACCGACGTGGGCCGGCCTGCGGGCGTGCCGGGTGACGGCGGCGGCCCACGGCGCGCGCCGGGCCGCCCTGACCAGGAGCCGGTGCAGCACCCACAGCACCGCGAAACCGGCCACCAGGATGCCCAGGCCCACGCCGATGGGCAGAAGTGCGTCGGACATCGTTCCTGACTACCCAATGAAAGGTTCCAGGCGCCAGTGGGCGTGAACTAGGACTCAGGCTTGTGATCGAGTGACGAACGCCGATAGGTTCCGCCCACGGAATCGACCTCGGGAGGCGCCGTCATGCCCTACACTCTGCCGGCGTTTCCGGTGCGGGTCCGGTGGGGCCGCGGGTTCCGGGTCGTGGTCGCGGTGCTGGCGATGCTCCTGGTCGGTACGCCGGTCACCGCCGCGCCGGCGGACACCGACGGGTACCTCGTCGTCCACTACCAGCGCCCGGCGGGTGACTACACCGGCTGGCTGCTGGAGGTCGGCGGCGTCACCTACCCGTTCGCAGGGGAGGACACCTACGGCCGGTTCGCCTGGGTCGCCAACCCCGGCGGCAGCGTCGAGATCGGCGTGGTCGACGCGAACGGGGTCACCGACCTCACCGCCGTCGTCGACACGTCGCGGTCCGCCGAGGTCTGGCTCCGGCAGGGTGACCGGGACGCGCACGCCTCCCGCGCCGCCGCGACCGGCACCGTCACCATCCACTATGGGAGGGCCTCGGGGCCGGCGTCGCCTGGACTGAGGAGTGCAGGGAGCGTAGCGACCGGAGCGACGAGGGAAGGCGGCGCCGCGGAGGCCCCGAGGCACGCGCCCGCGGGGGCGGGCGCATTGGGCACGGAGCTCGGTTGGGGTCTGCACCTGTGGGGTGACGGGGTGGCCGCGGAGGCGCGTACCGACTGGGCGGCGCCGCGCCCGCCCGACGGCACCGACGCGTTCGGCGCGTACTGGAACGTGCCGGTGGGCGACCCGGCCGCGGCGTTCAACTTCATCGTCCACAGTGGAGACATCAAGGACCCGGTGAACGACCTCACGCTGACGCCGGAGCGGCAGGGGGAGGCGTGGGTGAAGCCGGGTGACCCGGCGGTGCACCGGAGCGAGGCCGCGGCGCGGAACGAGGCCGTCCTCCACTACCGCCGCGCCGACGGCGACTACGCCGGTTGGGGCCTGCACGTGTGGGACGGCGCGGCCGGTCCCACGACCTGGACGGAGCCGCTGCCACCCGAGCGGATCGACGGTTTCGGTGCGGTGTTCCGGGTACCGTTGGCGAGCGGCGCCACCACCCTGGCATACATAGTTCACAAAGGCGACACCAAGGACCTCCCGGACGACCAGTTCCTCGACCTGGCCGGGGTCGGCTCCGAAGTGTGGATCCTGTCCGGCCAACCGAGGTACCTGCTCCCCATGTCGTTCGACGCCCCCGACACCGACATCACCCGGCAGCGCGCGGTCTGGCTCGACCGCGACACGATCGCGGTCCGCCCGGGAAACGGCACAGACCACACCGACGGTAGGCGGTACGAACTGCGCTACGACCCGGCCGGCCGGATCTCCACTGTGGACGGTCAGCTCGTCGGCGGCACCCCGATCCGGCTGCAGCCGGCCGGCGCGCTCACCGAGGCGCAGCGGCGGAAGTACCCGCACCTGTGGGCGTACACCGCGTTCAGCGTCGACCCGGCCGACCGCGACCGCGTGGTCGAGGCGCTGCGTTCGCAGCTGGTGTTCGCGGAGTACGAAGGCGGGAACCTGACGCTCGCGACCGGGGTGCAGATCCCCGGCGCGCTCGACGACGTCTACCGGCGGGCCGCCACCGAGCGGCTCGGCCCGCAGTTCCACAGTGGACGGCCGTCGCTCGCCGTGTGGGCGCCGACCGCCCGCACCGTGGAGCTCGAGCTGTTCGACACGCCGTCGGGAAGCGCCGCCGTGCGGCAGATGCGGCGCGACGACGCCACCGGCGTCTGGAAGGTCACCGGCGAGCGGGCGTGGAGCGGGAAGTACTACCGGTTCAAGGTGACCGCGTGGCAGCCGGCCGCGCAGGCAGTGGTCACGGCGAGCGTCACCGACCCGTACTCCGTCGCGCTGTCGGCGAACTCGACGCACAGCCAACTGGTCGACCTCGCCGACCCCGCGCTCGCCCCACCGGGATGGCGCGGGCTGCGCAAGCCGGCGCTGCCGGCGCGGCCGCAGATCCAGGAGGTGCACGTCCGCGACTTCTCGGTCGCCGACGACTCCGTGCCGGCCGGGCACCGCGGCACCTACCTGGCGTTCGCCGACCGCGACAGCAGGGGCATGCGGCACCTGCGGAGCCTCGCGCGGGCCGGCGCCAACTACGTGCACCTGCTGCCGGTCTTCGACATCGCGACGATCCCCGAGCGGCGCGGCGACCAGCAGCAGCCGCCCTGCGACCTCGCCGCGCTGCCGCCCGACTCCGAGCAGCAGCAGGCGTGCGTCGAACAGGTCAAGGACACCGACGGCTACAACTGGGGCTACGACCCGTTCCACTACAACGCACCGGAGGGCTCGTACGCCACGAACCCCGACGGTCCGGCGCGCACCCGGGAGCTGCGGCAGGCGGTCGCCGGGATCAACCAGGCGGGCCTGCGGGTCGTGGTCGACGTGGTCTACAACCACACGCCCGCGGCGGGCACGCACCGGTACTCGGTGCTCGACCAGATCGTGCCGGGGTACTACCAGCGGCTGCTCGACGACGGCACGGTCGCGAACTCCACGTGCTGCGCCAACACGGCACCCGAGCACATGATGATGGGCAAGCTCGTCGTCGACTCGGTGGTGCTGTGGGCCCGACAGTACAAAGTGGACGGTTTCCGGTTCGACCTCATGGGTCACCACCCGAAGGCGAACATGCTCGCGGTGCGCAAGGCCCTCGACGAGCTGACCCTCCAGCGCGACGGCGTCGACGGCAAGCGGATCCTGCTGTACGGCGAGGGCTGGGACTTCGGCGAGGTGTCCGGCAACCAGCGGTTCGAGCAGGCGACGCAGCGGAACATGGCCGGCACCGGCATCGCCACGTTCTCCGACCGGCTGCGCGACGCGGTGCGCGGCGGCGGCCCGTTCGACGCCAACCCGCGCCTGCAGGGCTTCGGGTCGGGCCTGTTCACCGACCCGAACGGCGACCCGGTCAACGGATCCGAGACCGACCAGCGCAACCGCCTCCTGCACTACCACGACGTGGTGCAGCTGGGGCTGGCCGGAAACCTGCGCGACTACCGGTTCACGGCGTCGGACGGGCGCACCGTCACCGGTGAGCAGGTCGACTACAACGGTTCCCCCGCCGGGTACACGGCCGCGCCGGCCGAGGCGGTGACCTACGTCGACGCGCACGACAACGAGATCCTGTACGACGCGTTGGCGTTCAAGCTGCCGCAGGGCACCGGCGCGGCCGACCGGGGGCGGATGCAGACGCTGTCGCTGGGTACCACCGTGCTCGGCCAGGGCACCGGGTTCGTCACCGCCGGGTCCGACCTCCTGCGGTCGAAGTCGCTCGACCGCAACTCCTACAACTCCGGTGACTGGTTCAACGCGATCCGGTGGAACTGCCGTGACGGCAACGGGTTCGGCCACGGGCTGCCGCCGGCGCCCGACAACGCCGACAAGTGGCCGTACGCGCGTCCCCTGCTCGCCGACCCGGCCCTGGTGCCAGGCTGCGGCGAGGTCACCGCGAGCGCCGAACGCTACGCCGACCTGCTCGCGGTGCGCTGGTCGTCGCCGGTGTTCGCGTTGCCGACGGCCGCCGAGGTCCAGCGGCGGCTGGCGTTCCCGCTCGCGGGCCCGTCGGCAACGCCAGGGGTGATCACGATGACGCTCGACGCGCGCGGCGTCGACCGGCGGTGGAAGAGCATCGTGGTGGTGTTCAACGCGACGCCGCGGGAGCAGACGCAGCGCGTCGAGGCCCTGGAGAGCGCCCGCGTCGCGCTGCACCCGGTGCAGGAGAGGGGCGCCGACGCGGTCGTGCGGCGGGCGCGGTTCGAGGCGGGCACGTTCACGGTGCCGGCGCGGACGGTCGCGGTATTCGTCCAAACCTGAGTTTTCTCGCAGTTTCGCCGTCAGGCTAGAGGGGCGATGACGGACGCACAGTTCGCGGTGCGGCACGCCGGCCCCTCGGGGTCGGCGCTGCTGATGCTGCTCGAAGAGGTCGCCCGCGCGGCGAACGAGGCCGACTCCGTCGAGGAGGCGGGCGGCGTCGCGCTGCACGCCGTCTGCCGGTTCACCGGCTGGCCGGCCGGCCACCTCTGCGTCCCCGAGGCCGACGACCCGACGACGCTCGTCTCCAGCGGCATCTGGGCGCTGCCGAGCGCCGGCGCGGCCGACTTCGGCGCGCTGCGCCGGGTGACCGCGAGGACCAGGTTCCCGCTGGGCGTCGGGCTGCCCGGCATGGTGGCGGTGAGCCGGACGCCGGAGTGGTCGGCCGACGTCGTGGCCGATCCCGACTTCGTCCGCTCCAAGGGCGGCGAGGACCTCGGCATCGCGTCGGCGATGGCGTTCCCGGTGCTCGGCGGTTCCGGTGTCGTCGCGGCGCTCGAGTTCTTCAGCCAGGTGCGGATGGAGCCCGACGCGGATCTGCTCCGGGTCCTCGGCACGATCGGCGCCCAGCTCGGCCGGGTGGCCGACCGGGTGCAGAGCCAGCGCGACGTGGAGGCGGGCGCCCGCCGCCTGGAGGAGATCATCGAGACCTCCGCCGAGGCGTTCGTCGAGATGGACGCCGAGGGCATGATCCGGGCCTGGAACGCCGCGGCCGAGCAGATGTTCGGGGTGCCCCGCGACCTGGCGCTCGGCCAGTCGCTGGCCGAGACGATCGTGCCGCCGGCCCTGCGCGACGCCCACCGCAGCGGGATGGCCCGGTTCCTCGCCACCGGCGTCAAGAAGGTGATCGGCACGCGGATCGAGGTGCCCGCCTGGCGGCCCGACAGCGGCGAGTTCCCGGTGGAGCTGGCGATCTGGGCCCGCCGCGACGGCGACACCTGGACGTTCAACGCGTTCCTGCACGACATCCGGGCCCGCAGGCGGGGTGAGGAGGCGCTGCGCGAGGCGCTGGAGCGGGAACGGGCCAACGCGACCCGCCTGGAGGCGCTCGACCAGGCCAAGGACGACTTCGTGGCGACCGTGTCGCACGAGCTGCGCACGCCCCTGACCAGCATGAGCGGCTACCTCGAGCTGCTGCTCGACGGCGACGCCGGCGACGTGCCGGTGCACCAGCAGCGGATGCTGCAGACGATGGCCCGCAACGCCGGCCGGCTCCGGGCGCTGATCGAGGACCTGCTCCTGGTCAACCAGATGGACGCCGGCAACCTGCACCTGGACCTCGAACCCACCGCGCTGCCGGAGCTGGTGAACCGCGTGGTCTCCGGGGTGAGCGGGCTGGCCGAGGCCCGGTCGCAGCGCATCGAGGTCGGCATCGACCCGGACCTCGACCCGGTGCTCGCCGACGCGCCGCACCTGGAGAAGGCCGCCCGCGCCCTGCTGACCAACGCGGTGAAGTTCAGCCCCGACGGCGCCGCGATCCGGGTCTTCGTCAGCCGCACCGACGGCGAGGTGGAGCTGGCCGTCGTCGACGAGGGCGTCGGCATCGAGGAGGACGACCTGCCCCGCCTCTTCGACCGGTTCTTCCGCACCAGCCAGGCCACCCGGGCCGCCGTGCAGGGTGCCGGGCTCGGGCTGACGATCGCGCGGCGGATCGTCGAGGAGCACGGCGGGTCCATCACGGTCTGCTCGAAGCTCGGCCACGGGTCGACGTTCCGGATCCGGTTGCCGCTCTCCACATGAAGAAAGGGACCCGCCTGAGCGGGTCCCTTCCTCTCTGCAAGCCTTAGGGCTGGACGCTGGGCTGCGAGCCCGCCTTCAACGGGACGCGGGCGCCGGTGTTCAGGTCGACCAGCGTGACCCACGAGCGGCCCTGGTGCTTCGCGGTCACCAGCGCCTTGCCGGCGTCGACGTAGGCGAGCTCCCGGTCGTTGCTGGCGCCGATCTGGCGGCGCTGGGTGCCGTCGGCGGCGGCCTCGGTGATCGTCATCGCGGTGCCGTCGTACGTGGTCCACGCGACCTTCGCGCCGTCGGGGCGGTACGCCGGCACCACCGCGAAGCCGTCGTCCGAGCCGCCTCCGCCGAAGCCGGCCAGCGCGCGCTCCATGCCGGTCTCGATGTTGCCGAGGCTCAGGCAGTCGTCGAAGACGCTCTCGCAGTCGCCGCCGCGGAACGCGATCCGCTTGCCGTCGGGGGCCCAGGCGATGGCGTCGTCGGTGCGCAGGCGCTCGGTGAGGGCGGTCGCGTCCGTCGTGGTCGGTGCGGTCGGCGCCGGCAGTTCCTGCTCGCGGCAGGCGGCGGGGAACAGAACCTCCGGGACCCCGTGCGGCGCGGCCGCGCGCACCCGGTAGACGCCGGGACCGCCGAGGCACGCCGGCGCCGAGTAGGCGATCCACTGGCCGTCGGGGGAGAAGGCCGCCCCGGCCGCCCGGCCCTCGGTCACCCGGTGCTGGGCGGTGCCGTCGGCGTTCATCTGCCACAGTTCGCCGGCGTGCACGTAGGCGATCGTGCGGCCGTCGGTCGACCAGCGCGGGCGGCTGTTCCGGTCGGCGGCGGTGAGCCGGGTCTCGTCGGCGCCCTTGCTGGTGTAGATCGCGCCGTCCCGGGCGTAGGCGACGGCCTTGTCGAGGGTCACGGGGGTCGCGGGGGTCTCAGCGGCCTGCGCGGGCGCGCCGACCAGGAGGGCGGTGCCACCGGCGAAGACGCCGGCGGCGGCGATGAGCGTGATGCGGAGGTTCCTGAACATCGCTTCGTTCCCCTTACGTGCGACCGGCTCGCAACCGTCCTGCTCGCCTTCGCCCAGAGCTTCGGCGCACCCCTGTGCGACCTGAAGCAAACCGCGCGGCAACTTCCGCCATCGTCGTCTGACGGGGCGTCGGAGATGGGCGTTTTGCGGTGCTATCGGCCGTTCAGTTGGCCGGGGGCGTCTGTTCGGGGCAGCGCAGGCGCAGCTCCCGGTAGCCGAACGGCGCGTCCACCAGGTGGCAGTGGTGCGGAAGGTTCGTGCCGGGGTGCGCGTAGCCGTCGAAGTAGCGGCAGGTCAGGCAGATCCGCGTGACCGGGATGCGGCCGGCCCGCTGGAGCTGGGCGATCTGGTCGGTGACCAGGTTCAGCACCTTCTCCTGCGCGGCCTCGTCGAGGTTCTGCACCTCACCCAGCAGGGCGTCGGCCCAGTTCGCCAGGTCGGGAACGGCGGCCCGGCCCTTGGCGGTCAGGAAGATCCGCACCTCGTCGGGCGCGTAGGACGGGCTGGGCCGCATCTGCACCAGCCCTTCGCGGGCCAGCGCGCCGCTCGTGGACACGGCCGTCCGCACGGTCATGCCGAGCAGGTTGGCCAGCTCGGTGAGCCGGTAGGTCTCCGCGCGCCGGGCCAGCAGAAGCAGCATCTGCTGCTGGGCGACGGTGCGCTCGACCTCGGGGTCCTCGCCCGGCGCCACGGTGTCGGTCTGCGTGGTGACCGCGACGCGGACCAGCCCGGCGGCGAGCCGGCTGGTGAGGGAGTCGGCGTCCACGGTTCCCCCCAGGAAGATCATGGCTTTGAGTGATCAACGAACTGCGAACAGTGGAAACTTTCGTCACTGTAGTTGCGTCGATGACCTGTGTCGAACCTAGGGCGTGTCCGGCAAGGATCCACCGGACACGCCCTAGCGGCGCACCCCGGTCCGCTTGTCCGACATAAGCCGACCGTCGGCGAGGGTCAGTACCCGGTCGGCGGCGGAAATCACCGCCTCGTCGTGGCTGGAGATCAGCACCACGTTCCCGGCGTAGGCGTGCGCCCGCAGGATGCCGATCACAAGCTCGATGCGGCCGCGGTCCTGGTGGCCGGTGGGCTCGTCGCCCAGCAGCAGCGGCGGATGCAGGCGCAGCGCCCGGGCCACCGCCGTGCGCTGCTGCTCGCCGCCCGAGGTCATCGACGGGTACCGGTCGGCCAGGTGCCCGATCTCGAACCTCGCCAGCAGGTCGTCGGCGGGCTCGCCGCGCTCGGCCGCGGCCGGCGGGTCGAGGAGTGCCGGCAGGTCGACGTTCTCGCGCACGCTCATCTCGTCGAGCAGGGCCAGCGCCTGGGGGACGAACGCCAGGTCGCGCCACGTCATCGCCAGCGGGTCGGAGCCGGTGGGCAGCGGCGAGTCGAACCGGACCGTGCCGGCGTCGGCCGTCTCGAAGCCGGCCATGATCGACAGCAGCGTGGTCTTGCCGGACCCGGACGGCCCGGCGGCCACGGTCAGCTCGCCCGGCGCGAGCACCAGCGAGACGTCGTCGAGCGCGGTGACCGTCTCCGACCCGCGCCGGAACCTCTTTGTGAGGTTCTCCACCACGACCGTCATGTGACCACCTGCCCGTCGCGCATCTGGATCACCTGGTCGGCCCGGCTCGCCACGGCCGGGTCGTGGGTGGCGGCGACCACCGCCACGCCGGTCTCGGCGAGGACGGCGAACGCCGCGAGCACCGAGTCGACCGTGCCGTGGTCGAGCTGGCCGGTGGGCTCGTCGGCGACCAGCACCGCCGGTGGCCCGATCGCCGCGAACCCGATCGCCGTGCGCTGCTGCTCGCCACCGGAGAGCTGGTGCGGCAGGTGGTCGGCCCGGTCGGGCAGGCCGAGGCGCTCCAGCATCGCGGTCACCTCGCCCTTGTAGCCACGCAGACCGCGCAGCCTCGCGCCCAGCTCGAGGTGCTGGCGCACCGTGAGGTACTCGAGCAGGTTGTCGGCCGGGCTCTGGAACATGTAGCCGATCCGCTTGCGCCGCATCTTCACACGGCGCCCACGCGAGAGCCGGGTGACGTCGGTGCCGTCGATCAGCACCTCGCCGTTGTCGGCGCGGTCGACGCACGCGAGCAGCCGCAGCAGCGTCGACTTCCCCGACCCCGACGGACCCACCAGCGCCGTGAACGACCCGCGCTCCAGAACGAGGTCGACCCCGCGCAGCGCCGGCACGTCGGTGGCGTCGAGGTGGTAGGCCCGCTCCACGCCCCGGCACGTCACAGCTTCAGGCGACTTCACGTAGCACCTCCGCGGGAGTGGCCCTGCCTACCCGGCGCTGGGCGTAACCGATGGCGAGCAGCGCGATGACGGCCACCGCCGCCGCCGTCACGGCCAGCACCGGATACGGAACGGCGACGACCGTACCCGGTGGCAGCGTCGTGTTGATCTCGAACTCGTCGGACACGACCGACACGATTCCGAACGCCAGCGCGGTCCCGCCGGCGAGCCCGGCCACGAGCGGCGCCGACAGCTCGACGGCGAGCGCCGCGCGATGCGACCGCGGCCGCAGTCGCATCCGGCGCAGCAACGCGTACCCGCGGCGGTGCGCCGGTGCCCGGCTCTCCAGGTACAGCAGCAGCCCCACGGCCGTGATCAGGCCGGTGAGCAGCGACAACGCGGCCAGGTAGTCGAACGTGTAGGTGACCGCCTCGAACACGGTGTCGCCGTAGAGCTCCCGCGCCACCGCGATGCGCGCCACCGGCAGCCCCGACCCGGCAAGCGCCTTGCGGATCTCCGCCGCGTCGCCGTGGATCCATAGCTGCGGCGTGCCGCGCTGCACCAGGTCGCCGGCGGTCTCCCGGGAGACCAGCATCGTGGGGTAGCTGCCCTGGCTCGCCATCAGCAGGTCGACCCGGGTGACCCGCATCGACGGGTACTCCCGCCCCACGTACGTGAGCTGCTGCTCGCCGCCCTTCAAGGGACGGGCACCGACCGCGCCACCGTCCCGGACGATCCTCATGGCCTCGTCGTCGGCAATGCCTATCGGACGGTCGTCCCACGCGGAGCGGCGGGTGAACGTCGCCGGGTCGATTACGAGGATGTCGGTCTGCACGCCACCGACCAGGACGCCGCTCACGCGCGTCACCTCGGTGGTGCTGTCCGCGAGCGACGGCGGCACGGCCGCCGGCTGCGCGAGCGTGACCACGACGTCGGCACCGACCATGAACCCGGCCTCGGCCTGCAGGGTCGCGCGCACCGAGCCGTTCACCGTGGCCCCGTACGCGGCGAACGCGATCGGCACGGCCGTGGCGCCGGCGAGCATCGCGGCGATCGCCGCCTCCCGGCTGAGCCGCCGGCCCGCCAGGAACAGCGCCGGCCGCGTCGACCCGGGATGCCTGGCCCGCCGCCGCAGCCACCGGGTGCCGAGCCGGCCACCGAACGCGGCCAGCCCGATGATCACCAGGATCGGCACGATGAGCAGCCGGCCGGGCACCTGCGCGACCGTGCCGAACCCGTCGGCCTTCACCTCGGTGCTGTCGCTCAGCAGGAACCAGGCGCCGACCCCGGCCGCCACCAGGAGCAGCTCCCACGGCAGCCGGAACAGCTGGACGCGCCGGTGCCTGGTCACCACGTCGGTGAGCCACCGCGACCGCATGCCGGCCGCGACCGCGACCACCGCGAGCGCCGCCGCCAGCGCCGCCGCGGCCGCCAGCAGCGACCGCGGCCGGGCGTCGGCGGTGAGGACCGGCGACGGCCCGACGTTGCGCACCAGCAGCAACGCCGACCACCAGCCGAGCGCCGCACCGGCCACGAGCGCCGGCAGCGCCTCCAGCAGCGCCTTGAAGCCCAGCGGAACCGGGCCCACGCCGTGCGCGGCCAGCACCGTCAGCTCCCGGCGCCGCCGCTGCACCCAGAACATGGCCGCGGCCGCGACCACCAGCAGGCCCACGGCGACGCCGGCCGCGGTGATCGCCACCACCGGCGGCACGAGGCTGCGGCGCACCAGGTCGGTGCGCGGCACGTACTGCGACATGTAGCCGATGAACGTCAGGCCCGCGTTGGTCATCGGGTCCTTCTGCAGCTCCTGCCGCATGTGCTCGACCCCGGCCGCGAGGTCGGCGGCCCGGCCGACGTCCAGCCCGGGGTCGCGCAGCAGGTAGTCGGCCTCGTGCCGGATCTGCGGGGCGCTGACCGCGAGCGCCTGGCTCATGTAGGTCGGCTCGTCCATCAGCACCAGCGGAGCGATGGGACGGTTGGAGAACTCCTGGCCGGGCTCACCCTCGTACAGCACCCGGTGGGCGCACCAGTACGGGTCGAGCGGGAAGCTGCGCAGGTCGGTGTAGATCGCCGCGACCGGCACCGTGGCGTTGCGCGCCGCCTGCGTGCCGCCGCCGGCCCCGACGGTGCTGCGGCTGTAGCCGACGATCGTGAACTGGTCGCCGACCTTCAGCCCGTTCTGCTCGGCGAAGCGGTTGGGCAGCCACACGCCGGGACCGGTGCCGCCGCTGTCGACCCGCACGTGGTCGGCGAACCCGTCCCGGGTCATGACGTTGACGGGGCCGAGGTCCTTGGTGCCGCTGGCGCCGCCGGTGGTCATCCACACGCTGTTCACCGGGTCGCCGAGCCCCTCGGGCTTCAGCGCGGCCATCTTGTTCTCCCGGTACGCGATCAGCTCGGCGGGGCTGCCGGGCGCCGCGGTGCCGGGGGGCAGCTGGCCGAACCCGAGCGTCGCGGTGACGTGCGCGCCGGCGCTCCACTGGCACGACTGGGAGATCTGGTTCGAGAGCGCGGCGTTGCGCGCGGAGGAGAGGAACAACGGGGCCGCCGCCGCGGGCAGTGTCGCGACGAAGGCGGCGGCCAGCAGCGCGAACGCTACGCCGGGACGGGTGAACAGCAGTAGCGGTGCGCGGAGCCAGGGCGTCATCGTCCTCCTATCACTGGTCTTGTAGTGACTCGCTCCTGTGCGCGCCGGCTGCGTCCGATATCAAAACGTGACCCACGCCGCGCGGTAATTGACCCCGCGCCTGCCCGGCCGTCCCGAGAGGACTATTCTGCGGACGACAGCAGAACCGCAGTTCAACGCGCCGGGTGCGGGGAAATCCCGGTGCTTGCGCGCAGGAGGCCGTTCGTGACCACCGTCGCACCAAAGCCGATCCAGACCCGGCCCTATCCGGTCCGGCGGGCCGTGAAGGGCTCGATGGTCGGCCGGTTGCTGCGCACCACCGACGCCAAGCTGATCGGCCTGATGTACCTGGTCACGTCGTTCGTCTGGTTCTTCGTGGGCGGGTTCCTGGCGCTGCTGATGCGCGCCGAGCTGGCCCGGCCCGAGCTCCAGATCTTCTCGGTCGACCAGTACAACCAGCTGTTCACGATGCACGGCACGATCATGCTGCTGTTCTTCGCGACGCCGATCGTGTTCGCCTTCGGCAACTTCGTGGTGCCACTGCAGATCGGCGCGCCCGACGTGTCGTTCCCGCGGTTGAACTCGTTCGCGTACTGGCTCTACGCGTTCGGCAGCACGCTGGCCGTGCTCGGCTTCTTCACGCCGGGCGGCGCCGCCAACTTCGGGTGGACGGCCTACACCCCGCTCTCCGACGGCACGCACTCGCCGGGCGTCGGCGCCGACATGTGGATCGTCGGTCTGGCCCTGTCGGGTCTGGGCACGATCCTCGGCGGCGTCAACATGATCACCACGATCCTCACGCTGCGGGCGCCCGGCATGACGATGTTCCGGATGCCGATCTTCACCTGGAACATCCTCATCACCAGCCTCCTGGTGATCATGGTGTTCCCGCTGCTCGCGGCCGCGCTGTTCGCGCTGGAGGCCGACCGGCGGCTCGGTGCGCACGTGTTCGCCACCGAAACCGGCGGACCCATGCTGTGGCAGCACCTGTTCTGGTTCTTCGGCCATCCCGAGGTGTACATCATCGCGTTGCCGTTCTTCGGCATCATCAGCGAGGTCATCCCGGTCTTCAGCCGCAAGCCGATCTTCGGCTACAAGGGCCTGGTCGGCGCGACGATCGCCATCGCGGGCCTGTCGCTGGCGGTGTGGGCGCACCACATGTTCGCCACCGGCCAGGTGCTCCTGCCGTTCTTCTCGTTCTTCACGTTCCTGATCGCCGTGCCCACGGGTATGAAGTTCTTCACCTGGATCGGCACGATGTGGCGCGGCCAGCTGACGTTCGAGACGCCGATGCTCTTCGCGGTCGGCTTCCTGGTGACGTTCCTCTTCGGTGGCCTGTCGGGCGTGCTGCTCGCCAGCCCGCCGATCGACTTCCACGTGTCCGACAGCTACTTCGTGGTGGCGCACTTCCACTACGTGCTCTTCGGCACGATCGTGTTCGCGGTGTTCGCCGGCGTCTACTTCTGGTTCCCGAAGATGTTCGGCCGCATGCTCGACGAGCGCCTAGGGAAGATCCACTTCTGGCTGACCATGATCGGGTTCCACACCACGTTCCTGATCCAGCACTGGCTGGGCAACCGCGGCATGCCCCGCCGGTACGCCGACTACCAGGTGGGCGACGGCTTCACCACCTGGAACATGATCTCCACCGTGGGCGCGTTCATCCTCGGCGCCTCGACGCTGCCGTTCATCTGGAACTGCTACAAGTCGTACAAGGCCGGCCGGGTCGTCGAGGTCGACGACCCGTGGGGTCACGGGATGTCGCTGGAGTGGGCCACGAGCTGCCCGCCCCCGCTGCGCAACTTCGACCGCATGCCGCGGATCCGCTCCGAGCGGCCCGCCTTCGACGCGAAGTTCCCCGAGCACGCTCCCGGCCACTCCCTGAAGAGCCCACCGCCGGGTGGTGCCAAGCCCCTGTCCTCCGAGAGCGACGGTGGTGCCACCTACGAGGAGGACACGCCGTCCCGGCACTGACGTGAAAGGCCCCCACCGAGGTGGGGGTCTTTTCGTTTCCGGGTTCGGGGTGCTCCGGCGGGCGACCGCCGATCGCCGCCGAACCTCCATGATCGTCATTTGAGGAAAGAACCTGCAGTGGGACTTCACTTTCCTTCCTCAGAACACGATCTTGAAGTGGTCGCCGGGCCCGGGCGGCGTCACCCGTCCGGTGACATCCGGTAGCCGGCCACCACCGGACCGACCGTTCACCCGAGGACCGGGACAGCCGCGGCACGGTCGTGCCGATCGCCGACGCACCTCCGAGGCGGCCAGCCCCGAGGGGCCGTATCGGTCGGTGTGGCGTGGCCCTCACGGTCGGTGTGGCGCGGCCGGTGCACCGCGTCGTTCCTCGGCGCGCAGTCGCCGACCCCGACATCCGCACCGTCAGTCGAAGTAGTTGACCTTCCCCCGTGCCCGACCGGTGAGGTCGTTGGTCCAGGTCACCACGCCGTCCGGGGAGGCGCCGAGCAGGTTGCCCCCGACCGGTGCCGACCAGCGGCTCACCACCTCGAACGGCTCCTCGACGGACGGCCGCACCGTCACCAGCAGCGGCGGCCCGTCGGGCATCGGCGCGAACGGAGCGGAGAACCCGACGTCCGGACGCGTGGTCAGGTCGACGACGCCCCCGAGGTCGTGCTGCCACCGCCGGTTGCCGGCCAGGTCGTAGGCCACCACCATCCGCCGGGAGCCGGCGGCGTCGTCGACGTACACGCCGGTGGGCGTCACCCGCGCGACGGGCGAGGCCGAGCGGACCGTGCCGCGCTCGGTGCCGGTGGTGAGATCGACCAGCGTGAGGTGGTCGCGGTCCCGGACGACCAGTGTGGTGCCCGTGACCGCCACGACCTCGGCAGTCGCCGCGGCGGGGGCCACCTGCCGCCAGCGCACCGCGCCGTCGGACCGGGCGAGAACCACCACCCCGGTCTCGCCCTGCACGACGACCGCGTCGCCCGTGGCCTGGCCCGACCGGGGCCGGCCGAGGTCGGCGGGCACCTCCACCGACCAGACCGGCGTGCGCCGGTCTCCGCCGTCGACCCCGGCCGGCGCCGCGTCGAGCGTGCACGCGGCCGCCGGCGCGACCGTGAGCAGGGCGGCGACCAGCGCGTTCGTGCGGACCCGGGGCATGGTCGCCGACCGTATCAGCGGAAGTCGATTTTCCGGATCGGGCCGGACCGGCGGCCACCCGTCCGGGTCATTATCTGAGAACTCACAGGAAACCCGGGAAGTAGACGGTGATCGACGATCGGAAGGTCTCGACCCGCGGAATGCGCTGATCATGGGGGTTGTGGAAGCCGCCGAACCGCCAAATCGTCGGTGATCTCGTTGTGGGGTGTCGCCGGAGCGTGACGGTAATTGACCCGGAGGGTGACCGTGCGTGATTCCGATGCTGGCGCGGGGGGCGGGCGTCCGCTACGCTCACCTTTCCTAGGGCACCAACCCTGGTGAACGTTTCCTCGGGAGCGAACGCAGTGAGTTTGTCGATCAAGACAGGCGCGCAGGCCGACCGCACCTTCGTCATCACCCTGCGCGGCGAGGTGGACTACACCACCGCACAACAGTTCCGCGAAGAGGTATCCGCGCTGCTGGCCGCCGGCGAGTTCAAGGTGCTCGTCGTCGACCTGAAAGAGGTCTCGTTCCTCGACTCCACGGGAGTCGGCACGCTGGTCGTGGCGAGCCGCATCTGCGCCGACTTCGGCGTACGCATGCTGCTCCGCGACGTCAACCCGTTCATCGCGCGGCTGTTCTCGGTGCTCGGGGTGTCCGACGTTCTCGGGGTACCTGCTCCGGCGGGCGTCGTCGCCCAGCGCCGGCTACCCGGCCAGGTGGTTCCTGGCCAGGCAGCCATCCAACCGGTCTAGCACCGGATCACGCGTCGCCTCGGGCCGGTCCGCCGGCCTGAGGCCTTCTCTTTCCGGCCGCCCGCGCCGCGCCCACCGTCGGTGCCCGCGCCGCGCCCGCGGCCAGCACCGGGGGCCGGCTCAGGACCGCACGATCGGGGTGCCCACCAGGGTCACTCCCGCGTCGCGGAGCTGGTCGAGTGCCGTCGACACCGTCGCCTCCGCCACCCCGGCGGTGTGGTCGAGCAGCACCGTGGTCGCGAAGCCCTCCCGGGCCGCGTCGAGTGCCGTGGCGCGCACGCAGTGGTCGGTGGCGATGCCCACCACGTCGACCTCGGTGACCCCGCGCTCGCGCAGCCACGAGGCCAGCCTCTGCGAGCCGTTGAAGCCCTCGAACCCCGAGTACGCGGCGGCGTGCTCGCCCTTGGTGAACACGGCCTCCACCCGGTCGGTCGACAGCGCCGGGTGGAACTCCACCCCGCCGGTGCCGACCACGCAGTGCACCGGCCACGAGTCCACGAAGTCGGGCGGGTTGCCGAAGTGGGCGCCCGGGTCGACGTGGTAGTCCTTCGTCGCCACCACGTGGTCGTACGAGCCCATCAGCGACGACACCGACGAAGCCACCGACGCGCCGCCGGCCACGGCCAGCGAGCCGCCCTCGCAGAAGTCGTTCTGTACGTCCACCACGATCAGTGCGCGGGTCATCTCACGAACCTCCTGAGGGCACAACCGTCACGGGAACCGCCGGGTCGCCAGCCGACAGCTTGAGACCTTCCCACGGAATCGAGATCAGATTCTGCCGCAGCAGTTCCCTCGACTCCGCGAGCGTCGGCAGGTCCTGGAACTCGCCGGCGCGGATGAACGACCGTTGCAGGGCGCGGTCGTGGGTCATCGGGGTCGGCGTGCACTGCGCCGCCACGACCTCCTCGACGGCCGTGCCGGTCGGCTTGTGCCGCCGGACGGCGGTCTTCCGCCCGCCGACCGTCGCCTTGTTCTCCGACCGCTTCACCACCGCCCTGCCGGCGACCTCGACCAGCTTGTACACCAGCCCGGCCGTGGGGGCGCCGGAGCCGGTGACCACCGCCGTGCCGGCGCCGTACCCGTCGACGGGCTCGGCGGCCAGCGCCGCGATCGCGTACTCGTCGAGGTCGCCCGACACGATGATCTTCGTTTCGGTGGCGCCGAGCGAGTCGAGGAGCTCGCGCGCGTGCCCGGCCAGCACCGACAGGTCGCCCGAGTCGATGCGCACCGCGCCCAGCGCCGGGCCGGCCACCGCCACGGCGTTGCGGATGCCCGCGGTGATGTCGTACGTGTCGACCAGCAGCGTCGTTCCCGGTCCGAGCACGGCGACCTGTGCGGCGAACGCGGCCGGCTCGTCGTCGTGCAGGAGCGTGAACGCGTGCGCGGCGGTGCCCGCCGTGGGAATGGCGTACCGGGCGCCGGCGGCGAGGTTCGACGTCGTCGCGAAGCCGGCCAGGTACGCGGCCCGCGCGGCCGCGACGGCGGCCTCCTCGTGCGTGCGCCGCGAGCCCATCTCGATGATCGGCCGGCCCCGCGCCGCGGTCACCATGCGGGCGGCGGCCGCCGCGATCGCCGCGTCGTGGTTGAGGATCGACAGGATCAGGGTCTCGAGGACGACGCACTCGGCGAACGTTCCGCTGACGGTGAGGATCGGCGACCCGGGGAAGAACAGCTCGCCCTCGGCGTAGCCGTCGATGTCGCCGGAGAACCGGTAGTCCGACAGCCACGCCAACGTCTCGTCGCCGACCACGCCGGCCGATCGCAGGAAGTCGATCTCGTCGGGCCCGAACCGGAAGTTCGCGACCGCCTCGACGACGCGGGCGGTGCCCGCCACCACCCCGTACCGCCGCCCCGACGGCAGGCGCCGGGCGAACACCTCGAACACGCAGGGCCGCTCCGCGGACCCGTCGCGGAGCGCGGCGCTGAGCATGGTCAACTCGTAGTGGTCGGTCAGCAGAGACGTGATCACGTCTCAGAGCCTAATCACTCCTCAGGAGCCGCCGGCGAGATCGGGGAGGGCGCGCAGCGCGGTGGCGAGTTCGCTGCGTCCGCTCACGCCGAGCTTCGCGTAGACGCGCATCAGGTGGTTGTCGACCGTGCGCGAGGACAGGAACAGCTGCTCCGCGATCTCCTTGCTCGCCACCCCGTCGGCGGCCAGCAACGCGATCTCGCGTTCCCGGTTGGTGAGGGCCGGCTGCTTGACGCGCAGTGCCGGGGTCCGGGCGCCGGCGCACGCGGCCAGCAGCGCGGCCAGCTCCTCGGCGGCGCCGCCGGCGGCGGCCGAGCGGACCGCCCGGAGCAGGCTCACCGCGGCCGCGGCGGCTTCGGCCGCGTACAGGGTCATCCCGAGCCGCTGGAAGCGCTCCATGGCACCGAGCAGCGCTGGCCCGTCGCGGCGGGCCATCGCGTCGGCGTACCAGGTGACCGTCTCGGCGAGGGCGTTGTCGGAGTAGGCGGCCAGCCACTGCACCCGCCGGGCCACGTCGCCGGCGGCGCCGAGCCGCACCAGGTCGAGCTGGGCGAGCAGTTCGTGCCCGTGGAACCCGTCGTCGGCGAGGCGGGTGGCGAGGCGGCGCAGCACCGCGACGCCCTCGGCCTGCTCGCCAAGAGCCACCGCCACCCAGGCCCGGGCGTGCTCCAGCCAGGGGTCCAGCACCGCCATCGCGGGCACCCGCTGCGCGTCGGCCTCGGCCAGGGCGGCCTGTGCGAGCGTCGCGTCCCCGCACAGCGCGGCGATGTGGGCGCGCTCGGCGTGCGCGAGCGCCGCGTACGCGCGTCCCGGAGACAGCAGCGCGCACGCCTCGGCCGCGAGCCGGCCGGCGGCGGCGAGCCGGCCGCGGAGCCGCGCCGCCTGCGCGGCGAGCACGGCCCGGTATCCGGCCCGCACCGTGACCCCGTCGCCGTCGGAGGCGCCGGCCAGCGCGTCGATGGCCGCCAGGTCACCGGCGATGACCAGGGCCGTTCCGTGCGCGAGCTCCGCGGCGAGGCCCAGGTACGGGTTGCGGGTGTCGATCGTGGCCACCATCGCGCGGGCCCGCGCCGGTGCGCCGCCGGCGGCGAGCAGATGGGCCAGCGCCGCGCGGGCGACGGCCCGCGCGCCCGGCCCGCTCGCCGGCTCGTCGAGGACCTCGCCGGCGAGCCGCCGCGCGGCGCGGGGTTCGCCGTGGTGCAGGCGCATCAGCGCCTCCAGCGCCCGCGTCCAGCTCAGTTCGATGGGACGCACGTGCGGGTGGCCCGGGTACGTACCAGCTTCGCGCGCCCCGCCGTGGAAGCAACCCCAGTACGACACGGCCCGGTGCAGCAGGCTCCACCGCAGGCGATCGGCCACGCGGCGGGTGGGCCAGCCGCTGGTTCTGTCACCTGGCCTGTCGCCCGGGCTGTCACTTCGCCCGCCGCCCGGGCTGTCGTCGAGCGCGGCGAGGGCGTCGCCCGGCCGGTCGGTGAGAAACAACGCGGTCGCCAGCACCTCGGTGGCGCCGAAGCCGCCGCCGGCGGCGAGCGCGGCCCTGCTGAGCCGGGCGGCCAGCGGCAGGTCGTTGCCCAGGAACGCCGACCGGGCGGCACGCAGGAGCCGGCCCGGATCGGTGGCGGTGTCGCTGTCGACCCGCCAGGCGGCGATGCGCAACGCGTCGCCGGCGCGGCGGGCACCGGTGGCCTCGATCAGGTGGGCGAGGTCGGCCCGCAGGCGCCGCGCCCGGGTGAACGGGCACCGCCGGCGGACGACCTCGCCGTAGAGCGGGTGCGCCAGCCGGACCGTGGTGCGGCGGTCGTCGCGGGTCACCTCGATGAGGCCGCGCTCCTCGGCCTGCTCGGCGGCGGCGCTGTCGGTGGCCTTGACGAGCAGCGGCAGCCCGATCGGCGCGCCGAACGCGACCAGTTCGAGCACGTCGCGCACGGCCGGGTCGAGCGGGCCGATGCGGTGGTCGACGACGTCGGTGAGGGTGGGCGTGAGCGCGAACCCGCCGGTCCAGCGCCAGACGCCGTACGCCTCGACCAGCTCGCCGCCGGCCCGCGCGGCGGTGACGAGTTCCCGCAGCAGCAGCGTGTTGCCGGTCGCCAGCCGCCACAGCCGGCCGGCCGAGCGGGGCTCGACCGGGCCGCCGAGCACGGCTTCGAGCAGCTCGGTGGTGTCGCCGGCGGTCATCGGGCCGAGGTCGACGCGGTCGACGAGGTCGTCGATCCACAGCGCCCGCACCGGGTCGGGTGTCGGCGCACCCGAACGGACCGTGCCGATCACCGTGGCCTGGCGGGTGCGGGCGAGGTGGTGCACCAGCGCCGCCGACAGCGGGTCGAGCAGGTGGGCGTCGTCGACGGCGACGACGACCGGCCGGCCGCCGCCGAGGCGGTGCACGGCGTCGAGCGCCCACCGCACGAGCCCGGCGTGGCTCGCGACGACGTTGGGACCGGCACCGTTCTGGGCGCTGATGACGAGGTCGCCGGGCAGCGCCGGGGCGAGGCTGGCCAGCGGAAGCGCGGCGGTGGCGGCGGTACCGGTGACCGATACGAGCGGGTACCGGGCCGGGTCGAGCGCCTCGGTAACCGATCTTAATAATCGACTCTTGCCAATTCCTGATGCGCCACCAATGATCAGTCCCCGACCGGTGGCACCCGTGGCGGCATCGGTGAGGTGACGCGCTTCTTCCGCACGTCCGACGAATGTCCACGGGGCCACGGGCGGAGCATATAGACATTGCCATCACTCTGCGCGCCCGCACGTGTACCCAAGTGACTCGCGGCATGGTACTAATGAGCGGGCCGAGCAGCGGTTGCAAATTGCGGTTTTCATCGTTGAACATCAATGTGCCGTCGGGAGGCGTGGCTATGGCCCCGGTCGTGCTGTCGGGAAAGTCGGTGCCTGCCCCGCCGGGTGGTGACGGCTCCGCCGGTGACGCCGACGGTGAGGACGGTCCGACGGGTGCTCCGATGAACCTCCCCCTCAACCGCCCCGCGCCGGCACGCGCCGGCAGTGCCGTCGAGCCGCCGCCGGTGCGTCCCACGGTGGTGTTCGCCGGCACCGGCCAGCACGAGTACGCGGCCGGCCTGCTCGGCGCCGCGGTGCCCGAGAGCGCGCCGGCGGCGTACGTGGTCTTCCGGCACGGGCCGGCCGGTGCGCGGGCGTTCATCCCCGGTCACCGCGAGCCCCGCGACATCGCGGCCGGCACCGGTCCGCTCACCCGGCCGCCGCGCCGGGTCGCGCTGTCGGTGCCCGCGCCGACCCTCGAGTACGTGCACCTCATCGTGGCGCCGGCGGGCACGCCCGGTCCGGCCCGCACCACCGTCCTCGCCGACGCCGTGCGCTGCGCCGACGGTCTGGTCTACCTCCTCGACGCGGGCGAGCCGCTGGTGGGGGAGCGCAGGTCCGAGCTGGCGGCGCTGGCCGCGGTGGCCGGCCGGGTCGTGCTGGTGGCCACCCGCGACGCGGGTCCCGCCGACCGGGCCGCCGTCGAGGCGCAGGTCCCGGCGCTGGCGACGGCCACCTGGTACCACGTCGACGACGCTGCCGCCGTCGCCGCCGACCTGCGGTCGCCGCAGTGGCTGGCCCGCCCGGCCATCCCCGCTCAGCGGCCGGCGTCGTCTGGACTGAGGAGCGCAGGGACGAGGGAAGGCGACGCCTCGTGGGCCGCGGAGCCCGCGCGAGCGGAGGCGAGCGCATCCAGCAGGGTCTCGGGCGACGACGTCGCCTGGCGGCAGGTGCTGGCCGAGCGGCTGAGCGAGCACCGCACGGCGGTCAGGGACCTGTTCGCCGACGACCTCGACGCGCTGGTCGAGCGCTGCGCCGTCGACCCGCTGCGGCTGCCCGACACGTTCGACACCGAGCTGCACGCGCTGTCCCTGCGCGCCTCGGCCTGCCTCGACATGGCGGCCCGCGACCTCGTGGCTGCCGTGTTCTCGACGGTCGTCGAGGGCCGGTTGCGCGAGTCCGACCTGGTGCGGGTCACCACGGCGCTGTGGCGGCGGGTCGAGCCCGACGACCGCACGCTGCTGGTCACGGCGACGGCCGGCGTGGCGGCGGTGTCCGGTGCCGCCGACGCCGTGTCGGCGACGGGGCTGTTCTCGCCGAGCCTGCTCCCACAGGTCAGCCTGGCCGTCTCCGGCAACTGCCACCTCAGCTGGCACTACCGGGGCGTGCCCGACCCGGCGGCCGCCCGGGAGTGGCTGTACCACGCGGCCGGGTCGGTGCGCGACGCGGTCGGTGTGGCGATCGAGGACCGGTTCGCCGCGCTCGCCGAGGCGGTCGGCGCGCTCGCCGGCGACGCGGTGGATCACGGGGTCCTGCTCGCCTGAGCGTTAAGGTGGAGGCCATGGCCGCACCGCTGACCAGTCCGGTCGAGACGCCCGACGTCGACCTCGATGCCGACGGGGTTCCTGACGCCGACCGGCCGTGGATGACGATCGTGCACAACGACCCGGTGAACCTGATGAACTACGTCACCTGGGTGTTCCAGAAGCTCTTCGGCTACAGCAAGGAGAAGGCCGAGAAGCTGATGCTCGACGTGCACCACAAGGGCCGCGCGATCGTGTCGAGCGGCGCCCGCGAGCGCATGGAGCACGACGCGTCGCGGCTGCACGCCTACGGGCTCTGGGCGACGGTGTCGCGCTCTTGAAGACTCGAGCCTGATGAGCATGTTCTACCGGCGCGGGTCGGGCTGCGTCGCCACCCTCGACGCGGTCGAGTCCGACGTGCTGCGCGACGTACTGAGCCAGGTCATGGAGCTGGTCGCCGACGACGACCTCGACCGGGCCGACCCGGTGGTCGCGCGGCTGTTCCCCGACCACTACCCCGACGACCGGGAGATCTCCACCGACCTGCACCGCTACACCGACGACGACCTGAAGGCGGCCAAGCTGGAGCAGGCCGGCACGGTGGTCGGCGCGTTGCCGCGCGGAGGCGGCACGGTGCACCTCGACGAGGAGCAGGCCGAGACGTGGCTGCGGGCGCTCACCGACGCCCGCCTGGCGCTCGGGATGCGGATCGATGTGCGCGACGACACAGATCTCGAGGCGGAGATCGACGAGGCGGTCCTGGCCGATCCGACTTCGCCCCGTGTGCAGCAGTTATCCGTGTACGCCTTCCTCACACTGCTGCAAGCATCACTGGTCGAGGCGCTGGCCGGTTATTAGATCCGGCCCGCCCGCAGGGTAATCTGAACGGCGTGCTGACCATCGACCTCACGATCCTCAAGGCGATCGTGGCCCACGCGCGTCGGGACCATCCCGACGAGGCGTGCGGTGTCGTGGCCGGCAAGCTCGGTACCGACGTGCCGGAGCGGCTGATCGAGATGGAGAACGTCGAGCGGTCGAGCACGTTCTACCGGTTCGACTCGATGGAGCAGCTCAAGGTCTGGCGTGAGATGGACGACCGCGACGAGGAGCCGGTGGTGATCTACCACTCGCACACGGCCACCGAGGCCTACCCGTCCCGCACCGACGTCTCCTACGCCGGCGAGCCGAACGCCCACTACCTCCTGGTCTCCACGCGTGACCCGGAGGTCACCGAGGTGCGGTCGTACTCCATCGTCGACGGCGCGATCACCGAGGAGCCCGTGCGGGTGCTCAACGCCTCGGTCGACCCGCACGCGGTCCAGAAGTATCTGTTCGGGCAGAGCCCGACAACTGTCGACTACGAGTGTCCGGCCTAGCTGTCGCTCACCCGTTTCCAGTTGTCGTCGTTTCCGAAAGGCTCTGAAGAGAAATGTCTATCGACGTCCGCGTTCCCACCATCCTGCGCTCCTACACCGGCGGCTCGAAGGCCGTGCAGGGCTCCGGCGACACCCTCGCCGACCTGCTCACCGACCTCGACGCCCAGTACCCGGGCATCCGTGGCCGCCTCATCACCGACGAGGGCGCGCTGCACCGGTTCGTCAACATCTACGTCAACGACGAAGACGTGCGGTTCCAGGGTGGGCTCGACGCCAAGCTGAAGAGCGGTGACGAGGTCACCATCCTGCCGGCCGTCGCCGGTGGCGCGTTCGCGTTCGCGGCCGCGCACGCCCTCAGGGGGTAACGGCGTGACGCGCTACGACTCGCTGCTCGACGCGTGCGGCAACACGCCGCTGGTGGGGTTGCCCCGGTTGTCGCCGTCACCCGAGGTGCGGCTGTGGGCCAAGCTGGAGGATCGCAACCCCACCGGCAGCGTGAAGGACCGGGTGGCTCTGCACATGGTGCGGGCCGCCGAGGAGGAGGGCCGGCTCAAGCCGGGCGACACCATCCTCGAGCCGACCAGCGGCAACACCGGTATCGGACTGGCGATGGTGGCCAAGCTGCGCGGCTACCGGGTCGTGTGCGTCATGCCGGAGAACGTGTCGTCCGAGCGCGTGCAACTGCTGCGCATGTACGGAGCGGAGATCATCTTCTCGCCCGCCGAGGGCGGCTCGAACCGGGCCGTCGCGGTGGCGAAGGAGATCGCGGCCGAGCATCCCGACTGGGTGATGATGTACCAGTACGGCAACGCGGCCAACGCCCGTGCCCACTACGAGGGAACCGGTCCGGAGATCCTGCGTGACCTGCCCACGATCACGCACTTCGTGGCCGGCCTCGGCACCACCGGCACCCTGATGGGTGTCGGCCGCTACCTGCGCGAGAAGGTCGACGACGTGCAGATCGTGGCCGCCGAGCCGCGCTACGGCGAGCTGGTCTACGGTCTGCGCAACCTCGACGAGGGCTACGTACCCGAGCTGTACGACGGCTCGGTGCTCACGCGGCGCTTCTCGGTCGGCACCCGCGACGCGGTGCTCCGTACCCGCCAGCTGATCGAGGTGGAGGGCCTGTTCGCCGGGTTCTCCACCGGCGCCGTCCTGCACGCGGCGCTGGCCGTGGCCCACGAGGCGGTCAAGGCCGGCCGGCCGGCCGACGTGGCGTTCCTCGTGGCCGACGGCGGCTGGAAGTACCTGTCGACCGGCGCCTACGGCAGCACCCTCGCCGACGCCGAGCAGGCTCTGGAGGGTCAGCTCTGGGCCTGAGCTCCGCTCGTACCCGGTGTCCTGGGTCGCTTGTTCGCGTGCACTACGACGGTCGGGTGTGCCGGTCGCCCGTCGCGGTCCTCTTCCTCAGAGCCAGTTTGGGATCTGGGACGATCGCCGGAGTCGGGCCGGGAAGGGTTACTCACGGTGGCATCGTCCGGGCGACACGGCATCGGTGATCAACTTCTCTGGAACGAACGTGAAGTCACGCTGCACTTTTCTTCCAGAGAAGTTGATCATCCCGGAGTATCAGGTCGTTGAATCCGACCGAACCGGACGCCGATGTTCCGGCGAACCGGCTGCGGCGAGCACCGGGGGTAACGCTGCGCGATAGCCGCATGCGCACACCGCCGCCGCCCAGAATCTCAAACAGGCCTTCAAACAGCGACCTTGAACCCTCTTAGACGGGGCCGGCTCCCTCCGTTCGGAGCGCGGGGTAGCCGACTCCACGATCAATCGGAGTCGAGCAGGTCGGACCGACAGCGGCTGGGCTGGTGCGGCTGGGCTCGTTCGGCTGGGCTCGTGGGGGTGGGCCCGTGCGGCTGCGCCGTGCGCGAGGCGGTCCTTTGATAAACGACGCTCTATCCAGTGCGGCTTTTCGGCGTGGGAGCGCACTGGATAGAGCGTCGTTTATCTGAAAGCCGAGGCGTCGGCGCCACCAGGACGATGCGCCAGCCGCTCGCCCACGCCCCATCGCACCCCAGGCCCGTCGTGCCCGGGCCCGTCGTGCTCGGGCCCGTCGTGCTCGGGCCCGTCATTCCCGGGCCCGTCGTGCCCGGGCCGTCGCGCCCGGGTCCATGCCATGCCCGGGATGGCTGCCGTGCCCGGGATCAGCGGGTCGCGGTCAGCACCACGGCCAGGGCCAGAGCCGCCGTGCCGATCCACAGGCCGATCCAGGGGGCCCGTCGGCGGTGGATGCTCGCGAACGCCCCCGCCGTCGCGCCCACGCCCACGAGACCGATCAGCAGCATCACCGGGAAGTACCAGCTCAACCCCGGCCGGAACAGATCGACCAGCACCGGCAGCGCGACCATCACCCCGGCCATCCCGAGCACGCCCGCCCATCCGGCCACCAGGGCGAGCCGCCGGCTGTCGGGCGCCGGGTCGCCGTCCAGGGGAAGGCGGAACCGCACGCGGACCGCATGCTTCGTGCGGTCGTGGAACTCGCTGTCCCGGTACTGCTGGACGAGCATGCCGGGACGCGTCTGCTGCCACGACTGGTTCGCGGCGTGCAGCGTCTGGCCGGCGAACCGCAGCCGTTCCTGGATGCGGGCGTGGGCCTCGGCGCGCAGCCGGTCCTGGAGCGGGCTCTGCAACCGGGCCTGCAACCGGGCCCGGAACCGGTCGTGCACGTCCTGCTGGCGGTCGCGGGTGTCGGTCCGCATCTCATGTCTCCTCGGTGGTGCCTCACCCAGAGCAACGGCCGAGGCGACCATGGGTGACTGATCCACGCCAACCATGTCGATTTGGTGACTTACCTGCTGAGAGCGACCCTTCACAGCCGGATTCACGGCGTAGGCTGCGCGACGTGATGGACGCGCCGATCGGGATCTTCGACTCCGGCGTCGGCGGGCTGACCGTGGCCCGCGCCATCCTCGATCAGCTGCCGGGCGAGCAGGTCATCTACGTCGGCGACACGAAGCACGTCCCGTACGGCCCGAAACCGATCGCCGACGTGCGGCGCTACGCTCTCGACTGCCTCGACCATCTGGTCGAGGAGGGCGTGAAGCTGCTGGTCATCGCGTGCAACAGCGCCGCGGCGGCGTGCCTGCACGACGCGCGTGAGCGGTACCCGATCCCGGTGGTCGAGGTCATCCGGCCGGCGGTCCGCAGGGCGGTCGCGGCCACCCGCAACGGGCGTATCGGCGTCATCGGCACCCAGGCGACGATCACCAGCCGGGCGTACGAGGACGCGTTCGCGGCCGCACCCCACGTGAAGGTGACGAGCGCCGCGTGCCCGCAGTTCGTCGAGTTCGTCGAGCGGGGCATCACGTCGGGGCGGGCGCTGCTGGGCCTGGCCCAGTCGTACCTGGAGCCGTTGCAGCGCGCCGAGGTCGACACGCTGGTGCTGGGCTGCACCCACTATCCGCTGCTCGCCGGCATGCTCGGGCTGGCGATGGGCGACGAGGTGACGCTGGTGTCCAGCGCCGACGAAACCGCGCGCGACGTGTACCGGGTGCTCGTCGAGCGCGACATGCTACGCCCGGAAGGGGCGACGGTGCAGCACCGCTTCCTGGCTACGGGTGACGTGGAGCCGTTCGCGCGGCTCGCCTCCCGGTTCCTCGGCCCGGTGGCGGCTAACGTGGGCTCCCTGGCGAGGTCCGCCGGGGTTGGGGCGATCTAGGAGTGGTTGTGAGCGCGAAGAGCGGGATGTCGTGAGGCTCACCGTGCTGGGCTGCGCGGGCAGCTTCCCAGGGCCGGACTCCGGATGTTCGTGCTACCTGGTCGACGCCGACGGGTTCCGGATGCTTGTCGACTTCGGAACGGGATCGATGACGGCGGTGCAGCGGTTCGCCGGCCTGTACTCGATCGACGCGATCGTGCTGACGCACCTGCACCCCGACCACATGTTCGACGCCTGCTCCTACGTGGTGGCGCGGCGGTACTCGCCCGACGGGCCGCTGCCGCAGATCCCGCTCTACGCGCCGGCCGGTGCCGAGCAGCGGCTCGCCCTGGCCTACGCCGGCAACGACACCGAGAAGCTCGACGACGTGTACGAGTTCCACGACCTCACCGCCGGCACGACCCAGATCGGGCCGTTCACCGTGCACGCCGAGAAGGTCAACCATCCGATCGACACGTTCGGGCTGCGCATCGAGCACGACGGGCGGTCGCTGGCGTACTCGTCCGACTCGGCGCCGTGCGACGCGCTGATCCGGCTCGCGCTCAACGCCGACGCGTTCCTGTGCGAGGCCAGCTACCTCGACGACATGGACAACCCGCCCGACCTGCACCTCACCGGCCGCGAGGCGGGCGAGCACGCGAGCAAGGCCGGCGTCGGTCGGCTGCTGCTCACCCACATGGTGGCGGCGTGGGGCAGCGAGTTCATGACCCAGGACGCCGCGGCGAGCGCCTACAGCGGCCCGATCGACATCGTGCGGCCGGGAACGCGCTACATCATCTAGCCGCCGACGTGTGGCTGCGCGTCGATCCCCGGTTAACCCGCGACCCCGATGGTGAACTCATGCGCGTCGCCATCGTGACCGAGTCGTTCCCACCCGACGTCAACGGGGTCGCGAACTCCGTGGTCCGGGTGGCCGATCACCTGCGTGCCCGCGGCCACGAGCCGCTCGTCGTCGCCCCCGCGCCGTCGGCCGGGTGCCGTGACGTCACCGGCCGGCTGCCGTACCCGGTGGTGCGGGTGCCGTCGGTGCCGATGCCGGGGTACCCGAACTTCCGGCTCGGGCTGCCCAGTCGCCGCATCGCGGCCGCCCTACGGGAACACCGCACCGACATCGTGCACCTGGCGAGCCCGTTCTTCCTGGGCGGCACCGGTGCGCGGGTCACCGCCCGGCTCGGGTTGCCGTCGGTGGCGGTCTACCAGACCGATGTGGCCGCCTACGCCCGCCTGTACCGGTACTTCGGCTGGGGCGAGAGTACGGCGTGGCGCTGGCTGCGCCAGATCCACAACGGCGCCGGCCGCACGTTGGCGCCGTCGACGGCCGCGGCGACCGCCCTGCTGGCAAACGGAATCAGGCGGGTGTGGCTGTGGCGGCGCGGCGTCGACGCGGCCCGCTTCGACCCGTCCCACCGCAGTGCCGCCCTCCGGACGGCCCTCGCCCCGAACGGTGAGGTGATTGTCGGCTACGTGGGCCGGCTCGCCGCGGAGAAGCGGATCGACCTGCTGGCTCCCATCGCGAGGCAGAAGGGCGTGCGCTTCGTCGTCGTCGGCTCCGGCCCGGCGGAGGAGCCGTTGCGCCGCGCGCTGCCGGGCGCGGTGTTCCTCGGCGCCCGCAGGGGCGGCCAGCTCGCCCGGCTGTACGCCAGCTTCGACGTCTTCGCCCACGCCGGGCCGTTCGAGACGTTCGGCCAGACCATCCAGGAGGCGATGGCGTCGGGGCTTCCGGTGGTCGCGCCGGCGGCGGGTGGTCCCGTCGATCTGGTGACCCACGACAGAACCGGATTCCTGGTACCTCCGTTCGACGCGGAGGCCCTGGGTGCCGCGGTGTCGAAGCTCGTCGAGGACCCGGAGCTGCGCAGGGAGTTCGGTGCCGCCGGCCGCGCGGAGGTCGGGTCCCGCACGTGGGCGGCGGTCGGAGACGAGCTGATCGGGCACTACGTGGCTGTTCACAGCGGGATCCTGCCGGTGCCGCCCCGCGTCTCGTTGCACGGCGAGGCCGCCTAGGGTGGGACGCATGTCTCGTCCCGATGACCGCGCCCCCGACCAGCTCCGCCCGGTGACCCTCAACCGCGGCTGGACCGTTCATCCGGAAGGGTCGGTGCTGGTCGAGTTCGGGCAGACCCGGGTGCTGTGCACCGCCAGCGTCACCGAAGGGGTGCCGCGGTGGCGCAAGGGGTCGGGGCTGGGCTGGCTGACGGCCGAGTACGCGATGCTGCCCCGGTCGACGAACACCCGCAACGACCGGGAGAGTGTCCGCGGAAAGGTGGGCGGCCGTACCCACGAGATCTCCAGGCTCATTGGACGCGCGCTGCGCGCCACGGCCGACCTGAAGCTCCTCGGCGAGAACTCCATCGTGATCGACTGCGACGTGCTGCAGGCCGACGGCGGCACCCGCACGGCGGCGATCACCGGTGCGTACGTGGCCCTGCACGACGCGGTCCACTGGCTGGCCGGTCGCCGCAAGCTCGCCGGTTCGCCCGACGACGTGCTCAAGCGCTCGGTCGCGGCGGTGAGCGTCGGCATCATCGGCGGCGAGCCGCGCCTTGACCTCTGCTACGAGGAGGACGTCGTCGCCGACGTCGACATGAACATCGTCTGCACCGGCGCCGGCGACTTCGTCGAGGTGCAGGGCACGGGGGAGCAGGGTGTGTTCAGCCGCGACGAGCTGAACGCGCTGCTCGACCTCGGCATCGCCGGCTGCCTGGAGCTCACCGAGCTCCAGCGGAAGGCCGTCGCGTGAAATACCTCCTGGCAACCCGCAACAGGAAGAAGCTGGTCGAACTCCAGCGGATCCTCACCACCGTGGAGGTCGTCGGCCTCGACGACGTTCCGTCCTATGTGGAGGTTCCGGAGACCGGGCTCACGTTCGCCGACAACGCGTTGCTGAAGGCCCGCGAGGGCGTGAAGCACACCGGCCTGCCGACGATCGCCGACGACTCCGGCATCGCGGTCGACGCCCTCAACGGCATGCCGGGCGTGTTCAGCGCGCGGTGGTCCGGGAAGCACGGCGACGACCGGGCCAACCTGGAGCTCCTGCTGGCCCAGGTCGGCGACGTTCCGGAGGAGCACCTCGGCGCCGCGTTCGTCTGCGCCGCCGTGCTGGTGCTGCCCGACGGCCGGGAGCTGGTCACGCACGGCGAGCAGCGTGGCCGCCTGGTCCGCACGCCGAAAGGCGACGGCGGCTTCGGCTACGACCCGATCTTCCTCGCCGACGGCCAGACGCGGACGAACGCCGAACTGACGCCGGAGGAGAAGGACGCGATCTCCCACCGTGGCAGGGCCTTCCGCGATCTGGCCGCCCAGCTGCCTAGCTGAGCGGTCCGCCGGCGGCTTCTTCGACCGCGGCCCGCAGGTCCGGGCCGGCGATCAGGTCGCGGCAGGCCTCGACCACCGGTGCGAGGAACACGTCGGGCCCCGGTTCGCCGGCCATCTTGCCGACGACCGCGAGCGCGGCCTGCCCCGCCGGCGACGGGGTGAGCGGCCGCCGCAACTGCAGCCCGCGCACCGCCGACAGAAGCTCCACCGCCAGGAGGCTGCGCAGGTTGTCGACCACCCGGCGCAGCTTCACCGTCGCGGCCCAGCCCATCGACACGTGGTCCTCCTGCATACCCGACGTGGGCAGCGAGTCGACCGACGCGGGCGCGGCCAGCCGCCGGTTCTCGGCGACGATGCCGGCGGCCGTGTACTGGGCGATCATCAGGCCGGAGTTGACGCCGGGGTCGGGGGAGAGGAACGCGGGCAGGTCGCGGTTGCGGGTCACGTCGAGGAGACGGTCGACGCGGCGCTCGGAGATCGAGCCGACCTCCGACGCGGCGATCGCCAGGAAGTCGGCCGCGAAGCCCAGCGGCGCGCCGTGGAAGTTGCCGGTGCTCTCGACCCGCCCGTCGGGAAGCACCACCGGATTGTCCACAATGGACGCCAGCTCGCGAAGAGCCACCTGGTCGACGAACGCGAGCGTGTCGCGGGCGGCGCCGGCCACCTGGGGCGCGCAGCGCATCGCGTACGCGTCCTGCACGGCGTGCTCGAAGTCGTCGCGGTGCGAGGCCATCACCTCGGAGTTCTGCAGCAGCCGGTGGATGTTCGCCGCCGACGCGGCCTGGCCCGGATGCGGCCGGATCGCGTGCAGCTCCGGCTGGAACGGCCGGTCCGAGCCGAGCATCGCCTCGATCGCCAGCGCGCACGTCACGTCGGCCATCGTGAACAGGTGACGCGCGTCGGAGGCGGCCAGCAGCAGCATGCCGAGCATGCCGTCGGTGCCGTTGATGAGCGCGAGGCCCTCCTTGGCGGCGAGCGTCAGCGGTTCCAGTCCCGCGGTACGCAACGCGTCGAGGGCCGGCAGCCGTTCACCCGAGGAGCCGAGCACCCAGCCCTCGCCGGTCAGCGCCAGCGCGCAGTGCGCCAACGGCGCCAGGTCTCCTGACGCGCCCAGCGAGCCGTGTTCCGGCACCCACGGCACGATGCCGGCGTTCAACAGGTCCACCAGTGCGGAAGCCACGACGGGACGCACACCGGAGTGCCCCAACGCCAGCGACCGCACCCGGAGCAGCATCATCGCCCGCACCACCTCGGCGGGCATCGGCGCGCCCAGCCCCGCGGCGTGCGACCGGATCAGCGCGTGCTGAAGCTCCACCCGGCGGGCCGGCGCGATCGACGTCTGCGCCAGCGCGCCGAAGCCGGTCGACACGCCGTAGACAGGCCGGCCGGCCCGCTCGATGTCGTCGACGATCGACCGGCTGCGCTCCATCGCCGCGAGCGCGTCGGCGCCGAGCGTCACCGGCGCCGGGGTGCGCGCGACGGTGACGACCTCCGCCGCCGTGACGCCGGTTGCGGTGACCGTCACCGTTGCCATGCCAGTTCTCCGTTCCGTACGACCGCCCGCACGAGCGGGACACCGGGGCGGTAGGCCAGGTACACCGCCGACGGCGCGTCGAGCACCACCAGGTCGGCCCGCGCGCCGACGCCGAGGTGGCCGACATCGTCGCGCCGCAACGCTTTCGCGCCGCCGGCGGTCGCCGACCACAGCGCCTCCGCCGGCGTCATGCGCATCTCCCGCACGGCGAGCGCCACGCAGAACGGCATCGACGACGTGTACGACGAGCCCGGGTTGCAGTCGGTCGCGAGGGCGACCGTCGCGCCGGCGTCCAGGAGCGCGCGGGCGTCGGGGTAGGGGGAGCGGGTGGCGAACTCGGCGCCGGGCAGCAGTGTGGCGACGGTGTCCGACGAGGACAGCGCGTCGACGTCGGCGTCGGACAGGTGCGTGCAGTGGTCGGCGCTGGCCGCGCCCAGCTCGACCGCGAGCCGCACGCCGGGGCCGGGGCCGAGCTGGTTGGCGTGGATCCGGGCACCGAGCCCGGCGGCGATGCCCGCCCGCAGCACGGCCTCGGACTGGTCGCCGGAGAAGGCGCCGCGCTCGCAGAACACGTCCACCCACCGGGCGTGCGGCGCGGCGGCGGCCAGCATCGGTCCGCACACCAGCGCCGTGTAGTCGTCGGCGTCGGCGCCCGCGGGAACGACGTGCGCGCCGAGGAACGTGGTCTCGTCGGTGAACTCGCGGGCCACCCGCAGCGAGCGCTCCTCGTCCTCCACCGTCAGCCCGTACCCGGACTTGATCTCGATGGTCGTGGTGCCCTGCCGCAGCGCCTCGTCGACGAGCCGCCGCACGGTGACCCGCAGGAGCCCGTCGCCGGCCGCCCGCGTCGCCGCGACCGTGGTGCGGATGCCGCCGCCGGTGTACGGCTCGCCGGCCATCCGCGCGGCGAACTCGGCCGACCGGTCGCCGGCGAACACCAGGTGCGCGTGCGGGTCGACGAACCCGGGCACCACCGCCCCGCCGTCCACGTCGAGCACGCGGTCGGCGGCCGGCGCGCCGGACGCGGCACCGACCCACGCGACGCGGCCGCCGTCGAGCACCAGCGCGGCGTCGAGGAGCGTGCCCAGGGCGGGGTCGTGGGTGGTCAACTGGCCGATGCCCGTCACCGCCATCGCGGTCACGGCAGCACCGCCGTGATCGCGTCGCGCAGCGAGCGGGCGACGTCGGGCACGAGCACATGGTCACCGTCGCGCACGACGAACCGCCCGTCGACCATCACCTGCCGCACGTCGGCGGCGGTCGCCGCGAACACCGCCTCGGCCGGCCGGCATCCGCTGGTACGCACCGTGTCGAGCGCGACGGTCACCAGGTCGGCCCGCGCGCCGACCGCGATCGTGCCCGCGTCGGCCCAGCCGAGCGCCGCGTGACCGGCCGGGCCCAGCGCGCGCACCAGCGCCGCCGGTGGGAACACCCCGCGTTCCCGGGTGCGCAGCCGCTCGTGCAGTTCCATCCCGCGCGCCTCCTCGAACAGGTCGATCACCGCGTGCGAGTCGGACCCGAGGCACAGCGGGCTCCCGGCGTCGGCCAGGTCGCCGGCCGGGCCGAGACCGTCGGCGAGGTCGCGTTCGGTGGTGGGGCACAGGCACACCGCGGTGCCGCTCCCGCCGAGCGCGGCCCGGTCGGCGTCGGTGAGGTGGGTGGCGTGCACCGCCGTCGTGGTCGGGCCGAGCACACCGGCGTCCGCCAGCACCGCGGTCGGTGTCCGTCCATAGTGGACCAGCGACGCCTCGTTCTCGGCCGGCTGCTCCGACAGGTGCGCGTGCAGCGGCGCGCCGGCCGCGCCGGCGACCACCACGGGCAGCGCCGCGGCGGGCACGGCCCGCACGCTGTGCACGGCCGCACCGACGAGCGCACCCGGCCCGGGCCGGAGGTCCGCCATCCGCGACGCCCAGGCCTCGGCGGACCCGTCACCGAACCGCAACTGCGGACCCTCCAGCGGTCGGCCGTCCACTGTGGACGTCAGGTAGCACGTGTCGAGCAGCGTGATCCGGATGCCCGCCTCGGCGGCGGCCGTCATCAGCGCGGCGCCCATCGCGTTCGGGTCGTCGTACGGCGTGCCGCCGGGCCCGTGGTGCAGGTAGTGGAACTCGCCCACGCACGTCACCCCGGCCAGCGCCATCTCCGCGTAGACGGCCCGCGCCAACCCGAGGTACGACTCCGGGTCGAGAGCGGCGGCCACGCCGTACATCGCGTCGCGCCAGGTCCAGAACGAGCCCGGTGCGTGGCCGTTGCGCCCGCGCAGCGCCCGGTGGAACGCGTGCGAGTGCGCGTTCGCCAGCCCGGGAAACGTGAGCCCGGGCAGGAGTACACCGTCGGGAGCGGCGTCGAGCAGGACGTCGGTGAACCGACCGGCGTCCACGGTGAGCAGCACGTCGGCCCGCACCCGGTCGTCGATCCAGGCGAACTCGCACCAGTAGAGCTCACTCACCGGAACGCGAGGTCCGCGAGCGCGGCGGTGAGCGCGTCGACGCCCGCGGCACAGTCCACATCGGACGCCCACTCGGCCGGCGCGTGCGACACCCCCGACGGGTTGCGCACGAACAGCATCGCGGTGGGCACGTGCGCGGCCAGCACGCCGGCGTCGTGGCCGGCGCCGGTCGGCAGCACCGGCGCCGGGCTGCCGGCCGGGCCCAGCAGCACGGCCAGCCGGTCGCGCAGGCCGCCGTCGAAGTCGACCACCGGGGTCAGCGACTCCGCGGTCCACGAGACCTTGGTGCCGTCGCGGGCGGCACGTTCCGAGACCCGCTGCACCACGGCGGCGACCAGACCGTCGAGTGTGGACTGTTCCGGCGCGCGGGCGTCGAGCCACGCGGTGACCTCGGCGGCGATCGCGTTGGTGGCGCCCGGCCGCGCGGCGACCCGACCGACCGTCGCCAGCGCGTCGGCGAGCCTGGCCTCCTTGTTGGCCGCGAGCACGAGGTAGGCGAACGTGAGCATAGGGTCGTGGCGGTCGGCCATCGCGGTGGTGCCGGCGTGGTTGCCCTCGCCGGTGAGCGTGAACCGCCACCGCCCGTGCGGCCAGATCGCGCTGGCGACCCCGACGGGCCGGTCGAGGTCGACCAGCGCGCGTCCCTGCTCGACGTGCAGTTCCACGAACGCGCCGATCCGTTGCAGGCGCGCGGGATCGGCACCGAGCCGCGACGGGTCGACGTCGGCGGCGGTCATCGCGTCGGCCAGCGTCACGCCGTCGCGGTCGCGCAGCCGCAGCGCCTTCGCCGGGTCGAGCGACCCGGTGAGCAGCCGCGAACCCAGGCACGGGACGCCGAACCGGCCGCCCTCCTCCTCGGTGAACACGGCGACGGCGATCGGCCGGCGTGGCTCGCCGTGCCCGCGCTCGCGCAGCAGGTCGATCGCGAGCAGCCCGCTCACCACCCCGAGCGGACCGTCGTACGCGCCGCCGTGCGGCACGGAGTCGAGGTGGCTGCCGGTGACGACGGCGTCGCCGCCCTCCGGGTCGCCCCACCAGGCCCACAGGTTGCCGTTGCCGTCGGTCTCGACCTCGAGGTCGCGGTCGAGCGCCTCCTCCACGAACCACTCGCGGGCGGCGAGATCGGACCGCGACCAGGAGTAGCGCAGGTACCCGCCGCTGCCCGGGTCGCGCCCGATGGGCTCCAACGACCGCCACAGCGCGGCGAACCGGTCGGGGGTCATGACTCGGCCATGGGCACGCGCACCCCGTGGTCGTGGGCCACGTCGGCGGCGAGGTCGTAGCCCGCGTCGACGTGCCGGATCACGCCCATCTCCGGGTCGTTCGTCAGCACCCGCTCGATCTTCCGCGCCGCCAGCGGCGTGCCGTCGGCGACCGTCACCTGACCCGCGTGGATCGACCGGCCCATGCCGACGCCCCCACCGTGGTGGATCGACACCCACGACGCGCCGGACGCCGTGTTCACCATGGCGTTGAGCAACGGCCAGTCGGCGATCGCGTCGGAACCGTCCCGCATCGCCTCAGTCTCCCGGTACGGCGACGCCACCGAGCCGCAATCGAGATGATCGCGCCCGATCACGATCGGCGCCTTCACCGCACCGCTTGCGACCAGTTCGTTGAAAGCCAGCCCGGCGCGGTGCCGTTCGCCGTGCCCGAGCCAGCAGATGCGCGCCGGGAGCCCCTGGAACGCGACGCGTTCACCGGCCATGCGGATCCACCGGGCGAGCGGCTCGTTGTCGCCGAACAGGTCGAGCACCGCCCGGTCCGTGACCGCGATGTCGGCCGGGTCGCCGCTCAGCGCCACCCACCGGAACGGGCCCTTGCCCTCGCAGAACAGCGGCCGGATGTACGCCGGTACGAACCCGGGGAACGCGAACGCGCGCTCGTAGCCGCCGAGCTTCGCCTCGCCGCGGATGGAGTTGCCGTAGTCGAAGACCTCCGCGCCCGCGTCCAGGAAGCCCACCATGGCCTCGACGTGGCGCGCCATCGCGACGCGGGCCCGGTCGGTGAACTCCTCGGGCTTCTTCGCGGCGTAGTCGGGAGCGTCGTCGGGGTCGATGCCGTCGGGAACGTAGGACAGCGGGTCGTGTGCGCTCGTCTGGTCGGTGACGATGTCGGCCGGCACGCCGCGCGCCAGCAGGTCGGGCAGCAGGGTGGCCGCGTTGCCGACCACGCCGACCGACAGCGCCTTCCGGTCGCGCTTCGCCTCCAGCACCAGGCGCAGCGCCTCGTCGAGCGACGGCGCGACGAGGTCGAGGTACCGGGTGTCGACCCTCCTCCGCAGACGCTTCGGGTCGATGTCGATGATCAGGCAGGCGCCGCCGTTCATCGTGACCGCCAGCGGCTGCGCGCCGCCCATGCCGCCGCAGCCCGCGGTGATCGTGAGGGTGCCGGCGAGGCTGCCGCCGAACCGCTTCTCGGCCACCGCCGCGAACGTCTCGTACGTGCCCTGCAGGATGCCCTGGGTGCCGATGTAGATCCAGGAGCCGGCGGTCATCTGCCCGTACATGGTGAGCCCGAGGGCCTCCAGCCGGCGGAACTCCGGCCACGTGGCCCAGTCGCCGACGAGGTTGGAGTTCGCGATCAGCACCCGCGGCGCCCACTCGTGCGTGCGCATCACGCCGACCGGCCGGCCCGAGGCGACGAGCATCGTCTCGTCGTCGTCGAGGGTCTCCAGCGTCCGGACGAGCGCGTGGAACGACGGCCAGTCGCGCGCGGCCTTCCCCGTGCCGCCGTAGACGACGAGGTCGTCGGGGCGCTCCGCGACCTCGGGGTCGAGGTTGTTCCGCAGCATCCGCAGCGCGGCCTCCTGCGGCCAGCCACGGGCAGAGAGCGTGCTACCCCGAGGGGCACGGATGGTCGGCACGGCGGCTCCTCGAACGTCGTTGTTCTCAGGCACCGTACGTCAGCCGCGGAGCGGTGGCAGCACCTCCGTGGCCAGACGCTCGATCCGCTCGGCCCGGTCGGGTCCCGGTGCCACCTTGAAGTTCAGCGTGGTGAAGCCCTGCGCGATCAGGTCTTCGAGCCGGTCGAGGCCGTCGTCGAGGTCCAGGTTGAGGGCGGTGGTGATCGTGGACGGGTCCCGCCCGGCCCGCTCGGCCGCGTCGAGCACTCTCCGGCGCATGCGCGGCAGCTCCTCGGCGGGCGCGTACCCGAGCGACGGGATCCACCCGTCGGCGACGCGGCCCGTCAGCTCCAGCGCCCGCGGACCGAACGTGCCGAACCAGATGGGGATGCGCCGCTCCGGTTTCGGCTCCACGGTGGCGTTCTCGGTGCGGAACAGCGTGCCGGTGTAGGTGAAGTCCTTCTGTGACCAGAGCCCGCGGATCACCGCGACGGCCTCCTCCAGCCCGACGACCTTCTCCCGTGGCGTCGGCACGTGGAGGCCGAGCTGGCGGAACTCGTCGTCGGAAGCGCCGCCGCCCAGGCCGAGCACGAGCCGGCCGCCGGAGAGGCGGTCGAGGGTCTCGGCCATCTTCGCGACCATCGCCGGCGGGCGGTAGGGGACGCCGAGCACCCGGGTCGCGATGCCGATGCGGCCGGTTCCGGCGGCCACGAACGCGAGCATGGTCCAGGTCTCGTAGGACGGGTCGGTGCCGGCCGGATGGTCCGAGGCCGACACGAAGTCGAACCCGAGGTCCTCGGCCGCGCGGGCCAGCGCCACCGGCCCTTCCGGTGTCAGTGACGCCGGCAGGTCGAGGCCGAACGAGATAGGTGACATGTCACCAAGCTAGAGTGCGCCTTGGTGACGTGTCAACTAAGCTGGGACGGTGACCCGCTGGCTGACCCCCGCCGAAGCCCGCGCCTGGCGCGGCTACCGCCGCATGCGCGGCCTGCTCGACCTGCGGCTGGCCCGCGACCTTGCCCGCGACAGCGGCCTGTCCGAACCCGACTACGACGTCCTGTCGACGCTGGGGGAGACCGAGGGCAACCGGATGCGGCTCACCGAGCTGGCCGCGCACATGCTCTGGCAGAACAGCCGGCTCTCGCACCACATCGCCCGCATGGAGCAGCGCGGCCTGGTCACCCGGCAGCCGTGCCCCGACGACGGCCGTGGGTCGCTGGTCTGCCTGGCACCGGCCGGGCGGGCCGCGATCGGGGCGGCCGCGCCGAAGCACGTCGGTTCGGTGCGGGAGCACTTCATCGACCTGCTCACCGACGACGAGCTGGCGACGCTGGCGGAGCTCACCGAGCGTGTCGTGGCCCGGCTGCGCGCCGACCCCTGACCGGCCGGCGGGTTTCTGCGCCCGGGGTCGGGTTGAGTATGGTTTGCGGAACGGGGCCGTAGCCCAACGGCAGGAGGCACACGGTTTAGGTCCGTGACAGTGTGAGTTCGACTCTCACCGGCCCCACCTCCGGTCCACCCACGCGGGTACGAGCGCCGCCACCAGCACCGCGGCGGTGATCGCGAACCCGGTCACGTAGCCGACGGGCCCGATGAGCAGGCCGATCCCGACGGCGCCCACGCCGAAGCCGCCGTCGTAGGCGAGGTTCCACAGCGCGCTGGTCCGGCCGTACTCCCCGGGGTGGGAGCGGTCCATCATCAGCGCCAGGGTCACGTTCTGCGTGGCGCCGAACCCCGCGCCGAAGAGGATCATGCCGGCCACCGTCGCGGTCGGGCTCGCGGTCCAGGTGACGAGCGCGCCGCCGGTCACCGCGGCCAGAACCGCCGGGACCAGCAGCCGCCCCGAGCCGTGGCGGTCGCCGAACCGGCCCGCGGCCAGCCGGGCGACCGACATCGCCACGGCCTGCGCGAGCAGCGCGACGGCCGCCACCTCGCGGGCGTCGGCCGGCACGGCGAGCGGCAGGAACGTGGCGTACACCCCGGCGCCCAGGGTCACCGCGGCGAAGATCAGCGCGGGTCGCGCGAAGCCGCCGTCGCGCATCGCGCCGAGCAACGAGCCGGGTGCGGCCGCATCGGAAGCGGGCACGACGGGTGGCAGGGCCATCGCCGCCGGCAGCGGAAGCAGCGCCACCACCGCGGCCAGCACGAACACCGGCGCGAAGCCGATCCGCTCGCTGAGCCAGATGCCGGCCGGCACCCCGATCACGGCCGGGATCCCCGCCACGACCCCGTACAGGGCCAGCGCCTCGCTGCGGCGTCCCGGCGGGGCGAGCCCGGCGACGAGCGCGCTGCCGACGACCACGACCAGCCCGAGGCCGACGCCGCGCACGGCGCTGACCACCAGCACCAGCCACGTCGCCGACGACGCCAGGAGCGCCAGCACCGGAGCGCCGAACAGCAGCAGGCCCAGCCCGAGCGCCGCCCGGTAGCCGATCCGGTCGAGCAGCCGCGTCACGACCAGTTCGAGCAGCACCGTGGCGAGCATCATCACGCCGGTCGCCAGGCCCACGCCGGCGGTGCCGCTGCCGGCGTCGGCGAGGTACAGCGGCACCACCGACAGCAGCAGGTAGAAGCTGCTCAGCCCGCCGAACGTGGCGGTGAGCAGCAGCAGTGTCCGGCGGCCGAGGATCGGCGTCGTCGTGGGGGTCACGGCTCTATGGTCGTCGGGTGAACGCGCATATGACCGCCGACGAGTTCCGCGAGTTCGGCCACGCCGCCGTCGAGTGGGTGGCCCGCTACTGGGAGCGCCTCCCCGACCTGCCCGTCACCGCGACCGCGGGTCCCGGAGAGACCGCCGCGCGGCTGCCCGCCGGGCCGCCCGGCACCGGTGACCGGCTCGACGGCGTCTTCACCGACCTCGACGACCTCGTGGTGCCCGGCACCACCCACTGGCAGCACCCCGGGCACTTCGCGTACTTCCCGGCCAACACGTCCGGCCCGAGCGTCCTCGGCGACCTGATCAGCGCCGGCCTCGGCACCCAGGGAATGATGTGGGCGACCGGGCCGGCCTGCACCGAGGTCGAGACGGTGATGCTCGACTGGCTGGCCGACCTGCTCGACCTGCCGGCGCAGTTCCGCGGCGGGAAGGGCGTCATCCAGGACTCGGCGTCGTCGGCCACGCTGATCGCCGTGCTGGCCGCGCTGCACCGGGCCAGCGGCGGCACCTGGCGCACCGAGGGCGTGCGTCCGATGGCCGTCTACACCTCGTCGCAGGGGCACTCGTCGATCGAGAAGGCGGCCCGGGTCGCGGGGCTCGGCGACCGGGCCGTGCGGGTGGTCGAGGTCGACCCGCAGACACTGGCGATGCGGCCGGACAAGCTGCGCGAGGCGATCGCGAAGGACCTCGCCGACGGCGTCACGCCGGCGCTTGTGGTCGCGACCGTCGGCACCACCTCGACCACGGCGATCGACCCGCTGCCCGAGGTCGGCGCGATCTGCCGCGACCTGGGCGTCTGGCTGCACGTCGACGCGGCGTTCGCCGGCGCGGCCGCGGTGTGCCCGGAGCTCCGCTGGATCCACGACGGGCTGGAGTTCGCCGACTCGTACTGCTTCGACCCGCACAAGTGGCTGCTGACCGGCTTCGACTGCGACGCGCTCTGGGTCGCCGACCCCGCCGGGCTGACGAGCGCCCTGTCGGTGCTGCCGGAGTACCTCAGCAACGCCGCGACGAGCTCCGGAGCGGTGATCGACTACCGCGACTGGCAGATCCCGCTCGGCCGGCGGTTCCGGGCGTTGAAGCTGTGGTTCGTCATGCGCTGGTACGGCGTCGAGGGGCTGCGGCAGCACATCCGCGACGGGGTGGCCCTGGCCGAGCGGTTCGCGGCCGCGGTGACCGCCGACGACCGGTTCGAGTTGGTCGCGCCGCACCCGTTCGCGCTGGTGTGCTTCCGCCTCAAGGACGGCGACGACCGCAACGAGACCCTTCTCCGCACGATCAACGCGACCGGGCGGTGCCTGCTCACGCACACGAAGGTGGCCGGTCGGTACGTGCTGCGCCTGGCCATCGGCGCCCCGGCCACCCGCGCCGGGCACATCGACGCCACCTGGGCCCTGATCCGCGCGACCGCCGACGAGCTCACCGGGACACGACAGGTTTGATGACACGGACTACGGTCTATCTTGTCCGGTCTTTGGTGGTTGAGTCCGTGGTGAGGCTATGCAGCCGGCGTTTCGGGTTCTGGGGGATGTCGAGGTCCGTGACCCGACGGGTCGCGCCCTGCCCCTCAAGCGGCGGAAGCTTCGGGCCCTGCTCGCGTTTCTGATCGTCCGGGCCGGCCGGCCGGTGAGCTCCGACCGGATCATCGACGCGCTCTGGGGCGAGCGTCCGCCGCCGTCGGCCCGGGCGAACCTGCACTCCTACATCCGCGGGCTGCGCGAGGTGCTGGCCCGCGCGGCACCCGGCGGCGGGGCGGAGCTGTCGACCACCACCGCCGGCTACCGGCTCGACCTGCCGGCCGGACAGTGCGACGCAGACCTGTTCGCCACCCTCGTCGTCGACGGACGCGCGGCGTCGGCCGAGGGCCGGTACGCCGACGCCGTCGACGTGCTGGGCCGCGCCCTCGGGCTGTGGCGCGGACGCGCGCTCGCCGACCTCGCCGACTCCGGCTGGGCGGTGCCGTACGCGGCGTGGCTGGAGGAGGCCCGGCTGACCGCGCTGGAGGACCGGGAGGAGGCCCGGTTCCACCTCGGCCAGCACACCGAGCTCGCCGACCGGCTGGCCCGCCTGACCGCCGACCACCCGCTCCGGGAACGGCTGTGGCACCTGTACCTGCTGGTGCTGCACCGGCTCGGTCGGCGCGCGGAGGCGCTGGCCGCCTACGAACGGGCGCGCGACACGCTCACCGCCGAGGTGGGCGCCGAGCCCGGCCCACGGCTGCGGCAGCTGGCCGAGCAGGTGCGGGCCGACGGCGGGGCGCCCACGCGCCCGGTCCCGGCGCTGCTGCCACCCGACGTCGCCGACTTCACCGGACGGACCGCCGAGACCGCGGACATCGTGGCCCACCTCACCGGTCGCGGCAGCGGCCTGCGGATCGCCGGCATCACCGGGATGGCGGGCGTCGGGAAGACCACGCTCGCCGTGCACGTCGCCCACCGGATCGCCGGTGAGTTCCCCGACGGCCAGCTGTACGTGAACCTGCGCGGCGCCGAGGCCGGCCGGTCCGACCCGGCCGAGGTGCTCGGACGGTTCCTGCGCGCGCTCGGGGTCGACAGCCGGGCGGTGCCCGACACGGTGGTCGAACGCGGCGAGCTGTACCGCACGCTGCTCGCCGGCCGGCGGGTGCTGGTGCTTCTCGACAACGCCGCCGACGCCGCGCAGGTCCGCCCGCTGCTGCCCGGCGCGGCGACGTGCGCCGTCGTCGTCACCGGCCGGTCGCGGCCCGCGGCCCTGGAAGGCGCGCGGTGGACCGACCTGCCCGTGTTCGCACCCGACGAGGCGACCCTGCTGCTCGACCGCGTCGTCAGCGACCGTCGCGTGAGCGAGCAGCCCGACGACGCCGCCGCGATCGTCCGGTTGTGCGGCGGGCTCCCGCTGGCCATCCGCATCGCCGGCGCCCGCCTGGGCGCCCGGGGCGGCCTGCCGCTGCGGCACCTCGTCGGCCTGCTGCGCAGCGAGCGGCACCGGCTCGACCAGCTCAGCGTCGGCGACCTGGAGGTGTCCGCGTCGCTCGCGCTCAGCTACGAGGGCCTCGACGCCGGCGCCCGGCGCCTGTTCCGCCGGCTCGGCCGGTTCGACGTCCCCGACTTCCCCGCCTGGCTCGCCGACGCCGTCGACGGTGCGCCGGCGGAGCTCGACGCGCTCGTCGACGCGCAGCTGCTGACCGTGGCCGGCACCGACGCCCTCGGCCAGGCGCGGTACCGGTTCCACGACCTCGTGCGGCTGTACGCCCGCAGCCGGGAGGAGGACACCGCGCGGGCGCTGCGCGACGGCTTCGGCGCCTACCTCGCGATCGCCGAACGGATGGCCGCCGTCGTACCGGGCATCTGTTTCGCCCGCGTCCCGGGCGCCGCTCACCGCCGTCCCATGGATCTTCAACGACACGGCCTGGCGGCAACCGACCCGGCCGCGTGGTTCGACGCCGAACGCCCCTCCCTGGAAGCCGTGGTCGTACAGGCCTGCGCCGAAGGCCTCGACGAGCTCGCGTTCGACCTGGCCGCGTGCCTCGAACCGGCCGCCGACCTGCGCGGCCTCTACGCCGACTGGGAACGGCTCAACCGGCACGTGATGGCCGCCTGCCAGCGGGCCGGCAACCTGCGCGGCGAGGCCGTCATGCTGCGCGGCCTCATCGACGTGACGACGTGGGCCGGCTCCGACAGCGGCACCGACGCGATGCGCCGCCAGCTCGCCGACGCGACCCGCCTGCTCGACATGTTCACCCGGCTGGACGAGCGCGCCGGAATGTCCGACGCCGCGGTGATGAAGGCGTGGGCGCTGACCGCGCAGGCCCGGTGGGAGCCCGCGATCGAGTACGCCAGCCGCGCCCTCGGCTGGGCCGAGGAGGCCGGGCACACCGGCGGACGGGCCCGGGCACACGTCGCGCTCGCGGTCGCGCTCGGCGAGAGCCTGCGGGTCGAGGAGGCGCTGGCACACCTCGACCGGGCGCTGTCGGCCGCCCGTCAGCACGGCAACCCGCGCTACGAGGCCACCGTGCTGCAGTTCCAGGGCATCGCCTACGGACGCATCGGCATGGACGAGGAGAGCGAGGCGTCGCTGAACAAGTCGCTCACGCTGTCGCGCCGGTACGGCGACCGCTACCCCGAGGTGCTGTCGATGCTCACGCTCGGTCGGTTGTACCTGCGGCGGGGTGACGTGCGTGCTCGGCCCACGGTGACCGCCGCGCTGGCCGTGGCCCGCGAGTACCGGATGGCCCACCACACCGCCGACGCCCTGGGCCTGCTCGGCGAGATCGACCTCGTGGCGGGCGACATCCCGGCCGCGGTGCGGCACCTGCGCGAGTCGGTGGCGCGGTGGCGCACCCGCGGCTGGCTGTCGTACCAGGCCGCCGCGCTGACCACGCTGGGATCGGCGCTGAGCGAGGTCGACCCGGTCGCCGCCCGCGAGGCGTTCGAGGAGGCGCGGCAGCTCTTCGAGCGCATCGGCGACACGGGCCGGGCCGCCGAGCTGAACGACCTCCTGGCATCCGTCTAGCCAGCTCCCCGGCCCGCGCCGCTCGAAACGCGCGCCGATCTTGCAC
>NZ_BOPH01000094.1 GCF_016863655.1 Virgisporangium ochraceum
GAGGGGGGCCGCGGCGGGCCGCGGCGGCTGTGCTAGGCGGGTCGGTGGTCGGCGCCGAGCCTGGGGAACGGGGCGAGCGAGAACAGGACCTCCACCGGCACCTCGAAGTGCTGCGCGATCCGCAGCGCCAGGTGCAGGCTCGGGCTGTACTCGCCCCGCTCCAGGTAGCCCACCGTCTGGTAGTGGACGCCGAGCGCGTCGGCCAGCTGCCGTCTCGAGATCCCGCGTTCGGCGCGCAGCATCGCGATCCGGTTGTAGACGGACTCGTTCATCCCCTAGTAGCCCCGCGACATGATCCGTTGCTTGCTGGCCTGCACCGTCGAACCGGACTCGCGCCGCGCCATCCGCCGCAGCACCGCCGGCGCCAGCAGCATGCCGGCCACCGCCCACGCCCCGATCACCCCGGCAGCCTGCCACAGCCGCCACTCGCCGCCGAGTTCGGCCGCCGCCGCGGCGTCGGGCAGCAGTGCCGCCCGCACGCCGTGTCCGAGCCAGTACATCGGGAACACCTGCGCCACGGCCTGCAGCCAGCCCGGCATCGCGGTGACCGGGTAGAAGATCCCGGAGATGCCGACCAGCCCGCCGAGGATGAGGAACGTGAGCCCCGTGCTCGACGCCGACGACCTGGTCCGCGCGCCGATCATCGCGCCCCACGGCAGCACCGACGCGAGCCCCAGAACGACCACCCACGCCAGCACGAGCCAGTCGACGGTGAGGTCGTCGACGATGATCCGGCCGGCGGCGAGCATCACCACGATCGTGATGAGCGCGGTCGCGGCGGTGTAGACGATCCGCGAGACCAGGTACCCGACGATCCCGTTCGGGGTCGCCTTCGCCCGCAGCAGCGTGCCGTCCTCCCGGTCGTAGGCCAGCGAGCTCGACATCGCGAGGAACCCGCCGTAGGCGATCATGAGGCCGGCGAGGCTCGGCAGCGTGAGCGCGGCCAGCGGCAGCGTCGTTCCCTCGACCGTGGAGTCGCGCTGGAACCACAGCACCACGACCAGCGATCCGATCACGATGAGGTTGAACGCCCACTCCTGGAAGTCGGCGAGGCCGTGGCGCAGCTCGATGATCCCGCGCGCCAGCCCGGCCCTGATCGCGGCGCTCACGCTGTGCCTCCGAAATCCCGCACAGGCCCGCGGCCTGAACGCCTCCGCTCCGCTACGGCGCTCACGCCGCGACCGTCTCGTGTTCCCGGACCATCTTCATGTACGTGTCCTCCAGGCTGGCCCGGCGTACCTCGAGGTCGCCGATGCGGTCACCGTGCTGGGCGAAGAGTTCCCGCACGAAGCGGGTCGCGTCGTCGGAGGCGTGCACGAAGCGCTCGCCGCCGCGGGTCCAGCGCACCTCGGCGCGCGTCGACACCCGGCGGGCCAGCTCGTCGGCGCTGCCGTCGGCGACGATGCGGCCCCCGGCCAGGATCAGGATGCGGTCGGCCAGCTTCTCGGCCTCGTCGAGGTCGTGGGTGGTGAACAGCACCGTGGTGCCGTTCATGTCGGACAGGCGGTGCACCAGGTCGTGGAAGTCGCGGCGGGCCTCCGGGTCGAGGCCGGCCGTCGGTTCGTCGAGGAAGAGCAGCTCGGGACGCCCGACCACGCCGATCGCGACGTCGAGCCGGCGCCGCTGCCCGCCTGACAGCGTGCCGATCTTGCGGTCGACCAGCCCGGTGAGGCCGACGGCGGTGATCAGCTCGTCGACGTCGTACGGCGCGCCGTAGGGCACGTAGTACCGGGCGAGGTGCCGCAGCAGCTGGCCGACCCGCCAGCGGCGATGGTCGCGCCACGACTGGAGCACGATCCCGAGGCCGGCGCGCCACCGCTCGTCACCGTTCGCGGGATCGACCCCGAGCACGGTGACCTTTCCGGCGGACCGCAACCGGAAGCCCTCGAGGATCTCGATCGTGGTGGTCTTGCCGGCCCCGTTCGGGCCGAGCAGCGTGACGACCTCGCCCCGCGCGACGCTGAAGTCGACCCCGTCGAGCACGTCCACGTCGCCATAACGCATCCGGAGATCACTCACTTCGATCACGGTCATGCCTCATCTTGTAGTACACCTGCTATAGATCGCAAGACCATCATGAAGATGGGAGACTGATCAGCGTGAGCGAGGCGGTCTCGGCGTGGGCGCCGCTGCGCGTCGCAGCCTTCCGCAGCCTGTGGATCGCCCTCCTGGCGAGCAACATCGGCACCTGGATGCAGCTGGTCGGCGCCCAGTGGCTGCTGATCGACGAGCCGAACGCGTCGACGCTGGTCGCCGTCGTGCAGACGTCGCTCATGCTGCCCGCGCTGCTGCTGTCGCTGCCCGCCGGCGCCGTCGCCGACTCGTTCGACCGCCGCCAGCTGCTCATCGTCGTGCAGGCCTACCTGCTGATCGTCGCGGTGGTGATGACCGGGCTCACCGCCGTCGGCGAGATGCCACCGGCCCTGCTGCTGACGCTGACGTTCGGCCTCGGCGTCGGCCAGGCGCTCACACTGCCGGCCTGGCAGGCGCTGGTGCCCGAGCTGGTGCCGCGCGACCAGCTGCCGGCGGCGTCGGCGCTCGGCGGCATCAGCGTCAACGCCGCCCGCGCGATCGGCCCGGCCATCGCCGGCCTGCTGATCTCGCACGTCGGCGTCGCCGCCGTGTTCGGGTTCAACGGCGCCGCCTGCCTGGTCTTCGCGCTCGTCCTCGCGCTCTGGAAGCCCGACCGCAAGCGCCGCGACCAGGCCCCGGAGCGCTTCACCTCGGCCCTGCGCGCCGGCGACCGGTACGCCCGCCACTCGCCCGTGGTGCGGCGGATCCTCCTGCGGGCCTCGCTGTTCCTGGTGCCCGGTACCACGCTGTGGGCGCTGCTGCCGCTCGTGGCCAACAAGCAGCTGGGCATGGGGTCCAGCGGCTACGGCCTGCTCCTCGCGGCGCTCGGCATCGGCGCGATCGGTGGGGCGCTGGTCACCTCGTGGGCGCGCGCCCGCTGGCGGGGCAACCTCCTGCTCATGGTCACCACGCTCGGGTACGCCGCCTGCATGGCGGTGGTGGGGCTCTCGCGCAGCCCGGTGGTGGTGCTGCTCGTCCTGCTGCCGGCCGGCGCCATCTGGACCGCCGTGCTGTCGAGTCTCAACGCCGAGATCCAGATGTTCCTGCCGAGCTGGGTGCGGGCCCGCGGCATCGCCGTCTACCAGGTGGTGTTCGCCGGCAGCCAGGCCCTCGGCGCGCTGGCGTGGGGCCTGGTCGCCGACGTCGTCGACCTGCCGGTCACCCACCTCGTCGCCGCCGGGCTCATGGTCGTGGGCGGGCTCACCGTGCGTCTGTGGCCGCTACGGGACGTGCGTGGGCTCGGTCGCGAGCCCGCCGTCTACTGGCAGGAGCCGGAGCTGGTGGTCGAGCCGGCCGCCCACGACGGCCCGATCCTGGTGACCGTCAAGTACCTGGTGCTGCCCAAGTTCCAGGAGGCGTTCCAGATCGCCATGGACAACGTGCGCCTGGCCCGGTTGCGCACCGGCGCCACGCGGTGGGGCCTGTTCCGCTCCGGCGAGGAGAAGGACACGTTCGTCGAGGTCTACCTGATACCGACCTGGGACGTGCACCTGCGCCAGCACCACGGCCGCCTGACCGAGAACGACCGCCTCAACGAGGAGCGCGCCCACTCCCTGATCGAGGGCGACCCCCAGGTGACCCACCTGCTCCCCACCGACGCCGACTGACCCCCGCCGCCCCCGCCCCGGGGCGCAACCTCAGCCGTCGATCTTGCAGTTGTGGCCCCGTGTATAGCCCGATATAGCGCGATATGAGGGAGGCCACAAGTGCAAGATCGGCGGGGAACTGGCGGAGCCGGCGGGGAGCTACGTGACCCTCGTGATCTCCACCCGGACGCCGAGGTGGCTCGACGGCGGGCCGTGGTAGACGCCCTTCAGCGGCGGTACGTCGTCGTAGTCGCGGCCGCGTGCCACCACCACGTGCTGGGGGCCCACCGGGACGCCGTTGGTCGGGTCGTAGCCGACCCAGTCGCCGCACCACCACTCGACCCAGGCGTGGCTCTGACCCTCCACGGTCTGGCCGATCTCGGCCTCCCGCTTCGGGTGTAGGTAGCCGGACACGTACCGGGCCGGGATGCCGCGCTGCCGGAGCAGGGCGACGGTCAGCTGGGCGATGTCCTGGCAGACGCCCTTCCGCAGCGTCCAGGCCTCCTGCGCCGACGTCTGCACTCCGGTCGAGCCCGGCACGTACTCCACGTGCGAGCGCACGAACGAGGCGATCTCGAGCGCCACGTCGGACGGTGATCCGTCGAACGACGGCAGCACCGACGGGTCGACCGTCGTGCGCGGGGTGGCGGCGAGCAGCTCGGCGTGCTCGTCGGCGGCGGCCGCCAGGACCGACCAGTCCGCGGACACCACCGGCGCCGGCGTGTCGGTCTCCACCAGGCTCGACGCGACGACCTTCAGCTCGCCGTGCTGCCGCTGCAGGTCGAACGCGGTGACCAGCGTGCCCCAGTAGTCGTAGTACCGGTACAGGGACGCGGCCGGGTGCACCTCGACCTGGCTGAACAGGGTCACCTGCCAGGGCAGGGTCATCGGCGTCAGCCGGGCCTCGTTGTAGGACGTGTGCGCCTGACCCTCGTACGTGAACCCGGTGACGTGCCGGATCCGCAACCGCCACGCCACTAGAAGACCTCCTCGTGCGCCCACGACACCGGCGCCGACTCGGGGAAGTACCGGTCGGTGACCGCCGCCGAGGCCGCCGCGCACGCGTCCTTCAGCCGTTCCAGGTGCACGGGCAGGTCGGCCAGCAGCGAGCCCGACTCCGTGTACTCCAGCCGGGTGCGCACCTGGCCGATCGGCCGCCGGGCCGCGTCGTGCACCCCCGCACGCTCGACGAAGGGGTCGAGTTCGAGCAGGCACTGCTCGGCGGTGGTCAACGCGTGCAGGGCCGACCGGGGGAACAGCCGGTCGTGCAGCAGGAACTCCACGACGCGGTCGGCCCGGACGGTGCCGCCGTGCGTGCGCAGGAACGACTCGTCGGCGCCGCACGCGCGCAGCACCGTGCGCCACGCGGGATGGTCGGGCCGGGCCTCGACCTGGATCGACAGCATCCGCGCGGTCATGTCGACCCGCTCCAGCGAGCGGCCCAGAACCAGGAACCGCCAGCCGTCGTCGCGGCTCATCGTCGACTCGGCCAGCCCGGCCAGCACCGCGGCCCGCTCGCGCACGAACGCCAGGTACACGGCCGGGCCGAGGCGGTCGGCGGCCAGGCGGCGGGCGGGCAGCGAGTGCCAGGTGACGTTCAGGCACTCCCACATCTCCGAGGAGATCGTCTCCCGGGCTCCGCGCGCGTTGTCGCGCGCCGCCGAGAGGGCGCCGGCGATCGCGGACGGGTTGTCGGCGTCGAACGCGAGTACGTCGAGCACCGCCGCGGCGGTGACCCGGCCCTCGCCGGGCGCCGGCGCGCCGAGGATCGACAGCATGGCCCGGCCGCCGCGGTCCTCGTCGGACCAGGGATCCTCGAGGAGCCGGGCGAGCCAGGCGTCGAGGATGCGCGCGGTGTCGTCGGCGCGCTCCACGTACCGGCCGATCCAGAAGAGGGACTCGGCGATGCGGCTCAGCACGTCCCCTCCTGCTGTTGCTGTTGCTGCTGTTGAGCCGCGATCGCCGCTCCCGCCGGTCCCACGTCTCTGAAGTCCGGAGCGGCCGGAACCGCAACCGGAGCGACGGCCGGTACCACCGCGGGCGCCGGCGAACTGGCGGCGAGCACCCAGGTGTCCTTGGAACCGCCGCCCTGGCTGGAGTTCACGACCAGCGCGCCCTCCGGGAGCGCGACCCGGGTGAGGCCGCCGGGCAGCAGCCACACGTCGTCGCCGTCGTTCACCGCGAACGGGCGCAGGTCGATGTGACGCGGCGCCACCCGGTCGCCGACGAGGGTCGGCGAGGTCGACAACAGCACCGGGCGCTGGGCGATCCAGCCGCGCGGATCCTTCTCCACGGCCTCCCGGAGCGTGCAGAGGGTCCGCTCGTCGGCCCTCGGACCGATCACGATGCCCTTGCCGCCCGAGCCCTCCACCGGCTTGAGCACCAGCTCGTCGAGCCTCTGCAGCACGTCCTGGAGCACCTCGGGGTCGTCGAGCCGGTACGTCTCGACGTTGTCGATCAGCGGCTCCTCGTGGAGGTAGTAGCGGATCAGATCCGGCACGTACGTGTAGATGAGCTTGTCGTCGGCGACGCCGTTGCCGATCGCGTTGGCCAGGGTGACGTTCCCCGCCCGCGCCGCGTTCACGATGCCCGGCGCCCCGATCACCGAGTCGGGACGGAAGTGCAGCGGATCGATGAAGTCGTCGTCGACGCGCCGGTAGACCACGTGTACCGGCTGCTCGCCCTGGGTGGTGCGCATGTACACCCGGTTGCCGTGGCAGCGCAGGTCGCGGCCCTCGACGAGCTCGACGCCCATGAGCCGGGCGAGCAGCGCGTGCTCGAAGTAGGCCGCGTTGTAGACGCCGGGCGTGAGTACCACGACGCACGGGTCGGTGACCCCGTCCGGCGCCGCCTTGCGCAGCGCGGCGAGCAGCCGGGCCGGGTAGTCGTCGACCGGGTACACCGGCGCCTCGGCGAACAGCACCGGCATCGTCTGGATCATCGCGCGCCGGTTCTCGATCACGTAGCTGACCCCGGACGGGATGCGCAGGTTGTCCTCCAGCACCCGGAACCGGCCCAGCTCGTCGCGCACCAGGTCGACGCCGCTGACCTGCACCCGCACGCCGTTCGGCGGGTTGATCCCGTACGCCTCGCGCCGGAAGTGCGCGGAGGTGTAGATCACCTTCTTCGGTACCAGGCCGTCCTTCAGCACCTGCGCGGTTCCGTACAGGTCCGCGAGAAAGGCCTCCAGGGCGAGGACCCGCTGGCGCACCGCCCGGGTGAGCAGGTCCCACTCATGCGCGTCGATGATGCGGGGGATCAGGTCGAGCGGGAACGGCCGCTCCTCACCCGCGTAGGCGAACGTGACCCCGCGGTCGGTGAAGACCCGGGCCAGCTGGTCGGCGCGGAACCGCAGGTCGGACGTGGCGAGCGGCTGGATGGTGGCGAACACCGACTCGTACGCCGGGCGGGGCACGCCGGGCCGGACGAACATCTCGTCCCACGCCGCGGACATCGGGTAGGAGTCGAAGATGTCCGCCATGGCCGAAGCGTAATGAGCTTCTGTTACGAATCAATCCCCAGTTCACGGCGGAGTTTCGCCACGTGACCGGTGGCCTTCACGTTGTACATCGCCCGCTCGATCTTGCCGTCACCGTCGATGACGAACGTCGACCTGATCACGCCCTCGACGGTCTTTCCGTACAGCTTCTTCTCGCCGTAGGCGCCGTAGGACTTGAGCGTCTCCTTGTCCGGATCCGACACCAGCGGGAACGTCAGCATGTCGCGCTCGCGGAACTTCGCCAGCTTCGCCGGCTTGTCGGGGGAGATGCCGACCACCTCGAAGCCCTGCGCGTGCAGCGACTGCAGCGAGTCGCGGAAGTCGCACGCCTGCTTGGTGCAGCCGGGCGTCATCGCCGCCGGGTACACGTACAGGATCACCCGCTTGCCGCGCAGGTCGGAGAGGCTGAGCTGCTCCCCGGTGTCGGTGGTGAGGGTGAACTCGGGCGCGGGATCGCCGGTCTGCAGGGTCATGCTCCGCAATCTACCCGGCGCTACTGATGCGCTCGCTCCGCTCGCGCGGGCCTGGGGCCTTTTCGGCATCGCCTTCCCTCGTCGCTCCGGTCGCTGCGCTCCCTGCTCTCCTCGGTCCAGGCGACGCCAGCCCCAGGCCGCTCCCTGCTCTCCTCAGTCCAGGCGATCCCGGCCCCGGGCCGCTGCGAATAAGGTGGCGTGGTGACACTGGAGGTCGACGGGGTGACCTATGCCTACCCGGACGGCCGGGTAGCCCTCAACGGCATCGACCTGTCCCTCGACAAGGGCGAACGGGTCGCGCTCCTCGGCCCCAACGGTGCCGGCAAGACGACGCTGGTGCTGCACCTCAACGGCGTGCTGCACGGCGGTGCCGGCACGGTCACCGTCGACGGTGACCGGGTCGACCCGGCGGACCGGAAGGGGCTCGCCGAGATCCGCCGGCGCGTCGGCATCGTCTTCCAGGACCCCGACGACCAGCTCTTCCTCCCCACGGTCGAGGAGGACGTCGCGTTCGGCCCGTCGAACCTCGGCCTGCGCGGCGAGGCGCTGGCCGAGCGCGTGCGGGAGGCACTGGACGCCGTGGGCATGGCCGGGCACCGCGACCGCGCCCCGCACCACCTGTCGTTCGGCCAGCGGCGGCGGGTGGCCGTCGCCACGGTGCTGGCGATGCGGCCGTCGATCCTGGTGCTCGACGAGCCGAGCTCGAACCTCGACCCGGCGAGCCGCCGCGAGCTCGCGACGATCCTCGAGTCGCTGCCGGTGACGATGCTGATGGTCACCCACGACCTGCCCTACGCCCTGCAGCTGTGCCCCCGCGCGGTGATCCTCGACGACGGCCGGGTCGTCGCCGACGGCCGCACCGCCGACCTCCTCCGGGACACCGAACTGCTGGCGAAGCACCGCCTGGAGTTCCCGTACGGCTTCGCCGTGCGGGAATGATGTCGACCTATGTCGATCACCGCCACCCCGGTGCCGGTCCGTTCCTGCTACCCGGTGCGCGTCGTCGGAGCGGTCTGCGCCGTGGGCGCGCTGGTCGCCTGGGCGTGGACGCTCACCGAGCTGACCCCGCACATGCCGCGGATGCACGAGATCGCGCCGATGCCCGGTGGTGACGGCGAGCTGTTCCTCTGGGTGGCCGAGCTGCGGTGGGGCGCGATCCTGCTGGCGGCGCTCGGCCTGATGGCGGTCGCGATGCGGCCCGTGGCCGGGATCGCCGGTGCCGCGGCGCTGGTGGTCGCCGACGCCTTGGTCGAGCGCTCCGGGCCGGCCGGGAAGCTGGTACCGGGGTCTCCGTGCTGCCCAGCACGGTGGTCGCGGCGCTGGTCGGGCTGAGGTGGGTCAGTCGCCGATCCGCACCCGCTGGGTGACCGTGGCCTGGTCGATGTCCGACAGCCGTAGCGTGATCTTGATGTCCCAGTCGCCCGCCGTGGGGAACGTCGGTTCGGCGACCGCGTGGTCGGCGGTCACCGGGAGCAGCGGGATGTCGAGCGCGTCGATGCTGCCATCGGCGGGGGTGGCGGTGACGGTCCACTCGACCACGGTCTGCGGCTCGCCGTTCGGGTTGTACGCGTACAGGTGCATCGAGTTGCCGCCGGTCCGGGCCGGGTCGAGCTCCATCCGCACCCGGTAGAGGTCGGTGCTGAGCGTCACCGAGTAGGGCTCCGGCGGCGCGTCGGCCGCGCTGCGCGCCGGAGGCGTCTGCACCAGGGCCGCCGCGACCGCGAGCACCACGCCGGTGATCGCCAGCTCGGCGAGGATCGACCGGCGCAGGGGCTTCACCGGCGGCTCGTCGAGCTCCTCGTCGTCGTCGGCGGGCCCGCCGGCGCCGACCAGCGCCTTCCGCGCCGGCGCGAGCACCAGCCGCCGCGAGAAGTAGGCCACCACCAGCACCAGGGCCAGCAGCGCGACCTTCGCCAGCACCAGCCGGCCGTACCGGGTGTCGAACAGCGGCCCGAACGACGCCACCTCGATGATCGCCTGCGCCACGCCGGTCAGCGAGAGCACGATCACCGACATCATCGCCCAGTTCGACCACACCGGCAGGATCGCGCCCAGCTCGCGGGCGTTCGCCTTCGGCAGCAGCACCGCGACCAGGACGACCAGCCCGCCCAGCCACACGCCCATCGACGCCAGGTGCGCCGCGTCGGCCACCAGCGACACCGCCGGCGCCGGCGACACGCCCGCGTGTCCGGACAGCGGCCACGTGCCCAGCCCCACCACCGCGAAGAACGACACCACGGCGAGGTCGATCGTCGACGGTCCCTGTGGCCGGACGAACGGGCGCAGCAGCACCGCGATCGCGGCCAGGACGCCGAGGCGCACCGTGTGGGTGGTGCCGTACGACCCGCCCAGCGCGTTCATGATCGCGTCGGCGTCGGCGCCGAACAGGCCGGTGCCGGCCGTGTAGGGGCCCTGGAGGTACATCTCGGCGACCGTGCTGAACGCGAGCAGGCCGAGCCCGGTCGCCACCAGCTTGGCCGGCACCCGGCGCGAGAGCCGGGCGGGCCAGAGCCGGGCCAGGAACAGCATCGGACCGATCAGCAGCACCAGGCCGACGTAGCCCAGGTAGCGGACGGCGCCGAGCGCCCAGACCACGGCCGGGTCGGCCTTCGTGACCGCGGCCTCGCCCTCCTGCGGCGGGTCGATCGACGGCGCGCCGACGTGGAAGACGAAGCTGCCCCCGATCGGGTGGCTGTCGGCCGAGATCACCCGGAAGGTGACGAGGTAGGTGCCCTTGCCGGCGTCCCGGCCGAGCGGGATCACCAGCTTCGTGCCGTTCGAGGTGGGCGACCCGCCGTTCACCACCGACCGGTCCGGCCCGATCACCTTGATCCGCGCCGGGACCGGCCGGACGGCCTCGGTGAACGTGAGCGTGATCTGGTCGGGTGCGCTGGCGAGCACCTGGTTCTGGGGCGGGTCGGTACTGGCCAGGGTCGCGTGCGCCGCCGCCGGCGACGCGCCCACCAGGGCGAACGCGAAACCGAGGAGCACTCCGACGAGTACACCCAGGCCGAACCTGCGCGAGCCGCGCCCGATCACCGCACCGCCACTTCCTCCCGCCGGCCGTGGCCCGGCTGGTTGGGGGTGGGGTTGCCGGGCCGGTACGCCAGCGCCACGAGCATAGCGGCCGGGACGATCGTCATCAGATGGCCCGCCTGATGGGCGAGCGTCGACTCGCCGCGCGACAGGTCCAGCACGGCCGAGAGCACCAGGCAGCCGGCCAGCACGACCGCCACCGGCGCGTACGGCCGCGCCAGCGCCGGCTTGAACGCGGCCAGCAGGAACGCGACGGCCACCGCGGCCACCTCGTGGTGCGCGTGGGTGCCCTCGAGCCCCAGGACCCCCGGCAGCGCCAGCAGCAGCTGCACCGCGGCGAGGCCGCCGAGCACGAGCCGCAACGCGTCGGTCCACCACACCCGCCTCGCGACCGTCGCGGCGGCGGATGCGGCCCGGTCGGCCGCGACCCGCGCGAGCACCAGCTCGGTGAGGTCGGGCGTCGGCGTCGGCACCCTCGTCATGGCGGCCAGTGCCGACGCCCGCTCGAACCACTCCCGGCAGCCGGCGCACCTGCGGAGGTGGTCGTCGGGGTCGAACCCCGGGTCCTCGCCGTCGAGCCGGGCGGACAGAGCGATGCGCACCTGCGAGCACGTCATGGGATGCAAGTCGACCGGACCGGGCCGAAAGTTCCCACCTGTAGGCTCACGACGTGATCCCGGCCCAGCGTGACGACCTGGAGGCCGTCGCGGCCGCCGCCGCCACGGGCGACCCGATCGCGCAGGGCGCGTTCGTGCGGGCGACGCAGGCGGAGGTGTGGCGGCTGGCCGCCGCGCTCGTCGACCGCGACACCGCCGACGACCTGACCCAGGAGACGTTCCTGCGGGCGCTGAAAGCGCTGCCGTCCTTCGAGGGCCGCGCCGGCGTACGCACCTGGCTGCTGTCGATCGCGCGCCGCACCTGCGCCGACCACCTGCGCGCCACCGTGCGCCGGCGCCGCCTCGGCGACCGCCTGCTCTCCGCCCCGGCCGACCCGGGCCCCGACGACACCGGCCTGGTCGACGCGCTCGACCTGCTGCACCGCCTCGATCCGCCTCGCCGGGCCGCGTTCGTGCTCACGCAGGTCACCGGCCTCTCGTACGCCGAGGCGGCCGCCGTCGAGGGCGTTCCGGTCGGCACGATCCGGTCGCGCGTCGCCAGGGCAAGGGCAGAGCTTGTGGACGCGCTGGGGACATCGCCGCTCGAACCAGCTTCGCGGGGAACCGTGCGGCAACCCTGTGAGAACACACAGGCTGGAACCGATCACGAACCCGCTGCGACCAAGTTGTCGTGAGCGGTTGGGTTCGGCTGGCGGCGCGGTTGCTGCTGGCCGGGGTGTGGCTGGTCGCCGGTGGCACCAAGGTGGGCGACCTGCAGGGGTCGGTCCGCGCGGTGCACGCGTACGACCTGCTGCCCTACGAGCTGTCCAAGGTGGTCGGCGCGGCGCTGCCGTTCGTCGAGATCGCGGTCGGGGTTCTCCTGGTGGCCGGGTTCGCCACGCGGGTCGCGGCGACCGCCAGCGCGGCGCTGCTGGTGGTGTTCATCGGCGGCATCTCGGCGGCCTGGGCGCGGGGGCTGAACATCGACTGCGGGTGCTTCGGCGGCGGCGGCCAGCTCGCCGCGGGTGAGTCACCCTCCTACTTCTGGGAGATCGCGCGCGACGTGGCCCTGCTCGCCGTCGCGGTGCACCTGGTGTGGCGCCCGGTCAGCCGGCTCGCGGTCGACAACCTTTTCGGGACGGAAGAAGACGACGATGGCGAAGACGACCCCTGGGAAGAAGACAGCTCCGACGGTGAGCATGAAGAAGCCCGCCCGGCCGGCGACGGGGGCTGGCACTCCGACGCGGCCGGCCAGGGCCGCGGCGCGGCCGGCCAGGGCGGCGGCCCGGGCAGGTAAGCGGCCGCGGTCGGTCGTCGCGCGCCAGCGCCAGCGGGAGCGGCTGCGGCAGCGGGCGTTCGTGGTCGGTGCGGTCGCGCTGGCCCTGCTGCTCGTGGCCGGGGTCGGCGGCTGGTACGCCTACCAGCAGCAGCGCCCCGAGCCGTCGGCCGCGGCACCGCCCGCCGGCGCCGACGCGGGTGGCGTGAAGGTGGGCACCGGCCCGGTCACCGTCGATGTGTACCTCGACTTCATGTGCCCGCACTGCAAGGACTTCGAAGACGACGCCGCCGCGACGCTCGACACGCTGGTGAACTCGAACTCGGCCACCGTGGTCTACCACCCGCTGGCCTTCCTCGACCGGTACTCCACCACGAAGTACTCCACCCGGTCGGCCGCGGCGGCGGGCTGCGCCGCCGACGCCGGCAGGTTCGTCGAGTACGCCAAGGTGCTGTACGCCAACCAGCCGCCGGAGAACTCCGCCGGCCTCGACGACGCCAAGCTGATCGAGCTGGCCGGCACCGCCGGCATCGACACGGGCACGTTCGGCCGGTGCGTCCGCGACGGCACGCACACCTCCTGGGTCGACGGGGTCACCGAGGCCGCCACCAAGCGCGGCGTCACCGGCACACCGACGGTTCTGGTCAACGGCAAGGACGTCGACCCGACGCCCGACGCGATCGACGCTGCCGTCCAGGCGGCCTGAGCCGGCGGCGGAAACGACCCGGCGGCGGAAACGACCCGGCGGCCTCGCACGGGGGGAGCGAGGCCGCCGGATCACCGGGGGGTACCACGCCACGGGGGAGGTGGCGGCGGGCCGACCGTGACCGGGGGGTCAGCGGCAACCCGACGTTCCGACTGTAGGACTGTCCCGTGGTGGGTGGTAAGCGCCCGATCGGGCGATCACCCAGGGTGGGGTGACGTTCCGACCATCACGGGCAGCCGCGGCGTAACCGGACGTTCCGGCTCGGCCGGCACCGCCACGGGCCGGGCCCGCACGGGCAGCGCGACGATGAGCACGGCCGTCAGCAGCACGTACCAGTTGACGATGAGGAACCCGGGCACGCCGTCGGCGAAGAGGCGCTTGCTGAGCCCGAGCTCGAACAGCGAGATCACGCTCACGGTGACGCTGGCCCAGCACAGGCCGGCCAGCACGAACAGTCCCGGACGCCGGTGGCTGCCGCCCTGCCCGGCGGCGACGTCGACCAGCACCAGCAGCGCCGGCACGAACCAGAACAGGTGGTGCGGCCACGTGATCGGGCTGACCAGCCCGCCGACGAACCCGGTGAGGGTCAGGCCGACCACCTCGTCGCCGGCCAGGGCCGCCTTCCGGGCCCGCCACAGGCCGTATCCGGTCACGACGGCCACCAGGGCCAGCCAGACCAGCCGGTTGGGGTCGGCGGGGTCGCTCAGGCGCGCCAGCACCCCCAGGATCGACTGGTTCGCGATCCGGTCGGTGTGGCCGACGCGGCCGGTCTCCCAGAGCGCGGCCGTCCAGAAGTGCCAGGAGTCGTTCCAGGCGACGGCGGCGGCCAGGAGCGTGGCGCCGGCGGCGGTGGCCGTGGCGGTGAGCGCCGCCCGCCACCTCCGGGTGATGAGCAGGTACACGATGAAGATCGCGGGCGTCAGCTTGATCGCGGCCGCGACGCCGATGCCGATGCCGGCGAGCTTCGGCCACCGCGGCGCGATGATCAGCAGGTCGGTGAGCACGAGCAGCACGAGCAGCATGTTGATCTGCCCGAAGTTCACCGTCTCGCGGATCGGCTCAAGCGTGCTCACCAGCGGCAGCGCCAGCAGCAACGCGAACCACAGCGGCGTGCCGTGCTTCTTCGCGATCGGCTTCACCAGCCAGAACGTCGTGACGATCACCGCCGCCGCCGAGCCGGCCCAGAACAGGAACACGCTCGCCCGGAAGCCGATCACCCCGAGGGGTGCCAGCACGAGTGCCGCGAACGGGGGATAGGTGAAGCCGAGCCGTCCCTGGATCGGGTCGTCGTGGGCGAACTCGTACAGCGGATGGCCGTCGTGCCACCACCGCATCGCGTTGACGTAGATGCGCAGGTCGAGGAAGTGGTGCCGGTTGCCGTACCAGACCTGGGCGGCCACCACCGCGGCCGTGACCACGAGCAGCAGCAGCAGCCTGCGCAGCAGGGCCCGGCGCGGGCTGGTGGTGGGCGACATGCGGCGCGGTTCCTGTTCCCTGGTTGAGCTGACGCCTGTGTCAGGACGCGGCGAGCGTCAACTGCACGACGGGTCGCGGCAACCTTAACCAACCCTTGCCCGTTGTGTGGGCGAGGTATGCGGTACGCGTCGCACGCGATGCGTTCGTCACACTAGGCTGATCGGCGTGAGTGATCTTCTGGTCTGGATCGACTGCGAGATGACCGGTCTCGATCTGAAGCGCGACGCGCTGATCGAGGTGGCGGTGGTGGTCACCGGCGCTGACCTGGTGCCGCTCGACGCTGGGCTCGACGTGGTCATCAAGGTGCCCGACCAGGCGCTCGACGGCATGGTCGACGTCGTGCGCGACATGCACGACAAGTCCGGCCTGACGGCGGCCGTGCGGGTCGCCACCACCACGCTCGAGCAGGCCGAGAACCAGGTGCTCGAATATGTGCAGAAGCACATTCCCGAGCCGCGCACGGCGCCGCTGTGCGGCAACTCCATCGCCACCGACCGCGGTTTCATCTCCCGCGACATGCCCCGCCTCGACGCGCACCTCCACTATCGGATGATCGACGTTTCCTCCGTGAAGGAGCTGTGCCGCCGCTGGTACCCGCGGGCCTACTTCGGCCAGCCGGCCAAGGGCCTGGAGCACCGGGCGCTGGTCGACATCCTGGAGAGCATCCGCGAGCTGGAGTACTACCGGCGCGCGATCTTCGTGCCGTTCCCCGGTCCCGACGTCGAGACCGGCAAGTCGATCGCCGCGGCCCTGGTGGCGGAACAACGCCAGCAGTAATCCCACTCGACGGCGGGCCGTGCCATGCCGCTATCATTGGTCGTCGCCCACCGCATGGTGCGCGCATGGTGGCTGTAGCTCAGTTGGCAGAGCACCGGGTTGTGGTCCCGGGTGTCGGGGGTTCAAATCCCCTCAGTCACCCCACCGACGAAGAAGGCCCCCTCCGAGCCGGAGGGGGCCTTCTTCGTGTGCTCGCTACAGCGGGAACATCCCGAGGCGGCCGTGGTACTCGCGGCCGAGCTGCTCGGTGTCGGAGCCGACGATCAGGCCGGCCGGGGTGGCCAGCATCGCCCGCACCCCCACGCCGCGCAGCCGGGTCGGGTCCCAGGGGGTGGCGAGGCCGGTCACCGGGTCCACCGCGGCGATGCCCTTGCGCGACACGGCGCCCTTGCCGGCGTTCTCCCTGCCGTACGGGTTGTTCATCCAGCGCTGGTGGCCGCCGACGTACACCGAAGCCCCGGTCACCGAGACGGTGTACAGCGAGTCGCCACCGGTGTGGTTCACCCAGACGGGCGACTGGGCACCGGTCCCGGCGGTGTTGAACCGGGCGACGGTGTCGCACATGCGCTTCGGGCCGGAGGCCCGGCCGGTGGTCACCACGGCGAAGTAGGAGCCGTCGGGCGCGAAGTCGACGCCGCGCAGGTAGGTCTCGAAGCCGGCCCGGCACGGGCCGGTGTAGGCGTCGGTGTACCAGGGCGAGAGCGTGTTCGCGGCGAGGTCGAGCATGGCGAGCTGGGTGCGGCGCTGCCCACCGGCCTGCTGGATGGCGCCGACCGCGACGAGCCGCGTCCCGTTGGGGCTGATCGCGAAGTCCTCGACGCGGGCGCGGGTGAGGCCGGGTGCGGCGATCCGTGCGTCGAATGCCGGGTCGGCCGCGCCGGTCGCGAGGTTCACCCGACCGAGTGCCGACCGGGCCAGCCCGCCGATCGCGCTGAACGAGCCACCCGCGTACAGCCAGCCGCCGGAGATCTTCAGCTCCCGGATGTCACCCCAGTTGATCTGACCGGTGAACGCGGCGTCGCGCACGCCGGTGCCGATCGCGATGCGCGCCAGTCCACGCTGCGGGGTGCCGTTGACCTTCTTGAACGCGCCACCGGCGTAGACGGCGGAGCCGTCGGGGCTGCCCGCCACCGCGTAGACCGCGCTGTCCATCGCCGGGGCGAACGGCAGCACCGCGCCGGTGAAGAGGTCGTAGGCGAAGATGTTCTTCCGGTCGAAGAAGGTCTTGCCGGCGGCGTCGCTGACCTCGGAGAAGTCGCCACCGACCACGACGGTCCGCGGTCCGACCAGGGCGACGTCCCACACCGTGCCGTCGAGCACGTGGGGAGTGAAGTCCACCGGGTCGGCGGACACCGGCCGTGGGTGGGCGAGGTCCGCGGCCGCCGGCGCGGCCGCTGCCACGTTCATCGCGAGAGCGGCCATCAGACCGGCGGCGGCAGCGGCTATGGGACGACGACGCATGCGGTAACCCCTCGTTGGTACGAATATCCCTTTTCGGTACGTTCGCACCAACGAGCGGCATTCAGGCCTGGACGCGCCGCTGTGACCAGTTAATCACTCTTCGAACGTGTTGACCATGAAGTGCGCGGCCCGCTCCAGGTACTCCCAGAGCTGCTGCTCCTGGTCCACCGGAAGGGCGAGACTGTCGACGGCCCGGCGCATGTGCCGCAACCACGCGTCGCGCTCAGCCGGGCCGACGCGGAAGGGCGCATGCCGCATCCGGAGGCGCGGATGCCCGCGGTTGTCGGAGTACGTGGTCGGCCCGCCCCAGTACTGGATCAGGAACAGCCGGAACCGCTCGTTGGCCGGGCCGAGGTCCTCCTCGGGGTACAACGGCCGGAGGACGGGATCGGTCGCCACCCCGGCGTAGAACTCGTCGACGAGCTTGCGGAACGTCGGCTCGCCGCCGACGGCTTCGTAGAAGGTCATCTCGGGCCGGGGCCGTCCCAGAGGCAATGTCACGAATCCATGGTGCCAGGCGTGGCGACCGGCACCGCCGGGCGTGGTGCCCTGTTACGGGCGCTGGTCGCCGTGGTGGGACTGCTCCGCGCGCTGCTGCTGGTGGGCGGCGTGCTGCTGGACCGCGCGGTGGTGGGCCCGCTGCGGGTCCCAGCTGGTCTGGTTCGGCGCCGGCCACTCGTCGGTGCCCGGCGGCTCGGCGAGCGGGTACCACTGCGGGTCGGTCGCGGCCGGCTCGCCCAGGAGGCCGGCCGCCGCCGCGGCGCCCATGAGATCGGTACCGGGGGCGCCGAGCGGCTCGATCGGCTCGTCGCCGGCAAGACCGGGCGGGCGGATGCGGCTGGGCCGCGACACGTTCTGGTCGGCGTCGGGACGTGCCGCACCGGTCGAGTAGATGCGACCGACCGGGCGGGAGATGCGCCGGCGGCCGTGCCGGCCCGACGGCTCGTCGGCGTAGCCGGGCCGTCCGCCGGCGACGTCGCCCCACCGGTCGTCGGCGTGGGTCACCACGCGGGCCCGGCCGATCGCGCGTCCGAGCGGGCTGCCGCCGGGGAAGCCCCAGATGTCGCGCTCGGCGTCGGGGCGGTCGGGCGGCGACGGCGCCTCGTCGGAGGCCGCTTCGGCCTCCTCGCTGGCCTCGTTCATCGCCTTCGCGCGGGCGATCTCGTCGCTGATCTGCTCGACGCTCGGCCAGGTGACGATCGCCACCACCATGAGCGCGATGCCGAGCAGCCCCCACGCACCCACCACCATGTGCAGCGAGAACCGGTCGGCGAGGTAGCCGGTGACGAACACCCCGAGCCCCTGCAGCACCTGGATGCCGCTCTTCATCACGCCGAACGCCCGGGCCCGGTACGCGTTCGGGAGGGCCTGCACGAACAGGCCGTTGGTCGCCGGGATCACGGCCGCCGTCGCCGCTCCGCACAGGAACGACATCACGACGACGCCGGCGACCGGCGGGTCGAACAGGGCCGGCGCCAGCGACGCCGGTACGGCGACCGCGAACAGGCTGATCAGCCGCTGCCGGCGCTTCGGGCCGAGGAGCCGGCCGACCACGATGCCGCCGATGATGAACCCGACCGGGTTCGAGATCATGATCGCGCCCTGCACCCAGCCGCGGGACTGGTCGCCGGCGGCAAGTTCGGCCGCCCACCCGGCGGCGAGGCCTTCGGGCACCACGGCGAACAGCGCGGTGAGGAACACCACGATGGCCACGCCCCGCAGCAGGGGAGCGGTGAACACGAGCTTGAGCCCGGCGGCCGTCTCGTGGAGCAGGTGGGTGCGGTCCGCCTTGGCCAGCGCCGCCGGGCGGTGCTCCACCTGGAAGACGACCAGCAGCGCGGAGACCCCGAACGTGGCGGCGTTGAGCAGCAGCGCGACCTGCGCGTTGACCGCGGCCAGGCCCGCGCCGCTGAGGTACCCCGCGACCTGCGCCGCCTGGTGCGACGTGGCCTGCAGGGTCATGCCGACGACGTACCGGTCGCCGGTGAGCACCTTGGCCAGCAGTGCCGACCGGGCGGCGTCGAACGGCGGGTTGCCCAGCGAGGTGAGGAACAGCAGCCCGATCATTGCCCAGACGGGCATGCCGGGGATGGCCACCAGGGCAACCAGCACCATCCGGCCGAGGTCGGCCGCGACCATCGTGTGCCGGTACGGCAGCCGCTCGGCGAGAGCGGCCAGCACGGGACCGAAGCCCAACCACGGAACGTAACTGATTGCGAAAGTGGCGGCCGAGGCCGCCACCGATCCGGTCTGCTGGTAGACAAGCGCCGTGATGGCCGCCCTGGCCACGTAATCGCCGAACCAGGACAACGCGCTGGCGAGGTACAACGCACGGTACTCGCCGCTGGCCAGAACCTCTCGGAAGGTCGCTGGGCGGTCGGCGAAGTCCTGGTCGGACACCGGCGGGCCTCGCTGTTCACTGTTACCGGTTGTGCAACGTGTCGTCGCGCCACATGGCTAGAGCTGGGTTCGACCGAGGGTACGACAACCCATTGGCCGAACGGCTCATCAACGCACCTAACCGAACGGACCATAGCTGAACGCACGGTCAGTGCGCGACCCCGAGCGGCAGAGTGATCATCGGACGGGTGGAAATTCCGACAAAGTCCGCCCTTCTTCGCGATCAGGGACCAGCTGGCGGGTCCAGGTGCCGCTGGATCGCAGTGGAGATCCCGAGCTGAACCGCGTTCGGGTTGATCGGCGGCCCGGCCGGTGCGGCGGGCGCCGGCGCGGCCGGCGGCGGGTCGGTGGGACCGGAGCCGTCGGTCGCCGGCTGCACGTGCACCCCGGCCTCCGTGATCTTCTCGGCGATCCCCGCCTCGGCCAGTGCCTCGGTGAGCCGGCGCCGCAGCTCGCGGGCGGCCCGCCACTGCGCCTCGGCCGGGGTCTTGACCGTCGTGCGCACCACCGCGCCGTCGGTGGTGACCTCCTCGACGCCCACCACCTCGGGCGCCTCGATCACGTCGGGCTTCCACTCCTCCGACTCGGCCCAGTCGATGGCCGCCCGCTGGAGCACCTCGACCGCGTCGTCGATCTTCGTGAACCCGATCGGGATGTCGACCATGACCAGCGCCCAGCCCTGGCTCTTGTTGGCCAGCTTCTGGATCTCGCCGTTCCGGATGTACCAGACGGTTCCCGTGGCGTCGCGCACGGTGGTGATCCGCAGGCCCACCGCCTCGACGGTGCCCTCGACCTCGCCGATGGCGACCAGGTCGCCCACCCCGTACTGGTCCTCGAACAGCATGAACAGACCGGAGAGGAAGTCACGTACCAGGTTCTGCGCGCCGAAGCCGATCGCCAGGCCGAGGATGCCCGCGCCGGCCAGTATCGGCGCGAGGTTCACCCCCAGTTCGTCCAGCACCAGCATGAACGCGACCCCGAACACCACCGCCGACGCGATGCTGCGCAGGATCGACCCGAGCGCCTCCGCCCGGGCCCGGCGCCGCTCCGACACGCCGTTGTTCGGCGGCGCCGCCGGCAGCCGGTTGCGCAGCGGGCGCAGGGCCGCGATGCCGGGGCCGGGTGTGGCGGCCGAACGGGCGACCCGGGAGATCAGCCGGTGGATCAGGAACCGGATCAGCACCGCGATCAGGATGATCAGGACGATCCGCAGCGGCTTGATCAACAGGTAGTAGCTGCCCGAGGCGAGCCAGTCCCAACCCGTCCACTGGTAGATCTGTTCGCACAGGTCACGCGCGTCGGTGCAGTCGGCCGACGGCGACGGCTGGCTGGGTACCGCGAGCAGGGTCGGCATGGACTCAGGGGACAACGTGCTCTTCACCTTCCGGTCGTCGGGGGTTCGCCGGGTAATGCGGTGCAGGTCAACGGCCGTCCGCTAGGCCGGGATCGGCCGCAAATAGTACGTGCAATATTGCGATCCATCGGGGACGATTACCGCACGGAAGTGCGCACCGCGTACCTCCGTACCGCCCTGACAGACCCCCACCCTGGGAGAACCGCAGATCAGCTCAACCTAGGAGGACGGCGCGATGCCTGACATACGACGCATGGTCGCGAGCACGTCGTTGGTGCTCAATGCCACGTACGAGCCCCTATGTGTCGTTTCTGTCAGACGAGCCACGATCCTGATCCTGTCGGCCAAAGCGGTCTGCGTCGCCGATGGCGAGGGCATCCTGCACAGCGCCCGGACGAGCCTACCCACTCCCTCCGTCGTCCGGCTCACCCGGTACGTCCGGGTGCCGTACCGCACACACGTAGGCATGTCCCGCCGGGCGATCTTCGCCCGCGACGGCTGGCGCTGCGCCTACTGCCACGGCAGCGCCGAGACCATCGACCACGTGCTGCCACGCAGCCGGGGCGGGCGGCATGCCTGGGACAATGTGGTGGCCGCGTGCGCGCGCTGCAACCACACGAAGGGCGACAAGACGCCAGCCGAGATCGGCTGGCGTTTACGTGTGACCCCCATGGCGCCCAAGGGCCTGGCCTGGCGTGTGCTGGGCCACCGCGCCCCCGACCCCCGCTGGGCCGACTGGCTCGACCTCCCCGAAACCCCCGCCGCCGCCTGACCCACCTCCCGGCCCCTCAGGCCGCCGGGTGTCCTCGGCCGCCCGGTGCCGCCGGGTGTTCTCGGGCCGCCCGGTGCGCTGGGTCGCGGGGTGCGCTGCGGCCGCCCGGTGCGCTGGGATCCGGGTGTGCTCGGGCCGCCGGGTGCGCTCGGGCCGCCCCGTGCTTCCGCGTCGCCCCGTGCCTCGGGCTCCGTGCCTTGGGCCGCCCCGGGCCCCATCTCCGCGCCGATCTTGCAGTTGTGGCCCCTGACAAAGGTGGATAAAGCACGACATAGGTGAGGCCACAAGTGCAAGATCGGCGTCGTCGGACGCCCCGTGCGGCGCCCGTGCGGCGCGGGGAACGAGGGGCGTATGCGCGGCGCGGGGCGCGGGTGCGGCGCGCGGGGGCAGTGGGGCCGCGCAGGGGCGGGGTGCGCAGGGCCGGGGTGCGCAGGGCCGGGGTGCGCAGGGCGGGGTCAGGTGACTCGCGTGCGTTCGGCCGGGTGGTTCTGGTGGTGTCCGGTGCGCATGATGTCCCGGAGGCGGACGAACCCCTCGTACACATCCGCGAACCGCGTGTACAGCGGCGCCAGTCCCACCCGGAGCCGGTCCGGCGTGCGGAAGTCGGGCACCACACCCGCCGCCAGGGCGGCCTGGGTGATCTGCCACGCCTGGGGATGGTGGAGGGTCACGTGGGCGCCGCGGAGGTCCGCGTCCCGGGGGGTCGCCACCGAGAAGCCGTACCCGGCCAGCCAGGCGTCGGTCAGGGTGATCGCGTAGTCGGTGAGGGCGGCGCCCTTCGCGGCGATCGCGGCCATCCCGGCCTCGGCGGTGATCCGCGCGCCCTCCAGGGCGGCGTAGGCGCCGAGTACCGACGGCGTACCGACCGCGAAGCGCTCGATCGAGTCCACCGGCGCGTAGGTCGGGCCCATCGCGAACTGGTCGGCCTGGCCGAACCAGCCCCAGATCGGCTGCCGCAGCGACGCCTGCAGGTCGGAGCGCACGTACAGGAACGCGGGCGCACCCGGTCCGGCGTTGAGGTACTTGTACGTGCACCCGACGGCCAGGTCGGCACCCGACGCGCGCAGGGGCGTCGGCACCGAACCGGCCGCGTGGGAGAGGTCCCACAGCGTCAGGGCGCCGGCGTCGTGGGCGCGCGCGGTGATCGCGCGCATGTCGGCCCGCGCCCCCGAGCGGTAGCCGACATGGGACGCGCACAGCAGCGCGACGTCGTCGTCGAGTACCCCGTCGAGGTCGGCGACGGTGAAGCCGCGGTCGAGGTCGACCGGCACCACGCGGAGCTCCAGCCCGCGCGCCGCCGCCAGGCCCTGCAGGACGTAGAGGTCGGTGGGGAAGTTGTCGGCCTCCACGACGATGGCCCGCCGGTCGGCGCGGGCGTCGAGGGCGGCCGCGGCCAGCTTGTACAGGTTGACGCTGGTGGAGTCGGCGAGCACCACCTCGCCCGGGTCGACGTCGAGCACGCCGGTGGCGAGCACGTCGCCCACCTGGCGTGCCAGCTCGATCCAGCGTGACCAGCCGCGTACCAGGTCGGCGCCCCACTCCCGGTCGACCACCGCGCGCAGCCGGTCGCGGGTGGCGACGGGCAGCCGGCCCAGCGAGTTCCCGTCGAAGTACACGACCCCGTCGTCAGGGAAGACGAACCGGTCGCGGAAGCCGGCGATCGGATCGGAGCGGTCGAGCTTCTCCGCGTGGGCGAGCAGATCATCCGGCATCAGGCAACGATAGGTGGCGTGCCAGACCTCCACGACCTCACCGCGCTGGAGCAGGCGGCCGCCATCGGCCGCGGCGAGCTCGACCCGGCCGACCTCACCGCCCACTACCTCGCCCGCATCGCGGCCCTCGACAGCCAGGTCGGCGCGTTCGTGACCGTTCTGGAACCCGGATCGGTCCCGTCCGGGAACGGCCCGTTGGCCGGTGTGCCCACCGCCATCAAGGACCTGTCCCCGCTGGCCGGGGTGCGCACCACGCTCGGCTCCCGGGCCTATGCCGACTGGGTGCCCGACTTCGACGCGCACGTCGTCACCGCCGTGCGGGAGGCCGGCATGCCGATCCTCGGCAAGACGGCCACGTCGGAGTTCGGCTGCGCGTTGTACTCCGAGACGGAGATCGGCCCGCCGGCCCGCAACCCGTGGCGTCTCACCGACACCGCCGGTGGCTCCAGCGGTGGCGCCGCGGCGGCCGTGGCGGCCGGGTTCCTGCCGGTGGCGCACGGCAGCGACGGGGGTGGTTCGCTGCGGATTCCGGCGGCGCTGTGCGGGGTGGTCGGGTTCAAGTCCAGCCGGGGTGTGGTGCCGCTCGGCCCGGGCAACTTCGGCGCGTTCGGGCTGCCGGTGCAGGGCGGCATCGCGCGGACGGTCGCCGACGTGGCCGCGTTCACGTCCGTCCTCGCGCGGCCGCGACCCGGTGAGCCCTACCCGTCGCCGCTGCGCGCCGCCACGGACCTCCTCCGCCTCGAACCGCCCAGGCCGCTGCGGATCGGCCGGTTCACCCGTCCGGTCCTCACCGACGCCGACGTCGACCCGGCCTGCGTCGCCGCCGTCGACACCCTGGCGACCGTGCTCAGCGACCTCGGGCACGAGGTCGTCGACGTCGGCCCGCCGTTCGACCCCGACGTCCTGCCCCTGTTCGAGACGGTGTGGGCGGTGCTGGCCGCGCTCCCACCACCCCGGGGCGGGTCGGAGGAGGCGTTCACGCCGCTGGTCCGCTGGCTGCGTGATCGCGCTCACCGTGCGTCCGCCATGGATCTGAGCCTGGCCCTCGGCGGCCTGCAGGCACGCGTCGCGACCGCGACCACGCGACTCGCCGGCGTCGACCTGACCCTGTGCCCGACGATCGCCGGCACCGGCGCCGCGATCGGCGCGTTCAGCGGGGAAGGAGACCCGGCCGCCGACTTCGCGGCACAGGCCCGGTTCTCGCCCTACTGCGCCGGATTCAACCTGCTGGGCGCCCCGGCGATCTCCCTGCCGGTCGGTGCGACCCCCGACGGACGGCCGGTGGCGGCGATGCTCGCGGGGCGGATGGGGTCCGACGCGGTGCTGCTCGGGGTGGCCGCGGCGGTCGAACGGGAGCGGCCGTGGTCACATAACCACCCCGAGATATGGCACGCCAGGCCGCACAGCTAACGTGAGCTTGGCATTCTGTGGGTAGTTCGTTGTCGAGTGTCCTGCGACGCCTTGGGGGCATGAGGTTGTCCATCATCGAGACGCTGGTTGTCTTCGCCGGCATACCGCTGGCGGTCGTCGCTGTGATCTACGGGTTGACCTACGCGGGCAGCGCGCGGTCGAACGACCGGAGGTACCGGCCCGGTCGGCCGTTCGACTTCACGCCGGTCTGGTTCCTGTCGGCTCCGGAGCATCAGGCCGCGTCGGCCAACGGGCACGCCCCGTCGACGCCCGCGGTCAGCGGTGCCAACCGGCAGGCGCTGACGAAGGCCGAGGAGAATGCCGCGGGTGGTCCCGTGGGCGACACGACCGGAGGCGCAAGTGACCGCTGGTGACGAAGGGATCGGCACGAAGCAGAACGTGCCGCTCCCCGAGCAGCCGACCGGGTTCGAGGGGCCGTTCACGACCCGCCAGCTGCTCCGCCTCGACGAGGCGATGCGGTTGGCCGACCAGTCCACCGGCCTGGTGTTCAGCATCTACGTCGGCGGGCTCGACGAGCCGTCGCGCGAGCACGCCAAGAAGCTGCACGGTGAGCTCTCCGACCCGGCGAGGTCGGTGCTGATCGCGGTGTCGCCCAACGACCGGGTGCTCGAGATCATCACCGGTGCCACGGCCCGCAAGCGCCTGCCCGACCGCACCTGCAAGCTGGCCGCCCTGTCGATGGTCGCCAGCTTCGGCGGCGGCGACCTCACCGGCGGCCTGGTGAGCGGCCTGGCCCAGCTCGCCGACCACGCGGGCCGCGCCTGACCGCGAGCGTCGGCGGTACCGTGACCGTCCCATTGGTGACGGTCGACATAATGGCCCCGTGACGGAACGTCGAATGGGGGCGGCGCAATGACCTATCCGTACGGGGACCCGGGGCCGACCCGGCCGGGGGTGGCCGGCGGCGCGGTGGCGAGCCTCGTGCTCGGTGTCGTCGCGGTGCTCGGCATCTGCGGGATGTTCGTACCGGTGTACCTCAATCCCGACGTGCCGGTGATGACGCTCGTCGGGGCCGTGCTCTTTGTCGGGCTCGGCGCGGGTGCGGTGTTCGCCGGGGTCGCCGCGCGGCGGCGTATCCGGGTGGGCGACGCGACCGGCAACGGGCTGGCGATCACCGGGATGGTGCTCGGCACCGTCGCGATCGTCGTGATCCTGTTCCTGCAGGTGGTCCTGCTGCTGGTGCTCAACCGCTACAACTGAGTACCCGTACCCGGGCAGGGCCGAGCGCCAGCGTCGATGTCCGGTTGACGTCGTCGGGCGTGACGAGCGGTGCGTCGGCATCCCCGGCCGCGCCGCCTCCAGGGCGAGGCCGACGGTGCCGGCTTCGCCCTGGCGGGCATCCTCATGGGCGCGGTCGGGATCGTCGCGACGATCGGCTACCTGGTGCTGTCGGTCATCTTCGTGCTCTCGGTGTACGTCATCGCCGCCATGCTGGACGGCGGTGACATGTTTCCCGAGGAGGCCCTAGCTGCCGCCGTCCTTGGCGCGGGCCTTTAGCGCCCGCTGGACCCCGTCGCGGCCCTCGGCGATCAGGCGACGCAGGGGAGCGGGCTCGCCCGGGTGGTCGGCCAGCCACGCGTCGGTGCGCCGGATGGTGTCCTCGTTGACCTGCTGGCTCGGGTAGCCGAGCAGCGCGAACTCCTGGGCCGGGTCGCCGTCGCGGTGGGCCCAGACCTCGCTGATCACGGCGAAGTACTCGGCCGCGTACGGTGCGGTCAGCTCGGTCTGCGCGGAGTGCTGGAAGCCCTGCAGCATCGAGCGCTGCAGCCAGTTCGGCAGGGCGTGGTCGCTCACCAGCCGCCGCCAGGTCTCCGCCTTCGACGCGGCCGTCGGCACCAGCGCCCGGGCCAGCGCCGCCTCGCGCTCGCCGGTGGCGGTGCGGTCGGTGTCGAGCTCGGCGTCGATCTGGTCGGGGCCGGCCGCGCCGAGCGCCACCAGCGCCTGGAGGATCTCCCAGCGCAGGTCGGCCTCGACCCGCAGGCCGTCGGGCACGTCGACGCCGTCGAGCCAGCCCTGCAGCGTCATCAGGTCGGTCGGGCCGCGTCCGGCGACCGCGAACGCCCGCGCCCACGCCAGCTGGAACCCGCTGCCGGGCTCGGCGGCCGCGAGCGCGGTGACCGCCGCGTCGGCCAGCTGCCGCCAGCCGGTGGGCGCCCACTCGGGGTCGGCGTACATGACCAGCGCGGCCTGCGCCTGCCGCAGCGTGGCGGTGACCAGGTTGATGTCCTTCTCGGCCGGCAGACCCGAGCAGACCAGCGTGACGTAGTCGCGCGCGGACAGTTCGGCGTCGCGGGTCATGTCCCACGCGGCGGCCCAGCACAGCGCCCGCCCCAGCGAGTTGTCGAAGCCGCCGATGTGCCGCACCACGGTGGTCATCGAGCGCTCGTCGAGGCGGAGCTTGGCGTAGGTGAGGTCCTCGTCGTTGAGCAGCAGCACGTCGGCGGCGCGCGTGCCGACCAGCTGGGTCAGGTCGGTGCGGGCACCCTCGACGTCGACCTCGATGCGCTCGCGGCGCACGAGGTGGTCGCCGTCGAGGTCGTACAGGCCGACGCCGATGCGGTGGGTGCGCAGCGTCGGGTACTCGGCCGGCGCCTCCTGCAGCACGGTGACCGACGCGTACTTGCCGTCGCTGATCGTGAGCTCCGGCCGCAGGGTGTTGACCTGCGCGGTCTCCAGCCACTGGGCGGAGAACTTGCGCAGCTCGCGGCCGGAGGCCGCCTCCAGGGCCGACAGCAGGTCGTCGAACGTGGCGTTGCCCCACGCGTGCTTGCCGAAGTACGCCCGCAGCCCGGCCAGGAACGGGTCGAGCCCGACGTACGCGACCAGCTGCTTGATGACGCTGGCGCCCTTGGCGTAGGTGATGCCGTCGAAGTTGACCTCGACCGCCGCCACGTCGGGCGTCTCGGTGTACACCGGGTGGGTCGACGACAGCTGGTCCTGCCGGTAGCCCCAGTTCTTGCGGACCGACAGGAACGTGGTCCACGCGTCGGTGAACCGGGTGGCGTGGGTGTTGCACCAGTGACTGGCCCACTCGGCGAACGACTCGTTCAGCCACAGGTCGTCCCACCAGCGCATGGTGACGAGGTCACCGAACCACATGTGGGCCATCTCGTGCAGGATCGTGTTGGCCCGCTGCTCGTACTCGAAGTCGGTGACCGGCGAGCGGAAGATGTAGTACTGCTCGGCGTGCACGATGCAGCCGAAGTTCTCCATCGCGCCGGCGTTGAACTCGGGCGAGTACACCTGGTCGTACTTCGGGAGCGGGTAGCGCACGCCGAACTGCTCGTGGAAGAAGTCGAAGCCCTGCCGGGTCACCAGGAAGATGTCGTCGGCGTCGAGGTAGCGGGCCATCGAGCGGCGGCAGAACACGCCGAGGTCGATGCCGTCGTGGGTCTCGCGCACCTCGTGGTAGGGACCGGCACAGAGCGCCGTGACGTACGTGCTCATCCTCGGTGACCGGGCGAACACGACCGTCTTCGCGCCCTCGACACCCTCGACGGCACCCTCGCTCTCGCGGGGCATGTTCGAGATGACGTTCCAGTGCGCCGGAACGGTGGCCCGCCAGGTGAAGTCGGCCTTCAGGTCGGGCTGGTCGAAGCACGCGTAGAGGCGCTGCGCGTCGGCGGTCTCGAACTGGCTGTAGAGGTAGATCTCCTTGTCGACCGGGTCGACGGAGCGGTGCAGGCCCTGGCCGGTGCTGGAGTACAGGAAGTCGGCGTCGACGACGAGCACGTTGTCGGCGGCCAGCCCGGGCAGGCTCAGGCCGCCCTCGGCGCTCCAGGCGGAAGTGTCGACGGGTGCGCCGTTGAGCGTCGCCGAGCGGATCGACTCCGCCGCGACCTCGATGAACGTCGTCGCACCCGGCTCGGTGCAGGTGAAGCGCACCTCGGTCGTCGACCGGAACACGCGGTCGCCGGGGTAGCCGGCACCGTCGGTCAGATCGAGATTGATGTCATAGTGCGAGACGTCGAGCAGGCGGGCGCGATCCGCCGCCTCCACCTGCCTGAGGTTACGTACACCCGCCACCAGCAACTCCTGTCACACTGTCCACGCCGTGCGTCCCGCCCGTGGTCGACGGGGTTACGAAGCGAGTGTTCCACGTTGGTCGGCGGGCCGCCGAGCCGGTACTGATTGTTCATGACCTTTGCAGACATGTGGTTCGACCCGCGGTGCCCCTGGGCGTGGATCACCTCTCGATGGCTCCTCGAGGTCGAGAAGGTGCGTGACGTCACCGTGCGGTTCCACGTGATGAGCCTGTCCATCCTCAACGAGGGCCGCGACCATCTCCCCGAGGACTACAAGCGTGGGCTCGCGACCGGCTGGGGCTCGGTGCGGGTCTGCATCGCCGCGGAGCAGGAGTTCGGCGCCGAGGTGCTGCGCGATCTGTACACGGCGCTCGGCACCCGCCGGCACCTGGAGAAGCGCGACCTGAACGACGCGGCGACGCTGCGGGAGGCCCTCGCGTCGGTCGGTCTGCCCGAAAGGCTGGCCGAAGCGGCCGAGAGCACCGAGTTCGACGAGGCGCTGCGGGCCAGCCACGACGCCGGCATGAAGCCGGTCGGCCTCGATGTCGGAACGCCGACCATTCACGTTCCGGGTGCGAACGGCGAGAACATCGCGTTCTTCGGACCGGTCGTGACCCCGGCGCCGAAGGGCGAAGCCGCAGGTCGGCTGTGGGACGGATGCCTGCTGGTCGCCGGCACGCCGGGCTTCTACGAGATCAAGCGGACCCGCGACGCGCAACCGATCTTCGACTGAGTCGCACCCGTTGTGCGAACGATCCGGCGGCAATCTTCGTAACTCAGGGTAGAGGTTTCCCGAGGAGGCGAAGTGTCCACGATCACCGAAAGTGTCGAACCGTTCCCCAACGACGTCGTCGCGAGTGCGCCGGCCGCCGTGTGGGCCGTCGAGACGGGGGTCTGGACGGAGCTTCCCGACGACGTCGTTGCGCTGGTCGCCACACCTTTGGTGGTGTGTGCGGAGTCACGCTGACGCGCTGGGTAACGTCCCGCGCATGACGGTCGCGCATCCCATCGCCCACGGCTGGCTCTCCACCGGTGGCACCGGAGCCCAGAACTACGACGAGTTCGCCTCCGACGCCGAGATAACCGAGATCATCGCCGCCAACCCGGCGAGCGCCCTGGCGGTGGAGATGCCGCACCGCGAGCCGGCCAGCGTCGGACGATCCTTCCGGGACTGCCTGCCCGACGCGGTCACCCGGTTCCGTGACGCGACCCGGGGCGGCCGGTACGCACCGGCCGAGGACGTGGTGGCCCTGTACCGGGTCAGCTCGCCCGACGGAACCGCCACCGGCTACGGCCTGTGGTGCCTGGTCGACACCGACCAGATCTCGACCAGCGCCGACGAGCCCGGGCTGGTCATCCGCAACGAGGACGTGTTCGTCGAGAAGGTCCACGAGCGGGTCGCGCTCGTGCGGGCGCTCGGCGCCATGCTGTCCCCGGTCCTGCTGCTCCAGACCGCGCGCGGCCAGGACCTGCACGCGGCGCTCGCGCGCGCGACGGCGGCCGCGGGCACTCCCGCGGTGACCGACCGCGACCAGGCCGGGCGCACCCACGAGGTGTGGGGGCTCGGACCCGGCGCCACCCGCGACGAGCTGCTCGAGCTCGCCGCCGCCGGCGAGCTGGTGGTCGCCGACGGCAACCACCGCAGCCTCGCCTCCCAGGAGGCCGGCCTCAAGCGCTTCCTCGCCGTCGTGACCACGCCGGAGTCGGTGGCGATCCAGCCGTACAACCGCCTGGTGACCGACGTCGACGTCGCCGCCCTTCTCGAAGCCCTGCCCGGCGCGGTGCGCGTCGAGGCGACCGACCCGGTGATCAGCGGCACCGTGCACCTGTACACCCGCGAGGGGACGTGGGCCGTGTCGCTGCCCCGCGACCCGACCGTCCCGGTGGTGGCGAACCTCGACCACACGCTCGTCGAGAAGATCCTGTTCGGCGAGGCGCTCGGCCTCGAACCCGGCGACAAGCGCATCACCTACGTCGGCGGCGACTACCCGGCGTCCTGGTTGCGCGACGAGGTCGACGCCGAGCGGGCCGACCTGGCGGTGCTGATCGCTGCGGTCGGGGTGGACGAGTTCGTGGCCGTCAACCTGGCCCGGGACAAGATGCCGCGCAAGAGCACGTGGTTCACACCGAAGGCCAGGGCGGGTCTGGTCGTGGCCGCGGTCGAGTCCTGACAGACTCCTCCTATGCGCGTCTACCTGGGTTCCGATCACGCCGGCTACGAGCTGAAGGTGCATCTGGCCAGCTACCTGCCCACACAGGGGTTCGAGGTGGTCGACGTGGGTCCGCACGCGTTCGACCCCGACGACGACTACCCGGTCTTCTGCTTCCACGTCGGCACCCGGGTCGTGGCCGACCCGGGCAGCCTGGGCGTGGTGATCGGCGGCTCGGGCAACGGTGAGCAGATCGCCGCGAACAAGGTCCCCGGTGTCCGGGCGGCGCTCGCCTGGAACCCGGAGACCGCCCGCCTCTGCCGCGAGCACAACGACGCGAACGTGGTCGGGATCGGCGCCCGCCAGCACCCCCTGGACGAGGCGACCAAGATCGTGGTCTCGTTCCTCGCCACCCCGTTCTCCGGCAACGTGCGGCACGCCCGGCGCATCACCCAGGTCGGCGAGTACGAGCAGTCCCACAAGCTGCCCGACCTGCCGGCCTAGCCAGCACTCAGTGGGTGCGGGGGAGCTCGTCCCTCGGCACCCAGCCCCGGCGCACGATCGCCAGCTCGGCCTCGGCCGTGGCCAGGTCGTCGTCGGTGGGGCGCGACGCGTCCCTGGCCCGCATCGCGGCCGTCACGCTGACCTGGGACGACCCGCCGCCGACGAGGCCGCGCAGGCCGCGTTCGCCGGCCGGGTCGTCGAAGCGGTGGTCGTGGTGGTGATGGTCGGCGCCCGGCGCCGGTGACGCGCTCGGCGCGGCTGCGGGCTCGGGGTCCTGCACGCCGGCGGTGAGGGCGAACGCCCCGGTCAGGTCGGCGAGGTCGGCCGGGCTGGGGCGGTGCTGCGGCGGTGGTCCGGGTCGTGGCGGACGCGGGCGTCCGGCGGGCGCCGGCCGGGGCCGCGGAGCCGCCCCACCGCGCTCGGTCCCGCCAGCGCCGGCCCCACCGGGGGCGGCGGCACCGGCCGGGTCGGGTTCGGCGACGGCGGGCAGGTCAGGCGTGTCAGGCGCGTCGGGGGAGCCCGCCGCGGGCCTCGCGCCGTCCGCGACGGCGGGTTCCCCGGCAGCGGATCCCCCAGCAGCGGATTCCTCGGCAACGGGGTCCTCGGCAGCGGGTGCTTCGGCAACGGGGTCCTCGGCGGGGGTGCCCTCGGTGGCCGGCTCCGGTGGGGGAGCGGCGTCGTACGGCGTCCGGCCCGTGCGCCTCAGCCGGCGCCGGCGTCGCTCCCCACCCATTCCGGCACCCTACCGAGCGCCCGTGTCGAAGGGGAGCCGTCCGGTGTCGCGGGTTCGAGCGCGGCCGAAGATCGCCGTCCGAGGAACGAACGTGAAGTCCCACTGCACTTTCGTTCCTCAAACGACGATCTCGACTAGAACACCTCAGTGGCCGACGGTGCCCGCGGGCTCAGGAACGCCACGCTCGCCCGGTCGAGGGCGCCCGGGGTCAGCTCGCGTACCCGGCCGGCGGCGGCCAGCGCGACCAGCGCCGTGCCGCCCAGGTAGGCCGCGCCCAGGTCGGACACGTCGCACACGAGGTCGGCCGCGTCGTCGGTGGGTACGCAGGTGGCCGAGCCGTCGGCGGCCGCGTCGAGGCGCCATGTGCCGGCGTTCTCCGGCAGCAGCTTGTCGTCGACCTCGAACACCACGGACAGCGGCGTGGAGTAGGCGCGGGCGGTGAGGGCGGCCGGCAGGTCGGCGATCCGGACCCACAGGCCGTCGGCCACCTGCGCCCGTAGCCGGCGCGGCTCGGTGACCATGTGCAGCAGCGGCTCGTCCATCGCCGCGCACCAGAAGTTGACCTTGCGGGTCAGGTCGACCGAGAACAGGAACCGCCACAGCTCGGTGTACGCCGCCGGCGTGGCCGCCACCACCTCCCGGACGGCCACCTCGCCCTGCGGGCCGTGGTCCCACTCCTCCTTGGACCGCCAGATCGCGTAGCCCTCGAGGCCGTCGGCGCCCTCGTACAGCAGCGCGTGCCGCGCGGTGGCGCCGCCCCGGTGGGCCGGCTTGTCGTTCAGGACGTAGTCCCACCACGCCTCGGTGCGGTCGGACCAGCCCACGCGGGTGACGCGGACCCGCTCGTACAGCGCGGCCAGGTCCTTCCGGGCGTCCTCGAGCGACGCCTCGCGCAGGCGGCCGCCCGCGGTCGCGAACCGGGGGAGCAGGGTGATGTCGCGCCGGTCGGCGACGAACGCGAGGCGCTGCGCCGCGTGGCCGTAGCCGAAGCGCTGGTAGATCGTCCCCTCGCTGGCCCACAGCAGGGCGATCGGCTCGACCCCGCCCTCGCGGACGTCGCGGAGCTGGCGGTGCATCATCCGGCTGAGCAGCCCGCGCCGCCGGTACGTCGGCAGGACACCGACCATGGTGACGTGTGCGGCGGGGATGACGGCCCCGGGCACCGTGAGCTCGCGGGTGAAGGCGCCGGCGTTGGCGACGATCCGGTCACCGTCGGCGAACACCAGGCTGCGGTCGGGTTCGAAGATGCCCGCGCCCGGGCCGCCCTCGTCGGGTTCGTAGGGCTCGCCGAAGGCGCGGGCGAGCAGGTGGGAGACGGCCTCGTATTCGCTGGCGGTGGCGGTCCTGAGCTGGAGATCATCGCGCGGCGTCATCACCCTGCCTGTCTATCGCGCCATCTGTATCTACCGCGACCCGGTTTCGCCGTGTGGATAGGCTGGGGAGATGGACCTTGTGTGCGGGCCGGCCAGCCCTCTGCCGGAAACGCACCAGCGCTACCGGCTGGTCGCCCACATCGGGTCCGGTGGTCAGGCCGAGGTGTACCGGGCCGTGCGGGTCACGGGCGGCGTCAGCAGCGCGCCGATGACGGTCAAGGTCTTCCGGGTCGACCCGCGCCGGCCGCTGGCCGACGAGCTCAGGTCGTGGGACAAGGGCGACGCCGTCCTCATGGACCTCAACAACCGGGGCGTCACGGGCATCTGCCGGCGGTCCGACGGGTTCTACGGCCCGCCGCCGCACCGCCCGGGTGAGGCGCCGCGCGGCGACGCCGTGCCGTACCAGGTGTACGAGTACCTCCACGGGCTGAACCTGCGCGAGTACGTCGCCAGCCGGGGGCAGTGGTCCGGTCCGCGGGTCAACGCGCTCTCGGTGCTGCGCACGCTGGCCGGTGTGCTCCGCGAGCTGCACTTCCCGCAGCTCGGCGGCGCCACCCCGGTGCTGCACATGGACATCAAGCCGTCGAACGTGATGGTGCTGCAGAACAGCGGCGAGGTCCGGGTCATCGACTTCACGGGTGCCCGCTACTGGCGCGAGGCGGAGATCACGCAGGTCTCGTACACGCCGGAGGCGGGTGGGCCGGAGGCGTTCGGCGGTGCCCGCGCGGTGAGCCCGGCCTACGACGTGCACGGTTTCGGCGCGGTGGCGTACTTCCTGGTCACCGGCGCGTATCCGCGGGTGGAGTCGGCGGCGGGCCCGTACGGGGAGTCGTCGGCGCCGCCGTGGTCGACGCTGCGGCGTCACCCGATGCTGGAGAAGACCACGCGCCTGCGCGACCACCTGCACGCCCCGGTGGCCGACCAGCCCGGTGAGCGCCCCGACACCCGCGACCTCCTCGCCTGGACCGAGAAGCTCGCCGAGCTGGTGCGCGCTTACGGGGTCCAGGACACGGGTTGCGACTGGAACGAGCCCGGCGAAGCGCGCACCTCGCCGCGGCGCGCAACGACCGCGGCGTCCGCGCGGGTCAATGCCACAGCGGCGGTGTCGGCCACGCGTGTGGAAGGTCCGATGGGACGCACGGACCCACCGCCGGTCGACCTGAGGCGCGGCGAGTCTCCCAACGGGCAGCCCGTCCGGGGACGCGCGTCGGTGCCGCCGCCGCGACCGGCGCGGGCCGATACCGGGGTGATGCCGATCGACCCGACGCACCCGTCGGAGCCGCCGCCCCCGCCGTGGCAGCAGACGAGCGAGGATCCGCGCACGCTCAAGCTCGGCTGGGAGTACTCCGGCGTCGGCGGTGCGTTCGCGTTCGTGTGCTGGGGCATCTGGGCGGCGTCGAGCGGCGGTGACCTGCTGAGCCAGCTGATCGCGTTCATCGTGGTGCTGGTGGTGGCCGGTGGTGTGTTCGGGCTGTCGCGGCTGATCGGCCGGCTGGTGCTGGTGCAGCGGATGGGCCGGGTGCGGCACACGGCGCGGGGTGCGCACGCCGCCGCGGGTGTGTTCCTCGCCATCGCGGGCATCGCGTATCTGCGGCAGACTCCGTGGGTCGTCGACGTCTTCACCTGGATCCAGGGGCTGTTCTGACCCGTGTTCGAGAACCTGTTGAACTTCCGTGACCTCGGCGGGAGGGTGACGGCCGACGGTGCGACGGTCCGGCCCGGCCTGCTGTACCGCAGCGAGTCGGTCGCGTACCTGTCGGCCGCCGACACGTCCCGGCTGATCGACGACCTGGGCCTGGCCACGGTCGTCGACCTGCGCGGCGAGCGTGAGGTCGTCCGCAACGGGCGCGGCCCGTTGGAGCACCAGCCGGTGCGGTACCTGCCGGTGCCGATCACCGACATCACCCGCGGCATGAGCAACGCGGCGACGTTCTACCTCGACGTCCTGGTCAAGCGCGGACCGGAGGTCGTCGGGCTGCTGCGGGCGCTGCTCGAGCCGGGCGCGCTGCCCGCCGTGGTGCACTGCGAGGCCGGCTGCGACCGCACGGGCGTGGTCGCCGCGATCGTGCTGGGCCTGCTCGGCGTGCCCGACGACGACATCGTCGCCGACTTCGACGCCACCCAGGAGGCGTTCCCGGCGATGAACGCCCGCTGGAAGGACCTGTTCGTCGGCCGCGGCCACCCGCCGGAGAAGTTCGTCGAGGAGACGTGGGTCGAGCGGGAACGCGCGATGGAGCTGACCATCGCGGCGGTCCGGGAGCGTTGGGGCGGGTGGGACGGCTGGGCCGAGGCCAACGGGCTCACCGCCGACGACCTGGCGCGGCTGCGCAAGCTCCTGCTCGACGCGTGACCGGGCCGTCCCGGGGGCGGGCGGTTGCCGCGCTGCTGGCGCTCACGCTCGGGTCGTTCGCGTTCGTCACCACCGAGAACCTGCCGATCGGGCTGCTGACCCTGATGGCCGACGACCTCGACCGGTCGTTGACGTCGATCGGGTTCCTGGTCACCGGGTTCGCGGCGGTGGTGGTGATCGCCTCGGTGCCGCTGACCCACGTCAGCCGCAACGTGCCCCGGCGGGCGCTGCTCGGTGGCCTGCTCGCGCTGTTCAGCGCGGCGTCGGTGGTGTCGGCGGTGGCGCCGAACTACGAGACACTCTTCGGTGCGCGGCTGGTCACGGCGCTGTGCCAGGGGCTGTTCTGGTCGGTGGTGAACGTGACCGCGGCGGCGATGTTCCGGCGCGAGGTGCGCGGGCGCGCGTTGTCGGTGCTGAGCGCCGGCGGCACGCTCGGGCCGGTGCTGGGCGTGCCGGCCGGTACGTGGCTGGGCCAGCAGACGTCCTGGCGGGGCGCGTTCGTGGCGATGACCGTGCTCGCGGCGGTGACGTGCCTCGTGGTGATCGCGCTGCTGCCCGCCGACTCGGGACTGGCCTCCGACGCGTCGCACGGCGCGTCACCCGACCGCCGGCGGTTCTGGCTGGTGATCGCCGCGACCGCGGTTGCCACCACCGGGTATTTCACGACTTTCACGTATATCACGGCCTATCTCCTTGACGTGAGCGGGTGGCCTGAGCCGGCGCTCGGGCCGCTGCTGTTCGCGTCGGGCTCGGCCGGGCTCCTCGGTGTGTTCCTGGTGAGTGCCCTGGTGGACCGGAGGCCGCGGCTGACGCCGGTGCTCGCCGCGGTGATCATCGCGGCGGCGCTGCTGGGGCTGGCGGTGTTCGGTGGGACGCGGTGGGCGGCGGTCGTGTTCGCCGGGCTGGGCGGGGCGGGGCTGAGCGCGTTCGCACCCGCGGTGGCGAACCGGATGATGCAGGTCGCTCCGGGACGTACCGACCTCGCCGGTGCGGTGCTGTCGAGCGGGTTCAACGTCGGGATCGCGGCCGGGTCGTTCATCGGCGGGGCGCTCGTGGCGACCGCTGGCGTGCGGAGCGTGGCGTTCGCGGGCGGTCTCATCACGGTCGTCGCGCTGATGATCTTGTCCATTGAACCCTTGCTTTTTGGCCGGTCACAGGCGTCTACCTACCGACTCGGACGATCGGACGCGCACGTGTGATCCGTATCCTGGCGCTGTGAACGCACCTGGTTACCGGCTCGGGATCGACTTCGGCACCTCGAACACGGTCGCGATGCTGGCGTGGCCGGACGGCCAGGTGCGTCCGTTGCTCTTCGACGGTTCGCCGGCGCTGCCCTCGGCCGTCTACGCCGACGCGTCCTCGGGCCTGCTGGTCGGGCGCGACGCGGCGCACGCCGCCCGGGTGAGCCCGGAGCGGTACGAGCCGAACCCGAAGCGGCGCATCGACGAGCCGGCCGTGCTGCTCGGCGAGTCCGAGGTCTCGACGGTCGACCTGATCGCCTCGGTGCTCGGCCGGGTGGTGGTGGAGGCGCGGCGGGTCGCGGGTGGAGCTGTCGGCGGCGCTGTCGGCGGCGCGACGATCACCTACCCGGCGGCCTGGGCGCAGACCCGACGCGGCGTCCTCGTGGCGGCCGCCGAGCGGGCCGGCCTGGCGCCGGTGTCGCTGGTCCCGGAGCCGGTCGCCGCCGCGAGCGTGTTCGTGGGGATGTCCGGGGCTCCTGTCGGCGCCACATTCGTGGTCTACGACCTGGGCGCCGGCACGTTCGACGCGACGGTGGTGCGCCGCACCGCCGACGGCGGCTTCGACGTGCTGTCGACCGAGGGCCTGCCCCAGAGCGGCGGCCTGGACATCGATGCGGCGATCGTCGCGTACCTGGGCGCCGTGTACTCCACGCGCGACCCCCAGCTGTGGGGCCGCCTGCTGCGCCCGACGTCGACCGCCGAGCGGCGGGCCAACCGCCTGCTGTGGGAGGACGTGCGGTCGGCGAAGGAGATGCTGTCGCGCGCCTCGTCCACCATGATCCACATCCCCCTCGCCGACGAGGACGCGCCCCTGGGACGCGACCAGTTCGAGCAGCTCGCCCGCCCGATCCTCGACGCCACGGTCAACGCGACGAGGGCCGCCATCGCGGCGGCCGGCCTGCCGGCGGGTGGGGTGAGCGGCATCTTCCTGGTGGGTGGCGGCAGCCGGATCCCCCTGGTGGCGACGCTGCTCCACCAGGCCTTCGGCGTCGCGCCGACGGTGGTGGAGCAGCCGGAACTGGTGGTCGCCCAGGGCAGCCTCGGCGCCTCGGCGTCGGCCGCGGCTGTCTCCGGCGCCGGACCTGTCTCCGGTGCGGGCCCTGTCTCCGGTGCGGGCCCTGTCTCCGGTGCGGGCCCTGTCTCCGGTGCGGGCCCTCGCTCCGGTGCCGGTCCGATCTCCGGTGCTGCCGCCGTGCCCGGTGGCGGACCCGCGGCGCCGGTGTCCGGTGGCTACCCGGCCGCGCCCACCTCGGGAGGCTATGCGGGCGGGTACCCGGATCCCGTCGCGCCCGTGTCCGGTACCGGTGCCGGCTCCGTGCCGGTGTCCAGCGTCCCCGCCGGCCCGTATCCGCCGCACTTCGCGGGATCCGGCCCGGTGTCGGCTCCGCCGTCCGGCCTGGCCGGCCCGGTCTCCGCCCCGCCCGGTCCCGTGTCGGCTCCGCCCGGTTCCGTGTCCGGCCCGCCGGGGTCCGTGTCGGCCCCGCCCGGCTCGGTGTCCGGGCCGCCCGGTCACACTTACGGCGCCGCGGCGTCGGTTCCCGGCCGTGCCGCGGTGCCGAGCACCGGCACTCCCTACGGCGAGCCCCGGCCGGCGCCGAACCAGCCGAACCAGCCGGGCCAGCCGAACCGGGCCGGCCGCTCGAACCGGACCGGCATCCTCGTGGCGGTCGCGGTGGTGGCCGTGCTCCTCCTGGGCCTGGGCGGTTTCGCGATCACCCAGCTCAACAAGGACGACCCGGCCAACAACACGTCGCAGGGCTCCGGCGACACCACCGACAGCGGCGGCGACACCGGCGGCGACACCACCGACAGCGGCGACAGCGGCGGCGACCGCGGCAAGGCGGCGACCCGGCCGACCGCCGACTACTACGACGAAGGCACCGACTGGAGCACCACCGCCGAGGCGTACAACGACAGGATCGGCGATGCCATCGCGTTCGAGTGTCCGGCCAGCGGAACGCCCGGCACCGTGTGGGGGTCCGAGCCGTTCACGTCGGACTCGTCGGTGTGCACGGCCGCTGTCCACGCGGGCTGGATCTCCCTGGAGGACGGTGGCTGGATCAAGATCAAGATGCAGCCCGGCGTCGACTCGTACCAGGGCAGCAAGCAGTACGGGATCGAGACCACCGACTACGGTCCCTACGAGTGGGCGTTCTCGTTCACGGGCTGAACCACCCATGAGCCGCTGATTCCGCGTCCGGTGGCGCGTCATCGATAGATCTCTTAGTCTCGATGAACGTGACGTGACGTGAACGGCAGGTGATGCCTCGTGACCACTCCGAACGTCAAAAAGCCCGGGCTGTTCGCGATCCGGGACGTGTCGTCGCTTCTCACCGAGACGCGCGAGTCCGGTCACGAGTTGAAACGCTCGGTCGGCGCCCTGCACCTCACGGCGATGGGCGTCGGCGCCATCATCGGGACCGGCATCTTCGTGGTCATCGGCGAAGGGGCGGGAATCGCCGGGCCGGCGGTGATCCTGTCGTTCGTGCTGGCGGCGGTCGCCTGTGTGTTCTCGGCGCTGTCGTACGCCGAGCTGGCGTCGTCGATCCCGGTCTCCGGCAGCGCGTACACCTACGCGTACGCCACACTCGGTGAGATCGTCGCGTGGATCATCGGCTGGGACCTGATCCTCGAGTACGGCGTCTCGGTGGCGGCGGTCGCGGTCGGCTGGGGCGGCAACTTCAACGTGTTCCTCGACGCGGCGTTCGGCGTCCAGCTGCCCGATGCGATCTCGCAGCCGCCGGAGGAGGGCGGGGTCTTCAACCTGCCCGCGGTGCTGGTCGTGCTGGCGATCACGGTGCTGCTCGTGCGCGGTGTGCGGGAGAGCGCCCGGGCCAACCTGGTGATGGTCGGCATCAAGCTGCTCGCGCTGCTGTTCTTCATCGTGATCGCGATGACGTCGTTCAGCACGAAGAACTTCACGCCGTTCTTCTCCGAGGGCACCGGCAGCGTCACCACCGCCGCGGCGATCATCTTCTTCGCGTACATCGGGTTCGACGCGGTCTCCACCGGCAGCGAGGAGGCGATCAAGCCGCAGCGCGACCTGCCGCTCGCGATCATCGGCTCGTTGATCATCTGCACGATCTTCTACGTGCTCACCGCGGTCGGCGCGATCGGCATCGCCTCGCCCGACCAGTTGAAGGAGAGCGAGGCGCCGCTCGCGACCGCGCTCAACGACGGTGCCGGGATCAGCTGGGCGGCGTGGGTGCTGGCGTTCGGCGCGCTGGTCGCGATCACCAGCGTCATCCTCGTGATCATGTACGGGCAGACGCGCATCTTCTTCGCGATGTGCCGCGACGGCCTGATGCCGGAGAAGCTGGCCAGGGTGCATCCCCGCTTCGGGACGCCCGCGCTGCTCACGATCATCCTGGGCAGCCTGATCGCGGTGCTGGCCGCGCTGGTGCCCCTGAACGAGATCGTGCAACTGGTCAACATCGGCACGCTGTTCGCGTTCGTGCTGGTGAACATCGGCGTGATCGTGCTGCGCCGCACGCGTCCCGACATGCCCCGCCCGTACCGGGTGCCGTGGTCGCCGCTGCTGCCGGTGCTCGGCATCGCGTTCGCGATCTACCTGATGGCCGACCTGCCGCTGGGTACCTGGATCCGGTTCGTGGTCTGGCTGGCGCTCGGCATCCTGATCTACGTCCTCTACGGCTACCGCAACTCGCGGGTGCGCCGCGCCGGCGTCGCGCAGGCCGGGCCCGACGCGCTCCGGAAGGCGGACGCGCCGCGGCGGACCGACGAAGACCCGGCGCCGTGACCGCCGCGACGGTACGGCCGGTCGTCGTCGGGTTCGACGCCAGCCCGGCGGGCGCCGACGCGGTGACGCTCGCGCAGGCGTACTGCCGCACGGTCGGCGCGCACCTGATCGTCGCGACCGTGCACCCGGCGCCGGCCGCGATCAGCCCGGGCCGGGTCGACGCCGAGTGGATCGCCGACCGGCACCGGCTGGCCAGCGAGGTGCTCGCCCGGGCCCGCGAGGTCGCCGGTGAGGACGCCGACTACCGGGTGGTCGCGTCGTCGTCGGCCGCGCACGGGCTGCACGACCTGGCCGAGGAGGTCGGCGCCGGGCTGATAGTGGTGGGGTCGCACCGCGAGGCGCCCGCCGAGCGGCTGTTCGCGGGCAGCACGGCCGAGCGTCTGCTCTCGGGCAGCATGTGCCCGGTCGCGGTGGCGCCGGCGGGCATGCGTTCCCGGCCGGTGAACAGCCTGCTGCGCGTCGGGGTCGCCTACATCGAGGAACCGGAGGCGATCGCGGCGCTGAGTGCCGCCGCCGCGTTCGCGGCGATCGCGAACCCCGTGCCGGTCACGGGCGACGCGGCGGCCTTCGCCGAGTCCGGGCGTCCGCACCTGCGGCTGTACACGGTGGTCGCGGCCGAGGCGGAGGTACTGCCGTTCGGCATCGGCCGGGACGCCGAGCGGGCGTTCCTGGCGTCGGCCCGCGAGACGTACCAGTCGGCCCTGCAGGCGGCGACGGCGCGCCTGCCCGAGGGGCTGGCGGCCAGCGGTCACCTGCGCACCGGCGACGTCGTCGAGGTCCTCGCCGACCTGGACGCCACCGAGATCGACCTGCTGTTCTGCGGCTCCCGCGGGTACGGGCCGGTGCGGCGGGTGCTGCTCGGCGGGGTGTCGTCGCGGCTCGTCCGCCGGGCCCGCAGCCCGGTGGTCGTCGTGCCGAGGTGAGCCACCGGGCCGCTACAGCAGGATGCCGGCGCCGATCGGGACCAGGGTGACGGCGACGGCCAGCATGACCAGGAGGGCACAGCCCGACAATTTCCGGGTGGCGTCCGGACCGGAACGGCTCATCGAGGCGGCCGTTCCGGAACGGCTCATCGAGGCGGCCGTTCCGGAACGGCCGGCCGAGGGCGCCGGAGGAGCCACGTCGATGGCGGCCTCGTCCAACGGTGTGAGGTCCGCGAGGACGCGGTCGAGATCCCGGTAGCGGCGGACCCGTTGCAGCGCGCGACCCAGCCCGGCGTGGTCGTCGCGGGTCAGGCGGTCGTCGGCGAGCGCCCGGTCGATCCGGGCCGCCGCGTGCCGGCGGTCGGCGTCGGTGACCAGCAGCCGCCCGCGGTCGGGTGGGCCGGGCGGCCCGGGTACGCCGTCGAGCTGCCGCTTGAGGGTCGCGTAGGTCAGCGTTCCGGCGATCCGGGTGAGCCGCTTCCGGTACTCCTCGGGGGTCAGCGCGCCGGTGGTCAGCGCCTCGCCGAGGTACATGGCGGCGTGGTGGAGGTCGAGCGCACGCACGCGGTGCGCGTCGGTCCACGCGGGTTCACCGGCGCGTGCCGGCAGGTCGGCGACCAGTTCGGCCAGCCGGAGGTCGATGTGCGCGTCGTACGCGGCGGCCACCCGGTCGCGGTGCTCGGCGGTCGTCAGCCGGCCCTCGGCCAGCGCGACGTCGAGCCGCTCCACGGTGGTCCGCCGCCGCTCGGCGATGTCACGTCCCACGCGCCGGATCGTATCCCGTGGATGCACACGATCCGGCGCGCGTCGGTGGCGTCCGGGGGAATGCGGGCGTCAGACGGTGACGTCGACGTGCTCGCCCTCCAGCACGGGTGCGGCGCGCTCGACCGGGTCGACCCCGGCGCCGGTGGCCGGACCGGCCTGGCGCTGCTCCTGGCGCTGCTCGACGTACTTCACGATGAAGCCCCACGGCGGCATGCCCTCGGGCGTCACCTTGCCGCCGGCGGTGATGTAGTAGCCGGTCGCGCTGGCGATGGCCTGGCGGTCGCTGGTCGACAGGCCGGGCATCGTCGGTGCCTGCGGCTGCTGCGTCTCCCGTGTCCGCTCCGTGCGCTCCGTGCCCTCGACGGGGCGCGGAACGCCGGTCTCGCCGACCGCGGCCCTTCCCGCCATGTCGGCCGATGCGGCACCCGTGCTCCTGCCGGTCACCGCGGCCGCGGTTGCCGGTTGGCTCCGGTTGCTGGCCGAGCCGACGCTGAGGTCGGTTGCCATCATCGTGCGTTCAACGCGCATGATGCTCTCCGTAGCTGGTCGATCCTTCCCTGGTGAAGTAAAGAGTCCAGGGCGTCGGTGGCAGCGGGGGTGCCGGCGGGTTGCGGTTACGGTGCGCGACGGGTGCCGCGCGGTTGCACCACGCGGGGGAGGGACTATTCCGGACTTGTCGTCATGAGACCGGCCAGCTACCTGACCGTTCGGATGACAGGTCTTCAGAACCGCTACAGAAAGTATGCATCAGCGGCGGCCGCCCGGTGGGCGACCGCCGCTGATGGTGGGTGGGTCAGCAGGCGTTGCTACGGAAGTCGGAGACCGCCAGGCCGCCGAAGCCGCAGGTGAAGGGGACGAAGCGCTGGTCCTGGTTCAGGTAGCGCTTGAACCAGGAGACGATCGCCCGCGACAGCGTCGCGTTGGTCGTCTGCGGGAAGAAGTGGCTGGCGCCCGCCAGTTCCACGTAGCCCTTCGGCCCGCGGACGCTGTTGTAGAACGGCACCGAGTGGGTCGCCACCGGCGCGATCGTGTCGGCCGAGCCGCCGACGATCATGACGGCCTCGGAGATCTCGGTCCACGTCTTGTCCGAGTTCCACGGGGCGATCGGCACCGCCGCCTGGATGTTCGACGACGCCGACAGCGCCTCCAGTGAGCCGCCGCCACCCATCGAGTGGCCGGCGACGCCGCGTCGCGAGCCGTCGGCCCGCGAGCGGACCGCCGTCGGGGCGGACGAGCTGACGGCCCAGTTCAGGGCGGCGATCAGCTGCGAGCCCCGGGACGCCGGCTGGTCGAGGGTGCTGTTGGTCTCGATGCCGACCACGACGAAGCCCCACGACGCGAGCCGCGGGCCCAGCCAGCTGATGCTCGACCAGCGGGCGGTGAAGCCGGGTGAGATCGCGACCACGGGGTACTGACCGGCGGTGTTGGGGTAGTACGCCACGCCGCCGCCGAAGCCGCTCACCAGGCTGGAGATGCTGCTGGAGGAGACGGAGAAGCTGCCGTTGCCGGTGATGTTGGACGAGGTCGGCGCCTGGCCGATCTGGTCGGCCGAGGCGGGTGCCGCCACGGCCAGGCCGCCGCCGGTGAGCGCCAGAGACAGCGCCGCGGTGGCCAGGAGACGGGTGGAGAGGAACTTCTTCACAGTCGGCACTCCCTGGGGGTGGGGGTCGGAACTGCGCACAGTCAACGCCTGCACCGGGAGGCCCCGCATCGGCAGAATTACCTGTCACCGACGGTGACCGCCGTCACAGCGGGAACAGATCAGAAGGCGCAGAACTTGAGCCAGTAACACTAAAGTTGAACGCTCAAGGGAGATGCACTGTGGCTACTCTGCCGGTTCTTCCCCTCACCGATGATGTGCTCCTGCCCGGCATGGTCGTCCCCGTGATCCTCGACGCCACGACGCAGGCCGCGGTCGACGCGGCCCGGGCCGGCGCCGAGAAGAACAGGTTGCTGACCGTGCCGCGGATAGACGGCGAGTACGGCCCGGTCGGCACGATCGCGACGATCCAGAAGGTCGGGCGGCTGCCCAGCGGCGAGCCGGCGGCGCTGGTCCGCGGCGAGGCCCGGGCCCGCATCGGCTCCGGCGTGCCCGGTCCGGGTGCGGCGCTGTGGGTCGAGGCGACCCTGATCGTGGAGCCCGAGCCCGCCGGCAAGGCGCGGGAGCTGGCCCGCGAGTACAAGGCTTTGATCACCGCCGTGCTCCAGCAGCGCGGCGCCTGGCAGGTCATCGACGCGGTCGAGCGGATGACCGACCTGTCCGAGCTGGCCGACAGCGCCGGCTACGCACCGTGGCTCACGCTGGAGCAGAAGATCGAGCTCCTCAAGGCCGAAGACGTCACCACCAGGCTGGAGCTGCTCACCAACTGGGTGCGCGAGCACCTCGCGGAGCAGGAGGTCACCGAGCGGATCAACACCGACGTCCGCGAGGGGCTGGAGAAGTCGCAGCGCGAGTTCCTGCTACGCCAGCAGCTGGCCGCGATCCGCAAGGAGCTCGGTGAGGACGAGCCCGACGGCTCGGCCGACTACCGCGCCCGCGTCGAGGAGGCCGACCTCCCCGACAACGTGCGTGAGGCCGCGATGCGGGAGGTCAACAAGCTGGAGCGGTCCAGCGACGCCTCACCCGAGGCCGGCTGGATCCGCACCTGGCTCGACACGGTTCTCGAGATGCCGTGGTCGACCCGCACCGAGGACAACACCGACCTCAGGGAAGCGAAGAAGCAGCTCGACGCCGACCACACCGGTCTCGAGGACGTGAAGGACCGCATCCTCGAGTACCTGGCTGTCCGTAACCGGCGTGCCGCCCGCAACCTGCAGGTGGTCGGCGGTCGTGGCTCCGGCGCCGTGCTGGCGCTCGCCGGCCCTCCCGGGGTCGGCAAGACCAGCCTCGGCGAGTCGGTCGCGAAGGCGCTCGGCCGGAAGTTCGTGCGGGTGTCGCTCGGCGGTGTGCGCGACGAGGCGGAGATCCGGGGTCACCGGCGGACGTACGTCGGCGCGCTGCCCGGTCGCATCGTGCGGGCGCTGCGTGAGGCGGGTTCGATGAACCCGGTCGTGCTGCTCGACGAGGTCGACAAGCTGCAGGTCGGCTTCTCGGGTGACCCGGCGGCCGCCCTGCTCGAGGTGCTCGACCCGGCGCAGAACCACACGTTCCGCGACCACTACCTCGAGGTCGACCTCGACCTCTCCGACGTCCTGTTCCTCGCCACGGCGAACGTGATCGAGACCATCCCCGGTCCGCTGCTCGACCGCATGGAGCTGGTGACGCTCGACGGCTACACCGAGGAGGAGAAGGTCGCCATCGGCCGCGACCACCTGCTGCCGCGTCAGCTCGACCGCGCCGGCCTCACTCCTGACGAGGTGTCGGTGTCCGACGAGGCGCTGCGTCTGGTCGCCGCCGAGCACACCCGCGAGGCGGGCGTGCGGCAGCTGGAGAGGGCGATCGCGAAGATCCTGCGCAAGGCCGCGGTGAAGCTCGCGGTGTCGACCGACAAGATCACGGTGGACCGCGTGAGCCTGGCCGACTACCTCGGGCGCCCCCGGTTCACGCCGGAGTCGGCCGAGCGGACGGCGGTTCCCGGTGTCGCCACCGGCCTGGCGGTCACGGGCGTCGGCGGCGAGGTGCTGTTCATCGAGGCCACCTCGATGGACGGCGAGCCCGGCCTGACCCTCACCGGTCAGCTCGGCGACGTGATGAAGGAGTCGGCGCACATCGCGCTGTCCTACCTGCGCTCGCACGGGCGGGAACTGGGTCTCGACCCGAACGAGTTGGCGGGACGCCGGATCCACCTGCACGTGCCGGCGGGCGCGGTGCCGAAGGACGGCCCGAGCGCGGGTATCACGATGGTCACGGCGCTGGCGTCGCTGGTCTCGGGACGCCCGGTGCGGCCGGAGTTCGGGATGACCGGCGAGGTGACCCTCAGCGGACGCGTACTGCCGATCGGCGGCGTGAAGCAGAAGCTGCTGGCGGCCCACCGGGCCGGCCTGACCGAGGTGATCATCCCGGCCCGTAACGAGCCCGACCTCGACGACCTGCCCAAGGAGGTGCGCGACGCGTTGACCGTGCACACCCTGGCCGACGTCGCCGACGTGCTCAAGCTGGCCCTGCGCCCCGTGGAGGCCGGCACGGACACCGGCACCGACACGGCCGCGGGCACGCCGGAGCTGGTCGCCGCGTAGGGCCGCACATAAACGACGCTCTATCCAGTGCGGGTTTCGCGCCCGGAAGCACACTGGATAGAGCGTCGTTTATATCGAGACGGTTCGGCGCAAGGCCGTTCGGCGCAAGGCCGTTCGGCTCAGGCCGGGACACGGCGTGAACGGACGAAGCGCCCACCGGACTATTCCGGGTAGGCGCTCTGCCGTAGGTCGGCCAGCCGTGCGGCGGTCTCCTCGGGCGGGGTGGCCTCGACGGCCAGCCGCTCCATCGTGACCGCGTAGTGGTCGACGTCTTCGCGCTTGTCGAGGTACAGCGCGCCGGTGAGCTGCTCGATGTAGACCACGTCGGGCAGCTCCCGGTCGGCGAACCGCAGGATCGTGTACGCGCCACCGGCGGCGGCGTGCCCGCCGACCTCGAACGGCAGCAGCTGCACCTGCACCCGGGGATGCGCGGTCGCGGCGATGAGCGCGTCGATCTGTTCGCGCATCACGTCGGCGCCGCCGATCGGCCGGCGCAGGGCCGCCTCGTCGATGACCGCCCACAGCCGGGGGCCGCTCTCGCGGTCGAGGACCTTCTGCCGCTCGACGCGCAGCGCCACGCGGCGGTCGAGCTCCTCGGCGGACGCCTTTCCGTGTCCGAGGAGAATGACGGCGCGGGCGTAGTCGGGCGTCTGCAGGAGACCGGGAACGAACTGCACCTCGTAGCTGCGGATCACCTTCGCCGCGGTCTCCAGGCCCAGGTACGACTGCAGCCAGGTGGGCAGGACGTCGCCGTAGCCGTTCCACCAGTTCGGGGCGTTGGCCTGCTTGGCGAGCGCGAGAAGCGCCGCGCGCTCGTGCTGGTCGGTGACCCCGTACAGAACGAGGAGATCGGCGATGTCGCGTTCCTTGAAGCTGACGCGACCGAGCTCCATCCGGCTGATCTTGGATTCGGACGAGCGGATCTCCCAACCCGCCTTCTCCCGGCTGATGCCCCGCCGTTCGCGGAGACGCCGAAGCTGCCCACCAAGCACCATCCGGAGGACGGTGGGATCTTCCGCAGATCCGTTCCCAGTGCCGCTTTCCGCACCGTTCCCTGCACCGCTCTCCGGGGATTGAGCAACCGCCACGGCTCTACCCTTCGTTGGTTGCTGCCTCCGCAACCAATACTGTCCGCGGGTCAGCATGCCATGACTGAAAGCGATAGGTATCACCCGGACGGTCAGATGAGGCAATGATCACCCTAAGTGATCATGATGGGAGCGGTACCACGATGGACCTGGGAATTGGACTGCCCACCGCCGGCTCGTTCGCGTCGCCGGCGAACATCGCGCGGCTGGCACGGGAGGCCGAGGATCTCGGCTACGCGTCGGTGTGGACGTTCGAGCGGCTGTTGCGGCCGCTCGAACCGGTGTCGATGTACGGGGGACCGGCACAGCCCGTCCCCGAGGTGTACTCGTTGGTCTACGAGCCGCTGGAGACGCTCTCCTGGGTCGCGGCACAGACCACCCGGGTGCGGCTGGGCACGAGCGTCATCGACGCCCTGCTGCACCCGCCCGTGGTGCTCGCCCGCCGCTTCGCCGCGCTCGACCAGTTCAGTGGCGGCCGGGTCGTCGCCGGTCTCGGGCAGGGATGGATGCCGCAGGAGTTCGAGACCGCCAACGTGCCGATGAAGCGCATGGGCGCCGGAATCGACGAGGTGGTCGACGCCATGCGCGCCTGCTGGGGCCCCGACCCGGTGTCGTACAGCGGTCGCTTCTACCGCATCGCCGAGTCGGAGCTGAACCCGAAGCCGGTTCAGGAGCGGATCCCCGTGCTGCTCGGTTCGATGACCCCGGCCGGAATCGAGCGTGCGGCCCGCATCGCCGACGGGCTCAACCCGATCGCGTTCTCCGCGGAGCAGATCCGCGAGACCGTGGCGGCGTACCGGTCCCTCGCGCCGGCGTCGGCGACCGTGGTGGTGCGGGCCAATACGACGTTCTCCGTCGAGCCGCTCGGTGAGAAGCGGCCGTACCTCGGCGGCTCGCCGGAACAGATCGCGGAGGACCTGGCCGGCCTCGACGGCGCCGGCATCGACGAGGTGCTGCTGTCGACGGTCGGCCGGGTACGGCACGACCTCGTCACCGAAATACGGCTCATGGAACGGATCCGCGAGACAGCGGTCATGGTCAATTGGAGTTAGCCTGCTCCGGTGAGCGTGCTCACGCGGTCCCACCACGGGCTGGAACCCTACGACAAGCGCAGGCCGCACCGCGGCGCGCAACTGGTCGCGGCGCTGCGTGCCGCGCTGGGTCCACTCGCGCCGCGGCTGGAGCACGTCGGCGGCACCGCCGTTCCGAACCTGGCCGCGACGCCGGTGTTCGACGTGCAGGCGAGCGTGCCCGACCTGGCCGGCGGCACGGAGGCGTTCGACGGGCCGCTGGCCGCACTGGGACTGCGGCGCCGGCCGGACGCGACCGACCACATCCCGGCCGGCCGGCGCGACGACCCGCGGCGGTGGGCGAAACGGTGCTGGGCCGGCACGATCGCCATCCGCGACGCCGCCCGACCCGGCGACGCGCTGCGCACCGAGCGGGTGCGGCTGCACGTACGCGTGGCCGGCGCGCCGAACGAGCGGCTGGCACTGCTGCTCCGCGACTGGTTCCGGGCGCACCCGGAGACCGTGCCGGCACACGGCGGCTTCGCGCTCAAGCTGGCCGAGGCTCTCGCGTCGCTCGACGGCGGCGCGGAGGTCACCGACCCGCTGGTCGACCTCGTCGTCGTCACGGCCGAGGCGTGGGCCGACAGAACGGGCTGGCGGGCGTGAGCCCCGGGCGGCTACGCTTGTCCGTCATGGAGCGCATTTCCGTTCTGGCCGCCGCACGAGCTATCCGCTCGTCGGCCGCCTGACCGCTCCCTCCCAACCGGCGACCGATTCCCAGGGGTCGCCGGATTTTTTGTGCCCTGTGGCGGCCTCTCCCTCTCTCGAAGCCCTCGTGAAAGGCCTCCACTGTGGACACCAGGCAGACCATCGACACCTTCATCGAGTTCTACCGCTCGCGCGGCCACGAACGCATCACCGGTAGCTCGCTGCTCACGTCGCCCGACGACCCGGTGCTGTTCACGTCGGCGGGCATGCATCCGCTGACGCCCTACCTCGAAGGGACGCGGCCGCATCCTTCTGCGCGGCGGCTCGTCAACAACCAGCGGTGCCTGCGCACCACCGACCTCGACGAGGTCGGCGACCCCACCCACCTCACCGTGTTCGAGATGCTCGGGTCGTGGTCGCTCGGCGACTACCCGCACTCCGACTCGCTCCGGTGGGGCCACGAGCTGCTCGTCGACGGGTTCGGGCTCGATCCGGGACGGCTGCACGTCACCGTGTTCGGCGGCGACGACGAGGTGCCGCCCGACACCGGCTCGATCGAGGTGTGGTCGGACCTCGGCGTGCCGATCGAGCTGACCATCGAGGACAACTGGTGGTCCAACGGTCCGGTCGGGCCGTGCGGCCCCGACAGCGAGATCTTCGTGTGGACCGGCAACGGCCCGCCGGTCGGCACGCCGACCACCGATCCCCGCTGGGTCGAGGTGTGGAACCACGTGTCGATGCGCTACCGGCGGTTCCCCGACGGGCGGCTGGAGCCGCTACCTGTGTCCAATGTGGACACAGGGATGGGGCTGGAGCGCATGCTGACCGTGCTGCAGGGCCGCCGCTCGGTGTTCCAGACCGACCTGTTCCGCCCGTGGACGCTCGTACTGCCCCGCCTGTGGCCCGGCCTGGACCTGGCGGGGGAGCGGCTGGTGCTCGACCACCTCCGCTCGGGCGTTGTCGTCGTCGGCGACGGCGTACGCCCGTCGAACACGGGTCGCGGCTACGTGCTGCGGCGCCTGGTCCGACGCGCGCTGACCACGTTGTGGCGCCTCGATCCCGGCATCTCGCTCGGCGACCTGCCCGACGAGCCGGTGCGGCACACACTGGACCACTTCGGCCAGGACTCGCTGCCGGTGGTGCGCGAGATCCTGGTGTCGGAGGAGCGGCGCTTCCGGGCGCTGCTGGAGCGCGGCCGCACGGTGGTTTCGCGGCACCGGTCCCGCAACGGCGGTCCGCTCGACGACGGTGACTTCCACTACCTGCACGACACCCACGGCCTGCCGCGCGACCTAGTGGTCTCGCTGCTGAACGAGGGGTAGGCGGTAGCGGACGGTCGTGATGCTGCGCCAGGGTTCCGTGACGCCCTCGTCCAGCACGAAGCCGACGTGCTCGTAGAACCGGCGGGTGCGGGTACTGGGCTCGGCGACCCACAGGATGCACTCGGGGTAGCCGGCGGCGGCGAGCCAGCCGAGGGCATCGGCCATCAGCGCCTGCCCGATGCCCTTGCCGTGCCGGCTCGGCCGGACGTAGACAGCGTAGACCTCGCCGGCGCCGTCGACGCCCTCCCCGCGGGCCGGGCCGCTGACGGCGAAGCCGGCCACGCCGTTGTCGTCCTCGGCCACCATGAGGTGGCTGCCTTCCTGCGTGGCGATGCCGGCCCAGTTCTCCGTGCTGCGGTCGAGGTCGTAGCCGTCCATGACGTCGGGGATCCACCGGGAGTAGGTGTCGGCCCAGGTCTCCTTGTGGACCTCCGCGATGGCGCGGCCGTCGGCGGGCGTGGCGGAGCGGATCTCGAACGTCATCGGGGTCATGGGCGAAGCATAGGCATCAATGCGTTGTCGACAAGTCGTTTCGGGTAGCCCTCGTCGACCTCGCCGCCGCACACCTTGGAGCGGTACATCATCATCGCCGGGCCGAGGTCGGCCAGCAGGTCGATGTCGGTGTCGGCGCGGACCTCGCCGCGGGCGACACCGCGCCGCAGCACCTCGGCGGTGACCGACCGGCTCGGGTCGAACACCAGGCGCTGCACCAGTTCGTGGAACACCTTCGCGTGGTCGTGCTCGATCTCGTTCATGATCGCGCGGAGCGCGCAGCCGGGCGGTGAGTACATCGCCTCGCGGACTCGCTCGATGAGGAACAGCAGCTCCTTGCGGATGTCGCCGAGGTCGGGCACGCCGGGCGGGTCGGGCAGCGTGCTCTCGATCGCCGCGACGACCAGATCCTCCTTGGACGCCCACCGGCGGTAGAGCGCGGCCTTGCCGGTGTGGGCGCAGGCGGCCACGCCCTCCATGGTGAGGCGGCGCCATCCGACGTCGCGGAGCTGGTCGAGCGCGGCGGAGAAGATGGCGCGTAGCAGAGCTTCCCCGCGACGGCGGGTACCCGGTTCGCTACTCGACATGTCGGCTGGCGGGGCCGTCATCGTCTCCTCCGTCACACCTCTTAAAAGACGCTTGCGTTCACTATCGACTCCAGGTTAGCGTCGCTCCGTTGTGAACGCTACCGTTCACTACCGTGCGACCCGGGGGAGTTTCTCTAGTGTCTACCTCACAACTCGCGGCGCCAACACCAGCGCCGTCATCGGGTGCCAAGGGCGAGGCCTCGGAGCGGCGCAAACGCATCGCGCTCCTGGTGATCGCCACCACCCAGCTCATGGTCGTCCTCGACGCGACGATCGTGAACATCGCGCTGCCGCACATCCAGACGGCGCTCGGCTTCTCGACCACCAGCCTGTCGTGGGTGCTCAACGCCTACACGCTCACGTTCGGCGGTCTGCTGCTGCTCGGCGGCCGCGCGGGCGACCTGCTCGGCCGGCGTCGCGTGCTGATGACCGGCATCGCCCTGTTCATCCTGGCCTCGCTGCTCGGCGGGTTCGCACAGGAGTCGTGGCAGCTGCTCGCCGCGCGCGTGCTCCAGGGCATCGGGGGCGCCATCGCCTCGCCGACCGCGCTCGCGCTGGTCACCACCACGTTCAAGGAGGGTCCGGAGCGCAACCGGGCGTTCGGGGTGTTCGCCGCGGTCTCCGTCGGTGGGTCGGCGATCGGCCTGCTGGCCGGCGGCATGCTCACCGAGTGGCTCGACTGGCGCTGGGTGTTCTTCGTCAACGTGCCGATCGGCGTGCTGATCATGGTGCTGGCCCCGATGTTCGTCGACGAGTCCGAACGCCACACCGGCCGGCCCGACATCGCCGGCGCGCTCACGTCGACGCTGGGCATGGCCTCGCTCGTCTACGGCTTCATCCGTGCCGCCGACGACGGCTGGCGTGACTCCTGGACGCTCGCCGCGTTCGGTGTCGCCGGGGTGCTGCTCGCCGCGTTCGTGCTCATCGAGTCGCGCACGAAGGAGCCGATCACGCCACTGCGCCTGTTCGCCGACCGCAACCGCGCCGGCTCCTACGCGATCATGCTCAGCGTCGCCGCGGCCATGTTCGGCATGTTCTTCTTCATCACGCTGTTCGTGCAGAACGTGCTCGGCTACACGCCGATCCAGTCCGGCCTGTCGTTCCTGCCGGTCTCGGTGGCCATCTTCATCGCGGCGGGGCTCACGAGCCGGTTGCTGCCGCGGTTCGGGCCCAAGCCGTTCATGGTGGTCGGCACGCTCCTGTCGGGCGCTGGCATGGTGTGGCTGTCGCTGATCGACACCAGTTCCACCTACGTCACCGGGGTGCTCGGTCCGACGGTGCTGTTCGGCTTCGGCATGGGTCTGAACTTCGTCACGCTGACGCTCACCGCGGTGTCCGGCGTGGCCCAGGAGGACTCGGGTGCGGCGTCCGGGCTGCTCAACGCGACCCAGCAGGTGGGTGGCTCACTCGGTCTGTCCATCCTGGTCACCGTGTTCGGTACGGCCAGCCGCAACGAGGCCGAAACCCAGGTGCCGGCGTTCATGGCCGGCGCGTCGCCCGAGCAGCAGGCCCAGTTCGCCCAGACCGGTCAGCTGCCCCCGCCGTGGGGCCACGAGATCCTGGCGTCCGGCATCTCGAGCGCGTTCCTGGCGGCCGTCGGCCTCTTCACGGTGGCCTTCGTCATCGCGGTGGCAGTGATCAAGGCCCGCAAGACCGACCTCGACCGCCTCCGCGGCCAGCAGGACGGCGCTCCCGCCGCCCTCCACTGATCCCCGCGGTCGATCGTGGACTCCCGGGAACGCCACGGCGCGCCCGGGAGTCGACGCTCCCCCTAGGGTGCACGCTCCCCGAACCGCACGCACCGTGGACGTCGCGATCGGGGTTGGCGCTTGTCGCCAGCGGTGATCAGAGGTGGCCGGCGAGATCGGCGCCGATGCCGGTCAGTGGCGGGTGGCCGGGGCGGGTCAGGCCGCGGTGGCGGGGAGCCGCCGGCTACCCGGATCGAGACGGAACCTCCCGCGCCACGTCAGCTTCGTCAGTTCCTGAAGTGGCGGGCCAGCACCGGCGCCAGCGCGGCCGGCTTGACGATGTGGGTCTGGCCCGGGAGGTCGTGGTGTTCGGCGCCCGGGATCACGGCCGCCAGCTCGCGCATCGCGGTTCGCATCCAACGCGGGCTCTTCGTGCCGGCGACCACCGCGGTCGGCACGGTGACGCCGGCCCAGCGGTCGCGGGGCAGCGGCTCACCGCGCTGCAGCGGGGCGGTGAAGCCGGTGTCGTAGGGAAGGGTGTGCGCGACCGCCTTCAGCTTCGACCACGCGGGCATCAGGTGCATCATCGCCACCACGAACCCGGGCAGGCCGACGCCCTTCGACATGAACAGCGACACCGCGGCGCCGCGCCTGCCCTGTGCCACCAGGGTGTCCATTGTGGACTCGTAGTCGTCGGGGATGAGCCTGCGGCTGCGGTCTACGACGTACGGGACCTCGTACAGGGCCAGCTTGCGTACCGGGAGACCCGCTGCCACCGCGTCGAGGGCGAGCGCGCCGCCCGACGAGATCCCGTAGAGGTAGGGGTCGCCGCCGGCCTCCTTCACCAGCGCCTCCAGGTCCTCGTACTCGCGCTCCACGGCGTAGGGCGCGGTGTCGCCGCTCTCGCCGCGGCCCCGCCGGTCGTAGGTGTACACGGTGAACCGGTCGGCGAGCGCGTCGGCCAGGGCGTCGTTCGGACCGTTGCCGCGGTAGCACATCGCACCGTCGACGAGGATCAGGGCAGGGCCGGAACCTTTGCGTTCGAAGGCGATCCGCGTTCCGTCGGCGGAGGTGAGGTACTCGGTCACGTCGAAGACCTTTCTGGGACGGGCGTGAGCGCGGTCGTCATGTGAGTGCTCCGTCGAGCCAGTGCTGCCAGTCGGATTCGGTGTCGTCGCCGGCGAACACGTGGTGGGCGGCGATCATCCGGCCGCCGAAGCCGCGCAGGAACCGGTACAGCGCGTGGGGGGTGCGCACACCGAGGGTGTCGCGGTTCTCGAAGTACACGGTTCCAACGGCGGAGGGTATTCCCCGGCCGGCCAGGCTTACGCCGTCTCCTCTCCTTCGCAACGCGACCGAGAGCGAGTGCCAGGCGGCCTCCCACTCGACGACGGCCGGGCCGAAAACCGTGACGGGACGGGCGGTGCGGCCGGCGAAGTGGTGGAGATACTCGACGAGCGTGCGGTGGAACATGGCGTTGCCGAACGTCATCGCGTCGTACTCGGCCTCCCAGTCGTCGCCGGGGAGGAAGCCGCTCGTGACCGTGCGGATGACGGTGCTGCCGTTGGCGCGGCCCTCGATGAGGAACTCGAACGCGACGAAGCGGCCGTCTTCTGCCGGGTCGCTGGCGTAGGCGAGCCTCGCGTTCGGCTCCCAGGCGGTGACCCGGTGCTCCGGCGTGTAGTCGCCGAACGCCGTGCGCACGGTCCTTCCGGGCTCGACCTCGGAGCGGCCCATGAACCAGGAGTCGATGCCGGGTCCGGTGGCGATGGCGTCCCAGACCTGCTCGGGCGTGGCGTCGACGGTCAGGTCGGTCTCGTTGCTGAAGTCCCTACTCATGGGGCACCGGGTGGACGGCGACCACCAGCCGGTAGGCCCGCCCGTCGTCGTCGTGGTAGCGGCTCACCAGGTTCGTGACCGCCTCGGCCAGGTCGGCGGCGAAGGCCGCCCGCTCCCGCGGCGATGCGAACCGCACCTCCCCGTCGATGCCGAACGTGGCGACCGGCTTGCCGGCCTTCGTGGCGCCGGTGATGAGCGCACCGACGTCGCGGACGAGCCGCGCCGCGAGCGCGAGCAGCCAGCGGGCGGAGAGGCGGTCGGGCGCCCTGTCGGGGTCGGGGGCGACCTCCTTGAGGACGGCGGGGGAGATGACATAGCTGGCGGCCGTGGCCCGCAGGACCCGCTCTGTCATGTTGCCCTTGCGCCGCTCCTCGACCAGCTCGACGAGGCCGTGCTTCTCCAGCTCGCGGAGGTGGTAGTTCACCTTCTGCCGGGGCAGGCCGACGGCGGTGGCGAGTGCGGTGGCGGACAGCGGCTCCACGAGCGCGGCGAGCAGCCGGCTCCGCATCGGATCGAGCGACACCCCGGCCGCGACCGGATCCTCGATGACGGCAACGTCGAACATGTCGTCGACGGTGTCACCGACAAATCTGATTGTCAAGACAGCTTGTTTTGTCGGTGGGCCGCTCGCGCGCCGATCTTGCAGTGGTGGCCGGGACGAATGGGGTCTCGGCGGGGCAAATGGGCGGCCGTGAGTGCAAGATCGGCGCGGGAGCGGCGTGGCGGCGGGCGGGGAGGGCGTGGTGGCGGGCGGGGCCGGCGGAGTGCGGCGGCCGGAGGGGGTCGTGGCGGCGGGCCGGGAGCGGCGGGCGGAGGTGTGGCGGCGGGCTGGAGTGGCGGCGGGGCCTGCGGGGTGGCGGCGTGGTGGCGGGCTGGGCGTGGCGACGGGCTGGGCGCGCGGGGCGGAGGTGTGGCGGCAGGGTGCCGGGTAGAGGCGCGGCTGCGGTAGGGGCGGCGGGCAGAGCGCGCGGGCAGAGCGCGCGGGCAGGGTACGGCGGGCCGTCGGGGTGCTTCTTGATCGCCGTCCGCGGAAAGAAGGTGGAGCCACGCTCCAGGTTGCTTCCTGGGATCGCGATCTTGGCAGAGCGTGGCGGAGCGCGGAGCGCGGAGCGCAGCGCGTGGCGGAGCGCGGAGCGGTGGCGGCGAGCGGTGGTGGTGTCAGAGGGCGTCGTCCAGTAGTGGGGCCAGATCGCCTCGTGCGATTACCTCGACGGTGTCGAGCGCCAGCCACGATGCCAGGGTCCGCAGCTCCTCCGCCAGTTCCGCGGCCACCTCCCCGGTCGCCCGTCCGGGTTCGGCGTGGGCGGCCTGCACGAGGAGCGTCCCGTGGGGGCGGTCGGCCTTCAGGTCCACACGGGCCACGAGCTCGTCACCCAGCAGGAAGGGCAGCACGTAGTAGCCGTACGCGCGTTTCTCGGGCTTCACGTACAGCTCGAAGCTGTGCCGGAAACCGAACAGGCGCTCGACCCGGTCGCGTTCGAAGAGGAGGGAGTCGAACGGGCAGAGCAGGGTGCGGGCCCGCACCGGGCCGCTCGGCACGCCGGCCGTCGGCACGTAGGCCTGGTCGCGCCAGCCCTCCACGCGCACGGGTTCCAGCGAACCGGCCTCGACCAGTTCGGCGATGCGGGCACGGATCACCGGCGCCCGCACGTGGGTGATCACCGTGGAGACGAAGAAGTAGTAGCCGATCTCCTTGGCGGTCGCCACCCCGAGGGCGGTGGCCGCGTGCAGGACCATCGCCCGCTGCGCCTCCTCCTCGGTAGGGGTCGGCAGGGCCAGGACGTCGGCCGGGATCACGCGTTCGGTGAGGTCGTACTGGCGCTGGCTGTTCTTCCGGCCGGCTGCGGCCAGCCGCCCGCAGTTGAAGAGGCCGTCGAGGGCTGACTTGCCGTCGGACAGGCTGTCCCACAGCACCGTCGACTCCGCGTACCGGCTGAGGTCGCGTTCGCGGCGGGCGGGGTCGGCGAGTTCGGTGAAGGTCAGCGGGCCGCGGTGGTCCACTTCCGATTGGACCGCGTGCAGGTAGCCCGGTCGCTCCCGGTCCAGCCGCTCGACGAGACCCAGCCACCACTTGCTCTTCTCGTACCGGTCCATCTGCCAGCGCACCAGCGGGTGGAACTCGATCGGCAGGATCGACGCCGCGTGTCCGAAGTACTCGAACGCCTCATGGCGTTTGTACATCAGGTCGTCGAGCAGGCGCGTGGGGTACGGGCCGAGCCGCGAGTACAGCGTCAGGTACTGCGCGCGCACGAGCACGGTGACCGCGTCGATCTGCACCGCGCCCAGCCGGCGCACCACGTCCCGTAGATGTCTCGACGTCGGCCTGGCCGGCCGCGCCCTGCCGAAACCCTGCGCGTGCAACGCGATCCTGCGCGCCTGCGGCCCCGAGATGTCCATCCCACGCAGGCTAGTCCGGCAGCAGCGGCACCGCAGGGGCAAGGTCGCGGCCCACCATCGCCGCCCGGGTGACCGCGCGCGAGCCGAACCGGTCACGGACCGCGTCGACCGCGGCGTCGAGGCTCGTGCCGGCGTGGGCGTCGAGGGGCAGGGCCAACTGGACCGCGCTGTCGTCGTCGAGGTTGCTCACCGCGACGCCGACGAGCGTGATGCCGTGCTCCTCGATGAGCGGACGGGCGGCCACCAGGAGGCGGCGGGCAGCGTCGAGCACCGTCGGCGTGTGCGAGGTCGCCTGCACGAGCGTGTGCGACCGCGTGACCCGCGTGCGGTAGTCGTGGAAGCGCAGCCGGATGGTGACCGTGTGCCCCACCCGGTGGGCGGCCCGCATCCGCCGGGTCACCCGGTCGACCAGCGCGGCCAGGATCGCCTCCAGTTCGGCCTGCGAGCGCGGACGTCGTCCGATCGCCGCCTGCGCACCCATCGACCGCCGACGGCGGCCGACCTCGACGCGGCGCGGGTCCTTCCCGGTGGCCAGCGCGTGCAGGTGCCGGCCCGTGTGCGCGCCCAGCATCGAGACCAGCGCCGCCAGCCCCACGTTGGCGACCCGGCCGACCGTGACGATGCCCCGCTCGCGCAGCTTGCCGGCCGTGACCGGCCCGACGCCCCACAGCCGCTCGACCGGCAACGGGTGCAGGAACTCGAGCTCGCCGTCGGGCGGCACGAGGAGCAGCCCGTCGGGCTTCGCGACGCCGCTGGCCACCTTGGCCAGGAACTTGGTGCGGGCCACCCCGACCGTGATGGGCAGACCGACCCGCTCACGCACGTCTCGCCGCAGCTTCTCGGCGATCCCGACGGGCGGCCCGGCGATGCGACGCAGCCCGCCCACGTCGAGGAACGCCTCGTCGATCGACAGGCCCTCGACCATCGGCGTGGTGTCGCGGAACACCTCGAACACCGCCCTGCTGGCCGCGGAGTAGGCCGACATGCGCGGCGGCACCACGACCGCGTGCGGGCACAGGGCCATCGCCTGCCGCCCGCCCATCGCCGTGCGGACCCCGCGCGCCTTCGCCTCGTAGCTGCAGGCGAGCACGACCCCGCCGCCGACGATGACCGGCCGGCCGCGCAGACGCGGATCGTCGCGCTGCTCGACGGACGCATAGAAGGCGTCGAGGTCGGCATGCAGGATCGACGCGTCCACGACGCAGATGATCGCACACCTGTTCTAATTCGTCACGAAGATCTGCAACATTCCTGCACGTCGATGTTTATTGACTTGTCGGACACGCGTTCCTAATGTCCGAGGAAAGGCCTTTCCTCAGGCATTTCACCTCATCGAGCAGCCCATTGAGCAGCCTGGAACCCGCCTGTTCCAGCGCTTCCGCTTGCGTGCCCCCGAGGAGGACACCCGTGAGACGAACCATCGCCGCGTCCGCCGCTCTCGCGCTCGTCGCGGCGGGCCTCGCCCTCCACCCGCCCGCCGCGGCCGCGGCCGACTCCGCGCCGACCGGCTTCGCCGCCGTGAACGCGTTGGGGCAGAACGGAACCACCGGCGGCGCCGGTGGACCGACGGTCACCGTCACCAACGCCACCGACTTCATCGCCGCGATCGTCGCCACCGGGCCGCGCGTCGTGCGGGTACAGGGGACCATCACGCTGCCGACCGGCACCAGCGACGGCATGTACAACGTGTCGTCCGACAAGACCATCATCGGGGTCGGTGCCACGGCCCGGATCCAGGGCGGCGGGCTGACCATCGGCCCGCCCGTGAACGACAACGTGACCTCGCCACCGGCGAACGCGGTCCACAACATCATCATCCGGAACCTGTCGTTCTCCGGCGCGACCGACGACGCCATCAACGTGCAGATGTTCTCGCACCACATCTGGATCGACCACAACGACCTGTGCTGCGGCGACGACGGCCTGGTCGACATCAAGCGCGGCTCCGACTTCGTCACCGTGAGCTGGAACCGCACCCACGACCACGACAAGACGTACCTGCTCGGCCACGACGACGACAACGCCGCCCAGGACGTCGGCCGGCTGCGCGTCACCTACCACCACAACTTCATGGACGGCTCCGACCAACGCAACCCGCGCGTGCGCTTCGGCGAACCAGTACACGTCTACAACAACTACTGCCGCAACGCGAGCTACTGCGTCGCGTCGGCGATGGACGCCGGCCTCGTGGTCGAGAACAACGTCTTCGAGAACGTGAACAACCCCGGCCGCGTCGACTTCAGCGGTGACCTCGGCCGGCTCGTCGCCCGCGGCAACATCCTCATCGACACCAACCACGAGATCGAGACCCGGGGAACGGTCGTCGAGCCGCGGACCTACTACGCCTACACCCTCGACGCGGCGTCCGCCGTGCCGACCATCGTGCCGGCCGGTGCCGGAGTGGGGAAGATCTGACATGGAGCGTAGGACCCTCGGAAAGCTCGCGGCGCTGTCGGCCGTGGCCGGCTCCCCGCTGCTCGCGGCCACGCCGGCCGCCGCCGCCGAGACCAGCCCGCGCGGATTCGCGTCGCTGAACACGTTGGGGCAGAACGGAACCACGGGTGGTGCCGGCGGCCGCACGGTCACCGTGTCGACCACCGACCAGCTGCTCGACGCCATCGACAGCACCGAGCGGCTCGTCATCCAGGTGCAGGGCCGCATCCGGATCGAGAGCAAGAAGGGCGTCCGTCCGAACAAGACGGTCATCGGGCTGCCCGGTGCCGAGATCACCGGCGGCGGCCTGGACTTCTACCGGTCGTACAACGTGATCGTGCGGAACATCCTGTTCACCGACGCCGAGGACGACGCCATCAACGTCGGCCAGAACTCGCACCACATCTGGATCGACCACAACACGTTCCGCGGCGCTGTGGACGGCTCGGTCGACATCGTCCGGGGCGCCGACTACGTCACCGTCAGCTGGAACCACTTCGACCGCTCCGACAAGAGCATGCTGATCAGCCACTCCGACGGCGCCGCCGGCACCGACGTGGGTCACCTGAAGGTGACCATCCACCACAACTTCTTCGACCACAGCCGCCAGCGGCACCCGCGTGTGCGCTTCGGCGAGCCCGTGCACGTCCTCAACAACTACTTCCTCGGCAACGACCTCTACGCGGTGGCGTCGACGGAGAACGCGGGCGTGCTCGTCGAAGGCAACTACTTCGAGGACGTGCCGTACACGGTGTACTCGGCGAGCGGCTACGCCGACAGCGGCCCGGGCCGGGCCGTCGCGCGGAACAACATCTTCGTGCGGTCGGGCACGCCGGAGCTCGCGGGCTCGGTGGTCGAGCCGCGGACCTACTACCCGTACACAGTGGACAGTCCGGCCGGCATCCCGGCGGCGGTCCGCGCCGGCGCCGGCGTCGGCCGTATCTAGTCGGTCCACCACCGGGGGTACCTTCCATCCATGGGAGGTACCCCCGTTCTCGCTGAGCTGACCGACGGTGTCGTGCTGCGCCGGGCGCACGTCGACGACCTGCCGACCCTGGTGCGGCTGCTGGTCGCCGACCAGCTCGGCGCGCGGCGCGACAGCGCCGACGACCTCGCGCCGTACGAGCGGGCCTTCGCGGCCATCGACGCCGACCCGGCACAGCTCCTCGTCGTGGCTGCGACCGGCGACCGGGTCGTCGGCATGTTCCAGCTGACTGTCATCCCCGGCCTCGCGCGTCGCGGCGCGCGCCGGGCCCAGATCGAGGCGGTGCGGGTCGCGGAGGACCTGCGGAGCCGGGGCCTCGGTGCGGCGATGATGCGATGGGCGGTCGACGAGGCACGCCGCCGGGGCTGCGCGCTCGTGCAGCTGACGTCGGACCGCACGCGCCTCGACGCGCACCGCTTCTACGAGCGGCTCGGGTTCGTGCGCTCGCACGAGGGGTTCAAGCTGACGCTGTGAGGAGGGCCGGAACGTTACCGGCCCTCCTCACACGTGAACGAGCTCAGATGTGACCGGTACCGGCACCGGCGAGCACCGAGGCCCGCACAGTGTCGGCGCTCTCGGGGGTGTAGGAGTAGTAGGTCGACGGCTCCTGCACCGTGCCGCCGATCGTGCCCGGCGCGCTCTCACCGATGAACACGTTGCCGCGCGCCACGATCCGGCCGCGCGGGCCGGCGTAGTCGATCGCGTACGCCTCCTCGGTGTTCTCGAAGACGTTGTTCTCGATGACGCAGCCCGCGTTTGCCTGGCACGCCACGCCGATGTCGGTGTTGTAGACGAAGTAGTTGTTGAAGACGTGCACGGGCTCGCCGAAGCGCACGCGCGGGTTGCGCTGCGGGGTCCGGTCGAAGAAGTTGTGGTGGTAGGTCACCTTCAGGTTGCCGGTGTCCTGCGCGCCGTTGCTGTCGTCGTGACCCAGCAGCATGTTCTTGGTGTGGTCGTGGGTGTGGTTCCACGACACGGTGATGTAGCTCGACCCGCGCTTGATGTCGATGAGGCCGTCGTAGCCGTTGGACAGGTCGTTGTGGTCGATCCAGACGTGGTGCGAGAACATCTGCACGTTGATCGCGTCGTCGGGGGTGTTCCGGAAGTTGAGGTTCCGGATGATGACGTTGTGCACCGCGTTCGCGGGCACGCTCGTCACCTCGCTCACGGGCAGGCCCACGTTGAGCCCGCCGCCGGTGAGGCCGGACCCCGCGCCGACACCGACGATGGTCTTGTCGGAGGTGACGTCGTGCATCGGACCAGGCAGCGCGATCATCCCGTTGACCTGGATGATGAGCGCGCCCGGCCGGGCGATCGCGGCGAGGAACGACGACGCGTCGGAGACCGTGACGACCGGGCCGCCGCAGCCACCCGTGGTGCCGTTCTGGCCCCACGCGTTCACCGAGGCGAAGCCGACGATCCGCGGCGGAACCGTACAGTCGACCGGCGGCGGCTCCGAGGTCGGCGGCTGCGAGCTCGGCGGCGTCGCCACCACGGTCTCGGCGGTGACGTCGTCGAACGACGCGCTCGCCGACGTGGCGAGCACGCCGAGCCGGCCGCTGGTGAACGTGCTGTCGGCGCCCGATACCACGAGCGACCCGTTCACGAAGCCGCGCAGGGTGCTGCCCGCGGCCTCCAACCGCAGCGTCGCCCAGGCGTTGGCCGGAACCGACACCGCGCCGGTGGCGATCGTGGTGACGGTTCCGTTGACGCGCTTGAGCAGCCGGCCCTGGGAGCCGTTGACGCTGAAGCCGTAGTAGTTGGTGCTGCTGCTCGCCCGGGCGATGACGCCCACGGCGTTTCCGTTGTACGCCAACGGCTTCACGCGGGCCTGCGCCGCGTAGTCGGTCCACGAGCCCTGGCCGGCGAGCGCGCGGGCGTCGCTGCTGGTGCTCGACTGGCGGAACACGCGGGAGCCGTCGGTGACGACCGACCAGCTGCCGCCGGAGCGGGTCCAGCCGGTGGTGTTGCCGTCTTCGAAGTCGTCGGTGAACAGGGGTGCGGCGCTCGCGGTACCGGTGATGAGGATCGCGGCCGCGGCGGCGGTGACGGCCGCCAGGCCGGCAAGATGTCTTGGTCGCACGGGGGTGCCTCCGGTGCACGGTGGATTGCTGAAATGCCCCGGGAAAGGCCTTTCCTACGCTAGGAGGGCCGATCGAACGGTGTCAACGGCGGGTCGTGTGCAGGTTTGTTGCAGGAATCCCCATGTCGATTGACGTCGATCTGTGGCCGCTCGTAGAGTCCGGACAAGCCCCGGGAAGGCCCCCACCGCCGCACATTCCTGGAGTCTTCATGCGCCATCGCGCCTTCACCGCCGCGATCATCGCCGTGGTCGTATCGATATCCACGCTCGTCGCAGTGAAAGCGGCCGGAGCCGCAGTCGCCACCGCCGACGGGTTCGCCTCGGTCGACGCCCTGGGCCAGAACGGCACCACCGGGGGAGCGGCCGGACCGACCGTCACCGTCACCACCGCCGCCCAGCTCGCGGACTACGCCGGCCGGAACACGCCGTTCACGATCCTGGTGCAGGGTCGGATCACGTTCGACGACATGATCACGGTGGTGGCCAACAAGAGCATCATCGGCGTCGGCTCGACCGCCACGATCGACGGCGGTGGGCTGCAACTGGGGTCCACCACCCGGCCGGGCAACAACGTCATCATCCGCAACCTCACGTTCGTCAACGCGTCGGACGACTCGATCAGCGTCACCAACGCCGCACATCACGTGTGGATCGACCACAACGACCTGTCCAACGGCTACGACGGGCTGCTCGACATCAAGCGGAAGTCGACGTTCGTGACCGTGTCGTGGAACCACTTCCACCACCACAGCAAGTCGACGCTGGTGGGCCACAGCGACAGCTGGACCCAGGACGTCGGCTACCTGAAGGTGACCTACCACCACAACTACTTCGACGGCACCGACCAGCGGCACCCGCGCGTGCGGTTCGGTGACCCCGTGCACGTCTACAACAACTACTACCGGGACAACCCGCTGTACGGGATCGCGTCGACGGAGAACGCCGGCGTTCTGGTGGAGGCCAACTACTTCCGCAACGTCGCCCACCCGATCCACGTCGGTTATGACAGGAGCGGCCCGGGCCGCGTGGTCGAGCGCGGCAACATCTACGAGAACTCCGGCGCACCGCAGACCGCGGGCACGGTCGCCGATCCGCGCCAGTGGTACTCCTACACGCTGGACAACCCGGCCACGTTACCGACGACGGTTCCCGCCGGCGCCGGGGTGGGGAAGATCTAGGCGGTTGTGGCGATGGGCGGCCATCCGTACGGGCGCGTTCGCGTCGCCGAACCCGTCGTAGCCGCCCCGCCGCTGCACCACCTCGAAGAAGACGCGCCCGCCGTGGATGGGCGTGTACAGCTGGAACAGCTCGCCGCCGGAGGCGTCGCGGTCGTAGAGGATGCCGTGGCGCCGAAGGCGGTCGACGAGGTCGTCGGTGAGCGCGAAGCGTGCCGCGAGGTCGTCGTAGTAGTTGTCGGGCACCGGAAGCATCGGAGTGCCGATGGCCGCCGCGGTCGCGAAGATGTCGCGCGTGGCGAACGCGACGTGCTGCGGCTCGGCCACCGCCGGCGCCCACTCGCCACGCCGCAGCAGCGCGACCGTCAAAGCGAGGCGCACGCGGCGCGCCGCGTCGGCGTACGCGCGTGACCGCATGAGCCCGAACGGCGCGGCGTACTCCTCGGTCGTCACCCGGTCGAGCCCGAGCACGCCGCGGTAGAACAGGCCGGCCTCGTCGAAATGGTCGAACGGCTGCGTCAGTCCGACGTGGTCGACGGCGAGCAGCCCCGCACCGTCACCCGCACTGTCCCCTGTGGACAGAAAGTCGTCGCGCCACGCGTCGCCACGCGAGGTGAAGAAGACCGACGTGCCGTCGGGCGCGGCCACCGCCGTGAGGTCGGCCTCGCGCGGCCCGTGCTCGCGCGGCAGCGCCGGCGCCTTCAGCGCCGCGGCGCGCGCGGTCGAGCGTCGGGGATCGTCCGAGGTGACCGCGACAGCGCTCAACGTCGCATGTGGACGGACGACGGCGCTGTTCAGCACGACCCGGCAGCCACCCTCCTCCCACAGCTGTACGGGCTTGGACCGGTGCTGCCCGACCAGCGTGAAACCCAGCCCCGCCAGCGCTTTCGCCAGGTCGGACCCGGCCGGCCCGTCGACGCCGAACTCCGTGAACGCGTAGCCCGCCAGGTCCGGTGCGGCGGGCAGGCGCTCACCGCGTCCCATGAGATCCTCCAACGCCACCAGGGACCGCATCGCGTCGACGGCCGTGCGGTCGGGATCCGCCTGACGGAACACGTCGTTGAACACCTCGAGCGAGAGCGGACCGGTGTACCCGGCGTCGAGCACGCGCCCGACGAACCCGGGCAGGTCGAACGAGCCCTGCCCGGGGAAGAGCCGGTGGTGGCGGCTCCACTGCAGGACATCCATGCGCATGCGGGGTGCGTCGGCCAGCTGCAGGAAGAAGATCCGGCCGGGCGTGATGTCGGCGATGCCGTCGACGGGCGTGGAACGCGACAGGACGTGGAACGAGTCGAGGCACAGCCCGAGCGCGGGATGGTCGGCCTGCCGCACGATCCGCCACGAGTGGTCCCAGGTGGACACGTGCCGTCCCCAGGCGAGCGCCTCGTACGCGATCCGCATCCCGCGGTCGGCGGCACGCGTCGCCAGCAGGCGGAGATGCGACGCGGCAAGCCCGTCGTCGTCGACGGCGTCCGGGGAGACCGACGAGCACACCAGCATCAGGTCGACGCCGAGCCCGGCCATCACGTCGAACTTCCGGGACGCCCGCGCGAGGTTCGCGTCGAGGCGGGCGGGAACCGCCTCGAAGTCGCGGAACGGCTGGTACAGGTCGATGGTCAGGCCGAGGTCGGCGCACCGCGACCGGACCTCGGCCGGCGACCACGGCGACACCACGAGGTCGTTCTCGAACAGCTCGATGCCGTCGAAGCCGGCCGCGGCCGCCGCGGCGAGCTTGTCGTCGAGCGTGCCCGACAGGCACACCGTCGCGATCGACCGTCTCATGTGGACTGCCGGAGGTAGCCGACCACCATCTCGCCGAGCATCGTGCGGTAGCGCTCGCGGGTCGCCGGGTCGAGCAGGTCGCGGTCGAACAACGCGCCGAACGTGTGCCGGTTGGCCACCCGGAAGAAGCAGAACGCGCTGATCATCATGTGGACGTCGAGCGCGTCGACGTCGCCGCGGAACGTCCCGTCGCGTTGCCCGCGGCCCAACGCCTGCGACAGCAGGTCGACCGCCGAGCTGTTGAGGTCGACGAGCCGGGCCACGTGCGACATGTGCTGCGCCTGCTGGGCGTTCTCGACGCCGACGAGCTTGATGAAGGCCGGATGCGCCTCGTGGTGGTCGAAGGTGACCTCGGCGAGCCGCCGGATCGCGGCCACCGGGTCGAGGTGGTCGACGTCGACCGTGCGTTCGGCGGCCCGGATCTCGGCGTAGGCGCGCTCGAGGACGGCGAGGTACAGCTGCTCCTTGCCGCCGAAGTAGTAGTAGATCATCCGCTTGGTGGTGCGGGTGCGGGCCGCGATCTCGTCGACGCGGGCGCCGCTGTAGCCGTTGTCGGCGAACTCCTCGGTGGCCACCTCGAGGATGTCGGCGCGGGTGCGCTCCGCGTCCCGTTGCCGTTCCGGAGCCGAGACGGTCATCGACCCGTCCTTCCGCGTGCGCGCCATCGGACCAGTGTGCCGGGGGAGGGCCTTGACACGCCCGGGCACCCCGACGGATAACTAACGTACCAGTTCGTACATTAACCGGGAGGAGGCCGGATGCGGTGCGGCCTGATCGGCGCGGGCATCGAAACGTCGCTCTCGCCCGCACTGCACGAGCAGGAGGGCCGTAGCCACGGGCTGGACCTGACCTACACCCTCATCGACGCCGACACGGGCCTCGCCGCGCTCCTCGAGCGGGCGGAGGCGGACGGCTTCGTCGGCGTCAACATCACCCACCCGTTCAAGCAGCGTGCCGTCGCGCTCGTCGACGACCTGTCGCCGCAGGCGCGGGAGATCGGCGCCGTCAACACGGTCGTCTTCGACGACGGACGCCGCACCGGGCACAACACCGACGTCCACGGCTTCGCCGAGTCGTTCCGGCTGAACCTCCCCGGCGCCGCCCGCGACCGGGTCGTTCTGCTGGGTGCCGGCGGAGCCGGTGCCGCCTGCGCCTTCGCGCTGCTCGGGCTCGGCGTCGGGCACCTGACCGTGGTCGACCCCGACCCCGACCGGAGGGGCGCCCTCGGCGAGGCGCTCGCCGCCCGGTTCGACGCCGACCGCATCGCCCTGTCGGCACCCGACCGCCTCGACCCGGCCCTGCGGGCCGCCGACGGGCTCGTCAACGCCAGCCCGGTGGGCATGGCGTCCCATCCGGGCCTTCCCCTGCCGGTGGACCTGCTTCACCGGAGCCTGTGGGTCAACGACGTCATCTACATGCCGGTGGACACCGACCTCCTGGTCGCCGCGCGGGCCCGCGGACTGCGGGCCGTCGGCGGCGCGGCGATGTGCGTCTTCCAGGCCGCCGCCGCGTTCGAGCTGTTCACCGGACGCACCCCCGACACCCCCCGCATGCTGCGCCACGCCGAGGCGCTGCTCAGCACCCCTGGAGTTCGTGATGAGCCAACAGACCGTCGATCGTGCCGCCATATCGCGTGACCTGCCGGAGCCGATGCCGTTACGCCGCATGGTCGGCCCGGGCGTGGTCGCCGTCGGCATCGGCATGGCGGCCGGCGAGATCATCCTGTGGCCGTACCTGACCGCGATCGGCGGGCTCGGCCTGCTGTGGCTGGCGATCGCCACGCTGGCCGTGCAGTTCGTCATCAACATGGAGATCGAGCGCTACACGTTGGCCACCGGGCAGACCGTCGTCGCCGGGTTCTCCCGCTGGTGGAAGGGCTGGGGCATCCTCATCTGCCTCGCCGGCGCGTTCCAGTACGTCTGGCCGGGCTGGGCCACCAGCGGATCGGTCACCCTCACCTACCTCGTCGGCGGCGGCGATCCGGTCTGGATCACCGTCGGGGTCCTGGCCGCCCTCGGCCTCCTGCTGACACTTTCCAAGGTCGTCTACCGGACGGTGGAAGTGGCCGAAGCGATCAAGGTCGGGCTGACCCTGTTCTTCCTGGCCGTGGCCGTCATCTTCGTGATCTCGCTGTCGACCTGGGGTGAGGGCGCCTCCGCCGCCGTGACGGAGTTCGGCCGGATCCCGGCCGGCATCACGTTCACGTTGCTGCTCAGCGCGATCGGTGCCGCGGGCGCCGGGGGCGTGCACAACCTGGTGCTGAGCAACTGGATCCGCGACAAGCGTTACGGAATGGGCGCGCACGTGCCGCGGCTCATCTCGCCGATCACCGGCCGCGAGGAGGCGGCCGGCGCCGACCGCTACACGTTCCCGACCGACGAGGCGAACCTGGGCCGCTGGCGGGTGTGGTGGAAGCGGGCCAACGCCGAGCATCTGGCCACGTTCGTGCTGGTGTGCTTCGTGACGATCACGGTCATGTGCCTGCTCGCCTACGAGACCCTGTTCGGCCGCGACGACCTGAAGAACGACCCGTCGTTCCTGCGCATCGAGGCCGGCGTCCTGGCCGCGCAGGTGGGGGACTGGCTGAAGGTGCTGTTCCTGTCGATCGCCACGGTGTCGCTGTGGGCCGCCGCGATGGGCCTGCTCGACGTGATCGGCCGGGTCGCGTCCGACTTCCTGCGCCGCAACTACCTCGCCGGCTCCGCCCGCTGGACCGAGGCCCGCCTGTACCTGGCCGTGGTGTGGACCGAGATCGTGCTCGGGTCGCTGATCCTGCTGGCCGGGTTCACCCAGCCGCTGGGCCTGCTGATCGTCTCCACCTGTGCCGCCTCGGTGGTGACGCTGCTGTACTCGGTCCTGCTGGTGCGCCTGAACACCGCCGACCTGCCGGCCGCCATCCGGCTCGGGGGGTGGCGGCTCGGCGGCATGATCGTCGCGATCGGCTTCTACGGTTTCTTCGCGGTGGCCATGGTGGTGACCCAGCTCCAGCGGCTCTGACAGACGACGCTCGATCCAGTGTGGTCCGCCCCCGCGGGACCGCACTGGATAGAGCGTCGTTGTTCGAGGAACGAACGTGGAGCCCCTCGTCCGGGCGACCCGGCATCGGTGATCAACTTCTCTGGAACGAACGTGAAGTCACGCTGCACTTTTCTTCCAGAGAAGTTGATCATCCCGGAGTATCAGGTCGTTGAATCCGACCGAACCGGACGCCGATGTTCCGGCGAACCGGCTGCGGCGAGCACCGGGGGTAACGCTGCGCGACAGCCGCGTGCGCACCCGCGAGCCGTGGCGCGCGCCGTCGCCGTGGCGTCCGCCGCCGTCGTGGCGCGCGCCGATCTTGCACTTGTGGCCGCCACTATTAGCGGAAATGTCGCGTTTTGGGGGAGGCCACAAGTGCAAGATCGGCGGGGAAGGGGCTAGTGGAAGCGGCGGAGGCGGAGGCTGTTGGTGACCACGAAGACCGACGACAGGGCCATGGCCGCACCGGCGATCATCGGGTTCAGCAGGCCCGCCGCGGCCAACGGGAGGGCGGCCACGTTGTAGGCGAAGGCCCAGAACAGGTTGCCCTTGATCACCCGGAGGGTCCGGCGGGACAGCCGGATGGCGTCGGCGGCCGCGGTCAGGTCGCCGCGCACGAGGGTCAGGTCGCTGGCCTCGATCGCCACGTCGGTGCCGGTGCCCATGGCCAGGCCGAGGTCGGCCTGCGCCAGCGCGGCGGCGTCGTTCACGCCGTCGCCGACCATGGCGACCACGTGGCCCTCGTCCTGCAGGCGCTTGACCGCGTCGACCTTGTCGGCCGGCAGCACCTCGGCGATCACGTCGTCGATGCCCACCTCGGCGGCCACCGCCTCGGCGACCGTGCGGTTGTCGCCGGTGAGTAGCACCGGCTTCAGGCCCAGCCGGCGCAGCTCGGCGACCGCCGCCCGGCTGTCGGGCTTCACCGCGTCGGCGACCGCGAACATCGCCCGCGCCTCGCCGTCCCAGCCGGCCAGCACCGCCGTGCGGCCCGCGGCCGACGCCTCGTCGAACGCCGCCCGCAACGACGGCGACACGGATAGAGCGCGGTCTGTGAGAAGCCCCGGACGGCCGACCACGAGGTCGCGACCCTCCACCGTGCCGGTGACGCCCAGCCCTTCCACGTTGCGGAAGTCGCTCACGGGAGGGAACTCCGAGCCGGCCGCGATGGCCCGGGCCACCGGGTGCTCCGAGGCCGACTCCACCGCGCCCACCAGGCGGCGGGCCAGCGGCTCGTCGTCGGCGAGTACGGAGACAAGCGTCATGCGGCCGGTGGTCACCGTGCCGGTCTTGTCGAGGACGACCGTGTCGACGCGGCGGGTCGACTCCAGCACCTCGGGACCCTTGATCAGCAGGCCGAGCTGGGCGCCGCGGCCGGTGCCCACCAGCAGGGCGGTGGGCGTCGCCAGGCCCAGCGCGCACGGGCAGGCGATGATCAGCACCGCCACGGCGGCGGTGAACGCGGCGGTCATGCCGTCGCCGTCGCCTCCCTCGGCGACAGACCAGCTGCTGCCAGCGCCTACCCAGTAGCCGAGGGTCGCCACGGCCAGCGCGATCACGATCGGCACGAACACGCCCGCGACCCGGTCGGCCAGCCGCTGCACCTCGGCCTTGCCCGCCTGCGCCTGCTCGACCAGCCGGGCCATCTGGGCCAGCTGCGTGTCGGCGCCGACCCGCGTCGCCCGGACCACCAGCCGGCCGCCGGCGTTCACCGTCGCGCCGACGACCGAGGAGCCGACCGACACCTCGACCGGCACCGACTCGCCCGTGACCAGGCTGGTGTCGACCGCCGAGGAGCCCTCGTCGACCACCCCGTCGGTGGCGACCTTCTCGCCGGGTCGCACCACGAACCGGTCACCGACCCGGAGCTGGTCGATCGGAAGGCGGTGCTCACGCCCGTCCCGCAGCACCGAGACCTCGCGGGCGCCGAGCTCCAGCAGTGCGCGCAACGCCGACCCCGCGCGGCGCTTGGCCCGCGCCTCGAAGTACCGGCCGGCCAGGATGAACATCGTGACGCCCGCGGCGACCTCGAGGTAGATCGCGTCGGTGCCGGCGCCGCGTTCGACCGCCAGCCGGAACGGGTGGGTCATGCCGGGCATGCCGGCGTCGCCGAGGAACAGCGCCCACAGCGACCAGCCGAACGCGGCGAGCGTGCCCAGCGACACCAGCGTGTCCATCGTGGCCGCGCCGTGCCGCAGGTTCACCGCGGCCGCGCGGTGGAAAGGCCAGCCGCCGTACACGATCACGGGCGCGGCGAGCGTCAGCGACGCCCACTGCCAGTAGTCGAACTGCCAGGCCGGCACCATGGCCAGCACGATCACCGGCACGGTCAGCGCGATGGTGATCCAGAGCCGGACCTCCAGCGCGTCGCGGGGTTGCGCTTCTTTCCGGGACCGCGTGAGCGCGGCCGTATAACCGGTCTTCTCCACCGTGGCGATGAGGTCGTCGGTGCTGACCCCGGTGCCGTCGACCGTGACGGTCGCCTTCTCGGTGGCGTAGTTGACGCTGGCCGTGACCCCGTCGAGCTTGTTGAGCTTCTTCTCGATGCGGGAGGCGCAGGAGGCACAGGTCATGCCACCGATCTCGAGCTCGATGCTGGTGGCCGCGCGCGGGAGCGCCATGACGTCCTCCTTACCCGTGGGTGTGCGGTGTGTCGTCGTGCCCCGGCGCCGTTGGCGCCTTCGGAAGCTCGACCTTTCCGGCGAGCGCGGTGAACTCCGCGGTGCGGACCTTTCCAGCGTGCTGGAAGTCGAGGTAGAGGCGATAGGCCCCGGCGCTGGGGACCTCGGTGTGGAACGTGATGTCGGGGCCGGCCTGTGGCGACTCCTCCGGGTGCACGTGCAGGTAGGCGAGGTCGCCGTCGCGTAGGGCCACCAGGTGGCCGAACGCGCCCAGGTAGGGCTGCAGGTCGGTGACCGGCCGGCCGTCCTTCGTCACGGTGAGCGTCAGCTTGCTCGACGATCCGGGTGCCAGGTCGCCCGTCAGCTCGACCGTGTAGCCGTCGACCGTGGCGGTACGCGCCGCCGGCGGCAGCGGCCGCGCCCGGTACTCACCGGCGACCGGGACGTCGACGCCGAGGGTGAGGCCCTCGTCGCGGCCGGCCGGCTGGAAGTCGGCGAACACCCGGTACTGGCCGGGGTCGGCGAGCGTCAGCGGCATCGACCAGACGCCGTCGGGCGAGCGGGTCGGGTGCACGTGCTGGAAGCCGGAGAGGTCGCGCCGCACCACGATGAGGTGCAGGTCCTTCTCGTGGGTCGGGGTGAAGGCGGTGACGGTCGCGCCGTCGGGGCCCTCGATCCGGAAGCGGAACTCGGCGGCGGAGGCGGCGGGCAGGCCGGCCGTCTCCGGCACCAGGCGGTAGCCGGCTTCGCTGACCTGGAGCCCACCGGGAACCTTCGCCCCGGCACCTTCGTCGTGGCCGCCCGTGTCGGCGTGTCCACCGCTGTCCGCGTGGCTGGCCGGTGGCGGCTCCTCGCTGGGGCCGGCCAGGCGGCCGGCGCCGACGGCGCCGGTGAACGCCACCACGAGGCCGACGCCGTAGAGGCCGAGCTTCGTCGCGGTTCTCACGTCACCACCTCGTAGTCACCGGCCTCGTCGACGGCCTCGCGCACCGCCTGCGGGTCGAGCGGCTGGTCGCTGGTGACCGTCGCGGTGCCGGCGCCCAGGTCGACCCGCACGTCGCGGACCCCGGCGAGCTGGCCCAGCTCCTCGCTCACCGCGCTGACGCAGTGGCCGCAGGTCATGCCCTTGATCGTGTAGGTCGTCGTGGTCATCGGTGCTCCTTGGACTTGGAGATTACCCCCGTGGGGTACCTGCGAACACCACCGTAGCATACCCCCAGGGGGTACTCCAGTGATATGGCGTTCAATACCCCCCGGGGGTTGTACCATGGGCGCATGACCGCACCTACCCGTGGCTACACGTCGACCAAGGACCAGCTGCAGGCGCGGCTGCGTCGCATCGAGGGCCAGGTGCGCGGCATCGAACGCATGGTCGACGAGGACCGGTACTGCATCGACGTCCTCACCCAGATCTCGGCGATCCAGGCCGCGCTCGACAAGGTGGCCCTCGGCCTGCTCGACGGCCACGCCCGGCATTGCATGCACGAGGGTGCCGCCGAGGGCCGGGCCGACGAGATGGCCACCGAGATGATGGCCGCGGTCGGCCGGCTCATGAAACGGGGTTGAGCTCCCGGGTGCGCCGGCGCATCAGGAGCCAGATGATCCAGCCGGCGCCGACGATGAAGCCGAGGCTGATGAGGCGGTACAGCACCACCGCGGCGATCGCCGTGTGCCCCGGCAGCCCACCGGCCACCAGGCCCAGGATCAGCGCGCTGTCGATCACGCCGAGGCCGCCCGGCACCACCGGGACGCTGGCCGCGGCCATGCCCGCGCAGTAGGCCACCAGCAGCTGCGTGGTGGTGATCTCCTCCGCGCCGACGGCCAGGCAGCACATCCACAGGCACACCGCGTCGAGCAGCCAGTTCGCCACGGCGTAGGTCACCGCGACGGTGGCGTGTGCCGGCCCGAGCCGCACCGCGCGCAGCTGGTCGAGGAAGCCGGTGATCCGCTCGACGCCGTGCTCCCGGGGCCGCCGGCGCACCTTGTTGACGCCCGCCAGCCCGCCCCGCGTGATCCGGTGCAGGGTCTCGGGGTTGCGGGCGATGCGGGTCACCCCGACCGTGATGAGCACGACGGCCGTGAGCAGACCGGCGAGCGTCGGCCAGGCGGGCGTGCCGCCGGCGGCGATGCCGGCGGCGGCGCTGATCAGCGCGAGCGCGGTGGCCGAGAGGATGCCGCTGAGCGCGATGCACCACGACGCGACGCCCGACGACGCCCCGAACCGCCGCATCTGCCGGTAGTTGAACGTGGTGGAGAACGCCGGACCGCCCGGCAACGTGACGCTCAGCGAGTGCGCCGCGTACGCGAGCTGGATGTGCCGGATGAGCGGCACGTGGATGCCGGCGCTGCGGAGCAGCCGCCGCTGCATGCGCGCGTAGGCCCGCATCGACGCGATGGCGGCGAGCACCGCCACCAGCACGGGACCGGGATGCGGCGAGCGCAGCTGCGACAGGGCCTCGACGAGGTCGTTCCACGCCCAGACCGCCTCGGCCACGATGATCGTGACGACCACCGCGATGACGGCGAGCCGCCACCGAGGCGTCGTGCTCCGCACTTCGACCATGTTCCCCCCGGATTCATGATCATACGTCCGCGGTGTCAGCCCGGTGTCAGCGTCGCCCGCAGGCCGAGGTGGTCGGAGACGTAGGCGGCGCCGGTGGGGAACGGGTGCTTCCCGGTGAGGATGAGCGCCGGGTCGGTCGCGGTGACCGACGGGGTGGTGAGGATGAAGTCGATCCGGTGACCGGGGACGCCGGGGCCGATGAACTCCTCGGCCCGGAACGTGGGGGTCGGGTCGCAGGCGTTCGCGTCGACCAGCCCGGTGGCGGCGAGGAAGTCGTCCAGGTAGGTGCTGCCGGCGGCGATGTTGAAGTCGCCGCACGCGACGACCGGGCCGTCCAGCCGGCCCACGACGCGGGCCAGGTGGTTCAGCTGCTGGCGGTGCATCGGGCCGTGGCGGTTGCCGGCCGACCAGTCGCCCTCCCAGTTCGGCATCGGATGGGTGTTGACGATCCACAGCTCGTCGAGCCGCGTGACCAGCGAGCCCTTGAACAGCGACTTGGCCTGGACGACCCGCGACATGCCCGCTGCCGGCGCGGGGAACCGGTGGTACCGCGCCCGCCCCAACGGCCGGCGCGACATCGTGACGAGGCCGCCCGCCGGTCCCATCACACCGCGCCCGCACCGCACGTGGCGGAACGACGGCATCGCGGGCCGCAGCTGCCGCAGGTGCCAGCGGGTCAGGACCTCCTGGAAGCAGACCACGTCGATGTCGGAGGTCTCGAAGAACTCCGCGATGGCCCGGTACCGGGCCGGCAGGTCCTTCGCCCGCAGCGGCAGGCCGAGCGTGTTCAGCGAGGCGAGCGTTAGCTGATCCATCGGCGGCGATCGTACAGTCGGCGGCGTGGCTGAGCGCTCGATCACCTTCGGTAACGTCTTCAACTTCCGCGATCTCGGCGGCTACCGCGGCGACGGCGGCCGCACCGTCCGGTGGGGCCGCCTCTTCCGCGCCGACGACCTGTGCCGCCTCGACGACGCGGACCTCTCCCGCCTCGGCGACCTCGGCATAAGAACGGTGGTCGACCTGCGTCGGCCCCGGGAGGTCGAGCGGATGGGACGCGTGGCGGAGGGCACCTACGCGTGGGTGAACGCCCACGTCGTGCACACCGAGTGGCAGTGGACCGAGTTCCCCGACCCGCAGTCGCGCGTCGACTGGCTGGCCGAGCGGTACGCCGACATGGTCGAGCGGGGCGGCCCGGCCATCGGCGAGGCGCTGCGCCTGGTGGCCGACCCCGACGCGGCGCCCCTGGTGTTCCACTGCATCTCCGGCAAGGACCGCACCGGCCTGGTGGCCGCGTTCACGCTGCACCTGCTCGGGGTGAGCGACGACGACGTCGCCGACGACTACGCCCTGAGCGAGCCGGCCGAGGAGGCGAACCTCAACTGGTACGCCGCCCGCGACCCGGAGCACACGCTGCGCCGCCTGGACGGCGTGGCGGTCGTGCCGCGCGAGGCGATGCTGGCGGTGTTCGACAACCTGCGGGCCAGGCACGGTTCGGTGCGTGACTACCTGCGCTCGGTCGGCGTCACCGACGGGCACGTCGAGTCGATGCGGGAGCACCTTCTGGCGTAACTTTCGGGCGTGGGAGCGCTTCCATGGGGTGCAGACATCGACCTAGACTGATGCCTTCACTGCCACCCCCTGGAGGTTCGTCGTGAGACGACGACTGGGTGCCGCGTGCGCCCTCGCCTTACTCCTCTCCGTGTTCGTCATCGCCGATCCGGCCAAGGCCGCCACCGGGATCCGGATCAGCAACGGTCGCCTCGTCGAGGCCAACGGCACCGAGCTGGTGCTGCGCGGGATCAACCACGCGCACGTCTGGTACCAGCAGCAGACCAGCTCGTTCGCCAACATCAAGGCCACCGGCGCCAACTCGGTGCGGGTCGTGCTCGGCAGCGGCCAGCGGGGCTGGGGCACCAGCCCGGCCAGCGACGTCGCCAACGTCGTGGCGCTGTGCAAGCAGAACAAGCTCATCTGCGTGCTCGAGGTGCACGACACCACCGGCTACGGCGAGCAGAGCGGCGCCGCGACGCTGGCGCAGGCCGTCGACTACTGGGTCAGCGTGCAGAGCGCGCTGACCGGCCAGGAGAACTACGTCATCCTGAACATCGGCAACGAGCCGTTCGGCAACCAGGGCTACGCGGCCTGGACCACCGACACCGCCAACGCCATCCGCCGCCTGCGCACGGCCGGCTTCCAGCACACGATCATGGTCGACGCGCCGAACTGGGGCCAGGACTGGACGTTCACCATGCGCGACAACGCGCCCACGGTGAAGGCCGCCGACACCACCGGCAACACGATCTTCAGCATCCACATGTACGGCGTGTTCGACACGGCCGCCGAGGTGCAGGCGTACCTGTCCTCGTTCACCAGCCGCGGCCTGCCGATCGTGGTCGGCGAGTTCGGCGACAACCACTCCGACGGCAACCCCGACGAAGACGCGATCATGGCCTACGCCCAGGCCAACCGCATCGGGTACATGGGCTGGTCGTGGAGCGGCAACGGCGGCGGCGTCGAATACCTCGACATGGTGCAGAACTTCAACCCGGCCAGCCGCTCGGCCTGGGGCAACCGGTTCATCTCCGGCGCCAACGGCATCGCGGCGACCTCCCGCCAGGCCACCATCTACGGCGGCACCGAGCCGGACTACGACGGGCCGACCACGCCCGGCACCCCGACGGCGAGCAACCTCACCTCGACCGGCGTGAACCTCGCCTGGGCCGCGTCGACCGACAACGTCGGCGTCACCGGGTACACCGTCGTGCGGGTACAGGGCAGCACCGAGACCACCGTCGCCAGCACGACGACCAACTCTGCCGTCCTCACCGGGCTCACGCCCTCGACCGCGTACACGTTCGCCGTCCGCGCGCGCGACGCGGCGGGCTACGTGTCGGCCCGGTCGGGCACCGTCAGCGTCACCACGCCGGCCGGTGGCGGCAACGGCGACAACGGCTGCACCGCCACCTACCGCATCGCCAACAGCTGGAACAGCAACTTCAACGGCGAGGTGATCGTCACCAACGGCGCCACGGCCAGCACCGGCTGGACGGTCACCTGGACCTACGCCAACGGACAGGCCATCACCCAGATCTGGAACGGCCAGCGGACCACCAGCGGCGCCAACGTCACCGTCCGCAACGTCAACTACAACGGGAACCTCGCCCCGAACGGCACCGCCATGTTCGGGTTCCTGGCCACCTGGAACAACACGACCAACTCGGTACCGACGCTCACCTGCACGCGAACCTGACCTCCCGGTCACGACGCCGGCCGCCCAGCCACCGGGCGGCCGGCGCCGTGCGTCTCAGGCGCGGAGCTCCGCGGTCCAGGCCTTGCCGATCTGCTGCCAGCGCCCGATGGACGCCGACCCGAACCGGCGGGCGAGCAGGCCTTCCGCGAGGATCTGGACCCGCCGCATCTCGCTGGCGGTCGTCGCCTGCCCCACGAGACCCACGAATACCTGGCGGCCGGACGAGGTCACCTCGAGCCGCCACAGGACACCGAGCGTTCGCAGGGTCGCCCGCAGTTTCTCGGTGTCCCGTGGCGGCTCTTCCGGTTCGGCGGGTGGGTTCCGCAAGCTGGCCACCCCCGTGCTTTCCATAGCCAGATCGTCGGGTCCCGCCGGGTTTCACTATCTGTGGCCGACTGGTCGACGCACATCGATCCCGACCGAATCCGAACGGGATAACCTGAACGTCCCCGACCCCCCGGAGTGACGCATGCCCAGTGAGCCGCCCGACCCCGGGCAGGCACGCACCATCGACGGCCTGGTGGAACGGTTACGTCAGCTGAAGGTGTTCGCGGGAGACCCCTCGTTCGAGACCGTCAAGGACCGGGTCAACGGGGCCTGGACCGCCGCCGGCCGGCCGGCCGGCGAGCTCGCCGGCAAGACCACGGTGGTCGACTGCTTCCGGCTGGGCCGGCGCCGGCTCAACATCGATCTCGTCACGGCGGTGGTCGAGGCGCTGCACCCCGATCCGGGCTATGTGGCGCAGTGGCGGCAGGCGCTGCGGGTGGTGGCCGGTTCGGGACAGGCCGCGTCGCAGGTTCGCGTGCAGGAGAACCTGCCCTCGCACGAGGACGGGTTCACGGGGCGCGACAGCGAACAGGAGACGCTGCGGGCGGCGCTGAGCGGGGCGGCGGACCCGGTCGCCGTCATCGCCGGCATGGCGGGCGTCGGGAAGACACGGCTCGCCGTCCAGCTCGGTCGGCTGCTCGGACCGTTCGACCGGGTGCTGTTCGTCGACCTGCGCGGCTTCCACCCCGACCAGCCACCGGCCGAGCCGGCCGCGGTGCTCGACGGGTTCCTCCGTCTCCTCGGGCTGCCCGGCCAGCGGATGCCGCACGACCTGGCGGCCCGCTCCGCCGCGTACCGCGAGCGGCTCACCGGCCAGCGCACGCTCGTGGTGCTCGACAACGCCGCCGACGAGAAGCAGGTGCTGCCGCTGCTGCCGGGCAGCGCCGACGCGGTCACGCTGGTCACCAGCCGGCGGACGCTCACCGGGCTGCGCACCGCGGCCCACGTGATCCTCGGCGTGTTCAGCCCGGACGAGGCGCACCGGGTGCTGCGCGGGGCCGCGCCCGACGGGCCGGTCGGCGCCGACCCGAACGCGGCCACCCGGATCGCCGAACGCTGTGGCCACCTGCCGCTGGCGCTGGGGCTCATCGCCGGTCACATCCGGGCCAAGCCCGGGTGGACGCTCACCGACCACGCCGACCGGCTCGACGAGCGGCACCAGTTGCGGCGCATCGACACCGGCGTCGAGCTGGCGTTCGACCTGTCCTACCGGCACCTGCCCCCGAACGCGCAGCGGTTGCTGCGCCTGCTCGCCCTGCACCCCGGCCAGCAGCCCGACCTGCACGCCGCGGCCGCCCTGGCCGGCACCGACCTCGCCGGCGCGGCGAACCTGGTGGGCGTGCTGCGCCACAACCACCTGCTGCTCACCAGCGCGCCGGGCCGGTACGCGCTGCACGACCTCGTACGCTCCTACGCCGCCGGCCGGGCCAGCGACGAGGACCCGCCACCCGACCGCCGGGCGGCCCTGACCCGCTTGTTCGACTACTACCTCGCCGCCGCGGCGGCGGCGCTCGACGTCATGCTGCCCGGCGACAAGGACGCGCGCCCGAGGATCGCGCCGCCGTCGACCCCGGTGCCGCGGTTCGACGCGGCCGACGCCGGCAGGCGCTGGCTCGACGCCGAACGTCCGACCCTGGTGGCCATGGCCGTGCACGCCGCCGACCACGGCTGGCCCGACTACGCCTCCCTGTTCTCGCGGCAGCTGTTCCGGTACCTGCTCGGCTCGTCGAACTCCGACGCGCTGGTCGTGCACGGCCACGCCCGCGACGCGGCCCGCCGGTCCGGCGACCGGCTGGCCGAGGCGGCCGCGCTCCGCCACTACGCCGTCAGCCTCTCCCAGCACGGCCTGTTCGAACAGGCCAGCGAGAACCTGGAGGCGGCGCTCGCGCTGTTCGAGGCCGCGGGCGACATCGACGGGCAGGCCCGCGTGCTGGGCAACCTCGGGCTGATGGAGGAGCGGCTGGGCCGACCGTCGGCGATCGAGCGGCACAAGCAGGCGCTGACGCTGTTCCAGGACCTCGGTGACCGGGGCAACGAGGCCCGGTCGCTGCTCACGATCGGGCTCACCGAGGAGCGCATGGGCATGTGGCCGGCCGCGCTCGAGCGCTACACGCGGGCCCTGGAGGTGTTCCGGGCCGAGGGCGACGGGCACGGCATCGCGGCGGCGCTACGTGATCTCGGGGGCATCGAGGTGAAGCTCGGCCGGTTCGACGAGGCCGAGGAGCATCTCGCCGGTGCGCTCTCGGGGTTCCGCGACCTCGGCATGAAGGACGCCGTGGCCTGGACGCTGGACTGGATCGGCGGTCTCGACGCGGCCCGTGGCCGGCACGACGAGGCGGTCAAGACGTTCGAGCAGTCACTGCAGATGCACCGGGAGCTGAGCGACCGGCACGGGCAGGCCTGGGCGCTGAACGCGATGGGCGAGGTGATGCTCGCGGCCGGGCAGCCCGCCGACGCGGTGCGCCTCCACACCGAGGCGCACGACCTGGCCGTCGAGATGAAGGCGAGCGACGAGCTGGCCCGGGCCGACGCCGGCCTCGGCCGCGCGCATCACGCGTTGGGCGACACGGCCGAGGCCCGGAAGAGACTGGAGCGGGCGCTCGACATCTTCACCGAGCTGAGCATGCCCGACGCCGACGGGGTGCGGGCAACCCTCCGCGAACTCGGTTGAGCTCCGCTATACCGTTGTGTCATCCCAACGGTATTCACGGAGGTAGACGATCATGGCCGAGGCCGACTGGGTCTCCCGTTTCGCCGACGAGGTCATCGCCGAAGCGGAGCGGCGTGCCCCGGGCAAGCCGATCGTCTGCGCGTCGGGGCTGAGCCCGTCGGGCCCGATCCACCTGGGCAACCTGCGCGAGGTGATGACCCCGCACCTGGTCGCCGACGAGATCCGCCGCCGCGGCGTGGCCTGTGAGCACCTGATCTCCTGGGACGACTACGACCGCCTCAGGCGGGTGCCGGTCGGCATCGACCAGTCGTGGACCGAGCACATCGGCAAGCCGCTCAGCTCGGTGCCCGCCCCGCCCGGCAGCGAGTACCTGAACTGGGCCGAGCACTTCAAGGCGCCGCTCATCACGGCGCTGGCCGAGCTCGGCATCGAGTACCGCCCGATCAGCCAGACCGAGATGTACACGTCCGGCGCCTACCGCGACCAGATCCTGCTGGCGATGCGCGAGCGGGCCACGATCGACGGGATCCTTGGCCAGTACCGCACGAAGAAGAAGGCCGCCCTCAAGACCGACGACGAGGACGAGGCGGCCGCCGCCGAGGGCTCCGGAGCCGCCGACGAGGAGGACGGCTCGGTCGCGGCCGGCTACTTCCCGTACAAGCCGTACTGCCCGGAGTGCAACACCGACGCCACCACCGTCACCGGTTACCACGACGAGTCCACGGTGCTGTCGTTCACCTGCGCGTGCGGGCACGCGCACACGGTCCCGTTGAGCGAATACAACCACGGCAAGCTGGTGTGGAAGGTCGACTGGCCGATGCGGTGGGCCTACGAGGGCGTGGTGTTCGAGCCCTCGGGCGTCGACCACACCTCGCCGGGGTCGTCGTTCGTGGTCGGGTCGCAGATCATCCGCGCGGTGTTCGGCGCCGAGCCGCCGATCGGGCCGATGTACGCGTTCGTCGGGGTCAGCGGCATGGCGAAGATGAGCAGCTCCAAGGGCGGCGTGCCGATCCCGGCCGACGCGCTGCGCATCATGGAGGCGCCGCTGCTGCGCTGGCTGTACGCGCGGCGCCGGCCCAACCAGTCCTTCAAGGTGGCCTTCGACCAGGAGATCCAGCGTCTCTACGACGAGTGGGACTCGCTGGAGCGCAAGATCCCGGCGGGCACCGCGGCGCCGGCCGACGTCACGTCGCACGCCCGCGCCGTCGAGACGGCCGCGGGCCGTCTGCCGCTCACGTCCCGGGTGGTGCCGTACCGCACGCTCGCGTCGGTGGTCGATGTCACGACGGGAGACGCCGAGCAGACGCTGCGGATCCTGCGCGACCTCGACCCGGCCGACCCGGTGACGAGCCTCGACGAGGTGCGCCCCCGCCTGGACCGCGCACAGCACTGGGTCGTGACCCAGGTGCCGGCCGACCAGCGGACGCAGGTGCGGGCCGAGCCCGATGTGGCGCTGCTCACATCGCTGGGACCGGAGGAGCGCGAGTCGCTGCGACTGCTGCTCGACGGTCTCGACACGCACTGGTCGCTCGACGGGCTCACCACGCTGGTCTACGGGGTGCCGAAGACGCGGCTCGGCCTGCCCCTCGACACGAAGCCGACGCCCGAGCTGAAGGTGGCGCAGCGCACGTTCTTCGCGCTGCTGTACAAGCTGCTGGTGAGCCGCGACACGGGCCCACGGCTGCCGACGCTGCTGCTGGCGGTGGGTGCCGACCGGGTCCGCAAGTTGCTGAGTGCGTAGAAATTCACCCGATAAGGCGATCCGGTGACGATCGGCGATCGGACGCTGTCCCCACGTACGGGCGCGGATACCGGACACTGGGGTCATGGCGATAGCGACCACGACGCAATTCGGTCAAACCGCCGAGTACCTGTCGCAGGCGCGGCGACTGCTGCGCCAGCGCGAGTACCGGCGGGCCATTGAACTGATCGACCGGCACCTGCTCGACACGACGAACACCCCGGTGCCCATGGAGGACCTGCGCACCTACGCCTATGAGCTGCTCGGCAAGCGCGGGGCGTCGGCGACCCGGCGGGCGCCGGTCAACCTGCGCCGGGGCGTCCCGGTGAGCCTGCGGCGGCCGGTGGCGGTCGACCTGCACCGGCTCACCCGGTCACAGCTGGAGCGGATCCTGACGTGGCTGCTCTCCGGCGAGATCCGGGCCGCCGACGAGGCGCTGCGCGCCGACGAGTACGCCGACGCGGTCGCCGCCTGCGAGGCCGCCGAGCGGATCGACAACCGGTCGACGCACGTGGCGATGGTGCACGCCCGGGCGCGGTACGAGCTGGCGGTGCTGGCGCTCAACGGCCAGGCGGCCGACCTCGACGACGTGGCGAAGCAGCTGCAGAAGGCCGGCTGGCTGGTGATGCGGGCGGCACACGACCCCACGGTCCGCGACGCGCACAAGAAGCTGTCGGTCGCGATCGACGACGTCACCGCGATCGTCGAGCGCCGGCGTGCCCGCACCGCCCGGGCCGACGCGGTGTCGGGCGTGGTGCAGCGGTTCAACCGCCTGGTGCAGCACTACGACGACAAGGACCAGTTGATCAGCCACGTGCAGCTGGGCAACGCCCGCGCGTCGCTGGCCCAGATCCGCGCCGACGTCGACCGGCTGCTGCGGGTGAACGCCCCCGACTCGCCCGCGGGCATGATCCTGGTCGACCTCCGCGGCCAGTGCGCCCGGTACAAGGAGCACCTGGAGCGGGTCGGCCGCCGGATCAGGGCCGACTAGAGGCCCAGCTTCTAGAGACCCAGCATCCGGTTGATCGTCAGCTCGATCACGACGCGCTCCGGGTTCGGCTGCGGCTGGCGGTAGCGGCGGGCGTACCGCTCGACGGCGTCGGCCACGGACTCCTCGTCGTCCAGCACCACCGCCGTGCCCTCGACGGTGCTCCACCGCCGGCCGTCGACCTGGCAGATCGCGGCCCGACCGCTGGCGCGCACATTGCGCACCTTCACGGAGCCGCGGCGCGTGATCACCCGCGCGATGCCGGCCGGCGCGTCGAGCGTGGCGCCGACGGCCACCACGTGTGGCGAGCCGTCGGCGCGCAGCGTCGTCAACGTGCAGAGGTGCCGTTCGGTCCAGAAGGCGCGCAGCGCCGCGTACCCATCACCGGAGAGATCCACGCGATCAGGCTAGGTCCACGAAGACCTCGTCGCCCTTGTTCTGCTCGGTGAACCGCATCCGGACGGGCGACAGGCTGGTCTCCATGTCGTAGCAGCCGGTGGTCGTCCACGACTCGCCGGCCTTGAACTGGTGGAACGCCTCCAGGCTGGTGGCCTTCTCGCACGAGATCGACGACGTGATGTAGTCGCGGTCGTCGACGTACAGCTGGGCGTAGGCCAGCGACCAGTCCATCGCCGAGCTGCCCTTGTTGACGACGGTCATCTGCACGAGGCAGAGCTGGCCGCGCCGCGACGTGTAGCCCTCGAGCGTCTTGGAGCCGCAGTTCGGCTTCGCCGTGATGGTGAACTCGAGGTTCGTGATCCTCACCGGGGTGCCGACCTTGCCGCCGGCCGCCGGCGTCGTCTGCGGCGGGAGGGCCGGCGGCGCGTCACCGGCGCCGGTGGTGTTCCGGGCTCCGTCGCCGCCGGGGGTGCGGTCGGCCGTGGCGCCGCTGGAGCCGCCTCCGCTCGAACCGCCGGACAGGAAGTAGGCGCCGAGCCCGAGCGGACCCGCACAGACGATCGCGAGGATCAGCAGCACGGCGCCGCCCACCCCGAGCCCGATCCACAACCCGGTGTTCGACCCCCGCCGCGGTGGTGGCGGCGCACCGGGATGGCCGGGCGGCCCGTATCCCGGCGGCGGCGGACCGTATCCGGGCGGCGGCGGACCGTATCCCGGTGGCGGCGGACCGTACCCCGGCGGCGGGGGGTGGCCCGTCACCTGCTGACCGGGAAGTGGTGGAAGGTCGGGATACGGATCGTGTTGTTGCCAGTTCGACATGTGGTCCCCCGTATGGTGGCCGCCCTCGCGGCTCCCAGGGACCCTAGTCGATGGGCCCGGTCAGGTGCGTGCCACCGCCAGGCCCGACGTGCCCGCGGTCACGTTGGGGAAGACCTGGGCCAGCGATCCGACGCCGCACCGCTTCTGCAGCACCTCGCCGATCACGGAGCGGAAGTCGGTCGTGGCGGCGAGGTCGCCGGCCACCAGCTTCGCGGGTGCCAGCCCCGGCCACGTCCCGTAGACCCTGCCGCCGCGGACGCCGCCGCCCAGCACGAACATCGAGTTGCCGTGACCGTGGTCGACGCCGCGGGAGCCGTTCTCGGCGACCCGGCGGCCGAACTCGCTCAGCGTCACCAGCGTGACGTTCTTCAGCCCGTCGGCGCCGAGGTCCGTCGCGAACGCGGCCAGCGCCGCCGCGAACTCACCGAGGTGCGTGTGCATGCGCTGACCGGTCTCCGCGGTGCCGAGGCCCTCGTGCATGTCCCAGTCGCCGAAGTCGACGCACGCCGCCCGCATGCCGACGTTCGCCTTGACCAGCCGGGCGACGTCGCGCAGGGCCGTCGCCAGCGGGGTCGTCGGGTACACCGCGCCGTTCGCGGGGGTGTAGGCGGGCAGGGCCGCGACCGTCGCCACGGCGCTCGTCGCCGCAAGGGCCGGCGTGGCGAGCGCCGCCGGTGCGTTCTGGTAGAGGGCACGCAGGGTCGCGTTCATCGGGACCGTCGCGGAGTCGCCCGCGATCGCGAACCCGTCGAGCGACGCGATGCCCAGGTCGGGGGACGGGCCGGAGAGCGCACGGGTCACCTTGGTGCTGCCGATCGACACGCCCGTCCACGGGTTGGTCGGGTTGGTGAGGCCGAGCATGCGGTCGAGCCAGCCGGTGCGGATCGAGGTGCCGGCGGCGGCCCGCTCCATCTCCTCCATCGCGGCGAAGTGCGAGCGTGACGGGTTCGGCTGGCCGACCGCGGTCACGGCGGCGAGCTGGCCGCCCTGCCACAGCGGCAGCAGCGGGGCCAGGGCCGGGTGCAGGCCGAACATGGCGTCGCCGCCGATCAGCTTCGCCTTGGGGACGCCGATCGTCGGGCGGGCCTTGTAGTAGTCGGGGTCGCCGTGCGGAACGACGGCCGACAGCCCGTCGAAGCCGCCACGCAGCGACAGCACGACGAGGGTGTCTCCGGCGGTGGTCCCGTCGGCGGCGAACGCGTACCGGGTGGACACGCCCTCGGCGACGACCGTCGCCGCGGCCGCGGCGACGCCGGCCTTCAGGAGGGTGCGACGGTCGAGCTCACAGCAGTTCATCGTTACCTCACCTGGAACATCGGGGCGTCCAGCACCAGGGCCACCAGGTGCGGGAACTTGCCGGTCACGGCCTGGTCCTTCGCCTTCAAGGGGTCAATCGGCTTCTTCCCGAAGAACTGGGTGAGCGCGGCGGTGTGCTCCGGTTTCGGTGCGGTTCCGATGAGGCTCTTCACGACGGTCTCGACGAGCGCGCCGTACGTGGCCGGAAGCGCGCCCGGCACGAGCTGGGTGAGCAGCGGCGTCTTGCGGGTCAGCTGCTTCGGGTACCAGCCGGCGGCCAGGTTGAGGTGCGCGTTCCACCGCACCACGAACCCGGACGGCGACGCCCACGCCGCGGCGACGTCCGGGTAGCCGTTCGGCGGCTCCCAGCGCATCGGGCCGTGGCCGGTCTTCTCCAGGATCTGGTAGAGCGCGCGGATCCCGTCGGTGCCGGTCGCGTCGGGGCCGAGCCCGAGGATCCGGACGCTGCTGACGATGTCCTCCATCGGCGTCTTCGCCTTGGCGTTGGCGGCGGTGGCGAACTCGGCGCTGGTGAACAGCGCCCTGAGGACGGGCGCGATCGCCGTCTTGTTGTCGAGGTAGACCTTGGCCAGCGTGGCGACGAGGGTCGCCGGCGGCTCGTCGGCGACGAACCTGACGCACAGCTTGGTGGCGATACGCTCGGCGGTCTTCGGGTGCATGGCGAGGTGGTCGAGGAACGCGGCGCTCGCCTTCTCGCCCTCGGCGGCGGTGGCGTTGGCGTGGCTCCAGCCGAGGATGCTGACGGCCCCGGTGGCGTGCTTCGCGGCGTCGTACCGGTAGAGACCGGTGGTGGCGTCGACGGTGCGGCCGGTCAGCAGCAGGGCGGCCTGCTTGACGTCCGCTTCCGAGTAGACCAGGCCGACCGTGTGCAGTTCCATCAGCTCGCGGCCGTAGTTCTCGTTCGGCTTGTCCTTGGTCGACGAGCGGTTGTCGAGGTAGCTGAGCATCGCCGGGTGGGCGGCGCTGGCCTTCAGCATGTCGGCGAAGCGTCCGAGGGCGTGCGCGCGGATGACGGTGCGGTCGTAGTCGGGACGGCTGTCCCACACGTCGCTCGACGGGCAGGTGACGTTGAGGTGGTTCGACCAGAAGTCGACCATCACCTCGAAGAGCTGGCGGCGGCTCCAGCAGGCCCGGGCCACCGCGGCGGTGCCGAGCTGCTGCATGGCGTCCCAGGCGCCCTTCCTGATGCCGTTGCGTACGGCGGTGATCCCGAGGCTGACCAGCGGGAAGCGCGCGACGACCGCGTCGCAGGCGGCGTCGTCGATGCTGGTGGGCTTGAGCTGGCGGTCGAGCCAGGCGGTGACGCCGAGGGAGCGCAGCTCCGCCTCGGAGTCCGCGGTGCGGCCGTAGGTGGCGCGACGGAGGAGGTGCAGCGGGTCGACGGTGCCCTGAGCCGTCAGCGCGCCCTGCGCGGTGGGCACGTTCTGAACGGGGCTCGGCGCGGCCTGCGCCGCGGCAGGCGCCGCTACCGTCTCGACGAGGGCGACACCGGCGCCGGCGACCGCCGCCGTGGCAAGGACACGACGCCGACCGAGAACGTTCTTCCGCATGCCTCCGACGTCGGTGCGGGACCCGCCGGCCTGAGCGCGGTTACCACCCCTCCACCGCGTTGCACCGGTTCAGCACCTACTGGATATAGCCCTCGACCTCGGAGGCCGGCCGCTCCTCGACCGCGTCCGGGTCGGTGCCGTTGGCGCGGGCGGCACGGCGGCGGCGCAGCAGGTCCCAGAGCCGGTCGAGCTCGACCTCGGCCTCGGTGAGCCGGCTGCGCTCGTCGTCGGGGGAGAGCGCGCCGCTCTGCACCTGCGCGCGCAGCGAGTGCTCCTCGTCGACGAGCTCGTGGATGCGGGCCAGAATCGCCTTGTCGTCCATGTGCGCCACCCTAGTCACTCAGCAGGCGGGTCTGGTCGCGCAGGATCGCGATCGTCCGCTGCAGGTAGTCGAGGATCGCCGCGGACTCCTTGGCGTCGTAGCGGCCGACGAGCGCGTTCATCGCCGCGCTCAGCCGGGCGAACGCCTCGCCGACGCCGGGCGCGGGGCTCGGCACCGCGGTGATCACGATGCGGCGCCGGTCGCCGGGGTCGGCCGAGCGCGTCACGTGGCCGCCCCGCTCCAGCCGGTCGACCAGGCCGGTCACCGCCCCCGGGCTGAGCCCGGTGAGCTGCGCGAGCGTGCCGGCCGTCATGGGTCCCCGGCCACCGATGATGCCGAGGGCCCGCTGGTCGGCGGCGCTGAGCCCCAGCCGGTGACCGATCGCCTCGTGGAACAGGATCACGGCGGTGCTGAGCTCCGCACCGAGGGCCGCCCCGTCGACCGGCCCGTGCGGCGGCGCCGGCGGAACCCGCGCCGCATGCGGGACCTGCGCCGCATGCGGGACCGGTGGGGCCGGCGCCATCGGCGGGGCCGGTGCCGGGTGGGCGGCGGGAATGTCCGGGGCCACCGGGAGGGGCGGCTCGTCGGGCAGGTCGGGGGCCACGGGCCGGGCGTCGACGAGCGGCACGGCGGGCTCAGCGGGGGCGCTCCCGTAGAGGGGCTCGGGCGCGTAGGGCTCCGTCACGGTGAGCCTTTCTTTCGGCAAGCCGAATATTTCAGTAGACTAAAACAATGCGGACCCAACTTGGTACGTCCATGGATACTCTGCGCTGGGCGCTGGCGTTCCATGCCAGGCATCTGCTGGTGATCTCGGCGCTGATGGTCGTGCCGTCGGTACAGCGGTTCGTGATCATGAGCTGGGAGCTTCCCGGTCCGGTTTCGACCCTGTCGGAGATCGTGGTGATGGCGGCCCGGATCGCGTTGGTGCTCTACGTGGTCGGCAAGGTCGGCCCGGCGCCGCACGCGTGGGCGTCCACGAAGGCCTTTCTGCACGAACGGTGGCCGAGCCTGCTGCTCACGCTGGCGCTGCTGGCGGTGGCCTTCGCGTTCTTCGACCTCACGCTGGAGCGGCTCGTGCCGCTGGCGCTCCCGGAGCCGGCGCACGACGCGTACCGGTCGGTGCTGTTCGCCGTGAAGAACCTGACGGTCATCCCGTTCACGGTGATCTGGATGGTGTCGATCGTGCGCACGTGCGTCCAGTACGACTGTGCGGCCGCGGCCTCACGCTGAGGCCGCGACCGCACGCACGACGCTGGGACGCCCGGAGTCTGGGACGCCCGGAGTTCAGGACGCGAGCATCCGCCGGAGCACGTACTGCAGGATGCCGCCGTGGCGGTAGTAGTCGGCCTCGCCTGGGGTGTCGATACGGACGACGGCGTCGAACTCCTTGTCGCCGGCCTTCACGGCGACCGTGCGGGGCGTCTGGCCGTCGTTGAGCGCCTCGATGCCGGTGATCGTGTAGGTCTCCGTGCCGTCGAGGCCCAGCGACTCGGCGGTCTCGCCGGTCGGGAACTGCAGCGGCAGCACGCCCATGCCGATCAGGTTCGAGCGGTGGATGCGCTCGAAGCTCTCCGCGATCACCGCGCGCACCCCGAGCAGCGCCGTGCCCTTGGCGGCCCAGTCGCGCGACGAGCCCGAGCCGTACTCCTTGCCGGCGAGGATCACCAGCGGCGTCCCGGCTTCGAGGTACGCCGCCGACGCGTCGTAGATCGTGGTCTGCTCACCCGTGAGGTGGTTCACCGTGAAGCCGCCCTCGACGCCCGGCACGAGCTTGTTGCGCAGCCGGATGTTGGCGAACGTGCCGCGGATCATCACCTCGTGGTTGCCGCGGCGCGAGCCGTACGAGTTGAAGTCGCGCTTCTCGACGCCGTGCTCGCTCAGGTACTTCCCGGCCGGCGAGTCGGCCTTGATCGATCCGGCGGGGGAGATGTGGTCGGTGGTCACCGAGTCACCGAGGACGGCGAGCGCGCGGGCGCCCTCGATGTCGGTGACCGGCGCCGGGTCGGTCTCCATGCCCTCGAAGTACGGGGGCTTGCGCACGTACGTGGAGTCTTCCGCCCACTCGAAGGTCTGGCCCTCCGGCGTCGGCAGGCCCTGCCAGCGCTCGTCGCCGGCGAACACGTCGGCGTAGTCACGCTGGAACATCTCGCTGGCGATCGCGCTGGCGACGACCTCTTCGATCTCCTGGCCGGTGGGCCAGATGTCCTTGAGGAACACCGGCCTGCCGTTGGAGTCCGTGCCCAGCGGGTCGTTGACGAGGTCGATGTCCATCGTGCCGGCCAGCGCGTAGGCGACCACGAGCGGCGGCGACGCCAGGTAGTTCATCTTGACGTCGGGGTTGATGCGGCCCTCGAAGTTGCGGTTGCCGGAGAGCACACTCACCACCGACAGGTCGTTCTCCTGCACCGCCGCGCTGATCTCCTCCGGCAGCGGGCCGGAGTTGCCGATGCAGGTGGTGCAGCCGTAGCCGACCAGGTGGAAGCCGAGCTTCTCCAGGTACGGGGTGAGGCCGGCGCGCTCGTAGTAGTCCATGACCACCTTGGAGCCGGGCGCCAGCGTCGTCTTCACCCACGGCTTGCGGTTGAGGCCCTTGTCGACCGCGTTGCGGGCGAGCAGCGCCGCGCCGACCATCACGTGCGGGTTCGACGTGTTGGTGCAGCTGGTGATCGCGGCGATCACCACGGCACCGTGGTCGAGCTCGTAGTTGTCGACCTTGATCGGGTTCGACGGGCGTCCACTGGCGTTCGCCGCCGCCGAGATGAGCTCGTGGGGCTTGTCGGCCGGGTCGTCGTGGTCGTTGGCGGGCGGGTCGCTGGCCGGGAAGCTCTCGCGGCTGGCCTCGTCGGCGGTGCCGTTCTCGCTCTGCACGTAGTCGGTGAGCGACGTGCGGAACATCGGCTTCGCGCTGTGCAGCGGCACGCGGTCCTGCGGGCGCTTCGGCCCGGCGAGGGACGGCTCCACCGTGGACAGGTCGAGCTCGAGCTGCTCGGAGTACGCGGGCTCGCGGTCGGGGTCGTGCCAGAGGCCCTGCTCCTTGGCGTAGGCCTCGACCAGTGCGGTCTGTTCCTCGCTGCGGCCGGTGAGCTTCAGGTACCTGATGGTCTCGTCGTCGATCGGGAAGACCGCGATCGTGGACCCGTACTCCGGGCTCATGTTGCCGATCGTGGCCCGGTTCGCCAGCGGTACCGCGCCGACCCCCGGCCCGTAGAACTCCACGAACTTGCCCACGACGCCGTGCTTGCGCAGGATCTCGGTGATCGTGAGCACCAGGTCGGTGGCGGTGGCGCCCTCGGGCAGCGAGCCGTTCAGCTTGAACCCGACCACGCGCGGGATCAGCATCGACACCGGCTGGCCCAGCATCGCGGCCTCGGCCTCGATGCCGCCGACGCCCCAGCCCACCACGCCCAGGCCGTTGACCATCGTGGTGTGCGAGTCGGTGCCGACCACCGTGTCGGGGTAGGCCTGGCCGTTGCGGTCGAAGATCACGCGGGCCAGGTACTCGATGTTCACCTGGTGCACGATGCCGGTGCCCGGCGGCACCACCTTGAACTCGTTGAACGCGCCCTGGCCCCACCGCAGGAACTGGTACCGCTCGCGGTTGCGCTGGTACTCCAGCTCAACGTTGCGCACGAACGCGTCTTCGCGGCCGAACAGGTCGGCGACCACCGAGTGGTCGATCACCAGCTCGGCCGGCGCCAGCGGGTTCACCTTGCTCACGTCGCCGCCGAGGTCCCGCACGGCCTCGCGCATCGTGGCCAGGTCGACCACGCACGGCACTCCGGTGAAGTCCTGCATCAGCACCCGGGCGGGCGTGAACTGGATCTCGACGCTCGGGTCGGCCGTCGGGTCCCAGTCAGCCAGGGCCCGGATGTGCCCTTCGGTGATGTTCGCGCCGTCTTCGGTGCGCAGCAGGTTCTCGAGCAGGATCTTGAGGCTGTAGGGCAGGCGCTCCTGCCCGCTTACCTTGCTCAGCCGGAAGATCTCGTAGCTCGCGTCACCGACGCGCAGTTCGCTCCTGGCACCGAACGTGTCGAGGCTCGCCACGGTGTACTCCTCAGTCATCAAGGGTTCCGCCAAAGTCTCCCGCAGCCGGGGCAGCGCCGCAGCGCGCGGTCGATACTGTCTAGCAAACCGTACGTCCGTCTTGCTAAGCCAGGCTACCCTAAGTTCCGGCCTCTGGTAGCGTTCGGCCTTTGCCGCGTTCCAGGCCGGGAGGGCGCACACATGAGCCGATCGCGCGGCCCCGTCGCGGGGCTCGACATCGTGACCCTTGCCCGCGGGTACCCGCCGGTGCTGGGCGCGATGCTCCTGGTCGATGGCGTCCTGACCCTCATCCTGGGCGGCGACGCGACGGTCAGCCTCGGTGAGGTGGTCGCCTACCTGGTGCTTCCGCCGCTGGCGATGTTCCTGCTCACGCAGCTCACCGGCGGCCGCCGGCCGAGCGCGGTGACCCTGGGTGTCGGCGTCGCCGGCGCCGCGGTGCTGGTGGCGGCGCTGTTCCTGCTGGGTGGCGTGGACCTGGTCACGCTGCCGGGGTGGGTGCTGGTCCTGCTCGGCCTGGCGCTTCTGGGCGTGGCCGTCGTTCTCATGAGACGGGCCGCGCCGGCCCGGGAGGAGCCGCCGGTCCCGCCGCTGTTGAACCGGGACGAGCGGGCGAGCTTCTCCGACTTCTCTGACGACCCCGTCTCCGGTGGGTCGCACTCCGGCTCGCACCCGGCGTCGACCTTTGCCGAGTACGGCGCGGGGCCGGGCGGCCCTGACCGTCCCGCGGAGTCCGAGTGGCCACCACGCCGCGACGACGAGCAGTCCCGGACCTACTCCGGCACCCGTGCCGCCGACGACACCGTGGCCGGCCTGCCCCGGGTCCCCGCCGACCCGGCCCCCGGACCGTCCGAGCCCGACTGGCCTCCCCGCCGCGACCCCGTGGGCACCCGCCCGAGCTGGGACGACCGCGACGACGCCCGGGCGGACTGGTCGGCCGGCAACGGCGCCGGCTGGTCCGCCGGTAACGGCGCCGGTGGCGGTGCCGGTGGCGGTGCCGACTGGTCTGCCGGCAACGGTCCTGGCGGCGGTGCCGACTGGTCCACCGGTCACGGTGGCGGTGGTGCCGACTGGTCCACCGGCGGTGGTGCCGGGTCGGGGTCGGCGTGGTCCGACGGGCCCGCCGACCGGGAGTGGCCGCCGTCGTCCGGTCGGGACTGGCCGCCCCGGCGTGACCCCGAGCCCAGCCCGGCCGCCGGCCCGCGCTCCTGGTTCGAAACCGACGAGACCCCGTCCTCCGAGGCGGGGCCCGCCGAAGCCGGGTCTTCCGAAGCGGGGCCTGCCGAAGCGGGCCCTGCCGGGTCGAGCTGGCAGCCGGGTCCGCCCGACAGCGAGTGGCCTCCGGCCGACCGCACCTACCGGTCCGGTGGGCGCCGGTCCCGTCATCCGGATCAGTAGGACACCGGTAGGAGACCCGTCAGGTGATCGGGTGGACCTTGGGGTCGGCGAGGCGCACGTAGTCGGCCGTGTTCAGGGCCAGCGAGCGGTCCAGGCGGGCCGCGTTGAAGTAGATCTCCGGGTGCGCGAGCAGCCCGGGGTCGACGACCAGCTCGAGGTCCGGGTGGAAGCTGAACGGCAGGATCGTGCCGCTCACGCTGCCCGCCAGCTCCTCGGCGCGGTCGGTCGACGCGAAGGCGACGTACGTCCCGCCGGCCAGGGCCTTCACCGCGGCCAGGTCCACGCGGGTGTCTCCCGGCACGACGGCGAGGTAGTAGCGGCTGGTCTTCTTGCCGAGCTTCACCATCACCACGATGCATTTCGCCGCGCTGGCGACCGGGTTGCCGCGGTACCCGCTGACGACCTCGGTGCGTCCCTCGGGTTCGTGGTCGATCACCCGGTAGCGGGCGCCCCCACCGTCCAATGTGGACATCAGCCGTTCGTACGACATGTCACCACCCATCCTGGAGCATGCGCTTGACCTCGGCGATGCGGGCCTCGTCGCGTTGGTAGAAGGTCCACTGCCTGACCCGCTTCGACCGGAGCAGGCCGCTGGCCGTGAGCAGCCGCAGATGCTCGCTCGCCGTGGGCGCACTGACCCCGAGCTTGTCGGCGATGAACACCGAGCACACGCCGTCGGTGACCAGGTCGCCGTCGCGCTGCGGCGGGAAGTGCGCCACCGGGTCGGCGAGCCATTCGAGGACGGCCAGGCGCTTGTCGTTCGCCAGGGCCTTGAGGACACCCACATCCAGCACTGAGGGAGTTTGCCAATTGGCTAACTGGGATGTCAAGGCGTCGAACTTTCAGCCCGGGGCGGACGGACTTGCGCCCTTCGGTGGCCGGCCGCCAAGGTATGCGGGTGCGCATCGCGGTGTTGTCGGACATTCATGGGGTGCTGCCCGCACTCGAGGCCGTGCTCGCCGAACCGGCCGTCCGGTCGGCGGACCGGATCGTGCTGACCGGCGACCACGCGGCGGGTCCCATGCCGGTGGAGACGCTCGACGCGCTGGCCGACCTCGGAGACAGGGCGGTGTGGGTGCTCGGCAACGCCGACCGCGAGCTGGTGCAGTTGTGCGACGGCGGCGAGACGACCATTCCCGACCCGGTCGCGCCGTGGGCGGCCGCGCAGCTGCGCCCCGACCAGGTGGCCCGCCTCGACTCGCTGCCGCTGACGGTCACCCTCGACCTGGGGCGGTTCGGCCGCACCGTGTTCTGCCACGCGACCCCGCGCGACGACGAGGAGGTCGTGCTCGTCGACAGCCGGCCGGAGCGGTGGGCGGAGGTCTACTCCACAGTGGACGATTCGGTGTCCACTGTGGTCTGTGGGCACACCCACATGCCGTTCGTGCGGCTGGTCGACCGCCGCCTGGTGGTCAACCCGGGCAGCGTCGGCATGCCGTACGGCGGTGCCGGTGGTCACTGGGCCCTGCTCGACACGACCGACGGCGCCGTCACCCTGCGCGTGACCCCGTTCGATCTCGACGAGGCCTGCCGCCGACTGGTCGCCGGGTCGACGTACCCGAGGGTCGCCGAGTTCGCCGACTACTACGTCCGGTCCAAGGCGTCGGACTTCGACGCGATCCGCGTCTTCGGCCCGCGCGACGGCCGTCCCGTCGGAGGTGGAGCATGACCGATGACCTCGCGGCCGCGCTGCGGCAGTTCGCCGCCCGCATCGCCGCGCTCGATCCGCCGGGGTCGGCCGCCGTCGTGGAGGTCACGGTGGGTGGCACACCCGTTGAGCTGACCGGGTCAGCGGCGCGTGCCCTATGCGAGGCCCTCCTGTCGTACCACGACCCCCGCGACCGGGGCGCCTGTGACCACTGCGGGAGCCGACGCCTCGACGACAACTTCCTCTGTGCGGACTGCCGCCAGCCGAGCGGCGTGTTCGGCCAGCTGATCCGGGAGCGGGCGGCCCGGTACGACGGGCCCCCACCGGCGGTCGGGGGCCAGCCCTAGGCGGTGGGTCCTCGGCCGTCTGTCTTCGGCCGTTCCTCCGTCGCTTCGCGGAGTGCGGCGAACTCGGTGGCCAACGCGGGCAGGGTGTAGTGCGCGTTGAGCCCGCTCGGGTTGGGCAGCACCCAGATCCTGGTGGTGCCGATCGCGTGCTCCTGCGGTCCCATTGCCGCTTTCGGCCTTTCGAAGGCGGCCCGGTACGCGGTGACTCCGAGGACCGCGAGCCACCGCGGTGCGAACCGGACGACCTTCCCGGCCAGGGCGACGCCTCCGGCGAGCAGCTCGGTGCGGCTGAGCTCGCTCGCGCGGGCGCTGCCCCGGTCGACGACGTTGGTGATGCCGAGCCCGTGGTCGAGCAGTGCGGCCTGTTCGTCGGGGCGGAACTGGCGCGGTGTGAAGCCGCCGCGGTGCAGCGCCGGCCAGAACCGGTTTCCGGGACGCGCGAAGTGGTGCCCGCTCCACGCCGACCACAGCCCCGGGTTGATGCCGCAGAACAGCACGGTGAGGCCGGGCGCGACGACGTCGGGGATGGTGCGGTCGGCCGCCGCGAGCAGCTCGTTCGGGGTGGGCACGGTCAGGCGGGCCGGTCGGCGATGAGGGTGTAGAGCAGCGGGACCGGGTAGTCGCCGAACCTGAGCTGGAAACGCCCGTCGTCGCCGGGGCGCGCCCCGTTGCCGTTGGCGTCGAGGGGCGAGTCGAGGTGTTCGACGAGCTTCCGGATGCGCAGGCCGGCGCCGGCCGCGGCGGTGACCACCTCCCCGAGTGAGTGGGCGTACTGGACGTTGGTCGTGCTCACCTCCACCGCGTAGGACCAGCTCGACTCGAAGCGGTGCGGACCGTCGTCGGCGTACGGAAACTGGAACGTGAGCGGGTCGGTGCCGCCGACCATCCCGGACAGCGGATGGCCGTCGATCAGCAGCAGGCTGCCCCCGGGACGCAACGTGCCGGCGACCGACCGCATCCAGGCGTCGATGTCGGCGATCCAGGTGAGGATGCCGATCGTGGCGTAGGCGAGGTCGAACCGTTCGCGCAGGCCGGCCGGCAGGTCGGTGACGTCGGCCTCGACCAGGTCGAGGTGCACCTTGCACAGTCCCGCCAGGTCACGGGCCTTGGCCAACGCCGTCGGCGAGAAGTCGACACCGGTGACGCGGGCCCCCCGCCGGGCCAACGTGATCCCGTCGAAAGCCAGGTGGCACTGCACGTGCAGAACGTCCCGTCCCGCCACCTCCCCGACCGCCTCGGTGACACCCGCCCACTCGAGGTCGGTGAGCGAGTCGCGGCCGGCGATCAGACTCGCGGAGTCGTAGTACGAGTCCTGCCCGTGGACGTTCGCCCAGGCATTCCAGTTGGCGAGGTTGATATCCCGGTCGCTCGGTGGCACCCGCTAACGGTAGTGGCCGCTACGCGCGTCGGCACGTTGATAAGTCGGTCATTGCCTCATTCCGGGTCGGCCGGCCGATTGATGCAGGTCAAGGCGTTGGTGGCGCTTGTCTCGTCATGCGGGGGTTGCGGTGCCCCGGGTCAGTGCGGCTCGGCTGGTTCGGCGCGGTTCAGTGCGGTGGACAGCAACCACGGCAGCCCACCCGTGACCCGCCACCGCGCCGGATCGTGCTGACGCAGCACGACCACGACATCTCCACGCTGGCCGACGACCCAGTCGTCCCCGGAGTACGCCCGGTCTCCGGCGTGCGACAACGGCCGCCCGCGCCGCCGGTACGCCCGGAGCGCCGCCCGCCCCGCCCGGCCGGCGAGCACGCTGGCCTGCAACAGCCGCTCGCCACCCCGCAGCGGGTGGTAGGCGGTCTCCGAACGCCCCGGCCGTGGCCGGGTCCGGGAAACCGGTACCCCTTCGACGCTGACCCCGATGGCCCGCGACACCTCGAAGTCCGACAACAGCTCGGAGGGAACCCGACCGGCGCCGGCCGCACCCGGCGCGGCGCCCCCGGCGACCGCGACCACGGCAGCGGCAGCAGCGACCACGGCGACGAAGAGGACGGCGACCATAACTGCGACGGCGGTGTTCACACTGCTGCCCTCAAGCAATCAATCAGCGAACGGGTACGCAGATACTCGCCGCAATCGATGCCTGAGGGTCGTGATACGTCAGCCATCCGACGCCGTCCCCGCTTGCGGTTGGCGGATCGCGCCTATCCGGGCAAACGGAACCCGGCCTCACGTTGAACGCCGAGCCAGGCCTCGACGTCGTCTGCCGTCCGCGGCAGACCGGCCGACAGGTTCTCGGCCCCGGTCGCGGTGACCAGCACGTCGTCTTCGATCCGGACGCCGATGCCACGGAGCTCCTCGGGCACCAGCTCGTCTTCGGGTTGGAAGTACAGACCCGGCTCCACCGTGAGGACGTAGTTCTCGCCCAGCGTTCCCTCGCGGTAGTTCTCCTTACGGGCGGCCGCGCAGTCGTGTACGTCCAGGCCCAGCATGTGGCCGAACCCGTGCAGCGACCAGCGGCGGTACAGGATCGACTCCTTGTCCATCGCCTCATCGACACTCACGGGTAGCACGCCGAGGTCGTGCAGACCCTCGGCCAGAACCCGCATGCACGCCTGGTGCACGTCGTCGAACTTCACCCCGGGCCGGATGGTGGCGATTCCGGCCTCCTGCGAGCGGTACACGATCTCGTAGACCTGCCGCTGCAGCGGCGTGAAGGTGCCGGAGACCGGCAGAACCCGGGTGACATCGGCGGTGTACAGGTCGCGGCCCTCGACACCCATGTCCATGAGAAGCAGCTCACCCGGAGCGGTGCGACCGTCGTTCGCGGTCCAGTGCAGGATCGTCGCGTGTGGCCCGCCACCGACGATCGGGTTGTATCCGGAGTCGTTGCCATCGTGCCGGGCCCGCAGGCTGAAGACTCCCTCCAGCAGCCGTTCCGGTACGGCCCGGTCGGCGGGAAGGACCCGCGCGACGTCCTCGAAACCCAGCACGGTGGCCCCGATGGCGGCGCGGAGCGCCGCGAGCTCCCACTCGTCCTTGACCAGCCGCGCTTCGGACAGTGCCGTGGCCAGCTCCCGGTCACGCCCGCCGTCGCCGACCGGACGCACAGCCGCGTCGACAGCCGCGTCGAGGCCACGGAGGACCCGTGTGCGGCCGGGCGCGCATCCGTCGAGCAGCTCCGGCAGCGCGGCCAGGTCGCGGGTGGTGAGGTCGAGCTCGGTGCCCTTCTCCGCGAGGGTGTGGCGCCGGCCCACCCAGAGTTCGCCGTGCGCCCGGTCGCGGAAGAAGCTGTCGTCGTCGCGGGACGACCTGGGACGCGCGTAGAGCACCGCCTCGCCGTCGGGTTGGATCACGAGAACGGAGTCGGGGTCGTGGTCGCCGGTGAGCCACACGTGGTCGCTGCCCGGCCGGAACCGGAACGCGGTGTCGTTGGCGCGGGTCCGTTCCCCGCCGCTCGGCACCACCAACGTCTCACCCGGGAACATGGCCGCGAGTGCCGACCGCCGCTTCGCGTGGTGTACGGCCTCCGGCCGCTGGGCGAGCCCGGACAGCGGGGTCTCCGCCGCCCAGCCGGTGCGCATGAACTCCACGTACCGGTCGGGAAATTCGGGGTCGTGCCCCTGGGTGCCGTCGTCGTTCATGGCACTAGAACCTACCCTTTCCGGACGCCGGGCCGGGCTGGACGACGGACTGGTCGAGCCGAACGCCGAACTGCGGAAGAATCCGGGGATGGGCTATGCGGCTGTGCTGGGTGAAGCGTTGATCGACCTCCTGGAAACCGACCTGCCCGACGGTGGGCCGGGCTACCGGCCGGCTGTCGGCGGAGCTCCCTTCAACGTCGCCGTGGGGGTCGCGCGCCTCGGTGGCGACGCCGAGTTCATCGGGTCGATCTCGACCGACCGGCTCGGTGAGCGGTTGCACGGGTTCCTGGTGAGCAACGGGGTCGGCACGGGTGGCGCGAAGCGGGTCGGCGTCCCCACCACGCTGGCGCTCACCAGCTTCGCCGGTGCGGAGCCCGACTTCGCCTTCTACGGCGACTCCCACGGCATGCTCTCGCCCGACGACCTCGACCCAGCCGTGCTCGCGGAGGCCGCCGTCACCTACACGGGCTCCATCGCGATGCTGCGCCCGCCGACGTTGGCCGCGGCCCGGGCGGCCTGGCAGGTGCCGGGGGCGCGCAAGGTGTTCGACCCGAACGCCCGCCCGCGCCTGCTGACGGACGTGGCCGGGTACCGCGCGGTCGTCGAGGAGTTCGCCGCCGGTGCCGACCTCGTGAAGCTGAGCTCCGCCGATGCCACGGTGCTCTGGGACGCCGACGAGCGCACCGTCGCGGCGCGGCTGGCCGGTCTCGGGGCGGAGACGGTCGTGGTCACCCGCGGCGCGGCCGGTGCCCTGCTCCGGCACGAGGGGTCGGAGCAGGAGATTCCGGCACCACGGGTGGTGGCCGTCGACGCCACCGGCGCGGGTGACTCGGTGATGGCGGCGCTGATCCATGGGCTGCTGCTCACCGGGCGTGACGCCCGGCCCGACTGGCCGGCGCTGGTCCGCTACGCCCTCGCCGTCGGCGCGCTGACCGTCGAGGGTCGTGGCGGCGCGACCGCTCTACCCACGGGCGAGCGGGTCAGGGCTCGTTTCCCGGACGCCGTACCGGGCGCCGCGGCGCCCTGAACCCCGGACGTCAGAGGATCGCGTCGTCCAGTTCGGCGTAGCCACGGGCAACGGCCACCGCGGCCGTCTCGAACTCGAAGGTGCACCTGCGCACGACCTCGTCGGCCGGCGCACCGTCGGCGTGGGCTTCGCGGATGAGCCACGACAGCGCCGCCAGTTCCTCGTGCTGGCCGCGCACGAACGCCGCGTCGCAGACCGCGCCGTGGCCCGGCACCACCACCCGCGGTTCCAGCGCGAGCAGTTCGGCGACCGCCTCCGGCCACTCGAGGGGATACGCGTCCTCGAACTGGGGCGGCCCGCTCTCCTCGACCAGGTCACCGGCCACGAGGAGCCCGACGTCCGGCACATGGGCCACCACGTCCCCGGCGGTGTGGCCGCGGCCCGGGTGACGCAGCAGCACGGTGCGTCCGCCGAGATCGAGGGTCTGCTCGTGCACCACGTGCCGGTCGGGCGGCCGCACCGGGGTGGTGTTCAGGTCGTCGAGCCCGGGATGCGTGGGCGCCCATTCGCGCCAGAGCGCGACCGGGTCGGCGGTGGACAGGAACGCGATCGTCTCCGGATGGGCGTACACGGGTGCGTCCGCGAACACGGCGTTGCCGAAGCAGTGGTCGAAGTGGTGATGCGTGTTGAGCACGGCGAGCGGTCGGTCGGTCAGGGCCGCGACGGCGGCCGCCAGCTCCCGGGCCTGCCGGGTGGTGGCGAGCGTGTCGACGAGCAGCGCGCGCTCGTCACCCAGCACGAGCGTGACGTTGACGTCGAGAACCGGGTAACGCAGCACGAAGACCCGGTCGGCGACCTCGGTGAACCGGGTCACGGCTCGGTGCCGAACGCCGTCGCCAGGAACCTGCTCCGGTCGACGAGAACCCGCTCGACGCGGGCCTCGGCGACGACGGCGTCCCCCTCGCTGACGGTCACATCGAACGTGAGCCGACGGCCGTCGACCTTCGCCAGTTTCGCGGTGGCCAGCACCGTGCGGCCGATCGGTGTCGGGGCACGGTGCGACAGTTCGACCCGGGTGCCGACCGTCGTCGTGCCCGACTCGAGGCGGCGCGCCAACGCCCGCACGGTGGCCGCTTCGGCGAGCGCCAGCACGCGCGGGGTCGCGAGCACCGGAACGTCGCCCGAGCCGACGGTCTGCGCGGTGTCGGCGTCCGTGACGGTCAGTTCGAGCTGCGCCGAGGCACCCACCCAGGACTCCATGGTGGAATCGTGCCATGCTCCCGACCGAGCTTCTGACAGGGCTGAGTGCCGCCCGCAGCGTCACCGTGCTGACCGGCGCCGGCATCTCCACCGACTCCGGCATCCCCGACTTCCGGGGGCCGCAGGGAGTGTGGACGAAGGACCCGAACGCGGCTGCCATGTTCACGATCGACAACTACGTGGCCGATCCCGAGGTGCGTCGGCGGGCGTGGCGCAGCCGCCGGGAGCACTCGGCGTGGACGGCGGAGCCGAACGCAGGTCACCGGGCGCTGGTCGACCTCGAACGGGCGGGCCGGTTGCGCTCGATCGTCACCCAGAACATCGACGGGCTGCACCAGAAGGCGGGGTCCGACCCCGACAAGGTGATCGAGATCCACGGGACGATCTGGCACGTCGTCTGCCTGACCTGCGGCAACCGCACCACGATGGCCGAGACGCTGGCCCGTGTCGACGAGGGCGAGGACGACCCCTCCTGCGAGCTGTGCGGCGGCATCCTGAAGTCGGCCACGATCTCCTTCGGGCAGTCGCTGGAGCCGGAGGTGCTGCGTGCCTCGGTGCGGGCCGCGCAGGACTGCGACCTGCTGCTGACGGTCGGCACCTCGCTCACCGTCCACCCGGCCGCCGGCCTGGTGGATCTCGCGCTGGCGGCGGGGGCCCGCGTCATCGTGGTCAATGCCCAACCCACCCCGTACGACACGCTGGCCGACGCCGTGATCAGAGAGCCCATCAGCCAGTCGTTGCCCGTGCTGGTGGAGGCTGTCAAGGATGGCGCACGCGGTCGTTAACCTTGGTGGCGATGACCGCCACCGCACAGGTTCCACCGGAGCAGACGGATTCCGCTGGCGATACCGCCCGGATCCGACGGAAGCGGACGATCGCGGTCGCACTCTGGTGTGTCGGGTTCGTCGCGTGGTGGGTGCTGCTCGGGCTCCCGCTGACGGACCCGATCCTCGCCTTCGTCTGGCTGTGGCTCGCGACGATCGCCGTCCGCATCGACCAGCCGCGGCGGGTGCACCTCCGGTTCGCCCGCGACTGGCTGCCCATCGTGGCCCTGCTGGTGGTGTACAACCTCTCGCGTGGCCTGGCCGACCAGGGCCGCACGCCGCACGCCTTCGAGCTGATCGAGGCCGACCGGTTCATGTTCGGCGGCCACGTGCCGACGGTGTGGCTCCAGCAGCACCTGTACGACCCGGACTCGATCCGGTGGTACGACGTCATCGCCAGCTGGGTGTACTTCTCGCACTTCGTCGCGGCGTTGGGTGTCGCGGTGGTGCTCTGGCTGCGGCGTCGTGAGCTGTGGGCGTCGTTCATGCGGCGGTGGTTCGCGCTGTCGGCGCTGGGGTTGATCACCTACTTCGCCTATCCCGCGGCGCCGCCCTGGTGGGCCGCGAAGTTCGGCCTGCTGCCCGAGGTGGTCCGCATCTCGACGCGCGGTTGGCAGGCGATCGGTCTGCACGGCGCGGGCAACATCCTGAACGCCGGTCAGTGGGCGGCCAACCCGGTGGCGGCGATGCCCTCGCTGCACACGGCGTTCGCCCTGTTCGTGGTGGTGTTCTTCTTCGGGCGGGTCCGCCGGCGGTGGTGGCCGGTGCTGCTGACGTATCCGGTCGCGATGACGTTCACGCTGGTCTACACCGGCGAGCACTACGTCATCGACGTCCTCGTGGGCTGGGTGTACGTGGGGCTGGCGTTCCTGCTCTGCTCGCTGGCGGAGCGCTGGTGGCGGTCGAGGTCGTCGTCGCGGCGCTCGTCGGCCGGCGCCGGGTCGTCGCCAATCGAAGATCCTTCGGTGGACCGGGGGGAAGCGCGCTCGGACGACCTGGCCGACCGCGAGGACTCCGCGAGGTCACCGGCCCAGCCGTAGGCCTCGACGGCGTCCCGGTCGCGGCCGACCGTACGCAGGCTGCCCGCGGTGTCGACGTGGACGTTCGCCAGCCCGAGCCGGCGCTGCACGGGTCCCTGCACCACCCGCACACTCTGCACGCGGGCGAGCTTCGCGATCACCAGCCGGTCGGTGAGCCAGCCGTCGCGTGCCGCGACCACTGTCGAGGTGCGCCCGAACGAGCGTTTGCGCCGGGCCAGCGGCGACACCAGCCGGGCCCGGCCGGGGACGGGGCGCAGGGGCAGGTCGTCGATGTCCACGCCGTCGAGAACGCGGGCGATCACCCGCCGGGTCGTCGCCCAGTCGGCCACCGGTAGCAGCACGCTGCCCCGGACGCCCTGCTCCGCGGCGTCACCGCCGTAGCCGGCCACGTCGAGCTTCGCGCGCACCCACCCGAACGGACGCCAGAGCAGGGGACGGGTCACCGCGACGGCCTGCACCCGCAGGGGTGGCACCGTCTGGCTGCGGGTGTCGACGAGGCCGTGGCGCAACCGCAGTCCCGAGCCGTCGACGGAGATCCGGAAGTTCCACTGCGCGAAGATCCGCCGCAGCGGCGGCAGGACCACGCCGAAGAGGCCGGTGGCGGCGCTCGCGACGCCGATCACGCTCCACGCGGGCGGGTCGTTGATCATCGAGGCGCCGGTGACGAGCAGCGCGACCGGTACGAACAGCACCGGCGGGCTGAGCACGTTCGCCAGCAGGACGTGTCCGTTGTCGACCGTGTGGATCGGCGTCTCGGGGGGCTCGTCGGCCACCCGTTCGGTCGCGGTTGCGTCGGTGTCGCCGGTCGACCGGACGAGCAGCCGCCGGCGCAGGTCGGTGGCTTCGGCGACCGTCAGGAACGCCAGTGGCGCCTCGGTCTTCGCCGCACCGATGACCTCCAGGCGCAGCTCCGCCACGCCGGTGAGCCGTGCGAGCAGCGGCCGGTTCAGGTCGATCGCCTGGACCCGTTCGAGCGGGATCGACCGGGTCCGCCGCCAGATCAGCCCTTCGTAGACCCGCAGCTCGCGGCCGACGACCTCGAAGCCGGTCACCAGCCAGCTGACCACCGACAGAAAGAAGGTCGCCACGAGGATTCCGGACACGACGACCAGCCACCGCAGGAAGCCGAGCTGCGAGAAGCCCTGCCACGAGATCGCGGCGACGGCCACCGCGAGCATCTTGGCGCCCTTGAGCAGCGGAGTGAGCGGATGCAGCCGCCGCCGGGCCAGGTCGGCGCCGTTGCCACGGGTCGCCGCGGCGTCGCCGGTGGACGCGGCGGGGTTCCGCGGCGGGCCGTCGGAGGGCTCGTTCGCCGGTGGTGGGGTGGCGGGTCCGGTCACAGGCCCTCGGCCCGGGTTTCGCCCAGCGCGGCCAGCCGGTCTCGCAGGCGGGAGGCTTCCGCGGCCGCCAGGCCCGGAATGCGGGCGTCGGAGGCGGCGGCCGCGGTGTGCAGCGTCACCGTGGCCAGGCCGAACAGGCGTTCCAGCGGGCCGGCGCTGACGTCGACGAACTGCATCCGGGCGTACGGGACGATCGACAGGTGGCGCACGAGGAGACCGTGGCGTACCAGCAGGTCGTCGTCGCGTTCGGCGTAGCCCCAGCTGCGTACGGAACGGACGACCACGGTGGCCCGCATCGCGCCCAGAACGAGGATCGCGGCCGCCGCCGCGAGGAAGGGCCAGGTGTCGAAGAACGTCCAGAGAACGACGGGGACGGCGGTCAGCAGCAGCACGGCTCCGGCCAGCCGGATCTCCTCGACCGCGATCAGCCGGTCGGAGACCGGCCGCCAGTCGACCGTCAGCGGCCAGGGCTGCAGGGGATCGAGGGGAGGCGACTCGACGTCGGTCACCGGCCAAGCCTATGCGGACGGAACGGGTTCGACCTCGCGCAGGAAATCGCGGGCCCGAAGGAAGTCGCCGAGGCTGGTCAGGTGGGTGTCGCAGGCCAGCCAGGTCTTGCGGCGCTCGGGCGGGTGCAGCTTGGGGTTGTTCCACCTGAGGGCATGGACGGCCGGGGCCCGGCAGCCTCGGGCGGAGCAGATCAGCGGCTCCTCGGAATCCAGCACCTGTGAATACTGCCAGGTCGACGAAAGGAGCGCCGGCCGGCAGTGCGACAGCGGGGAACACCTGGCAGCAAACAGAGAATCCAGAAACAGAGAATCCAGAAACAGAAATCCAGAAACAGAAATCCAGGTCGCTGTCGCGGACCTGGATTGTTGAGCGCCGGGCGGCCACGGGGGAAGCCGCCCGGCGACGCTTCAAATCGTACCCTCACGGCACCGGTCCGTGTCTACCCGCGCCCGGTGTCCGTTCGGGCGGAACTCTGCGAACCGAAAGGTGGTCGGGTCTTTGGCGGGGCAGATCGGCGCGCATGGGCCGGGCGTGCCACTCTTGTGGGGACCTGCGTACCTGTCGACCGTGGAGGACCGGTGGCTCAACCGACCACGCCCGCCAGCCCGGACCAGCCGGGGCACGAGCAGAACCGCCCGACATCGGGTGGTCCGGCTGCGTCCCGTCCGGCGTCCGACCGTCCGGAGCAGCACGGGTCGGCCACGCCCACCTGGTCGGCCGCCGAGCCGCACCCGGCCGCCGATGCCGCGGCGGGTGCGGGAGCCGCGCCGGTGTCCGGCGGTCCGGCAGCGCCGGCGTCAGGTGTTCCGGGTGGACAGGCCTCCGGCATTCCGGCTTCGGGGGTTCCGGCCGGTGGTCAGGCGTCCGGCATTCCGGCCGGTCACGGTCCGGGCCACGGTCAGATCCACGGTCAGATCCACGGTCCGGGCCACGGTCCGGGCCACGGGGCCGGCCCCAACGGGAGTCATGCACCCACTCTGACCAAGACGACCACCCCGGCGCAGGATGCCGGCATCCTCGAGCGGGCGCTATTCGAGGTCAAGAAGGTCATCGTCGGGCAGGACCGGATGATCGAGCGGATGTTCGTCTCGCTGCTCGCTCGGGGGCACTGCCTGCTGGAAGGGGTGCCCGGCGTCGCCAAGACGTTGGCGGTGGAGACCCTCGCCCGCGTGGTCGGCGGGACGTTCGCCCGCATCCAGTTCACGCCCGACCTGGTGCCGGCCGACATCGTCGGCACGCGGATCTACCGGCAGGGTAGCGAGAAGTTCGACGTCGAGCTCGGGCCGGTCTTCGTCAACTTCCTGCTCGCCGACGAGGTGAACCGGGCACCGGCCAAGGTGCAGTCGGCGCTGCTGGAGGTCATGGCCGAACGGCAGGTGTCGATCGGGGGCGAGACGTACCCGGTGCCGCGCCCGTTCCTGGTGATGGCGACCCAGAACCCGATCGAACAGGAAGGCGTGTACCCGCTGCCGGAAGCGCAACGGGACCGCTTCCTGATGAAGATCCTGGTGGGCTACCCCACCGACGCGGAGGAGCGGGAGATCGTCTACCGGGTGGGCGTCAAGACCCCGGAGCCGGCCACCGTGCTGACCGTCGACGACCTGATGGCCCTGCAGGCCAAGGCCGACGACGTGTTCGTGCACAACGCGCTCGTCGACTACGCCGTCCGGCTGGTGCTCGCCACGCGCGCCCCCGCCGAGCACGGAGTGCCCGACGTCGCGCCGCTCATCCAGTACGGGGCCAGCCCACGCGCGTCCCTCGGCATCGTGCGCGCGACGCGCGCGCTGGCCCTGCTGCGCGGCCGCGACTACGCCCTGCCCCAGGACGTGCAGCACATCGCGCCCGACATCCTGCGGCACCGGCTCGTGCTGTCCTACGACGCGCTGGCCGACGACATCCCCGCCGAACACATCGTCGACCGGGTTCTCCAGGCGGTTCCGGCGCCCACCGTGGCACCACGCCAGAACTCGGTGCCGGTGGGCGCGGGAATGCCCGGCCGGCCCGGACCGCACCCGACCCAGCAGATGGGCGGGCCCGCCTGGCCGGGCCGCATGTGAGTCGGGTCCGACGGTGAAGCTGTTCAACCGGAAGGCCCCACGGCAGGAGCCGGAACCCGAGACCCACGGCGCCGTCGGGCTCGACTCCGGACGGGCCGAGCTGGTGCTCAACCGGCTGCAGCTGCTCATCACCCGCAAGCTCGACGGGCTGCTGCAGGGCGACTACCTCGGCCTGCTCCCGGGTCCGGGCACCGAGGCGGGGGAGTCGCGCGAGTACCGGCCCGGCGACGACGTGCGCCGCATGGACTGGCCGGTCACGGCCCGCACCACGATGCCGCACGTGCGGCAGACCACCGCCGACCGCGAGCTCGAGACCTGGATGGCGATCGACGTCAGCGCCAGCCTCGACTTCGGCACGGCGAAGTACCTCAAGCGCGACCTGGCGCTCGCCGCCGCCGCGGCGGTCACCCACCTCACGGTGCGCGGCGGCAACCGGATCGGCGCGGTGGTCGGCACCTCCGCCGCGATCACCCGCATGCCCGCCCGGCCCGGGCGGAAGGACGCGCAGGGACTGCTGCGCAGCATCGCCCGCATCGAACCGCGGGCCGGCCGGGCCAGCCTCGGCGAGCTGGTCGACGCGCTCAACCGTCCCCCGCGCCGGCGCGGGCAGGCCGTCGTCATCTCCGACTTCATGACCCCGGTCGACGAGTGGGCGCGGCCGCTGCGCAAGCTCGGCGTGCGGCACGACCTGCTGGTCGTCGAGATCGTCGACCCGCGGGAGCTGGAGCTGCCCGATGTGGGCGTCATGGTCTTCGCCGACCCCGAGACCGGCCGCGTGCACGAGGTACAGACCGCCGACCCCGTGCTGCGGGCGAAGTACGCACACGCCGCGGCGACCCAGCGGGCCGAGATAGCCTCGGCGGTACGCGCCGCCGGCGCCGCGCACCTACGTCTACGCACCGACTCCGACTGGCTGATCGACATCGTGCGGTTCGTCGCCGCCCAGCGGCACGCACGCACGAGGGGGACCGCTCGATGATCCGATTCCTGGAACCCTGGTGGTTGCTCGCCATCGTGCCCGTGCTGGTGATCGCCGGCGCGTACGTGTGGCGGCAGCTGCACAAGCGGCAGTACGCGATGAAGTTCACCAACGTCGACCTGCTGCGGCACCTGGTCCCGCGGGGACTGGGCGCGAAGCGCCACTTCGCCGCCGGCGCGTTCCTGGCGAGCCTCGCCGTGCTGGCGATGGGCATGGCCCGGCCGTCGGTCGACACGAAGGAACCGCTGGAGCGGGCCACCGTGATGCTCGCGATCGACGTGTCGCTGTCGATGCAGGCCGCCGACGTGGCGCCCACCCGCATCGACGCCGCGAAGCAGGCGGCCAAGGACTTCGTCCGGCAGCTGCCGGAGGGCTACAACCTCGGGCTGGTCACGTTCGCCAAGGCCGCGAACGTGAAGGTCTCGCCGATGAAGGACCGCGCGCCGGTGCTCGCCGAGATCGACGCGCTCCAGCTCGCCGAGGCCACCGCGACCGGCGAGGCCGTGTACGCCTGCCTCGACGCGATCCGGGGCGTGCCCACCGACGGCGCGAACGAGCTGCCGCCGGCGCGCATCGTGCTGCTGTCCGACGGTTACCGCACCTACGGGCGGTCGATCGAGGAGGCGGCGGCGAGTGCGTCGGCCGCGAACATCCCCGTGTCGACGATCGCGTTCGGCACCGACGAGGGCGTCGTGCGGATCAACAACCAGACGCAGCGGGTGCCGGTCGACCGGCAGTCCCTGCAGCGGCTGGCCGAGAGCACCAAGGGCCTGTTCTACGAGGCGGCGACGGCCGAGGAGCTGAAGCAGGTCTACAAGGACATGGGCAGCTCGATCGGGTACCGCACGAAGCCGCGCGAGGTCACGCAGTGGTACGTGGGCGCGGCGCTGCTGTTCGCCCTGGCCGCCGCCGGGCTCAGCCTGCTGTGGACCAGCAGGCTTCCGTAACGGCCCGGAAGCGCTCAGGAGACCAGGAAGAACAGGTAGCAGACCCAGACAGCGCCCAGCGCGAATCCGAGTGGTGCGAGGTAACGGGTCATGACGAACTCCTCGTGGCGTGGTGAAGCGAAACGGAACGCACACGTGAAGTCGTGACCGGGCAGTCGCAGGCCCGAAAGGGGAGCGGCGACAGTTCTACGAGGATGGGGCCCGGCCACGACTGGGAGGATCGCTATCTCGCACAGCGATCACCTCCAAGAGTCGTAGCGGGCACAGGGGCCTGAAAGCCTCGGACATCCTAGCCCCACCAACCGGTGAAGTCACATCGCCGGGCCATTGCTAAGGTTCCGGCGGCAGACACCCGAGGAGGCGTTGTGGCGCGCACAGTACTGGTCACCGGCGGTAACCGGGGCATCGGCCTCGCGATCGCCAACGCGTTCGCCGCGCAGGGTGACCGGGTCGCGGTCACCCACCGGGGGACCAAGGCGCCCGGCGACCTGTTCGGGGTCGAGTGCGACATCACCGACGCCGCCGCGGTCGACGCGGCGTTCGGCACCGTCGAGAAGGAGCTGGGACCGGTCGAGGTGCTGGTCGCGAACGCCGGCATCACCGACGACACGCTGCTGCTGCGGATGAACGAGGAGCAGTTCACGCGGGTCCTCGACACGAACCTCACCGGTGCCTACCGCGTCGCCAAGCGGGCCGCGAGCAAGATGCTCCGCGCCCGCTGGGGCCGGATGATCTTCATTTCGTCGGTGGTGGGCCTGTCCGGCGGCGCCGGTCAGGTGAACTACGCGGCGAGCAAGGCGGGCCTGGTCGGTGTCGCCCGCTCGATCGCCCGGGAGCTGGGCAGCCGCAACATCACGGCGAACGTCGTCGCGCCGGGGTTCGTGGCCACCGACATGACCGACGTGCTGAGCGAGGACCGCAAGAAGGAGATCCTCGGCAACATCCCGCTGGGACGGATGGCCACCGCCGACGAGATCGCGGGTACGGTCACCTGGCTCGCTGGTGACGCGGCCGCCTACGTCACCGGAGCGGTCATCCCGGTCGACGGCGGCCTGGGCATGGGTCACTGAGGAAGGACGTCACACATGGGCTTTCTCGAGGGCAAGCGACTGCTCGTCACCGGGGTCATCACCGACCAGTCGATCGCGTTCTCCGTGGCCAAGCTGGCGCAGGAGAACGGCGCGAAGGTGCTCCTGACCGGCTTCGGCCGGCTGTCGCTGGTCGAGCGCATCGCGAAGCGGCTGCCCGACCCGCCGCCGGTGATCGAGCTCGACGTCACCAACCAGGAGCACCTCGACGGCCTGGCCGACAAGGTCCGCGAGCACGGCCTCGACGGGCTCGACGGGGTCGTCCACTCGATCGGGTTCGCGCCCGGGAGCGCCCTCGGCGGCAACTTCCTCGAGACACCCTGGGACGACGTGGCGACCGCCGTGCACGTGTCGACCTACTCCTACAAGGCGCTCGCCACCGCCTGCCTCCCGCTCATGGACCGGGGCAGCTCGATCGTCGGCCTCACCTTCGACGCCACGGTGGCCTGGCCGGTCTACGACTGGATGGGCGTCGCCAAGGCCGGCCTGGAGTCCTGCAACCGGTACCTCGCCCGCTACCTCGGCCCGAAGGGCATCCGCGCCAACCTCGTGTCGGCCGGTCCGCTGCGCACGATGGCGGCCAAGTCGATCCCCGGGTTCAAGGAGTTCGAGGACCCATGGGTCGAGAAGGCCCCGCTGGGCTGGGACCTCACCGACCAGGAGCCGGCGGCGAAGACCGTGCTCGCGCTGCTGTCGGACTGGTTCCCCGCCACCACCGGCGAGATCGTCCACGCCGACGGCGGCTTCCACGCCCTGGGCGCGTAAGGCGCGCGCCGCGCGCAGGCTCAGGTCGGCAGCTCGGCCGCCTCGATCACGGGCACCACGCCGCGCCACGTCGTCGCCACCCGCAACGCCGAGGCCGGCGGTTGCCCGTCGAGGTCGGCGTTCGGGCGCCGCAGCCAGGCCCGCGCGTGCTCGGTGTCCTTGAACTGCGAGAGGACCGCGTGAGCGGCGCGAAGTCGAAGCTCGCCGGCCCGGGTGGCCAGGGCCTCGCCCATCCGCCAGGTGCGCAGGTCACTGACCGAGCCGGCACCGAGCAGGTACGCCACCAGGTCGGTGCCCAGGGCGGCCACGCACTCGTCGCGCACCGCGGTGAGGGCGGGCTGCTCCGTCGTCGCGGCCCCGGGTTCCCCCAACAGCGTCATGCCTCCGAGCGTACGTCCGCGGCGCGACAAGCGACAGAAACCTATGCCGGCTCGTGCAGGAACAGCGTCGACACCTCCCGGGCGATCGCGGTCAGCGCCCGGTCGCGCAGGCGGGGGTCGCGGATCGCGGCGGTGGCCTGGTCCCACGTCTCCAGCGGCCGGTCGCCGACCATCGGCAGCGGCTCGCCGCGCAGGTCGGCCGCCAGCAGCATGGCGTTGTGCACCAGCCAGTGCAGGTAGTGGCCCTCCGCGTCCCAGCCGGGGTGCTCGCAGGTGCGGTCGAGCCGGTCGCGGACCTCGACGAAGCTGCTCGCCGTGAACAGGTCGGCGTCGTGACCGACGTGCGACAGCCGCGGGCTGTACAGGTGCCGCACCGGCTCCGGCCACACGGCCTGCCACAGCTTCCACATCAGCGTCTCCTCGTCGCCGCCGAGGGTCACGACGGTCTCGGGAGGCTGGGTGAGCAGGAGGTGGTGCAGGTGCGCCCAGATCGCCGGCGGGCTCAGCAGCCGGTCCGCCCGGGTGGTGCCGAGCCGCGCGGCGATCGAGTCGGCGCCGGTGGAGTCGGGGATCGCCCGGATCGCGCGGAGCACGTCGTACAGGTTGTGGACGCGGTAGTACTCGTGCTCGACCGCCCAGGTGTTCGTGGGCCGTAGCAGTTGCTCCGGGTCCGACAGGCGGTCCGCGACGCGTCCCGGCTCATGGAACTCCGACAGCGCGACCACGAGCGGCGGCCGGGCGCCCACGATCAGCCCGAACCACCGGCGGATGTCGCCGACCAGGTTCTCGCGGAAGGCCGTCGCGTGCGCCGGAGGGTTGAGGTCGTCGACGCAGAGCACCACCCGCATGCCCGACGCCGACAGGCTCGCCGCCACCAGCGCCTGCACCGTGTGGATCAGGTTCGTCTGGCGCAGCTGGACCGGCCAGTAGAGCAGCTCCGGCGTCATGGTGCGGTGCGCGCCCTCCAGCCGCCAGCCGAACCCGCGGTCGAGCTCCCGCAGCAGCTCACCGGCCGAGCGCTGCGCGCCGATCAGTTCCTCGAGCATCGGCTGCCGCACGCGGTGGCCGCCCGGCGCCGCCCGCGGAGGGGCGGCGAACACCGCCGGCGCCGGTGCGCTGTCCATCGCCCGGAGCAGCGCCGGGAACAGCCGGTTGCTGTCGACGCCCTCGTAGTAGACGACGGGCTTGCCGCCACCGAGCGGGCCGGGCCCGTAGGGCTGCGCGTCGACGCGCAGCCCGTGCTCGGCCCACAGCACGTCGACGCTGCGGTCGGCGGCGAGGCCGCGGAGCGCGTCGGTCACGGCGTCGTCCCAGCCGCCGTAGCCGACCAGGCACACCGTCTCCTCCCGCAAGTGCTCGGCCAGCGACGTGGTGAGCAGCGGCCGGTCGGCGGTCAGCTCGCGGGGGTCGTGCAGCGCCGACCGGTCGTCGGTGGCGGTCAACGGCCGCCAGAAGCCGTTGAGGTGCACCACCGTGATGCCGTCGACGCGCGGGTCGGGGATCATCGCGTCCCGGTTGATCGCGACGCTGCGGGCCAGCCCGCCGGCCCGGCGGATCGCGATCTCGATGAGCGGGTCGAAGTTCGTGGTGAACACCCGGAAGTTGAACCGGCCGGGGCCGCGGGCGAGCAGCGCGCCCAGCGCCGCGAGGCCGGGCGGGAGCGTCCACGCGCGCAGGTCGTTCTCGAGCTGGACGGCGCGCTGGAAGCTCAGCCGCTCCCACTGTGTGGGCTCCTGGTCGTGGGCGTTCAGCACGGCGTGCTGCATCACCACGTCGAACTCCTGCGCCGACACCCAGTCGGCGAACGCGCGCCGGTAGGCGATGTACACCTCCACCGGCTTCCTGGCCGTCCGGGCCCGCCGCAGCGCCTCGACCAGGTCGGGGTGCTCGCCGCGGTCGGCGACGAACCGGTCGGCGAGATCGAGCAGGCCGGCGACGCCCGGCACGTCGGGCTGGCTGACGCCGGAGCCGAGCACGAACGCGATCCGCCGCTGCCGCCCGGCCGCGGCGACCAGCTGCTCGATCAGTTCCGCTTCACCGGTCATGGTCGCTCCGCCGGTCGAGAGGTCGGTCCGCCTGCCGGTCGAGCCAGCTCGTCAGCGGCTCCGGCGACGGGACCAGCGCCCGCTGCGCCAGCTCGGCCTCCAGCTGCCCCGGTCGCCAGCCGAGGTACCCGACGAACACCCACGCCCGCCGGACCGTCTCGGCGACCAGGCCGGGCTCGGTGCCCAGCGGCAGCGTCACCAGCGATCCGGACAGCCGCCGCGCACCCGGTATGCCGCGCGCACCCCGCTTCAGTTCGGCGACCACCAGCACCACGCCCGACACCGGGCCGCCGTCGCGCACCTCGGCCGGTCCGAGTGCGGTCGCCAGCCGGCGGTCGCCGAGCACGTCGCCCGGCGGACGCTGCACCGGCCGGCCCAGCCGGACGCCGAGCGCGCCGAGGCGCTGGTCGTACGCGAGCACCGCGACCGGGCCGTACGGGCCGCCGGTCTCCTCGTCGTAGTCGAGCTCGTCGGTCGGGGTGAACACGTCGCCGGGCCGGGGGAGCGGGATGCGGGGCGGTGGCGCGGGCGGTTCGGTCTCCTCGTCGCCGGCACCGGCGACGGCGGCCAGGTTGCGGACGAGCGGGATGCGCTCGCCGCCGTTGCGGGCCCGCAGCTGCGGCAGCGGCCGGTTGCGGGCGTGCTGCGTCTGCTCGGCGCGCCGGTACAGGGTGTCCATGTCGAGCAGGGCCGGTCCGCCCGGCAGGCCGGCGCGCATCACGTCGATGAGCACCCCGGTGAACGCGGTGAACCGCTCGCCCGGCGGTGCCAGCGCGGTGCGGTTCGCGGGCGCCGCGACCAGGACGCAGGTGCGGTCGATCTCGACCTCGTCGGCGATCGCGGCCGGTTCGCCCATGCCCTCGGTGGCCCGGCCCGAGTAGCAGCAGTCGAGGATCACCACGCGGGCACCGGCCGGAGCGTTGAGGAACCAGCGGCGCACCCACTCGAACGGGGTCGCGGTCGAGTGGACCATGTTGCGGTTCGTCCCGGTGACGGCGAGGTGCAGCGCACCGGTGAGCGGGTCGATGAGCCCGTGCCCGGCGAAGTAGAAGAGCAGCAGCCCGTCGGGTCGCACGCTGCCGGCCGCGGCGGCCAGCGCGGTGTCGATGTCCTGCGGCGACTGCGGGTCGCGCACGACCGTGCAGTTCCCGGCCGGCAGTCCCCACAGCTCGGGATCGGTGAAGATCGCCGCCAGCTCGTCGACGTTGTTCGCGACCGTCGGCAGCGCACGCAGGTGCGTGTACCGCGCACCGCCGACGAGAACGACCCGGGAGGCGGCCGGGTCGGCGAGCCGCGCCACGCTAGTCGGACTCCAGCCGTCGGGCTATCTCGAGTGCCTCGTCCGGGTCGGCGGTCTCGATCGCGATGGTGCGGTCGGGCAGCTCCACGGTGACCCGGTACGGCCGCGGCCGGGTGGCCCGCCACGACGCGATCGCGACGAACAGCTGGGCCAGCGACACCCCGCTGCCGACGACGAGCAGGATCGCTTCGAGCACGCCGCCGGTCATCTGGCCGTCGCCGGGCTCGCTCTGCTCGGCGGTCATCGCGCCGCCCGTGCGGACCGCGGGCTCCGCGGCCAGCCACTGGAACAGGTCCCGCGCCTCGGCGCCGTCGTCGTCGGGAATGCTCACCCGGATGTGCAAGGCGTACCTCGTCACGATTCGAGGGGATACGAAGCCATCGATCATAGTGGTCGGCCAAAATGGCCTGGTGACCTACGATGCGTTCCTGCTGCTCTCCTTCGGCGGGCCCGAGGGCCCCGACGACGTGATCCCGTTCCTGGAGAACGTCACCCGGGGCCGCGGCGTGCCCCCGGAACGGCTCGCGGAGGTGGCCGAGCACTACCGGCACTTCGGTGGCGTCTCGCCGATCAACGACCAGTGCCGCGCCCTGCTCGCCGCGCTCGACGGGCGCCTCGACCTGCCCATCTACTGGGGCAACCGCAACTGGCACCCGATGCTCGCCGACACGCTGGAGAAGATGCGGGGAGACGGCGTGCGCCGGGCGATCGCGTTCGTCACCAGCCCGTACGGCGGCTACTCCTCGTGCCGCCAGTACTGGGAGGACATCGCGAAGGCCCGCGAAGCCGTGGGCGACGGTGCTCCCGAGATCGACAAGATCCGGCACTACCACGACCACCCCGGCTTCATCGAGCCGTTCGCCGACGGCGTGCGCGCCGCGATGACCCCCGGCGCGCGGCTGGTGTTCACGGCCCACTCGATCCCCACCACCATGGATACGCATGCCGGCCCCGGGGCGGGTGCGGTCTGGACTGAGGAGGGTAGGGAGCGAAGCGACCGGACCGACGAGGGAAGGCCGTACCCGGAAGGCCCCGGGGCCCGCGCTCGCGGAGGCGAGCGCCAACAGCAGAGCGCCGGCGGATTTCGGTACTCCAACCAGCTGAAGGAGACGGCCCGGCTGGTGGCGGAGGCCGCGGGCGTCGCGGAATGGGACCTCGTCTGGCAGTCGCGGAGTGGGCCTCCGTCGGTCCCCTGGCTGGAGCCCGACGTGAACGACCACCTGGACGCGCTGGCGAAAGAGGGGGTGACGGCGGTGGTCGCGGCTCCGATCGGGTTCATCTCCGACCACCTGGAGGTGATCTGGGACCTCGACAACGAGGCGGCCGAGACGGCGGCGGGGCTCGGCATCGACTGGCGCCGCGCGCCCACCCCGGGCGTCGACCCGAGGTTCGTCGACCTGGTGGTCGAGCTGGTCGCCGAGCGCGTGTCGGGTGCGCCACGGCGAAAGCTGGGCGAAATCCCCGTGTGGGATGCCTGTCCGGCTGTGGGTTGCTGCACAATCCCGAGGCGTACGCACGGGTAATCGGGAGGCTTGGTCCCATGGGTGAACGAAAAGCGGTCGAGTCGTGGCTGAGCGACATGGACGGCGTGCTCGTTCATGAGGGGCACCCGATTCCGGGCGCGGCCGAGTTCGTGAAGCGGCTGGCCGAGTCGGGCAAGCCGTTCCTGGTGCTCACCAACAACTCGATCTACACACAGCGCGACCTGTGCGCCCGGCTGGCCCGCATGGGCATCGACATTCCGGAGGAGTCGATCTGGACGTCGGCGCTGGCCACGGCGCAGTTCCTCGACAGCCAGCGGCCACGCGGCACCGCGTACGTGATCGGCGAGGCGGGCCTCACCACGGCCCTCCACGAGATCGACTACGTGCTGACCGACGCCGAGCCCGACTACGTGGTGCTGGGCGAGACCCGCACGTACTCGTTCGAGGCGATCACCAAGGCGATCCGGCTGATCAACGACGGGGCCCGGTTCATCGCCACGAACCCCGACGCCACCGGCCCGTCCAACGAGGGCGCGCTGCCGGCGACCGGCTCGGTGGCCGCGTTGATCTCGAAGGCGACCGGTGTCGAGCCGTACTTCGTCGGCAAGCCGAACCCGATGATGATGCGGTCGGCGTTGAACGCGATCTCGGCGCACTCCGAGTCGGCCGCGATGATCGGCGACCGCATGGACACCGACGTGCTCTGCGGCCTGGAAGCGGGCCTGGAGACGATCCTCGTGCTGACCGGCATCTCCAGCCGCGAGGAGGTCGAGCGTTACCCGTACCGTCCGAGCCGGATCGTCGAGAGCGTGGCGGATCTGATCCCGGAGGTATGAGTTCGAGACGGGTTGAACCTTGCGCGCTGTAGCGACGTGTTTACGGACAGCACGCAAGGACCCTCTCGAAGGAGAAATCTCCATGCTCACGACGAAGGCCCGGATCCTGGCCGTCTGCGCCGCCGCGGTGCTCGCCGTCCCGACTCTCGCCGCCTGCGGCACGTCCCTGGACACGTACCACGACGCCGCGACCTACCACGACACGGCGACCTACCACGACACGGCGACCTACCACGACGCCGCGACCTACCACGACACCGCCACGTCTCACGACGCCGCGACCTACCACGACACCGCGACCTGATCCGACCCGCATCGACCGTGGATGATGGGCGCCATGACGGGGGTCGTGGCACAGACGCTGGACGAGGCACGCTGCCGGCGCGAACACCGGCTGGTGCTATGGATGTGGGCCGGCAGCGCGGTGGTCGCCTTCGGCGCGGCGGCGGTCACGTGGCGGTGGTGGGCCTTCCCCGCGGCCGCCGCCCTGACCGCCCTGGTCGTCTGGCTGGTCCCGTGGCCGACGAGCGAGTTGCGCCAGCGGTTCCGGCTGGCCGTCTCCTGGTCCCCCGAAAAACACCTCGCGTTGGCCCGGCGCGTCCGCGACCGCGGTGACCACGACGGCTACGAGCGCATGCTGCGCTACCACGTCGACAGTTTCGTGGTGGCCGTCCCGGACGCGTCGGCCCAGCTGATCAGGCTGCTGCTCGACCGGGGCCGCACCGACGAGGCCGTCGACCACTGGATCGGGGTGGCGTCCCGGCACCGTCGGCTGCCGATCCGCGCGGCGTTCACCGGTGCGGGGCTCGACCGCGAGCAGCCGGTGCTCGACCGGATCCTGGCGAAGCTCCGGGCCGAGACCGACCCCGCGTCGTGGGGTGCCCTCGGGTACGCCCGGACCCTCGAACTCGTGGGGGACCTCGACGGTGCGGTCGTCGCCTGGCGGGCCCACCTGGCGGCGTGCGGAGCCGCTCCCGACGAGCTCGTCGCCCTTCTCCGCGAGCACCAGCGGTTCGACGACGAGGCCGCGGTGTGGCGGGCCACGATCGACGCGTCGCCGCCGGGAACCGACGCTCAGCACGTCGCGCTGGCGGCGGCCCTGCGGCAGGCGGGTCGCACCGACGAGGCGGAGCGCGTGATGCACGACCGGCCGGCGATCGCGCCGGCCTACCTGGACGCGGTGTTCGCCTCCCGGTCTGCCGACCGTCCGCTCGACCCGCCGTACGACGACCTTGTCGCGGTGGCGGAGCGGAACCTCGAGGTCGTCGACCCGCCGTTGCTGCGCCGGTTCCTCGACCGGCAGACGTCCTTCGAACGCCAGACGCTGGAGCGGAAGCTGACCGGGATGCTGGCGCGCCACGGCCTGGCGCTGCCCCAGCCGCCACGGCAGCGCCGGGGGCGGGCCGGTGCCGCGGGCCACCGGTCGACATACGAGTTCCACCGGGCCGGGTCGGGCGCCGACATCGCCGACGTCGCCAGCTGCGGATCCAGCTGCGGATCCAGCTGCGGCGGCGGATCCAGCTGTGGGGGCGGATCCAGCTGCGGCGGTGGTTCGAGCTGCGGAAGCAGCAGCAGCAGCTAGTGTCCCGGGTCGCAGGTTCGCGCGCAGTCGTAGGTTGGGCAAAGCCGACACTTCAGCTCGGACGGCCCCCGCCGCCACTGCCCGTCACCGCAAATCTGCCCACCAGGTCTGTGCCGGCCGCCGTGATCGCCGTTCGAGGAACAAACGTGAAGCCCCA
>NZ_BOPH01000095.1 GCF_016863655.1 Virgisporangium ochraceum
AACGATCAACAGACACCCTGCGAAGACAGAGCGTCCGAACGCACAGTGACACACCACGACCGCATACGAATCAACGACGCTAGATCATCGGGGCGTTGCAGGCGGCCACCAGTGCGCGCCGGCAGGCCTGGGTCAGCGGACGCAGCGCCGCGTCCCGTTGCTGCGCCTCGTACCCGTTGATCGCCCCGCCGGGTGCCGACAGTTCCGCCAACGCCAGGACCCGGTCGAGCACGCTCGCCCGCGCGTACAGCCGGCGCGCCCGCGCGTCGTACCCGGGCGGGAGGTCGGTGCTGTTGTCGGGACGCCGCAGCGCCTGCAGGGCGCCGGCCAGTTCGGGGCGCCACTGCGCCACGTCGAGCTTGGTCAACGCCGTGGTGGTGGACATCAACGCCGCCGACAGTTCGGCCTCGGCCTCGGCGGCCGACGGCTCGTCGAACGGGCGCGGGGCGGCGGCCAGCGGGTAGAACCGCCACAGCACGGTTTCGAACGTGTCACCCGAGCCCGACGTGTGGACGCGGACCTCCGGCACCAGCCCGAACTCGCCCGCGACCACGCCCTCGCCGGTGAGCAGCGCCGCGCCGGTGAACGGGCCGGGACCGGGCAGGCCGCGCGGGTCACCGGGCACCGGCAGCACCAGCCGGACGTCGTCGGGGTGCACCTTCGACAGCGCCTGCACGGCGAGCGGTAACTCCACGTCGGTCCACGTTCCGGGAACGTCGGTGGCGAGGTGTTCCTCGTCACCGGCTATCTCGCCGGCGACCTCGTCGTACGGCACCAGGCCGGCGCGCCACGCGCGGACCCAGGACACGAACCGGGCCGAGCGGCGCACGGTCTTGGTTGCCGCGTGCGCTGCGGGGGACATGGAGAGCAGCCTACGTGCTGGCCGCGCGGTGTGTCTCGCGCTCGCCACGCGGGTCACGCGCCTAACCTCTCGGAGCATGCATGGGCTTCAACCGAGACGGCCGCGTCGACAGATCCCGGAGGTCGAGGCCGAGCCCGACCTGGTGGTCGAGGACGTCGATTCGGGGTTCTGCGGCGCGGTGGTCGGCTTCGAGTCGGGTGCGGTGGTGCTGGAGGACCGGTTCGGCAAGCGCCGCCTGTTCCCGCTGGAGCCGGCCGCGTTCCTGCTCGACGGCGAGCCGGTGACGCTCGTGAGGCCGGCTCCGAAGCCGCAGCGGCGGCGGCTCACCGCGTCGGGGTCGGTCGCCGTCGCGGGTGTGCAGGCGCGGGTCGCCCGCGCGAGCCGCATCTGGGTGGAGGGCATCCACGACGCCGCGTTGGTGGAGAAGGTCTGGGGCGACGACCTGCGCATCGAGGGCGTCGTGGTGGAGCCGTTGAGCGGCATCGACGATCTCGTCGGCGAGGTCGACGCGTTCCGTCCGGGCCCCGACGCGCGCCTCGGCGTCCTGGTCGACCACCTCGTCGCCGGTTCCAAGGAGAGCCGGATCGTGGCGTCGGTCACGTCGCCGCACGTGCTGGTCACCGGTCACCCGTATGTCGACATCTGGCAGGCGGTGAAGCCGGCCCGGCTCGGCATCGACCGGTGGCCGGTGATCCCGCCCGGCCGTCCGTGGAAGGAGGGCGTCTGCGCGGCGCTCGGCGTCGCCGAGCCGGCCGAGATGTGGCGGCGCATCCTGGGAAGCGTGCGTACCTACAGGGATCTCGAGACGCCGCTCATCAACTCGATGGAGCGCCTGATTGACTTCGTCACTGAAGTGAGCTGAATGTGGCACTCCCGGTCATCGACCTCGCGGCGCCGATGCCGGTCAAGGCCGCCGAGGTGGAGCGCGCGTGTCGCGACTCGGGCTTCTTCTATGTGACGGGCACCGGGGTGCCCGACGTGGTGAAGCTTCGCGTCTTACGCGCCGCTCGCGAGTTCTTCGCTCTCTCCGAGGAGACGAAGGCGGAGATCGCCATGGAGCACGGCGGCAGGGCGTGGCGCGGGTACTTCCCGGTCGGCGCCGAGCTGACGTCGGGGAGGGCCGACCGCAAGGAGGGCATCTACTTCGGCACCGAGCGGCCCGGCGATCCGCGTCCCCTGCACGGCGCGAACCTGTTCCCGGCGCAGGTGCCCGACCTCCGACCGGCGGTGCTGGAGTACATCGACCGGCTCACCGACGTCGCCCAGGACGTGCTGCGCGTCGTCGCCGTGAGCCTCGGCCTCGACGCGGAGTACTTCGCCGGCGGCTACACGGCCGACCCGACCGTGCTGTTCCGGATCTTCCACTACCCGCCGTCGCCTCCCGACGCCGACGACTGGGGTGTCGGCGAGCACACCGACTACGGTCTGCTGACCCTGCTCCTCCAGGACGACAACGGCGGCCTGGCCGTGCGCACGCAGCGCGGCTGGGTCGACGCCCCGCCCGTGCCGGACACGTTCGTCTGCAACATCGGGGACATGCTCGACCGGCTCACCGGCGGCTGGTACCGCTCGACGCCGCACCGGGTGCGCAACGTCAGCGGCAACGACCGCCTGTCGTTCCCGTTCTTTTTCGACCCCGCCTTCGACCGGGAGGTGCCGCCGCTGCCGCCGGTCTCCTCCTCGGCCGGCTCAGCGGGCGGCGCCCGGTGGGACGGCCAGGACCTGCGCGCGTTCACCGGCACCTACGGCGAGTACCTGGTGGGCAAGGTCTCGAAGGTGTTCCCGCAGCTGCGGGGCGAGCTGGGATGAGGCGGGTCAGCGTCGTCGGCAACTCCGGCTCCGGCAAGACGACGCTGGGTAAGCGGCTGGCCGCGCTGTTGCGGGTCCCATTTCTCGAGCTCGACTCCGTGCAGCACCAGCCGAACTGGGAGCCCCTGCCGCTGGAGGAGTTCCGGGCGCGCGTCGCGGCGGTGGTCGCCGGCGACGGGTGGGTGATCGACGGCAACTACCGCGCGGTGCGCGACCTGGTGTGGGCCCGCGCCGACACGGTGATCTGGTTCGACCTGCCCCGCGGCACGGTGATGCGGCAGGTGATCCGGCGCACGATCCTGCGCGGGGCGATGCGGAAGGAGCTGTGGAACGGCAACCGGGAGACGCTGCGCAGCCTGCTCAGCTGGGACCCGGAGAAGTCGGTCGTGCGGTGGGCCTGGGTGAAGCACGCCGACTACCGGCGGAGGTACTCGGAGGCGTCCGCCGATCCGGCGTCGGCTCACCTGCGTTTCGTGCGGCTACGCTCGCGCGCCGAGGCGGACGCCTTCCTTTGCGACGACGCTCTCCTCGACGCCTCTCGGCGCGATCACGCTTCTCCTGGCGGCGACGCCTCTCCTCGCGACGACGCCTCTCCTGGCGACACCTCTCCTGGCGGCGACGCCTCTCCCGGCGACACCTCTCCTCGCGACGACGTGGGTGGCGGCACCCATCTTGGCGAATAGTGACCCTCCCGCGACCCTCCGGGGCGGCATGCGCCCGGCGCGGCGTGTCAGTATTCGAGATGTGGCTGTAGTGCTCTGGATACTGGCGGCCGTCGGGCTGGCGGTCGCCGAGCTTTTCACGACATCGTTCTTCCTGATCATGTTCGCGCTCGGGGCGGTCGCCGCCGCTGCCGCCGCCGCGCTCGACGCACCGGTCACCGTGCAGGCGCTCCTGTTCGTGATCGTGTCGCTGCTCGCGACGCTGGGTCTGCGCCCGGCGCTGCGTCGGCACTTCGGCCGCGACGCGGGCGAGCCCACCCCTGTGGCTGAAATCGCGGGCAGCGAGGCCGTGGTGCTCGAGCGGGTCGACGACCGGAGCGGCATGATCAAGATAGACGGCGAGTACTGGCAGGCGCGGGCGATCGAGTCCGATCAGGTCATGGAGCCCGGCGAGCGGGTGCACGTGGTCGAGATCAAAGGCAATACCGCGATGGTCTGGAGGGTCTGACCGTGGCCGAGAGCATTCTGCTGATAATCATCTTCGGCATCGCGCTGTTCATGCTGATCGCCGTGATGAAGTCCGTGCGCGTGGTCCCGCAGCAGCGCATGTACGTGGTCGAGCGGCTGGGCAAGTACCAGCGCACGCTCACGCCGGGTCTGAACTTCCTGGTGCCGTTCCTCGACGCGGTGCGCTCCAAGGTCGACATGCGGGAGCAGGTGGTCAGCTTCCCGCCGCAGCCGGTCATCACGTCCGACAACCTGGTCGTGTCGATCGACACGGTGCTGTACTTCCGGGTCACCGACCCCGTGAAGGCCACGTACGAGATCGCCAACTTCCTGCAGGCGATCGAGCAGCTCACGGTCACCACGCTGCGGAACGTGATCGGTTCGCTCGACCTGGAGCGCGCCCTGACCAGCCGCGAGGAGATCAACCGCCACCTGTCCACGGTGCTCGACGAGACCACCGGCCGGTGGGGCGTGAAGGTCACCCGGGTGGAGATCAAGGCGATCGAGCCGCCCCCGAGCATCCGCGACTCGATGGAGAAGCAGATGCGCGCCGAGCGCGACAAGCGTGCCGCGATCCTGAACGCCGAGGGCCAGAAGCAGGCGCAGATCCTCACCGCCCAGGGCGACCAGCAGGCCGCCGTCCTGCGTGCCGAGGGTGAGCGGCAGGCCCGGATCCTGCAGGCCGAGGGCCAGGCCAAGGCGATCCGCACCGTCTTCGATGCGATCCACGTCGCCGATCCCGACCCGAAGGTGATGGCCTACCAGTACCTGCAGGCGCTGCCCCAGATCGCGCAGGGCCAGGCCAACAAGGTCTGGATCGTGCCCGCCGAGCTGACCCGTGCCCTGGAGGGCATCGGTGGTGCGGTGGGTGGCCTGATCTCCCCGAACGCCGGTGAACGTGCCGCCACCAAGGAGGAGACCTCCGCCGCCCTGGAGGAGGTGGAGGCCGAGGCCCGCCAGGTAGCCGAGGCAGCCGCCCAGGCCGCCAAGGAAGCCGCCGACGAGGCCCACAAGGCAGAGGCAGGCGCCGGTCCGGTCCCCAGGGGCCTGCCCGCCTCCGACCCTCTACCGGTGAGCGCCATCCTGGGCGAGAAAACCCCCGAAGACCACCGCGAACGCGCCTGACCGGGGCCCTGCCCGTTCCTTCTTGAGCCGTTCCTTCTTGACCCGTTCCATCTTGACCCGTTCCATCTTGAGTGGAGCGCGGCAGCCCTTGCCCGGCCGCCCTGGCCTGGGTGGCGCGACCTCTGCGGAGGGGGCGGCGAGCCGTCCGCCGGGTGGGCCACTCGCATGAGTCGTGGAGGTGCGCCGAGCGACCGGGCACAGATGTACCTCACCGGTCGCCGATGATGTTCCTGCGTGCCCGGTCGTTCGCGGGCGGCAGGGGAATCCGGCCTCTGAAGCGCTCTGGGAACAGCGAACGGCTGGCGGGGCATCGTTCGCGTGCGTACCGGGGCGGGTCGGTTGGCCCGCGCGGCGGTGACGCGGCCGGCGCGGTGATGGCTTGGCCGGCGCGGTGGGAGGTGCGGTCGGCTGGCGGGGATGCGGTCGGCGTGGCGGGCGCGGTGGGTCGAATGGGGGCGAACGCGGTGTCTTCGGGTGGGGGCGGAACGTGAGACGCCGGGAGCATTGACGCGTGGCTGGGGGAGCCCGTTGCATGGGCGGCGGAGGTGGATCAATGAACATCATTCCAGCCGCCCGCTGGTCCGCCCTTGTCGTGATTGTCGGCAGCCTGCTCGTGGTGCCCGCCGGCCCTGCACTGAGTGGCCCTGCACTGAGTGGCCCTGCACTGAGTGGCACGGGTCTGGGCTCGCCCGGTCTCGACGCCACGGCGCAGGCTTGTGTAGCTCCGGTACCCAGCACCACCCAGCCCGGGTACACGGTGGCCGACCCCAACTGCGACCTCAACGGGACGCCGTTCCAGCCGTTGACCGACGGCTCCGGGAAGGCTCTCAGCCGCACCTACGCGGCCATCGAGAACGGGGCCGCCTACCGGATGGAGGTGCCGCTCAACTGGAACGGCGAGCTTGCAATCTACGCACACGGCTACCGGGGCACGGGAACCACCGTGTTCGTCGACAACGCGCCGCTGCGCGCGCACTTCATCTCGAAAGGCTTTGCCTGGGCCGCGTCGAGCTACCAGACCAACGGGTACGACGTCGGCCAGGGTGTGCGGGACTCGCACGCCCTGATCGCCCAGTTCGCCCGCGTGACCGGCACACGGGCCAAGGCCGTGTACATGACCGGCATGTCGATGGGTGGACACGTCACGGGCGTGGCCATCGAGAAGTACCGGGGCTCGTACGTCGGGGCGATGCCGAGCTGCGGGGTGCTCGGGGACGCGGAGCTGTTCGACTACTTCCTCGACGCCACGGTGACGGCCGGCGCGCTGGCCCGCGTGCCGGTGCAGTTCCCGCTGAGCCCGCCGCCGGACTTCCCGGCCACGTTCGCCGCCACCGTGGCGGCGATCCAGCCGGTGCTCGGGGTGAACAATGGCGCGCCACCCGCGTTGACGGCCGCCGGTAGGCAGTGGTCGAACGCGGTCGAGCGGCGCTCGGGCGGCGACCGGCCCGGCTTCGAGGGCGCGTTCGCGTTCTGGAACACGGCGACCAACAGCGGCCTCCCCTTCCTGTTCGGCGTGTACCCGGGCACCAATGGCGGGACGATCGGCGTCGAGGACGGCAACGTGACCTCGAACCGCACGACCTGGTACGAGCTCGACAACCACTGGCTGCCGACCTGGGACGAGATCAAGCTCAACCTCACCACCCTGCGGGTGGGCCGTACCGCCGAGCCGAGCCCCGACCTCACCGGCGTCCCGAAGATCTACGGTGACCCGCGCATCCCCGTCCTGTCACTCCACAACATCGGGGATCTCTTCGTCCCCCTCTCGATGGAGCAGATCTACCTCGAGCGGGCGATGGCCCGTGGGCAGGCGAAGAACGTAGTGTCACGGGCGATCCGGGCCAACGGCCACTGCGACTTCACGGCCGCCGAGCTCACCCGCGGCTTCGACGACCTGGTGTCGTGGGTCCGCGGCGGCCACAAGCCGGCCGGCGACGCGATCCTCGACCCGCGCACCGTCGCCGCGCCGACGTTCGGCTGCCGGTTCACCGTCGGCGTCCGCCCGGACTTCGTCGCACCGGCCTGCGGCTGAACAGGCAAATAGAGGCAGGCGCAAAGAGGCAGGCGCCAAGAGCAGAAACAGGAGCAGGCGCCAGCAGCAGTACCAAGCAGCAGTACCAAGAAGCAGTACCAAGAAGCGGTAACTAACGACAGATCTCGTAGAACGCGACCGCCGCGGCGGCTGCCACGTTGAGCGAGTCGACGCCGTTGTGCATGGGGATCACCACGGCGGCGTCGGCCGCTTCCAGGGCGGCCGCCGTCAGGCCCGGGCCCTCGGCGCCGAGCAGCAGGGCCGGCCGCTCGCGTTGCGCGGGGGTCAGGCTCGGCAACGCGACCGCGTGCGCGCCGGGCGTCAGCGCCAACAGCGAGAAACCGTGGGAGCGGACCGCGTGGAGCCCGGCCGGCCACGCGTCCGCGAACGCGTACGGCACGGCGAACACCTCGCCCATGCTCACCCGCACGCTGCGCCGGTAGAGGGGGTCGGCGCAGGTGGGCGACAGGAGAACCCCGTCCATGCCGAGGGCGGCGGCGCCGCGGAAGATCGCGCCGATGTTGGTGTGGTTGTTGATGTCCTCGAGCACCGCGAGGCGGCGGGCGGTCGTGAGGACGTCCTCCGGAGACAGGGGAGGCTTGCGGTGGAAGGACGCGAGCACGCCACGGTGCACGTTGAACCCGGTGATCGTCCGCAGCAGGTCGGGCTCGGCCGCGTACACCGGTGCACCGGTGTCGACGAGGTCGGCCAGCTGGTCCACGCGTTTCGCGTCCAGGAGGAACGACCGCGGCGCGTAACCGGCGCGCAGGGCGCGACGGAGCACCAGCTCGCCCTCGGCGATGAACACCCCGTTGGGCGGTTCCCACCGGGTGCGCAGCTCGACGTCGGTGAGCGCCCGGTAGTCGCCCAGTCGCTCATCGGCGGGGTCGGCCAGCAGGGACACCATGGGCACAGCTAAGCAGGTACGCTGCGACGCTGTTCGAGCGAGGGGGAACCAATGATCCTGTTCGGTTACCGGCAGTCGGTGAAGGAACTGGCCAGGCTGATGATGCAGTGCCGCTCCTGCGGCATGCAGGGCTGGCAGGTCGTCTACCGGGTGCTCACCTGGTTCACGCTGTTCTTCATCCCGGTGCTGCCGCTGTGGGTCTCACGCAAACAGCAGTGCGGCACCTGCGGGATCACCCAGAAGGTGTCCAAGGAGGAGGCCGACGCGATGGTCGCCCACGCCGCCAACGCGCCGCGCTACTGACAGCTCTTCGTCTCCACGACGGGCGCCGCCGCCGCTTCCGCGGCGGCGGGAGCGGCCGGAGAGCCGGCCACCGCGGACGCCGACCCGGAGGGCGACCCGGAGGGCGGGGCCGGCACCGACGCCGGCCCGCTCGGCGCCGCCGACCTCGCCGGGGTGGCGGCCTGGGCGGCACCGCCGCTGTACATGCTCACCGCGGTGCGCTGCACCTGCTCGGGCGAGAGCCTGATGCCCGGCACCACGGTCTGCCGTCCGGTGGCGTCGGTGAGCCGTACCGTGAACGGGCCGCCACCGGCGCCGCTCTCGTCGATCCAGTAGTTGAAGTCGGTGCGTTGCAGCTTCTGGAAGCCGTTGCCGACCTTGAGCTCGGCCGAGGTCAGCGCGTTGCCGTGGTTGTCGAACCGCAGCGCCAGCCAGTACTGCGACGAGCCCTCCTTGACCCGCACCGTCACCGGTCCGGGCAGGCCGGGGTCGGTGACCGTGCGGAAGGTGACCGGCACGATCCCGTCGACCGGGTTGGCGATCTTCGTGAACGCCTCGCGGCTCAGGTCGATGTGACCGGCGGCGCACTCCGGGCACTGGTCGACCACCTTGACCCGCACGGTGCCCTTCGGCCCGGTGACGTCGAGGTACCCGCCACACGCCGCACCCGACCGGTAGTCGGCCGGCCCGAGCGCCACCACGAGCGGCGTCGACACCTTGTCGAACGAGCAGTTCCCGGCACCGGTGGCGGCGTAGAACGTCGCCTTGCCCGACACGCGGGCCTGTGCCGGGGCGGCGCACGCCGCGCTGCCGGTCCGAACCAGCACCACCGTGATCACCGCGACGGCGACCAGCACCGCGCCGGCACCGCCGAACAACCACCGCCTCGGCACCGCGCCGAGAAGACCTCCGAGTAACGCCACGGCCGGACCCTACCGGCCCCTGGGAGCGCTTCCGCTCGGACTTAAGACAGATTTGTCGTACCGCTCGGGTGTAATGGCGCAGTGATGCGCGCGCTGCACCCCGACCCGGCGGGCGGGGTCTGGCTGCGCGACCTCACCGAGGCGGGCGTGCCCACCACCGACGCGCGACGGCACCCGGGCGTCGAGCGCGACGACCGGGTCCGGTGGCTGTGGGCGTCCACTGCCGAGGTCTACCCGGGGCTGCTGAGGAACGGGGTGCGGCTCGACCGGTGCCACGACCTCGAGCTCACCGAGGCGCTGCTGCTCGGCGCCGAGGGTCTGTGGGGCCACCCGCGGAGTCTGGCGGCGGCGTCGGCCCGGCTGGCCGGGCGTCCCGTGCCTCCCGACCCGCCGGCCCGGGCCGCGGTGCCGCCCGGCGAGGTCCAGGAGGCGCTGTTCGACGCGGCGCCGGCGGCGCCGGCCGGCACGATCGACGACGTCGTCGAGGTGTACGCGGCGCAGCGGGAGCGCATCGAGGCCACGGCCGACCCGCGGCGGTTCAAGCTGCTCGTGGCGGCCGAGTCGGCCGGTGCGTTGCTCGCCGTCGAGATGACGCGGGCGGGGCTGCCGTTCCGGGCCGACGTGCACGACGCGGTGCTTCGCGACCTGCTCGGTGAGCCCACGCCACTCAACCACCAGCCGACCAAGCTCGCCGACCTGCAGCAGCGGATCAGCCAGGCGTTCGGCGGCCAGCGGCTCAACCCGACGAGCGCCGCCGAGGTGGTGCGGGCGTTCAGCCGCGAGGGCATCTCGATCCCCAACACGCGGGCGTGGTCGCTGCGCCAGGTGGAGCACCCGGCGGTCCCGTTGCTTCTGGAGTTCAAAGAGCTCTACCGCATCTGGACCGCGCACGGCTGGGTCTGGCGCGACCAGTGGATCCGCGACGGCCGGTTCCGGCCCGAGTACATACCCGGTGGCGTGGTGTCGGGGCGGTGGGCGTCCCGGGGCGGGGGAGCGCTGCAGATCCCGAAGGTGGTCCGCAAGGCGGTGCTCGCCGACCCCGGTCACACGTTCGTCGTGGCCGACGCGGCGCAGCTCGAGCCGCGCGTGCTCGCGGCCATGTCGGGCGACCGGGGGCTGGCGAACGCCGCGCGGTCCGGTGACCTGTACGCGGCGCTCGCGGCCGACTCGTTCGGCGGCGACCGGGCCAAGGCCAAGGTGGCCCTGCTCGGCGCGATGTACGGGCAGACCGGCGGGCAGGCGGTGCCGGCGCTGGCGGTGCTGCGGCGCAGCTACCCGCAGGCGTGGGAGTACGTCGAGGAGGCGGCCCGCACCGGCGAGCAGGGCGGCCTGGTGCGGTCGTGGCTCGGCCGGACCAGTCCGCCGTCATCGGTGCCGTTCGACAGGCTGGAGGGCGAAAGGGGACGGGCCCGGGGCAGGTTCACCCGCAACTTCGTCGTGCAGGCCACGGCCGCCGAGTGGGCGCTGGTGCTGCTGGCCCGGCTGCGCACGGAGCTGGCGGGAAGCAGCATGGAGATCGTCTTCTTCCAGCACGACGAGGTCGTGGTGCACTGCCCGCACGACGACGCGGCGCAGGCGATCGACGCGATCCACCGGGCCGGCGAGGACGCCGGGCGGCTGCTGTTCGGAGACACGCCGGTCCGGTTCCCGCTCGGCGCGTCGGCCGTGGAGTGCTACGCCGACGCGAAGTAGCGGTTCAGCGAGTCCATGTGGGTGTCGAACACCAGCGGCTCCGGCCCGCGGACCACGAGCCATTCCAGCGTCTCGTCGTTGGGCACCATCGGCGGCAGGTCGGCCTCGTCGCGGGCCGGCAGCAGGGTCACCACGATCAGCCGGTACCCGCCGGGTGAGCTGAGCACGTCGAAGATCGACACCGACTCGGGGTCGGCGTGGATCGTGGTCTCCTCGCGCAGCTCCCGGACGGCCGCCTCCTGCCACGTCTCGCCGGTCTCCATGAAGCCACCCGGCAGGCCGAGCTTGCCGTAGCCCGGCTCGATGCCGCGTCGCACGACGACGATCCCCGTGCCACCCGGCCCCGTACCGCCGGGGACCCGCACCGGCACCAGCGTCACCGCCACCGGCAGGGGGTTCTGCCACGTCATCTCGCCGCAGCCGGGACAGGTGCGCGGGTATCCGGCGTCGATGAACGCCGTGCCGCAGTGGGTGCAGTAGGGGTTGTGCATGGGGCAGAGGTTACCGGTGCGACGCGAGCCAGAATGCACCCGACAAACCATCACACCGCACCCGGATCGGCCGATGGGATGGTCGTGCGCGAAGGGCGGTGGTCGGGCGTCGCCGCGGCCGCCGTGGTCGCGGTCGCCGGGCTGGCGGCGACGGGCACCGCGACGGCTCTCGCGCACACCGCGGAGTGGCGGACGGCGCGCGTGACCATGGGCCGGGGGACCGCCGCGATCCAGGCGGCGGTGCAGGCTGAGCTGCGGCGGTACGTCGACGCGTCGGGGCTGGTCGCCGCCGGGGTCGGCGCGCTGGAGACGGTCACCCCCGGGGGCTTCGACGCCGCGACCGCGCCGCTGGTGGGTCTCGACCTGCGCGGCGTCGCGGCGGTCGGGTTCATCGTGCCGTCGGCCGACGACGCGGTCGCCGCGACCCAGGCCACCTGGCGGACCCGCGGCCTGCCCGGGCTGACGCTGCGGCCGCAGGGCACCGGCGAGCACGTCTTCGCGGTGATGCAGCGCGTCCTCGACCAGTCGCCGCGCACCGACGGCGCCGACCTCAGCACCGTGCCGGAGGCCGTCGACGCGCTCGACCGGGCCCGGCGGGCCGGCGCGACGGCGGTCTCCGACCCGTACGTGCTGCTGCGTGACCGCGGCCGGCCGATCGGGGAGCAGCAACGCGCGGTCATCTTCGCGAACGCGGTGAACGACCGGACCGGAACGTTCCAGGGCTGGGTGATCATCGGGGTGCGCGCCGAGAACCTGATGGCGCGCCTGCTGCAGTCGTCGGTCGCCACCCGGCTGGACATCTCCGTGCACGCCGGCGCCGACCCTGTGCCGCTCGCCCGGCTGACCGGCATCGGCACCGGTCCCACCGAGCTGAGCGGCCGCGCACCGCTGCGGGTCGCCGACCGGCAGTGGACGCTGCGCGTCGACACCGACCGGGCCACGCTCCCCGGCGCCGACACCGACCTCGACCGCGGCATCGCCGCCGGCGGCTCCGCCGCCACCCTGCTCCTCGCGGTGCTGGTCTACGTGGTCGGCACCACCCGCCGCCGGTTGGCGGCCCGGGTCAGCGCCGCGACCGCCGACGCGCGGACGGCCGAGCGCGAGGCGCGCCGGCAGGCCGGCCTGCTCCGCGCGGTGATGGACAGCATCGGCGACGGCGTGGCCGTGATCGATCGCGAGGGCCGCTTCCTGCTCACCAACCCGGCCGCCCGGGACCTCGTGGGCCGTTCCGGTGACTCGATGGACTCCGGCACCTGGCAGCGCCGGTACGGACTGTTCCAGGCCGACGGCGTCACCCCGTTCGAGGTCGACGAGATGCCTCTGATCCGGGCGCTGCACGGCGACGAGGTCGACGAGGTCGAGATGGTGGTCCGCAACGAGAACCGTCCCGACGGGCTGCGCCTGAACGTGTCGGCCCGTCCGCTGGACCCGGCGGCCGGCCAGCCGGGCGCGGTCGCGGTGTTCCACGACGTCACCGACCGACGGACCGCCGAGGAGGCGGTCCGCCGCCTCAACTCCGAGCTCGAGGACCGGGTCGTGGCGCGCACCGCCGAGCTGGCCAGCCGGGCCGAGCAGCTGCGGGCGTCTGCGGAGCAGCTGCGGGCCGCCAACGCCGAGCTGGAGGCGTTCTCGTACAGCGTCTCGCACGACCTGCGGGCGCCGCTGCGGGCCGTCGACGGGTTCGCCCGGATGCTCGAGCTCGACCACGCGGACAGGCTCGACGAGACCGGCCGCCGGTACGTCGCGCGGGTGCGCACCGGTGCCCAGACCATGGGCGAGCTGATCGACGGGCTGCTGGCGTTCTCCCGGCTGCAGCGGCAGGAGCTGGTCCACGAGGAGGTCCGGCTCGACGTCCTCGTCGCCGAGGTCTGGGACGAGCTGGCGCCCGACCGGGAGGGCCGGCGGATCGAGCTGCGGGTCGGCGACCTCCCCTTCGCGGCCGGCGACCGGCGGCTGCTCCGCCAGGTGGTGGCGAACCTGCTGCACAACGCGGTCAAGTACACCCGCGGCCGGGAAACGGCGGAGATCGAGGTCGGCTTCCACCAAGGTGTCTACTTCGTGCGGGACAACGGTGCCGGGTTCGATCCGCGGTTCGCGGACAAGTTGTTCCAGGTGTTCCAGCGGCTGCACCGGGCCGAGGACTACGAGGGCACCGGTGTCGGGCTCGCACTCGCGTCCCGGATCATCGTGCGCCACGGCGGCCGCATCTGGGCCGACAGCGCGCCCGACCGCGGCGCCACCTTCTATTTCACGCTCCCAGGGAAGGGGATCCCCCATGCCGACGCGGGTGCTGCTGGTCGAGGACAACCCGACCGACTTGGAGCTGGCACTGCTCGCGTTTGACCGGGGAGGCTTCGCCAACCCGGTCGACGTCGTGCGTGACGGCGCCGAGGCGCTCGAGTACCTCTACCGGGAGGGCCGCTACGCCGACCGCGGTCCGCACGACGAGCCGCGGCTGGTGCTGCTCGACGTGAAGCTGCCGCTGGTCGACGGCCCGGAGGTGCTGCGGCGGATCAAGAAGGACCCGCGCACGCGGCACCTGCCGGTGGTCATGCTGACCACCTCCACCGAGGACATCGACCTTCGTCGCTGCTACGAGTACGGCGCCAACAGCTACATCGTGAAGCCGGTCGACATGGAGCGGTTCTTCCGGGCGGTGCAGGACATCGGCACCTACTGGCTGGAGCTGAACAAGACCGAGGCGCCCGCATGAGAGCCCTGCTGCTCGAGGACAACCCGGACGACGCCGACCTGCTGGTCTTCGAGCTCAAGCGGGCCGGGTTCGAACCGGAGTGGTCGCGCGTCGACGACGAGCCCGGGCTCGTCGACGGGCTCGGCCGCACGCCCGACATCGTCCTCGCCGACTACAACCTGCCCGGTTTCGGCGCGCTGCAGGCGCTGCGGGTGATCAACGCGCTGGCGGACCCGCCGCCGGTGATCGTGGTGAGCGGCGCGATGAGCGAGGACGCGTGCGTGGAGGCGCTGCGCCGCGGTGCCGTCGACTACCTGCTCAAGGACCGGCTGGCCCGACTGGGTCCGGCGGTCGAGCACGCGCTCGCTCAGAAGCGGCTCGACCATGCCCGTCGCCGGGCCGAGGCGCTGTCGCAGGAGCACGAGCGGCGGTTCCGGGCCGCGTTCGACCACGCGCCGGTCGGCATGGCGGTCACGTCGCCCGACGGCGCGCTGATCGAAGCGAACACGGCGCTGCTGGAGATGGCCGGGGTCACCATGGCCGACGTGCGCGGCCGCCCGTTCGACGGGCTGGTGCTGCCGGAGGACCGGCCGGTGGTGGCCGACTACGTCAAGCTGCTCTGCGAGGGCGGCGACGGCGACCGCCGGTCCCGACCCCGCGCGCGGCCCGACGACGACCACCACGGCCGCCCGGTCCGCGAGATCCGGCTGACCGGCCACGACGGGAAGATCACGTGGACGCAGTACTCGGCGTCGATGATCGGCACGTCCGGGCCGCTGGTGCACCAGATCGCCGACATCAGCGCCCGCCGCCGCGCGGAGCAGGCGCTGCAGCGGCAGACCGAGGAGCTGGCCCGGTCGAACGCCGAGCTGCAGGAGCTCGACCGGCTCAAGAGCGAGTTCGTCGCGACCGTGTCGCACGAGCTCCGCACGCCGCTGACCAGCATCCGCGGCTACACGGAGATGCTCGCCGAGGACATCCGCGACCCCGACCAGAGCCAGATCATCTCGATCATCGACCGCAACGGCCGCCGGCTGCTGGCCCTGATCGACGACCTGCTGACGTTCTCGCACATCGAGGCCGGCACGCTCATGCTCGTCCGCGGTCCGGTGCGGATCGCCGACGTGCTGCGCAGCGCGGTCGAGGTGGCCCGGGCCACCGCGCCGGCCGAGGTGGCGATCAAGCTGTCGCCGCCGGAGGGCCTGCCGGCCGTCGACGCCGACGGTCCGCAGCTCGGGCGGGTGGTGCTCAACCTGCTGTCGAACGCGGTGAAGTTCTGCCCCGACGGTGGAACGGTCACGGTGACCGCGCGGGTGTCCGACGCGCCGGCGGAGGTGGTGGTCTCCATCGCAGACACGGGCATCGGCATCACCCCGGCCGAGCAGACCCGCCTGTTCACCCGGTTCTTCCGGTCGGCGGAGGCGCAGCGTCGCGCGATCAACGGCAGTGGCCTGGGGCTCGCGATCAGCAAGGCGATCGTCGAGGCGCACGGCGGATGGATCGGGGTCTCATCCACGCCGGGCGCGGGCACCACCGTGTCGTTCGGCCTCCCGGTCCCGTAAAGAGCTTTATGTGACGCGCGTGAGGGCGGCGCCGTTGGTCCAGCAGACGGCGCGCAACCACTCGTCGCCCAGGCCGAGGTTCGCCAGTGCCTCTAGCTGGTGGGCGTAGGGGTACGGGATGTTCGGGAAGTCGGTGCCGAGCGCCACCTTGCCGGCGAGGCCGAGGTCCGTCAGCCGGGGGAGCAGGTCGGTGGGGAACGGCGCGCCGTTCAGTCCGAACGACGTGAACGCCATCGTGGTGTCGAGCACGACGTTCCGGTAGGTCCCGGCGAGCTCGAGGAACTCGCGGTACTCCGGCGCGCCGAGGTGGGCGATCACGGCGCGGAGCCGGGGGTGCCTCTTCAGCACCTCGGCGAACCGCCCGGGGCCGGTGTAGGTGCCCGGCGCCGGTCCCGACCCGCAGTGGACGACCGCCGGGACCCCCGCCTCCGCCAGCCGGCCCCAGACCGGGTCGAGCACCTGCTCGCGGGGGTCGAAGTCGCCGACCTGGATGTGCACCTTGAAGATCCGCGCGCCGCTCTCCAGCGCCTTGTCCACGTAGGTCGGCACGGTCGGCTCGGGGAAGAACGTGGCGGTGGGAACGCAGCCCTCGGTCTTCGCCGCGAAGTCGAGCGTCCAGTCGTTGAGGTCGCTGGCCATGTCGGGCTTGTGCGCGTAGGCGAGGGCGGTGAAGTGGCGCACGCCCATGGCCCGGAGGTGGGCGACGCGGTCCGCGTCGGGCCATTTGTAGGTGATCGGCCACTCGATCCCGGTGAGCGGGCCGACCTGGTCGAAGTACGCCCAGACCCGGCGCAGCATCCGCGGCGGGAGGAAGTGCACGTGCACGTCGACGAGGCCGGGAAGCCCGAGCCCCTGCCAGAAGGCAGGTACCCGGGCATCGGCATCAGGCGCTTCGACTCTCACGGTGCGAGTTTCCCACCGCGGCCGGTTTCCGCTCGGGCGGCTCCGGCCTGCTGTGGTCCCGCGGCTGCCCGGTGTCGAGGCGGTTCGTCGGCCACCACACCTGCAGGATCGACGGGCTCAGCGGACGCGACCGCACTGGCCGGCCTCCCAGCGCGGGGCGTGGCCGTGCGCGTGGGCGTGCCAGCCCGGGCCGGCCTGGGCGTGCCAGTGCTGCCCCGGTCCGCGTCCGGGCTCTCCCGGTCCGCCGAAACCGCGAGCGGACCACGGACCCCAGCCACCGCGCTGCTGCCACCGGTACCACCGGCGGTGCCGCGCGAGGCCGATCGACATGATCGCGATCGGGATGATCGGCCAGAAGAAGACGGGGTGGACCAGGATCGCGATGAGCAGCCAGATACCGGTGAGCAGCGCGGCGACCGAGACCACGCGCCCGGTGTGTGCGCGCAGGCGGTCCTTCGCCTCGCTGAGGCGCTCCGGGGTGTTGAACGCGGTGCTCGGCGGGAGGTCGGCGATCAGCGGGCCGAGCTCGTCGCGGTACGTGGCGCCGTAGACCCGGCCGAGGCGGCTCTCGCCCTCCTCCAGGTCGAGCCGGCCCTCGGTCATCGCGGTCCGGACGATCTTGGCGTACTCCTCGCGCTCGACGTCCGAGGCGCGGATGCGTCCGGGAGCGGGATTCTCTGTGTTCGTCATGACTGTGGACCCCTCCTGGTTGGTAGTTCCAGGTTGCGACGTCCGGAGGCCGCTGGCGTCGGCCGCACAGCGGCTTTCGGGGTACCCCCGGTGATGGAGACGCTCCGGCGACGTACTCCTCCGGGGGTACGAGGGATGCCGCGCTGGGGAGACGCGCTGCGGTGCCGGACTGGCTTACCGTCGTGGCATGAGGAGGCGCAGTCGTCCACGGTTGGCCCGCGAGGGCCGGTTCTCCGGTGGTTGGCCGCCCGGACAGCGGCTCGGGCCCGCGCCGTTCGCCTCTTCCGGTGAAGAATGCGGCATCCCGATGTCCCCCCGGGGGGTGGGGTCGCGGGGGCGGCAGCGCCTCGACGGTCCATGGGCCATGCACCAGCTGGAGGAGAGCGACCGCGGTCCGGGCCCGGCGATCGTGGCCGGGGTGGCACAGGTGCTCGGGTGCGCGCTGGCGGCGGAGCCGGTGCCGCCGGTCGGGTACGCGCTGCTGCTGCTCGGGCCGGTCGCGCTGCTGCTGGGCCGGCGGCACCAGGCGGCCGCGTTGCTGGTGGCGGTGGCGTCCACGGTGGTGTACGAGGTGGCCGGGTTCGCGGGTGCGCCCACGTTCGTCGCGGCGCTCATCGCGCTCGTCCGCGCCGTGCGGGCCGGGCGGCGCCGGGAGTCGCGGCTCATCCTGCTGGCGGGTTTCACGGTGTTCGTCGCCGTCGGCGGGCTCACCGGCGAGGTCTCCTGGGCCCACGCCGCGGCCATGGGCGCGTGGACGCTGGTGGCGTACGGGTCCGCCGAGGCGAACCGGGCCCGGGTGGCGCAGATGGTGGCGATCGCCAAGGCGCAGGCGGAGGAGGAGCGGGCCGCCGCCGAGCGCGAGCGGGCCGCCGAGGAGCAGAAGCTGCGCCAGGCCAGCGACGAGCGGCTGCGCATCGCCCGTGAGCTGCACGACGTGCTGGGGCACCACCTGTCGCTGATCAACGTGCAGGCGGGCGTGGGGCTGCACCTGCTCGACGAGCATCCCGAGCAGGCCAAGACGGCGCTGGCCGCCATCAAGCAGGCGAGTTCCGAGGCGCTGGGCGAGGTTCGGGGCGTGCTGGCGGCCCTGCGCCCGGAGGGCGAGGCGGCGCCGAAGGCGCCGGCACCGGGGCTGGCCGAGGTGGAGGACCTGGCCGCGGCGGCCGGCCTGCCGGTGGCGTTCACGGTCGAGGGCACGCGCGAGGCGCTGCCGCCCGAGCTCGACCGCGCGGCGTACCGCATCGTGCAGGAGGCGCTCACCAACGTCCGGCGGCATGCCGGTCCGGCGGCCGAGGCGGAGCTCACGGTGGCGTACTCGCCGGAGCGACTGCGGGTCCGGGTGGTCAACCGGGGGACGGTCGACCCGCAGGCGCGTCCCGACGCCGGCAACGGCATCGCCGGCATGCGTGAGCGGGCGACGGCGCTGGGGGGCACGCTGCGCGCCGGTCCGCGGGCGGAGGGAGGCTTCGAGGTGGTGGCCGAGCTACCGGTACGTGGCGCTTCATGACCACGGTCGGGCCGGTGCCGGAAACCGGTGGGCCGGGAGCTGGGGGTTCGGAGCTGGGGGTTCGGAGCTGGGGGTTCGGAGCTGGAAGGATCGGAACCGGGTTGTCGGGAGCTGGGGGTAGAGCGTGATCAGGGTGCTGCTGGCCGACGACCAGGCGCTGGTGAGGGCCGGGTTCCGGGCGCTCATCGACGCGCAGTCCGACCTCATCGTGGTGGGTGAGGCGTCCGACGGTGCGCACGCGGTGCGTCTGGCGGTGCGCGAGCGCCCCGACGTGGTCCTGATGGACATCCGCATGCCGGGCATGGACGGCCTGGAGGCCACCCGCCAGATCGTCGCCGACCCGGAGTGCGCCGACGTGCGCATCGTCATCCTGACGACGTTCGACCTCGACGAGTACGTGTTCGAGGCGCTGCGGGCCGGTGCCAGCGGCTTCCTGGTGAAGGACACCGAGCCGGTCGACCTGCTGCGGGGGGTGCGGGCGGTCGCGGCCGGGGAGGGGCTGCTGTCGCCGAGCGTCACGCGTCGCCTGATCGAGGAGTTCGCCCTCCGCAGCCGCTCGCCCCGTCCGCCGGAGGCGCTCGACGGCCTCACCGACCGGGAGCGGGAGGTGCTGGCGCTGGTCGGCGCGGGCCTGTCGAACGACGAGATCGCCGTGAAGCTGATGGTCAGCCCCGCCACGGCGAAGACCCACGTGAGCCGCTCGATGAGCAAGCTCGGCGCCCGCGACCGGGCGCAGCTCGTCGTGTACGCGTACGAGGCCGGCCTGGTACGCCCCGGGTGGCTCGGATGAGCGCGGGCGTCGACCTTGAGACGGCCGTTCGGGCGGATCGGGTTGCTGAGTAGGGTGGCCGGCCGCGATGATCGGCGGGTGCGCCGATGGGGACTTACGATCCCGCTGACCGGGATGTCGCTGTCCGACCACGAGCCGGTTGCGGCGGCGGCGGTTGCCGCCGGGTACACGGATCTGTGGACCTCCGAGGTGAACGGGGTCGACGCGTTCACGCCCCTGGTGCTGGCCGCCGGGTGGCAGCCGTCGGCACGGCTGGGCACCGCGATCGTCCCGGTGTTCACGCGCGGGCCGGCGCTGCTGGCGATGAGCGCCACGGCGCTGGCCGAGGTGGCGCCCGGGCGGGCGGTGATCGGCATCGGGGCGTCGTCGCCGGCGATCGTCGACCAGTGGAACGGGCTCGACTTCACCGATCCGTTCGGCCGCACCCGTGACACGCTGCGGTTCCTGCGCAAGGCGCTGGCCGGTGAGGTGGTCGACGAGGAGTTCCCGTCGTTCCGCATCCGGCGGTTCAAGCTCGACCGGCCGCCGGAGCAGCCTCCGAAGCTGCACCTCGCCGCGCTGCGGCCGGGCATGCTGCGGCTGGCCGCCGCCGAGGCCGACGGGGCGATCCTGAACTGGCTGGCGGCGGGCGACGTCCCGAAGGTCACGGCCGAGCTGGCCGGTGCGCCCGACGGCTTCGACGTGGCGGCGCGGATCTTCGTGTGCCCCACCACCGACGCCGGGTACGCGCGGGCGGCGGGCAAGCGGATGATCACCGCGTACCTCACGGTCGGCGCGTACGCCGAGTTCCACCGCTGGCTCGGGCGCGAGGCCGAGCTCGGCCCCGTCTGGGACGCCTGGAGTGCCGGCGACCGGAAGGGCGCGCTGGCCGCGGTCCCAGATGATCTTGTCGATGCCCTGGTTCTCCACGGCTCCCCGGCGCAGGTGCGGGCCAAGCTGCACGAGTACGTCGAGGGCGGCGTGCGGACGCCGGTGATCGCGCTCGTGCCGGCGCCGGGTACCGATCTGCCGGCAGCGGTCACCGCGCTGGGCCCCGACGCGGAGGTCGACTCGTGGAGCTGAGCGGCGCCACGGTCGTGGTCACGGGCGCGGGCCGGGGCATCGGAGCGGCGCTCGCGCGGCGGTTCGCGGCCGAGGGGGCGGTGGCCGTGGTCGTCGCCGACCTCGACCTCGCGTCGGCGACAGCGGTGGCCGACGAACTCGGCGCGGTGGCGACGCCGTACCGGGTCGACGTGTCGTCGGAGGCCGAGGTCGCGGGCATGGTGTCCGACGTGCTCGACCGGTTCGGGCACATCGACCTGTTCTGCTCCAACGCCGGCATCACCACCGGCGCCGGCCTCGACGCCGACCCCGGCGTGTGGGAGCGGGCGTGGGGTGTCAACGTGCTCGCCCACATCCACGCGGCGCGGGCCGTGGTGCCGGCGATGCTCTCCCGCGGGTCCGGGTACCTGCTGAACACCTGCTCCGCGGCGGGCCTGCTCACCGCGATGGACGACGCGCCGTACGCGGTCACCAAGCACGCGGCGGTGGCGTTCGCCGAGTGGCTGTCGATCACGTACGGCGAGGAGGGCATCCGGGTCAGCGCGCTGTGTCCGCAGGGCGTCGACACCGACATGCTGCGCGGTGGGCTGGAGGCGGGGCACCGCGGCGCCCGCGTCACGGCGGCGTCGGGCCGCGTGCTGTCGGCCGGGGAGGTCGCCGACGCGGTGGTCGACGGGCTGCGGGCGGAGCGGTTCCTGATCCTGCCGCACCCGGAGGTGGCGACGTACGAGCAGCGTCGCGCGAACGACCGGGAGCGGTGGCTGGCCGCGATGCGCAAGCTCGGCAGCGCCGCGTCCGACGGTTCCGGGGCCACGTGATCCGTCCGCAGGCGTTGCCGTCCGCACTCGCTGCCGTGCGGCCGATGGTCGTCGAGCGGGCCGGCCGGTTGATCGTCGGGCTGGCCGGGCCACCGGCGGCGGGCAAGTCCACGCTCGCCACCGCCCTGGCGGCGGCGCTGAACGACGGCGGGACGGCCGCTGTGGCGGTCCCGATGGATGGTTTTCACCTGGCGAACGCCGAACTGAACCGCCTCGGGCTCGCCGACCGCAAGGGCGCGCCGGAGACCTTCGACGCCACCGGCTACGTGAACCTCCTGCGGCGGCTGCGGGCGGGGGAGCCGTCGACCGTGTACGCGCCGACGTTCAACCGCCAGATCAACGAGTCGATCGGCAGTGCGATCCCCGTGGCGCCCGACGTCCGGGTCGTGGTGACCGAGGGCAACTACCTCCTCCTGGACACGCCGCCCTGGCACGAGGTGCGTCCCCTGCTCGACCTGGCCCTGTACCTCGACGCGCCACACTCCACCCGGCATTCGGCGCTGGTCCGCCGGCAGCTGACCCGTGGCCTGAGCCGCGATGCCGCCCATGCCTGGGCCGGCGGCTCCGACGCGGCGAACGCCAAGCTCATCGAGTCCACGCGCGACCGCGCCGACGAGATCCTGATCCGCGGCGCATAGCGGGCCTGGGTGGCGCCGCCCCCCTTTCCCGCC
>NZ_BOPH01000096.1 GCF_016863655.1 Virgisporangium ochraceum
AACGATCACACCTCCCGCGAAGACAGAGCGTCCGAACGCACAGTGACACACACCCACGACTACATACGAATCAAGTGCCGGACGGCCGGCCGCTCCCGGTGGGTGTGGGCCGCTTCGTGCAGACGGCCGGCGACGGCCCGACCCCGGAACCGGGCTCCCCGGCGACCGTGAAGCAGTAGTCCTGCGCCGGGTCGAGCTGGTTGACGGTCACCGTGGTCGTGCCGGCACCGACCCGCTCCGTCTTGGTCGCGGGCCCGTCGGCCCGCCCGTACGACACGACGAACGAGGCCTGCCCCGCGCTGGGGTCGGTCCACGTCACGGTGACGGACGTGCCCTTGTCCTCCAGCGTCAGCCCGATCGTCGTGGGCGTGGAAGCGGTCGCGGCGGGCCGCTCGCCCGAGGGGTCACTGGCCAGAAAGACCGCGACGAGCGCGGCCGACCCGCCGAGCAGCAACAGAATCAGAACCACGGAGACCACGACCAGCGGCCGCCGCGACCGATGGCGCGTCACGGTGGGTGGAGCCGACGACCGGTGGGCGGGCACCGGGCGGGCGGCCGGCATGGGCGAGGGAGTGGGCGGGCCTGATACGGGAGGCCCACTGGCAGGCGGCGTCGAGACCGGGATGTGCGGCGGCGCGCTGACGGGTGGCGCGTTGACTTGTGGTGGCGCACTGATGGGCGGCGCGGAGGTGGGTGGGGCACTGATGGGCGGCGCGCTGACCGGCGGGGCGCTGGCCTGAGCGCGCGGCGGGGCGCTGACCGGCGGCGCGCTGACCGGCGGTGCGGAGGTGGGTGGGGCGCTGACGAATGGGGCGTTCGCCGGCGGGGCGCTGGCCTGAGCGCGTGCTGGGGCGCTGACCGGCGGGGCGCTGACCGGCGGCGCCGGGGCCTGAACATATGGCGCGGCGCTGACCGGCGGAGCCGAGGTGGGCGCCACGCCGCCCGATTGTTCCGAAGCCGGAACGTCCTCGGCCGGCTGAACGGCGGCGGACGCGGCCGGAGTGGGAGAGAACCACGGATCCGAGGACGCCGAGTCCTCCCGGTCCCCACGCGCCAACGGCCCGCCCTGACCGATGCGCACCGTCGACTCGGATTCCGGATCGTCAGCGTCCTCGGTACCGGACTCCGCTTCCACCCGCGGCGTGGCGACGTCAGCCTCCGCAGGTGGGGGCGCGGCCACCTCGGCCTCCTGGCGCGGAGCTGGCTCGGGCTCCGACAACGGCAGGGCCAGGGTCTCCGCCGACGGCGGGGTGTCCAGGGCGGGCCGCGTCACCGGGCTGTCCACTGTGGACGCTGTGGCCGGGGAGGGTAGCGCGTCCGACGTGGGGCCGGCCGCCGGCGGCAGTTCGGTGTCGTCGGCCGCCGGCAGGGCGGGCGGATCCCGGTGGGTCTCCGGTTCCCGCGCCGGCGAGGTGACGTCCCGCGGTTCCGGGGTCGGCTCGGGTTCCGCGTCCGGGGCTGGGTGCGGGCTGGCCTCGGGCTCCCGCGCCTGTGACGGGACGATGAGGGTCAGCTCGACCGTCCGGCCGAACGGGGTAGCGGGCCGATCGTCCCGCTGCGAGGTGGACTCGGCGGCGGCGACGGTCGGTTCGACGGCTGCGGGCTCGTCGTGCGGTGCGGGGTCAGAGGCACGGACCGGCTCGATCTCCGGCGTGGGTTCCGGTGCCGCTTCCGGCTCGGCGACCTGCGTGGGTTCATCGGAGGCCGGCCCATCCTGAGGCGTGGGCTCGGCCTGCGGCTCAAGGCCGACGGGAGCGGCGGGCTCGGTCGGTAATACAGGCGCCGGCTGCGAGGGCTCGTCGTGCGCCGTCGGTTCGGGGGAAGGCGAAGGCTCGTGGTGCGCCGTGGGCTCGGGGGAGGGCACAGGTTTGGCCGGAACAGCGGGCTCGGCCGGAACAGCGGGCTCGGCCAGCGCGGAAGACTCGGCGGGCACAGGAGGTTCGGCCGGCACAGAGGGTTCGGCCGGAGCCGCAGGTTCCGCCAGCGGTGTCGGCGCGGCGGTCGCGGCTGGCTCCGGGGCGTCGGCCACCGTCGGGGGGTTGGCTGCGGCCTCCTCCCGGGGACGATGAACGGGTACGGCCGCCGTTGCCCGGATCGGGGTGGGCTGGGAGGGTACCCGGGCCCGGCCGGTGGACGGGGGAGCGTCCACAGTGGACGGTGCTGCTGCCATCGGGGCGGAGGGTGGCGGTCCGTACCCCGGCTGAGGCGCCGCGTGCGGCTGGGGCCCGTGCGGCTGCGGCGCGTGCGGCTGCTGAGGCGCGTACTGCTGAGGCGCGTACTGCTGAGGCGCGTACTGCTGAGGCGCGTAAGGCTGAGGCGCGTAAGGCTGAGGAGGCTGCGGCGCCACGGGCTGCTGCGGCACGGACGGCCCAACCGGTACCGGTGTTCCGAAATAACGGTACGCCGTCTGCACATACTCGTGATGTGGCCCCAGCAGCCCCGGACCATAGCGGCGGATGCGGTCGAAGTTGCGCCGGGCCTCGTGCCGGTTCTCCAACTCGTGCGCGATCATCGCCAGGTCGTACGACAGGCCCAGGATCTGCACGTCGTTCTCGCCGCGGGTGAACTGGCCAGCGGCAAGCGCGTTCTCCAGCAGCGACCGCGCATCCGGCAGTTCGCCGAGCCGGCGCCGCAGGCCGGCCAGGACGCGGGTGGCCTCCAGCACCACGCCGTCGTCCTTGCCCAGCTGGTAGCGGGCCTGGTCGAGGACCTCGGCCAGGCCGGCCGCGGCCGTGCGGGGGTCGCTCTGGCCGGCAGGTCCGGCGGCGTGGGTTGCCGCGGCGGCCAGCCGGCCGCCTAGGCTGTCACCAAGGGACACCTCGATATGCTGCCCGCCCATCCCCGTTGCCGCCACCTCAAGGGGCGGATCGTGTCGACTCGGTGACACGGGGATGGAGTTCACCCGCGACGGTGACCGCGTCGGCGGCCACGAACCGGGCCGGCGCGCCGGCGGCCAGGATGGCCCCACCGCCGCCGGGGCCGGGGTGGGCCGCGGCGACGATGTTCAGCCCCTGCTCCAGGGAGCGGGCGGGGAGGCCGATCGTCAGCTCCCAGCGCTCCGCGGGGGCGCACGGCACGGCGACGAGGTCGGCGCCGAGGCGGGACGCGATCTCGAACACCTCCGGGTACAGGGCGTCGTCGCCGACGACGAGTACGAGCCTGCCCCAGGAAAGGTCGAACGGCGTCAGCCGATCCCCGAACGCGGCCTGCCAGCTCAGGTGCCGCCCGCACGGGTGCATCTGCACCTGGCGTCCGATCACGCCGGACGCTCCGATCAGCACGCCCACGTGTGCGGCGTCGTCGGGGAGGCTCGTCACCACGTGGCACGTGGAGTCCTCCAGGGCCTGCGACACCACGTCGACGGCGATGCCGTCGAGGAACGAGCCGTCGGCCCGCCCGTCGGCGTAGTGGAACAGTTCGGGCAGCACGATCAGGTCGGCTCCGTCGGTGGCGGCGGCGCGCACCAGGCGTCCCGCGTCCTCGATCGCAGACATTCCGTGTCCGCGCGGCCGCACCACCGCCACGCGCGTGGTCGCGGCCGCCGGCGGCTTCGAGCGCGGTGGACGCCCCGCGCCATAGAGGCGTGGGCGCCGCGCCAGGAAGATGTCACCGCCGTCTGGCCTGGTCTTGTCGTCAGCCCAGCCGGGTTCGAGCCGCGCCACGGCCACGCCTTCGGCGTCCCGCGGCGCCGCCGTCACGGTCGCGCCGTCGGGGCCGTACAGGCCGCTCTCCCCGGCAAAATCGTCGGTGACCGCGTGAGCGCGGCCGATCACGTTCGCCGCCACGATCCACACCTTGCTCTCGGCGGCCCGGACGGGCAGGTGCAGCCGTGCGTCGTCGGGGTCGGTCGACCACAGGGAGGCGAGCAGCACCTGGGCGCCGCCGAGGGCGAGGGCGCGGGGGATCTCGGCCTGCCGGCCGTCGGCGCCGCCGTACATGCCGAACCGGCCGAGGGGCGTGTCGACGACGCGCGGCGGTGTGACGACGGGGTCGAGGAAGCGGCCGACGGCGCGGTCGTCGGCCCGGGCGATCACCTCGCCGGCCGGGTCGACGAGGAGGTTGCTGGCGGTGACGCGGTCGGCGTCGGCGACGGTCACGTGGAGCTTGACGTACACCCCGGCGGCGGCCGCCGCCGCCGCGACCGTGCTGACGAACTCGCCGCCGATGCCGCAGGCGACCCGCCCGGCGTGGGCCCGGTCGTCGTACCGGCCGGGATGGTTGGCGTACCCGGGCAGCACCACCACCTCGGCGCCCTCGGCGGCGGCCGACTCGACCGCGTGCACGCAGGAGGCAAGATTCTCGGCCACCGAGGACCCGACGGCGAACTGCGCCGCACCGACCCGAACCCCGTTCAAGCACGCCCTCCCGAAACGCCGGCTGGAGCCCCGACGACGGTCGTGGATGCGGCGGTGACCGGTAATCTACAAGGCCCCGGCGACCCCGTGGGCGCACCCCGGGTGTGATTACAGCCAGCCCGAACGTCGGAACAGCCGGTAGATGACGAAGATCGACAGGGCCATCACGATGAGCACTCCGAAGTACCCGTAGCGCCACTGGAGCTCAGGCATGTGAGTGAAGTTCATCCCGTAGATGCCGGCGATCGCCGTCTGGGCGGCGGCCATGGCGGCGTACGCCGCGATCTTGCGCATGTCGTTGTTCTGGTCGACGCTCAGCTGGGCGAGCCGGGCCTGGAGCACGGTGTTCAGCAGTTCGTCGTACGAGTTGATCTGCTCGACCACCCGGTTGAGGTGGTCGGACACCGACTTGAAGTAACGGCGCAGCCCGGCCGGCAGCTCGGCGCGGTCCTCCAGCAGGCGCTGCATCGGACGCTGCAGCGGCACCACGGCCCGGCGGAACTCCACGATCTCGCGCTTGAGCTGGTAGATGTGCGCGATGTGCTCGGACCGGTGCCGGGCGAACACCGCCTCCTCGAGCTTGTTCACGTCGTCGTCGACGGAGTCGGCGACGTCCATGTACGCGTCGACCATCCGATCCATGATCGCGTGCGCGACCGACCACGGGCCCATCGCCAGGAACGCCCGCCGGCGCTCCAGGTCGGCCCGCACCTCGGCCAGCGCGCCGGGCGCGCCGTGCCGCACGGTCACCACGAACCGGGCACCGAGGAACACCATGATGTGACCGGTCTCGACGACCTCCGACCACTCGTTGAGCTCGGCGTGCTCCACGTAGCGGGCGGTGCGCAGCACGACCCGGGTGTGGTCGCCGTACCGGTCCATCTTGGGGCGGTTGACCTTCGCGGTGGCCTCCTCGACGGCGAGCTCGTGCAGCCCGAACACCTCGGCGACGTAGCCGAACTCGTCCGCGGTGGGCTCGTGCAGGCCGAGCCACACGAACGCGCGGGGGTTGCGGCCGGCCAGCGCGACCGCGTCCGGGAACGCCAGCTCACCCGGTTGCCGCACCCCGTCGACGTACAGCGCGCAGTCGACGATCGAGTTGTTGAGCATCGGGTGGTGCGGCGCGACCTTTGGAGCGGGCGCCTGCCGGGGCGGGTTGAGCAACCGGGAAAACCTGTCACTGACCCTGCTCCGTAGACCGGACCGCCTCTGCTCCACCACGAGAGGAGGTTACTGGGAACGCAGCGCCCTGGCCGACTCCCGGCGGTTCGCTTTCATGATCGCGTCGACGAGTTCGTCCTTGGTCATGCTCGACCGGCCGGGAATGTCGAGCCTGCGGGCCACGTCGAGCAGGTGTTTCTTGGTCGCATTCGCGTTGACGCCCTCGGCCGTCGGCGTGGTGCCCCGGCGGGCCGCCGCGCCCTTCTTCTCCGCCTGGGCGTCGCTGGGTCCCTTGGTCTCCTTCGGTTCCCAGTGGTCGCCGACCTTCTCGTGGGTGTGCTTCAGCGCCGAGAACGCGGTGCGGTGGGCGCGTTCGCCCTCGCCGTACTGCTCGACGGCCGAGTCGTGCGTCTTGCCCCAGGTCTCCTGGGCCTTGCGACCGGACCGCTGGATCGTGCTCGGCATGTCCTCGCGTGCGGGCATCGTCAGACCTCCACTGCAAACGCGGACGGGCGGCCCGATCGGGCCGCCCGTCTCGCGGGGGTGCTTACCAGTTGCTCATGAACGGAAGCTGGGTGTCGAGCCAGTCGCGCAGCCGCGAGACCTGGTCGACGTCGGAGTCGAGCCACGACACCGAGCCGTACATGGCCAGCACGCCGAGCACGGCGCCGCCGATGCTGAGCAGCAGCGCGAACGCCGACAGGCCGCCGCCGGCGATCCGCGGCCGGCCGCTGGCAGACATGCCCGCGAACGACAGCAGCAGGCCGAGCACGCCGAGCGCGATCGCAACCGGCGCCAGCCGGCCGGTGAGCGCGGCGTACACGGAGGTCAGGCCGACCATGAGGGCCAGCGTGGCGAACAGGCTCGCCCGGGCCCGGATCTTCTGCGGTGCCGGTGCCGGCCGGGTCTCCACCCGGTCGTCGACCCCATCGCGGTCCCGGTCGACGGCCGGCGGCGCGACGACGGGACGCTCGACGACCCGCTCGCGCTCGACCACCGCCGGCCGGTCCACGACCGCCGTGGTGCCCGCGTCCCTGCCGTCTTCCCGGTCGGCCTTGTCCGCGGCGAGCCGTTCACGGGCCGTGAGCCGGGCCTGGGTGCGTTCGTGGGCGGCGCGCGCCTCGTCGGGCGTCACGATGCCGTCCCGGTTCGTGTCCCGCGGATCGACCCTTTCTGTACGGTCGTCCACCCCGTCGCGGTCCCTGTCGACCATGACGGTCCGGTCGGTCGCCGAGGCGCTGCCGACCGCTGTGGGCCGGTCCTGCTCCTCGGTGTGCCGCCGGTTGAACAATCCGATCTTTGCCACGGATGTCACCTCCTGCGTCGTACAGCGGAATACCCATCCACGCCGGTTCCCACACCGTTTTGTGCCGGCATGGGAGGGGTAGGCGACGCCAATGGAACGCGGAAGCACGAAACACGGACCCGTCCTCGACGGGGAGATGGCCCATGAGTTCCAGGACCCGCAGGCTCCGGTGGAGGACCAGCCGGACCTCGGCGCCCCGCGCGAGGGTGGCGCCCCGCCCGGCATGACCTACGACGAGGTGGAGGAGCGCAGCCGGCTCGGCCGGTACATCCCGCGCAGCAGCCTGCCGGGCGACCGCGAGGAGCTGATCGTGGGCGCGAACACCCTCGCGGCGCCCGAGGACGTGATCGAACAGCTGGCGGGCCTGCCCGCGGGCGAGCGCTACCGGACGGTCAACGAGATCTGGGCCGCGCTGGGCCACCACAACGAGGAACGCCGCACCTGAGAGCTCTACAGCGCGCGTAGCGCGGGGAGCAGGTCGGCCTCGGCCCAGCGGAGGAAGTCGCTCTGGCGGTCGGCGCCGATCTGCACCACCGCGACGTGGGTGAAGCCGGCGTCGAGGAAGCGCCGTACCGCCTCGACATGCCGGTCGAGGTCCGGGCCGCACGGGACCTTTCCGGCGATGTCCTCCTCGCGCACGAACTGGCTGGCCGCCTCGAACGCCGACGGCCCCGGCAGTTCGGCCATCACCGGCCAGCCGAGGGCGCTCCAGCGCCACTGCTCCAGCGCGGTCTTGCGGCACTCCTGCTCGTCGGGGCCGTAGCAGATCGCCACCTGCCCGTACCGCGGCTTGCCCTTCGACCGTCCCGACGCGAACCGCTCGATCAGGTCACCGTCGGGCTCGACGGCCACGATCGCGTCGCCGAACTCGGAGGCCAGGTCGGCCGACGCCGCCCCGGACGCGGCGACCGCGATCGGCACACCCTCGGCGGGACGGTCGTACAGCCGCGCCTCCGGCACGTCGAAGTAGGACCCGTTGAAGTTCACCGTGGCACCGGCCAGCAGCGGCCGGATGATCTCCAGCGCCTCGCACAGCATGTCGTGACGCACGCTGACGTGCGGCCAGGCGCCCACGACGTGCTCGTTGAGGTTCTCGCCCGCGCCGACGCCGAGCGTGAACCGTCCCTGCGAGATGACGCCGACGGTGGCCGCCATCTGCGCCACGATCGCGGGGTGGTACCGCCGCACCGGCGACGTCACGAACGACATGAGCCCCATCCGCTCGGTGGCGTGCGCCACCGCGCCCAGCACCGACCAGGCGAACGGCGAGTGCCCCTGCGCCTCCACCCACGGGTTGAAGTGGTCGGAGACGACGGCGTAGTCGAAACCGGCGTGCTCCGCCTGGATCGCGTCCGCGATCAACTGACGCGGTCCGGCCTGCTCACAGAGGAGCGTGTACCCGAATTCCGCCACCGGTGCCTCCCTCGCTGTCACGCACCCCAGGAAGACGCCACCACAGGGCGGCGCCCGCGCGCAGAAGGGGCGTATCCGAACGGCGGATTTTCAAACATCACCGTATGTAGGCAAGAAGTTGCTGCTCAACCACCACCGGCACGGAGAGGGTCTTGTAGCCCACGTCGTCGAACAGCACCGTCATCCGGTCACCCTCGTAGCGCAGGACCATTCCGGACCCCCACTCGGCGTGCGACACGGTCGCGTGCACCGGGTACGGCTCGGCCGACGTCGGCGCCACGGTCTCCACCGACCCGTCGGCGCAGTTGTCGCAGTGGCCGCACCGCTCCTCCAGGTGCTCGCCGAAGTACGACAGCAGTGCCTGGCCGCGGCAGTTGGTGGTCTCCGCGAGGTAGCGCATCATGTCGATCCGCGACCGCTGGACCGTCTGGAACCGCTCCATGTGCGCCACCGCGAGCGCCGCCGCCTCCGACGGTGACGGCGCGTACCGGGCCAGCCGGAACCCCTTCGACGTCGTCGACACGACGCCGACCTGCTCCAGCACCGACAGCAGTTGGCTGATCTTGCGGGGGCCCAGCCCGGTCGTCTCGCGCAGCTCGTCCCGGGAGACCGCGCGCGGCGCCGCGCCCAGCAGCACCACCAGCCGCTCGACGTCGTCGGGGTCGACGGTGCTGGTCGAGAAGAACTTCCGCAGCCCGGTGTCCTCGGTGCGGAAGAGCAGCAGCGCCTGGGCCGGCTCGCCGTCGCGCCCGGCCCGGCCCACCTCCTGGAGGTAGGCGTCGGGGGAGTCGGGCAGCGTGACGTGGTTGACCCAGCGGATGTTCGGCTTGTCGATGCCCATCCCGAACGCGGTCGTGGCCACCATCACCGGTACCTCGTCGGCGAGGAACGCCTCGTGTCGCCGTTCCCGCTCCGACGCCGACATGCCGCCGTGGTACGCGGTGGCGGGGAAGCCCTTCTTCGTCAACCGGGAAGCCAGCTCCTCGGTCGCCTTGCGGGTGGCCGCGTAGACGATGCCGGGCGGCTGGCTGTCGGTCAGCCGCTGCACCAGGCGGCTCCAGCGCTGGTCCTCGTCGACGCAGTGGGCGGCCTCGAGGAACAGGTTCGGCCGGTCGAGACCGGCGACGATCACGTACGGGTCGACCAGCCCGAGCCGCTCGGCGATGTCCTCGCGCACCGGCGGCGACGCGGTGGCGGTCAGCGCGACCACGGGCGGCCGGTTCAGCGCCTTGATCACCCGGCCGAGCTGGAGGTAGTCGGGCCGGAAGTCGTGGCCCCACGACGAGATGCAGTGCGCCTCGTCGACCGCGACCATGCACGGCCTCAGCGCCGCGATCTCGGCGAGCCGGTCGGGGTCGGCGAGCTGCTCGGGTGTGACGAAGAGGAACTTCGCCGCGCCGGAGCGCAGGTCCTCGAGCGCTTCCCGCTGCTCGGCCGCCGACTCCGCGGAGCTGATGCGCACCGCGCCGACCCCGCGGTCGACAAGCGAGGCCATCTGGTCCTGCTGCAGGGCCAGCAGCGGGGAGACGACCACCGTCGGCCCCGGGAACAGCACACCGGGCACCTGGTACACGGCGGACTTGCCGGCACCGGTCGGCAGCACCACGAGCGCGTCGCGCCCCGCCAGCACCGCCCGCATCGCGTCGAGCTGGTTCGGGCGCAGCGAGGTGTACCCGAAGTGGTCGCGCGCCACCTTGCGGAGCTGGCGGGGCGCCATCAGGCCGCGCGCGGCCCGGCGGAGAGTATCGGCGACGGTCATCGCCGCCGGATGTACCCCGCAGCCGGGAACCTCAATCCCGCCGGCGGTGTCTACTGCAGGAGATGGATGAGGCCACGGCGCTCGCGCGGGCGCGCCGAGGCGACCTGGACGCGTACGAGGTCCTGGTCGCCCGGCACACCGTGGCCGCACACCGGACAGCGGTGCTGCTCGGTGCCGGCGACGACGCCGACGACGTGGTGCAGGAGTCCTTCGTGAAGGCGTTCGACCGGTTGGGCCGGTTCCGCGGCGACGCGGGCTTCCGCACCTGGCTGCTGGCGATCGTCGGGAACGAGACCCGCAACCTCCACCGGTCCCGTAGACGCCGCGACGGCCTGGCCCTGCGCGCGGCCGCCGCCGACGCGCGCGGGCCGGAGCCGGCCGACCCGGTGGAGGAGGCGGTCGCCGCCGACCGCCGGCAGCGCCTCGTCGAGGTCATCGAGTCCCTCGACAGCCGCGACCGCGACGTCGTCGTCTGCCGGTACCTGCTCGACCTCAGCGAGGCGGAGACCGCCGCCGCGCTCGACCTGCCGAAGGGAACGGTCAAGTCACGCACCGCCCGCGCGCTCATGAAGCTGCGGGGCCTGCTGAGGGAAGGGGAGGTGCACGGTGCCGGATCCGCTGGCTGACGAGCTCCGCGACCTCGGGCGCTTCCTCGCGATCCCGGAGGCTCGTGACCAACGCGCGGCCGTGCGCGCGCGCCTCGAGGCCCGGCCCCGGCGACGGCCGCGGTTCTCCCCGCCGCGGCGCTGGGTCGCGGCCGCCGCGGCGGTGGCGGCCGCCGTCGTGGTCGGTGTGGTGCCGCCGGCCCGGGCCGCCGTCACCGATGCGGTGGGACGCGTGCTCCGCTTCGCCGGCGTGGAGATCAGGGACGGCGACCCGGGAACGCTTCCGGCGTCGCCCAGCCCCTTGCCGGCGGTCCGCTCGGTGGCGCTGGACGAGGCGCGCCGGGTGGCGAAGTTCCCCGTGCTGGCACCGACCGCGCTGGGCGTCCCGGAGGAGGTGCTGACCGCGGACCCGGCGCCCGACGGTGCGCCGCGCGTGGTGACCCTCCTCTACCGCGGCGGAACCGTACGGATCGACCAGTTCGACGGCCGGGTCGAGGGCGCGTTCCTGAAGAAGGCGGCCGACGCGGAGTCCGTGCAGGTGCGGGGCGACTTCGGCGTCTGGGTGCCGGCGCCGCACCCGGTGGTGTACGTCGACCGGTTCGGCGTGGTGCGCTCGGAGGCGGCCCGGCTCGCCGGTCCGACCCTGATCTGGGCGTCGGACTCCGCCACCTACCGGGTGGAGGGGTTGACCGACCTCGACTCGGCACGGGCCGTCGCGGAGTCCATGACCTGAGGGCCGATCTGCGGTTGGATGGTGCTGACGCCGCATCTCTTGGAGGAACACATGCCGCACCGGGTCCGCGCTGTCGTCGCCCGCGCGAAGGACGCACCCGTCACCGTCGAGGAGATCATCGTTCCGGACCCGGGGCCGGGCGAGGCGCTGGTACGCGTGCAGGCCTGCGGGGTGTGCCACACCGACCTGCACTACCGCGAGGGCGGCATCGGCGACGAGTACCCGTACCTCCTCGGGCACGAGGCGGCCGGGATCGTCGAGGAGGTCGGCGAGGGCGTCACCGAGGTCGCGCCGGGCGACTTCGTGATCCTGAACTGGCGGGCCGTCTGCGGCGAGTGCCGGGCCTGCCGGCGTGGACGCCCGTGGTACTGCTTCGCCACCCACAACGCCACCCAGAAGATGACGCTCACCGACGGCACCGTGCTGTCACCGGCCCTCGGCATCGGCGCGTTCGCAGACAAGACGCTCGTGGCCGCCGGCCAGTGCACGAAGGTCGACCCGGAGGCGCCCGCAACGGTCGCGGGGCTCCTGGGCTGCGGGGTGATGGCCGGCGTGGGCGCGGCGATCAACACCGGCGGGGTCACCCGGGGCGACTCGGTGGCCGTGTTCGGGTGCGGCGGCGTCGGCGACGCGGCGATCGCGGGGGCGGCCCTGGCCGGCGCCACCACGATCATCGGCGTCGACCTCGACGACCGGAAGCTCGAGTGGGCGAAGGACTTCGGCGCCACCCACGTGATCAACTCGTCGTCGGGCGACGTGGTCGAGAAGATCCGCGAGCTCACCGGCGGGTTCGGCGTCGACGTGGCCATCGAGGCGGTCGGCCTGCCCGGGGTGTACGAGCAGGCCTTCTACGCCCGTGACCTGGCCGGCACCGTGGTGCTGGTCGGCGTGCCGCGCCCCGAAATGGAGCTGACGCTGCCGTTCCTCGAGGTGTTCGGCCGCGGCGGCGCGCTCAAGTCGTCGTGGTACGGCGACTGCCTGCCCACCCGCGACTTCCCGATGCTCATCGCGCTGTACCGGCAGGGCCGGTTCCCGCTCGGCAAGTTCGTCACCGAGGAGATCGGCATCGACGACGTCGAGGCGGCCTTCACCAAGATGCACGACGGCGAGGTGCTGCGCTCGGTTGTCGTCCTCTGAGCTGGCCTTTTGTCGCTGCCGCGACTAGCGTTCCCTGATCTCGTGGATGGCGGCCTCTTCGGCCGAGGGGCCGCCGCCCGCCTCGCCGGCGTCGTACGCGATCGCGTCCTTCTCGTCGTCCTCCCGCACACCCTCGTCTGGCTCGACGAGGCGGCCGACCGGCTCGCCGCGGTCGGTGTCGAACTCGCCCGGCATGTCGTACATGCTCACCGGCGAGTCGGCGTTCGGCTGCACCGGCGGCACGAAGGCCTCGTTGAGGTTGTCGACGTCCTCGGTCAGCGCGTCGCCCTCGTCGTAGTTCCGCCCGGTGCGGTGGGTCTCGGGCAGCTCCTGGGCCAGCTTGTAGTCCATGGGCTCGCCCTGCCGCGCCTCCTCGGCCGTGGTGCCGTAACGGTCGACGGCCAGCGGCACGTCCGACGGCAGCGCGGCGGGGTCCGGACCGTCGGCGATCCGGCCGGACTCGCGGCGCTCGTCGGCGACGGAGTCGTCGTCGGCGTAGCCGGGCAGGCCCTCGGCTTCGGGGTCGGACACGGCGTTCGGGTAGTTGTCCTGGCGCATAACGGGCGGATTACCCATCCGCCGCCGGTATAACCGGGAGATGAAGATCGCGCTGCTGGGTCCGATCGCCTGGCGCACCCCGCCCCGCGCCTACGGGCCGTGGGAACAGGTCGTGTCGCTGCTGGCGGAGGGCCTCGTCGAGCGGGGTGTCGACGTCACCCTGTTCGCGACGCTCGACTCACAGACAAAAGCGTCATTGGACGGCGTGTGCCCGCAGCCCTACAACGAGTCCGACGACCTCGACGGCCGGGTCTGGGAGGCCCTGCACGTCGCACACGCTCTCGGCCGCAGCGGCGAGTTCGACCTCGTGCACAACCACCTCGACTGGCTGCCGCTCGCGTTCTCCGGGCTGTGCCGGTCACCGATGATCACCACCATCCACGGGTTCAGCGACCCACGGATCCTGCCCGCGTACCGGCGGTCGCGCTCCGGGTTCGTGTCGATCTCCGACGCCGACCGCGCGCCCGGGCTGCCGTACCTGGCGACCGTGCACCACGGCCTGGACCTCGACCAGTTCCCTCTCGGCGACGGCTCCTCGGGCGCACTGGTGGCGTTCGGGCGGATCCATCCCGACAAGGCCACCGCCGACGCGGTCGAGATCGCCCAGCGGGCCGGTATGCCGCTGGTGATCTGCGGGCCGGTGCACGACGAGGCGTACTTCCGCCTGCGGGTGGCGCCGTTCGTGGACGGGGTGTCGGTCCGGTATCTCGGGAATGTCGGACCCAGCGAGCGGGCCGACATTCTCGGCGGCGCGGTGGCCCTCCTCCACCCGCTCGGCTTCGAGGAGCCGTTCGGGCTGTCCGTCGTCGAGGCGATGGCCTGCGGGACGCCCGTGATCGGCTACCCCCGTGGCGCATTGCCGGAGACGGTGTCACACGGAGTAACCGGCTTTCTGGTCGACGGGGTGGCCGAGGCCGCCGCCGCGGTCCCGCTGGCGGTTCAACTGGACCGTAATGAGGTTTTTGCGCTTGCCCGGCGAAGATTTTCCGTGACCCGAATGGTGGACGACTACCTGCGGATTTACAGCGATGTCACAGAAGGTCGCACACCGGTGCTTGGCGACTTCGCGACTGAGCCTTACTCTCAATCGCTGGGGGTGGATGGGAGCCAATGGCATCGTGAACACTCGAGTTGCCGAGACCCGGGTCGGGGGGCGTAGCCGCTATCCGGGGCGGCCCGCACTCAGTCCGGCCGCCGACATCGGCGGCACCATCGCCGAAGCCGAGCGGCTCCGGCGTGACGGTGCGTTGCCGCAGGCTCGCCAGGTGTTGGGGCGCGCGGTCGACGTCGCGTCAGCCGTCGCGGGTGCCGACCCGCTGGAGCTGTGCACGGCCCGCCGCATGCTCGGCGAGATCTCGTGCGAGATGGGCGACCCCGGTTCGGCGTACCAGGTGCTGTCGGCCCTCGTTCCCGATGCCGAGAAGGCGTTCGGCCCGCGGCACCCCGCGAGCGTCCGGTCGCTGGCCGTGCTGGCCGCCACCGTGCACGAGCTGGGCGACTACGACGAGGCCGAGCGGCTCTACCACGAGGTCGGCGAGCGCATCGGCGACCAGAAGAGCCGCGCCGGGTCGCTGGTGCGGGTCCGGCTGGCTCTGGTGCAGCGCGACCGCGGCAACCTCGACGCCGCCCGCGACCAGCTCAACGACGCCTACCAGAAGCACCGCGACGCCTTCGGCACCGAGGACCCCGACACGGTCCACATCGCCGCCCAGCTCGCCGAGATGCACCGCGACGCCGGCGACAGCGCCACGGCCCGCCGGGTGCTCACCGTGGCCTACGTGGCGTCCTGCTCGTCGCTGGGCGAGGAGCACGAGCTGACCCGGCGCCTGGAGACCGACCTGGAGGCCCTCGAGGCCCCGATGCCCTCGGCGCCGGTCGACCTCCCGGAAGACACCCAGTCGACGCGCGCGATCAAGCGCCGCCACTCGAAGAAGGGCGCGGCCTCCGCTCCGCGTCGCGAGACCACCGGCCCGATCCCGACGGGCTCTTTCCCGACAAGCGCGACCTCGACGGGTGCGTTCCCGACAAGCGCGACCTCGACGGGTGCGTTCCCAGCGGGCGCGACCTCGACGGGTGCGTTCCCGGCGGGTGCTACCTCGACGGGTGCGTTCCCGGCGGGTGCGACGTCGACCGGCTCGTTCCCGACCCACAACACGGGGCCGCTCCCCGGCCACACGACCGGGCCGCTGCCGACGCACTCCACGGGACCGCTTCCCGCCGGCCCGGTGTCCGGTGGCCCGGCCGGCCCGGTCTCGGGCGGTCCCGCCGGTCCGGTCTCCGGGGCTCCCGCGGGCCGCTTCCCGGGCGGACCCTCCGGACATTTCGCCCAGGTCCCCCCGGCCGTGGCCTCACCCGCCGGACGGGTGGCCCCCGTTCCCCCTGTTCCCCCGCAGCGCGGACCGTTCACGGCGGGCCCACGGTCGTCGGCCACCGCCCCGCCGCGCGGGCCGGGCGTCTACGGCGGTGCCAGCGCTGCCGCCGCGCCGCCCGCCGGCCCGTCAGCGGCGCCGGCCGCACCGCCCGGGGTCTACGGCACGCGGCCCGGGCACGTTCCGGGGCAGTCCCGTCGCCGGGTGGTCGAGACCGACCAGGGCTACGGCGGTCGCCGCACGCTCCGGCCGAACTCGCCGCACAGCGCGCCCCCCGGTCACTCCACGTACGGCGAGCCCCTGTCGCCGGCAAGACTTGCCGCGCTGGCCGCCCAGGAGACTGTGATCCAGAACGTGGTCGTCGACCCGGTGCCCGCGCCCGCTCCGGCGCAACGCCCGGCTCAGCGGCCGGAACGCCGCAGGAGCGGCGGCAACGGCGTCCGGATCGCGGCCATCATCCTGATGATCATCGCCGTGATGGCCGGGATCACCCTGGCCGCGATCGGCATCATGGTCGCCGGCTGACCCACCGCCCACCGCGAACCCTCCGCGCACCCCGCCCGGCGGCCCACCGGACACCCGGTCTATCACGCACCCCCGCCCGGTACGGTCCACCCGCGCCCGCCTGCGCTCCGCGCCCCGCGCTCGTCCCTTTCGTGCGCCGATCTTGCACTTCTGGCCGCCCTTATGCCGAGATATGGGCGGTTTTGTCAGGGCCACGACTGCAAGATCGGCGCACGGGGGCGCGGCGCACGAGGGCGTGGCGCGCGAGTGCGTGGCGCACGAGGGGTGGTGTGCGAGGGGTGGTGTGCGAGGGGTGGTGTGCGACGGGCCGGTGCAACGAGGGGGCGGCGCGCGAGGGATCGGCGCACGAGGGGATGGCGCGCTACGGGCGGCGCACGGGGGACGGCGCCCAAGTGTCCTGAGTTTGTTGATTCGTGTGCAGTCGTGGTGTGTCACTGGGCGTTCGGATGCTTTGTCTTCGCGGGGCTTCGGGTGTCTGTTGATCGTTGTTTGAGGAACGGACCTGCAGTGGGGCTTCAGGTTTGTTCCTCAAACGGCGATCACGGCGGCCGGCACAGACCTGGTGGGCAGATTGACGGTGACGGACCGTGGCGGCAGGGGGTCCGTCCGAGCATGAATGTCGGCTTTGCCTGATCCGCGGCTGTGCGCGAACCTGCGACTCGGGACACGAGCGGATGGTGCGCGACGGGCTGGCGGGCCGCGCGTTACAGGCGGGGCAGGGGTTCCGGGCTCTGGGGCGCGCCCAACAGATCGGCCACCCCCGCCACGGTCAGCTGGCGGCTCACGAACGGGCTCGCGTTCGTCACCACCAGACCAGCGCCGCCGGCCTGGGCGACCCGATGGGCGGAGACCAGCGACCCGATCGCGCCCGAGTCGATGAACGTGACCAGCCCGAGGTCGACCCGGATCGTGTGCGGGCGTTGGGTCGTGAGCACGGACTCGATGGTCGTGCGGAGTTCGCCGGCGTTGGCGTGGTCGACCTCGCCGCGCACGGACAGCACGACAGCCCCATCGGGTGCGACGTTGACCGTGACTGACAAGTGCATAACGGACCCCATCATAGGAGCACGGACACGCCCCGGCGGCACCGGCACGCAACAACGGCACGTTCACGAACCGGCGAAGGCACCGATCCGTCTGGGCTGGTGCTCGGGGAAGATCGCCTGCGCGTTGGTCACCCCGAAGCGGGTCTTGAGCATCTCGGCCAGCACGTCGCGGTAGTCGTTGGCACCGGCGACGTCGCCGTGGTCGAGGGCACCGGAGGACAGGCCCGGCCAGCGTCCGTGCACGCGGCCGCCGTTCAGGCCGCCGCCGAGGAGCAGCATGCCACCGCCGTGACCGTGGTCGGTTCCGGCGTTGGCGTTCTGCTGCACCCGCCGGCCGAACTCGCTCATGGTGACGATCGTGACCCGCGACAGCGCCTCGGGACCGATGTCGGTGACGAACGCGGCCAGGCACTCCGACAGGTGGGTGAGGTTGTTCCTCATGTCGCCGCCGTCGACGTTGCCGAGGCCGGTGTGCATGTCCCAGCCACCCAGGTCGAGGGCGGCCATGCGCAGCCCGACCTTGGCCTTCACCAGCTTTGCCACGTCGCGCAGGCCGCCGGCCAGGCCACCGCCGGGGTACTTCGCCGCCGGGTTCGACGCCATCGCGGCCACCTGCCGGGCCGACTGAAGCGCGGAAAGAGTCGCGGAAGCCTGGCCGACCACCGGGTGGTCGAAGCCCGTGTACAGGCCGCGCAGCGCTTCGAGCGTCCTGTCGTTGGACCCTTCGAGGCGGAAGTCCTGGATGCCGCGCAGCACGATCTTGTTCTGGGTACCGACCAGCGACCGGGGCAGCGAAGAGCCCTCCGCGATCGCCCGGAACGTGGTCCCCGGAGACCCCCACTGCGACAGGACGCGGTCCATCCACCCCGTGCGCACGGCGGTGGACGCGGCGCCGCGCTCGTAGCAGTCCTGGGCCTGGAAGTGGCTGCGGCTCGCGTCGGGCGAGGCGACCGCCGCCACGGCGGCCATCTGCCCCGAGGTCCACAGCGGGTGGACGGCCGCGAGCGCCGGGTTCAGCCCGAACCGCGTCTCGGCACCGCCGTCGAGCAGGGCGGCGGGCTGGATGCCGATGTTCGGGCGCGCCGACAGGTAGTTGCCGTCGCCACGCGGAACGATCACCGACAGGAAGTCCATGCCGCCCCGCAGCATGATCACGATGAGGGTCCGGTCGTCGCCGGGAGCGCCGAACGCCACCTTCGCGGTGAGCAGCTGCGAGCCCAGCGCGGCCACGCCGACGGCACCCGCACCGGCGACCACCCGCCGGCGGGTGAAGCCGAACCGCCACCGGTCCTTCTGCTCGGCCAGTTCCGAGGAGACACACGCTGCCTGGTACCGCACGGCGGCCTCAGCGAGGGAGGGGCCGTAGCGGCGCAGGTCGTCGGCAGATCGAGGTTCAGGTAACAAGAGCTCACCGCAGCCCGTGGTAGACGGAGTCGAGCAACAACGGCGCCAACTGCTCAGCGCGTCCCGTGGTCTTCGCATCGGCCACGCGCGCGCCTTCCGCCAGACCCAGGAACTTGAGCACGACGGCCTTCTGTTCGGTCGGCAGCGGCTGGAACACCAGCCGCTGCGACATCGCGTCGATGTAGCCGGTGGCGGTGCCCGCGGCGTTGGCGGCCATGAGTTGCGTCGGCTGCACGGACGTCAGGCCGCGCAGCTTTCCCTGCACCATCACCCGGTGGCAGTTCCAGACGCCGAGCATGCCGTGCGCCGACTGCCAGGCCGCGGCGACGTCGGGGTAGCCGTCGGGCGGGCTCCACGCCAGCGGCGCGTGGCCGAGCTTGTCGGCGGTGTTGTACAGGTTCTCCAGCGCCTGGTCGGTGTCGCTGCCCGGCGTGAGCCCGACCACCCGCGCGGTGGCGACGATGTTCTCCAGCGGCCGGCGGGTCTTCAGGCCGGTGGCGATCCAGAACTCCACCGAGCGGAACAGGACGTTCAGAACGGGCTTCACGTCGGTGCCGGCGGCCAGGTAGGCCTGCGCGAGCCGGTCGACCAGCGTCGCCGGCGGGTTGTCGCACACGAACCGCACGGCGAGCTTGCGGGCGATGTACCGCGCCGTCGACGGGTGCATGGCCAGGTACGCGAGGAGCTGGTCGCCGACCGCGAGGCCGTCCTTCTTGTTCGGGTTCGCGAAGCCCATGACCTTCACCGCGCCGGTCCAGTGCCGCTTCGCGTCGTAGACGAACGCGCCGTTGCGGTCGACGGTGCGCCCGGTCATGACGTAGGCGCAGTTGCGCACGTCGGTCTCCGAGTAGCCGCCGTCGATACCGACGGTGTGCAGCTCCAGCAGCTCGCGGCCGTAGTTCTCGTTGACCGAGCGCTTGTCGGAGGCGGCGTTGTCGAGGTACCGCAGCATCGCCGGGTGCCGGGCGCTGGCGTGCAGCATGTCGGAGAACTTCCCGAGCGCGTGCGCGCGGATGACCGTGCGGTCCCAGTCGGTGCGGTTGTCCCAGCCGCCGTCGAACGGGTTCTGGATGTTGAGGTGGTTGGCCCAGAAGTCGACCATCACCTCCTGGAGCTGCCGGCTGCTCCACATCTGCCGGCCGATCGTCGCGCGGCCGAGGTGCCAGCTGGGGTCGTTGCGCTTGTCCTCGGGAACACTGCGTCGCAGCTGCTCGATGCTCAGCGCCAGGTACGGGTACATGCGGTTGACCGCGTCGCCGCCCGGGTCCTCGATGCTCGCCGGGTTCAGCTGCCGGTCGATCCAGGCGTCGATGCCGACCCGCTTCACCTCGGCCACGTCGCCGGGCGTCGGCCCGAACGTCGCGCGTCGCAGCAGGTGCAGCACCGGGTCACGGGTCAGCGGCGTGGGGTAGCGCGGGGTCGCGGCGAGGGCGGCCTGCGCCGCGGCGGTCGGGGTGGCGGCGAGGCCGCCGGCGCCGAGGTCGTTGGCGTCGCCGACGCCGGCCGTGTAGCTGGCGTCGCGGTTGGTGAACGAGCCGGCCTTCTGCGGCACCTGCTGGGCGCCGGTAGTGTCCTTCGGTTCTCCGCTGGCCTCGTCGCCGAGGAACACGGCCATCGTCGAGGAGAGCGCGGTGAGGCCGACGGCGCTGGCTCCGAACGTCGCCATCGCCGCGCGCCGGTTGCGCATGAGCCGGTGCAGCGCCGGTCGCCCCGCTGCCAGCCACGTCGGAAGGGTCGATGGGACCGCGTGAGCGGCGTCTTTGTCCGCGGGTCCGTCCGCGTGCCGTCGTCTACCCATGGATCGTGAACCGCCCTCGCCCCTGATACCCGGTGCGAACGTAGTCCGACGATTCTTAGGCGCTCTATCAGCGGATCCTTAGATCTTGCTTAGCTGGGCAGCCTGATGTGCCCGCCCGCGGGCGGTGGTTAGCGAAGGTGGGTACCGGGGAACATCGGAGCGTGGCTGTTCCCGGCGTCGTGTCCGATCCGCCTCCACCTCGGGGGTCGTTGCTGCGTGAGCTGTTCACGATCGAGCGACCTCCGCCGCAGACCTCCGCCGTCCGCCGGTTGCGCATGCTGGTGCTGCTCACGGCCGCGGCGACGGTGCTGGTCGACCTGGTCAACCTGGAGTACGCACCGGAGGGCGGTTTCGGTCTCGCGGTCCGCACGATCTGGGCGTTGCTGCGCGCGGTGGGCTTCCTGGTCCTGATGCGCACGATCCGCTACGGCCGGGTGATCTCCCGCCCGTTCGGGCTGATCCTGGCGGCGACCACGGTGTTCGCGGTGGGTCGGCTGGTCGTGCCCCGGTCGGGTGGGCTGGTGCCGCCGTGGCAGGTGTCGGCCGGGTTCGCGGTGCTGTTCCTGATGTGCGCGGCCGTGATCTGGCTGCTGTTCCGCTCGAAGGCGATCGCCGCGCACCTGACCCGGGTGTCACGGTTCCGGCAGGTGCCGGTCTGGGTGCTGACGGCCCGGGTGGCCGGGCTGTCGCTGAGCGCCCTGCTGCTGGTGCCGTGCCTGGTGGCGATCGGCACGCTGTTCGACGAGCCGCGGGCGCCGTACCCGGTGGCCGTGCCGGTGGTGGTCGGCTGGTTCTTCGCGTCGCTGGGGCTCGGGTTCGTGGTGCCGTGGGTGATGATCTTCGTGATCCTCGGCCAGCGGTGGGCCCGCTGGATCCTCGGGCTGGTCGCGGTGGCGGTGCTCGCCCTGGGCCCGGTCGTGTGCTGGTGGCTCCTCGGCATCGACGGCCTGCTGCGCGACGGCGTACCGATCGTGATCGCGTCGCTGGTCACGCTGTACGGCCTGTGGGCGTCGCGGCACCAGCCCCGCGGCGAGCCGGTCGTCCGTTAGGGCC
>NZ_BOPH01000097.1 GCF_016863655.1 Virgisporangium ochraceum
CCCGGCGGCGACGGCACCCGCCGACGCCGCCAGCGCCACACCGGCCGACAGCAACAGGATTCGTGATCTGCGCATGGTTCCTCCTGTCAGAGGGTGACGACGACGGTGGAGATGCTGCGGGCGGGGACGTTGACGGTCACCTGTCCGCCGTTGACGCCGGTCGGCTGGCTGGCCGCGTTGGCGCTCTGCGAGGTGAGGTAGTGCTCGGCCCGCGTGATGTTCTGCGGCGCCTGGATCACGGCGTTGTTCACCGCGCTCGTCGACCGGTTGAGGATCACCAGCGTCACCTTCCCGTCGCCCTGGTACGCGGTCACCTCCAGCGGGTTGGCTTTCGTGCTCTTGGTCAGGGCGACCCGCTGGTAGCCGGGCCGGACGTACTTGGAGAACTGCGAGAACGCGTACCCGCGCTTGAGTGGCGCGCCGGCGGTGGTGCCGTAGGCGGCCTCGCCGTCACCGATGAAGGAGTAGTAGCGCTTGCCGTACCACCAGATGTAGGCGCTCCAGTTGGCCTCCATCGACCGGTGCACGGTGCGCATGATGGTGTCGAGGGTCTCGTTCCAGACCGTCTGGTTGCTCGGGTTGCCCCAGATGTTCGAGCCGCTGCCGTCGGCCTCGTGGAAGTTCCACTCGGTCATCCACACGGGCTTGTTGTGCTGGGCGGCCAGGGCGTACGGCGCGAGCCGCCCGGCGGCCTCGGTGCCGTAGAGGTGACCACCGATGTAGCCGATGTTGTTGCGGGCGCACGAGTCGTTGAGCGTCGGGTCGGTGTAGCCGTAGTTCAGGTTCACGGCCTCGGCGACCATCAGCCGGGTGTTCTGCACGGCCGCGCCGTTGTTGCAGGCGAAGGTGCGCAGTTCCGTGCCGCTCCAGTCCATCGAGTCGTAGTCGGGGTGCCAGTCGGGCTCGTTCTGCACCGAGGTGACGTCGATGGTCACGCCCTGGGCGCGCATCTGCTGGACGTAGCTGTTGAGGTGGTTGGCGTAGTCGTCGTAGTACTCGGCGCGCAGCTTGCCGCCGTTGGTCCGGCTGTTGTTCGTCTTCCACGCCGCCGGTCCGGTCCAGGGCGAGGCGAGGATCTTCACGTTGGACCCGTAGGTCTTCGCCGTCCTCAGCGAGTTCACGTGGGTCGACCATTCGCTGGACACCGGCGAGATACCGGTCCGCACGATCGACAGGCCGAGCTGGTTGGCGCCCGTCCCGACCAGCGTCTGGGTCTCGGCCGTCGACCAGGCGCTTCCCCAGATCGCGGTCGCGGCACCGAAACCGTCGACCGTCTGGTACCTGGTCGCGGCGTTGACCGTGATGTCCGCGGCGCCGGTGGGCGGCCGCGACGAGGAGGACGAGGAGGAGGGCGGGTTCGACGACGGCGGGGTCGACGGGGTCGTGTCGCCGTCGCAGGTGACCCCGTTGAGGGCGAAGGTGGTGGGTGTGGGGTTGCTGCCGGTCCAGGCGCCGTTGAAGCCGAAGGAGGCGGTGCCGCCGGTGGCGATCGTCGCGTTGTAGTCGACGTTTCTGGCGGTGACGGCGGCGCCGTTCTGGGTGACGGTGGCGCTCCAGGCCTGGGTGACGGTCTGGCCGGCGCCGTAGGACCAGGTGAGGGTCCAGCTGGTGACGGGGTCGCCGAGGTTGGTGATGGCGACGTTGGCGCCGAAGCCGCCCTGCCATTGTGAGGACACGGTGTAGGACACCGAGCAGCCGGCGGCCGCGGCACCGGCCGGTGCCACGACGGCCGAGGCCAGCACCATGGCTCCGGCCGACACCAGGGTGGCGCCGAGCAGTCTGACTCTTGTCATGGGAGGTTCTCCTGGAACGGTGGTGTCCGCCGCGGTCAGGCGGCGGAACAGGCGGCGCCGTCGACACCGAACGCGGTGGGTGTGGTGGTGTTGCCGGTGCGGGTGGCCCGCAACCCGACGCCGACCGGGGCGCCCGAAGCGATCGACGCGTCCCGCGGGGCGGCGATGTGCCCCTCGTCGAAGGCGGCCCACACGACCGGACGACCCGTCCGGCACGGCCGGTTCACGTCGCAGCGGGTGATGTGACCGGCGTCGCCGCGGCTGCCGTCCGCGACGACGCCGGTCACGGCCAGCACGAGCACGGGGGTCGCAGCCGGGACGCGGACAGCGCTCCAGGTTCCGACTTCCACCATGACGACCTCCGCGCTGTGTGCTGGCAGCTGTGAGCGTTAACAGCACGACGGAGGAGGCCGAGGGGGCATCGTGCTGTCCGATTGGTCACCCCGGCGGGTGGGGCAACCACTGCCATGGACTGTTGTCGATGGTGCCCATATCGTCAAGGTTCCGGGCCGAAGTTTCGCGAAAGTTTTGTCGCTCGGTAGGCGGGCGCCGTCGCAATCGCGTGAGATGTGCGGGGTTGAACGGGACCGGCGGAGCGGGCATCATCGCGGTAAGAAATGTGATCGATAACATTCGCGATGGCGGGTTGCGACACGTCAGTGCCCCTGTCCGTGGCGACCCGTAGACTCCGTGCCGTGATCGAGTCGGACCGACCGGCCCCACGTCGCAGGGCACGGCGTGGTGACGTGCCGATCACGACGATCGCCGAGCTCGCCGGCGTCTCTCCACCCACGGTGTCCAAGGTGCTCAACGGCCGGCGCGGCGTCGGCGCGACGACCCGTCAGCGGGTGGAGGTGCTGCTGCGCGACCACGGCTACCGCCGGCCGTTGGCGGCCACCACCACCCCGTGCCTGGAGGTCGTCTTCGACCGGATGCTCGCGTCGATCGCCGTCGGCATCCTGCGTGGTGTCGGCGAGGTCGCGGGCGGGCGGGACTGCACGGTCGGGTTCACCGACGTCCACCGGCAGGTCGACGCCGGCCTGCCGTGGATCGAGCCGTTGCTGCGACGGCGGCCCACCGCGGTCGTCACCGTCTGCTCGCTCGCCGACGCCCGGCACAGCGAACGGCTGTCGGCCAGCGGCATCCCGCTGGTCGCGGTCGACCCGGTCGGCGAGCTGGCGGGGATCCCGGCCGTCGGGTCGAACAACTGGAGCGGCGCCCTGACCGTCACCCGCCACCTGCTCGACCTGGGTCACCGGCGGATCGGGGTCGTCACCGGTCCGGTCCGCGACCTGTCCGCCCGCGCCCGGCTCGACGGGTTCCGGGCCGCGCTCGACCACGCCGGCGTCGCGTTCGACGCCGACCTCGAGCGGCGCGGCGTGTTCACGTTCGAGGACGGCCGTGACCTCGGCGCGGAGCTTCTCGCCCTTCCGCAGCGCCCGACCGCGGTCGTGTGCGGCGACGACCTGCAGGCGCTCGGCGTGTACGAGGCCGCCCGCCGGGCCGGTCTGCGGGTGCCGGAGGACCTCAGCGTCGTCGGCTTCGACGATGTCGACCAGGCCGCCTGGTCCGCGCCGCCACTGACCACCGTGCGGCAGCAGTTCACCGATATGGGCGCGACCGCCGCGCGGCTGGCGCTGGGAATGGCCGCCGGTGAGGAGCCGACCCAGGACCGGTACGAGCTCGACACCACCCTCGTCGTCCGGGGCAGCACCGCCGCGCCGCCGTCCTGACCCGTGGGCCTACGCGGGTGCTCCGGTCAGGTGGTGGCCGCGAAGCGCTCGACCTGGTCGGTGGTGCCGGCGACGATCAGGACGGCCTTGCCGGGGACGACCGTGTCGGGCGCGGCGAACACGAAGTCCGTCCCCGGGGCCTTGACCCCGACGACCGTGACGCCGTACCGCGACCGCAGGCCGACGTCGGCGAGGGTCCGGCCGACGGTGTCGCCGGGGGCGCGGGTCTTGGCGATCGCGAAGCCGTCGTCGAGTTCGATGAAGTCGAGCATCCGGCTGGTGATCAGGTGGGCGACGCGCTCGCCCATCGTCGCCTCGGGGTAGATGACGTGGTGCGCGCCGACCGACCGCAGGATCTTGCCGTGTTTGACCGAGATCGCCTTGGCCCAGATGTCGCGGATCCCGAGCTCGCTGAGCGCGAGCACGGTCAGCACGCTGGCCTCGATGTCGGTGCCGATGCCGACGACGGCCCGGGAGAACTCCCTGATTCCGACCTGCAGCAGGGCGTCCTCGTCGGTGGCGTCGGCCTGCACGACGTGGGTCAGGTCGTCGGACCACTGCTGCACCAGCTTCGGGTCCTCGTCGATGCCGAGCACCTCGTGCCCGAGCCGCAGCAGCGACGCGGCCACCTGACCGCCGAACCGGCCGAGGCCGATCACCACGACGTTCTCGTCCGCGGTCGGTGACTTCGCCTTCTCTTTGTCAGCCAACGAGGGGTCGCTCCTCCGGGTACCGGTACAGCCGTGGACGGGTGTTGAGCGCCAGCGCCGAGGCGACGGCGACGGTTCCGACGCGGCCGACGAACATCATCGCGATCAGCACCAGTCTGCCCGGGTCGGGCAGCTCGGCGGTCAGGCCCGTGCCGAGACCGGCCGTGCTGAACGCCGCCATCACCTCGAAGAGCGCCCGGTCGAACGGGACGCCGCGGGTGAGTCCGAGCAGCAGCAGCGTGCCGAGGGCGACGGTCGCGACGCCGAGCAGCGCGATGGTCGTCGCCTGGCGTTGCGTGGTCTCGGCGATGCGGCGGCGACCGATCACCACGTCCTGCTCGCCGCGCACCTCGGTCCAGATGACGTAGGCGAGCAGGAAGAACGTGGTCACCTTGATGCCCCCGGCGGTGCTGGCGCTGCCGCCGCCGACGAACATCAGCACCGTGACGATCGCGGTGGTGTCGGCGGACATCGCGCCGAAGTCGACCGTGTTGAAGCCACCCGAGCGGGGGATCGTTCCGTGGACGAACGCGGCGAGGATCTTCGCGCCCACGTCGAGCGGACCGAGCGTGGCGTCGTTGCCCCACTCCAGCGCCAGGACCGCGACGAACCCGACGACGAGCAGCACCAGCGTGCCCCAGACGGTGAGCCGGGTGTGGGTCGACCAGGCGGCGGGCCGGCGCAGCTCGCGGACGATCTCGTACAGCACCGGGACGCCGATGCCGCCGACGATCACCCCGAGGGTCAGCGGCACGCAGATCCACCAGTCGCCGACGAAGCCGAGCAGGCCGTCGCTGCGCAGCGAGAAGCCGGAGTTGTTGAACGCCTGCACCGCGTCGAACACACCCTCCCACGCGGCCGACCCGAACGGCACGTCGTAGGCCAGCCACAGCCGCAGCGTCACGACCGTGGCGATCACCGTCTCGCTGACGAGCATCACCGCCGCCGCGAGCACGAGCACCCGGCGGACGTCGCCGTGCGCGAGCCCGGTCGTCGCCTCGGCGCCGGCCATCATGCGTCCGCGCAGACCCAGGCGGCGCGACACGATCAGACCGAGCAGGGTCGCCAGCGTGGTGATCCCGAAGCCGCCGAGCTGGGTCAGCGCCGCGAGCAGCACGTGCCCGATGTCGGACCAGTAGGTGGCAGTGTCGACGATCGTCATGCCCGACGTGGTGATCGCGGACGTCGCGGTGAACAGCGCCGTCATGAACGGGGCCGAGCCCGGCCCGGACCGGAAGACGGGCAGCATGAGCAGCCCGGTTCCGGCGGCGATCGCGACCGCGAATGCCAGGGACACGGTGCGTGCTGGATGCGGACGGCCCCGGCGCACGAGGCAGGAGTCTACCGCCGGGCCGATCATGGAGCAGCGGAACGCGCCCGCGTCCCGTCCCGGGCGTGGTGGTTCAGGGCCGGAGCGCGAGCTTGCCCACGGTGGTCCGCGCCTCCAGGTCCGCGAGGACCCTCGGCCCGTCCGCCAGGTCGTGGACCGTGGGCCGGCCGGGACCGAGCACCCCGGCCGCGAGCAGCCCGGACAACTCACCCATGACCGCGCCGAACACCTGGGGCGCGGCCCGGATCAGGACGCCGATGTTCAACCCGATCACGTGGACCTGGTGCCGGTAGACCAGGTCCCGGTTGGTGACCGCGGCCGTCCCGGCGGCCAGGCCGTAGACCACGACGCGGCCGGTGACCCGCCTGGCCGCGGCCAGGCTGGCCTCGAACGTGGCGCCACCGACGGACTCGAGCACGAGGTCGGCGCCCACGCCGTCGGTCAGGCGGAGGACCTCGGCGGCGAGGTCGTCACGGCCGGAGTCGAGGAGGTGGTCGGCGCCCAGGGCCCGGACCACCTCGTGCTTGGCGGGCGCGGCCGTGGCGATCACGGTCGCGCCGTGGTGCCGGGCCACGGCGACCGCGGCCTGGCCGGTCGCGCCCGCGGCGGCGTGGACGAGCACGGTCCGGCCGGCGGTGAGCCCGCCCAGCGGCCTGAGGGCGGCCACCGCGGTCGGCCAGTTCACGACCAGTCCCATGGCCTGCTCGTCGGCCCAACCGGCCGGCACCGGAACGGCGGCGGCCGCGGGCAGCGTCAGGTACTCGGCGAACGCGCCGCCGCCGATGCTGACGCCGACGACGTGGGCGCCCGGTGCCCAGGTGGTCACGTCGTCGGCGACGGCCACGATCTCGCCGGCGGCCTCGATGCCCGCGAGGTAGGGCGGTTCGGGTCCGTCCGCGAACGTGCCCCGCGACTGCGAGAGGTCGACGAAGTTGACCCCGGCGGCGGTGACCCGCACCAGGACCTCACCCGGCCCCGGTGCCGGCACCGGTGCGTCGGTGACCAGGCGTAGGTCCCGGGGTCCGTCGAGGGACGTCTGTCGTAGTGCTCGCATGGGGTCTCCTGAATTGTTTATCGAACGACCAAGAAATGGTCCATGACCGGCGGGCGCGGGTCAAGATAAACTTGGTCGATCGACAAACAATTGGGGGACCGATGGCACACCGCGGCCGGCCGCGCACGTTCGACCCGGACGTCGCCCTGCGCCGGGCCCTGGACCTGTTCTGGGAACGCGGCTATGAGGGCACCTCGCTGAGCGACCTGGCCCAGGCGATGGGGATCGCCTCGGCCAGCATCTACGCCTGCTTCGGCAGCAAGGAGGACCTGTTCCGCCGGGTCATGGCGCTGTACGGCGCCACGTCGGGCGAGCCACCCCGGCGCGCGCTCCGCGACGGTGGGACCGCGCGGTCCGCGGTCCACGCGATGCTGCGGGCCACGGCCGACCAGGTCACCGGCCCGGAGACCCCGCACTACTGCATGCTCGTGCTGGCCGCGCCGGTCGGCGCGGTGGAGAACCACGCCGTCCGGGAGTTCCTGGCCGACCGCCGCCGCGACCAGTACGCCACCATCCGCGAGCGGCTCGCGCGCGGCGTCGCCGACGGCGACCTCACCGCGTCGCCCGCCGACCTCGACGCGCTGGCCCGCTACTACACGACCGTGGTGCAGGGCCTGTCCGTCCAGGCCCGCGACGGCGCCACCCGCGCCGACCTGGAGGCGGTCGTCACCTGCGCGATGGCCGCCTGGGACGCGCTCGCCGGTTGCTGACGGCCCGGACCTCGCGGGGTGCTCATTGACATGCATCGATGACGGGCCTAGCCTTGCGCAGGCAGAGGAAAGCGCTTTCCTGGCCGGATCCGTCGTCGGTCGCGCAGCCGGCGCCCGCCTCCCGGTCCGGTGCAGCAGGTGCCGCGCACCGCGGCCACCGCCCCCGGCGCCGGCCCGACCCATGCCACCTGCGGTCGGGCACCCCCCGGCGCCCCACGTAGGGAAGGACTCCCATGTCTGAACTGGACATCCCCGCCGCCGCCCTGTCGCGCCGTCGGCTGCTCGGCGGGGCCGCCGCCGGAGCGGTCGGCGTCGCCGGCGCGGTGCTGCTCGGCCACTCGCCCGCGGCCGCCGCGTTCGAGAGCAGCCCGGTCGGCTACGCCAGCCTGAACGGCGGCACCACCGGCGGCTCGGCCGGCACGGTGGTCACCGTGTCGTCGGCGTCGGCGCTTCAGTCGGCGCTGAGCTCCGGCACGTCGCAGACCGTGCGGGTCAACGGCCTGATCTCGATCTCGGGCATGTACAACGTCGCGTCGAACAAGACCATCATCGGCGTGGGCAGCGGCTCAGGGATCACCGGCGGCGGCCTGAACCTGTCGGGCGTGCGCAACATCATCATCCGCAACCTGGTGTTCCGCAACGCGAGCGACGACTCGATCAACGTGCAGACCAACACCACCAACGTCTGGATCGACCACAACGACCTGGCCAGCGGCTACGACGGGCTGATCGACATCAAACGCGGATCGGACTTCATCACGGTCTCGTGGAACCGGCTCCACAACCATGACAAGTCGATGCTGCTCGGCCACGACGACGGCAACGCGTCGCAGGACACCGGCAGGCTGCGCGTGACCTACGTGCACAACTGGTTCGAGGGGACCGGGCAGCGGCACCCGCGGGTGCGCTTCGCCAACCCGGTGCACGTGCTGAACAACTACTACAGCAACATCGGCTCGTACGGCGTGGCGTCCACGATGAACGCCGGCGTGTTCGTCGAGCGGAACTACTTCGAGAACGTGTCGAAGCCGACCGTCACCCAGACCGGCGACTCCGACCCGGGCAACATCAAGGTGCTCAACAACTACAAGGTGAACTCGGGCACCGAGCAGGTGCGCAACGGCGCGAGCGTGGCCGCGATCCCGTACTCCTACACGCCGCAGGCCAACAACACCGTCAAGGCGACGGTCACGGCCGGCGCCGGCACCGGCAAGATCTGAGGGGACCGTCGGCCGCCCGTCCCGGGACGGGCGACCGGCACCCGTCACCGGTCGGGAACGCGGTGCGCCTCGATCACGGCGAGCCCGACCGGTGACGCGGTCGGGTGGATCCGCCGCACGGCGAAGCCGGCCTCCGCGAGGAGCGCGCGGAAGTCGCGCTCGGTGCGTTCGCGCGAGCCGAAACAGGATCATCATGTGCAGGTCCATCCGGATCGCGGCGGGCTGCTCGGCCGCCCGCCGGGGCAGGATCGCCTCGACGACGAGCAGCCGGCCGCGGTCGGTCATGGCCGCGCGGCAGGTGGCGAGGATGCGACCGGCGTCCGCGTCGTTCCAGTCGTGGAGCACCCGCGACAGCAGGTAGGCGTCGGCACCGGCCGGCACCGCGGCGAAGAAGTCGCCGTCGACGAACCGGCACCGGTGGGCGAGCCCGGCGGCGGTCAGCCGCTCCCGTGCCCGGGCGAGCACCGCGGGCCGGTCCACGAGCGTCGCCGAAAGCTCGGCGGTGGCGCGGACGACCGCCTCCAGCAGCACGCCTTCGCCCCCGCCGACGTCGACGAGGCTGGCCAGCCCGCCGAAGTCGTAGGCGGCGACGACGTCGGCGGCCTCGCCCACCGCCCGGCCGGCCATCGAGCCCTGGAACGCCGCCTCGTGCGCGGAGTGGCGGTCGAGGTGCTCGAAGAAGCGTTCGCCGTAGACGTGCTCGAACGCCGTCCCGCCGGTGCGTACCGCGTCGAGCAGACCGGCCGAGGCCCGCTGGTACAGCTCGCCCCGGACGACGACCGGGCCGTGCAGCGACCCGGCGACCCCGGTGCGCATCGCCGCTCCGAGCGGGGTGAGCGCGAACCGGCCGTCGTCGTCCTCGGTGAGCACCTCCTCGACGACGAGCCCGCGCAGGATCCGCGTCACGGCGTCCCCGTCGGCACCCACCGCGCGCCCGACCTCCGCGCCCGAGAGGGGTCCGTCGGCCAGCGCGTCGGCGATGCCGAGCCTCGCCGCGACGTACAGCAGCTGCGTGGTCAGGTAGCCGTCCATGAGCCGGGCGAGCCGGGCACGCGCATCGTCGGTCACGTCGGTCCCCTTCCCGGTGGATCTTCTGTGCCAGGATGACCCGATGAGGGCCGACCACTACGACAGCTTCGCCCAGAGCTACTCGACGGACAACGAGTCGAGCATCTTCAACGCCTACTACGAACGGCCGGCGATGCTCACCCTGGCCGGCGACGTCGCCGGGCGCCGGATCCTCGACGCCGGGTGCGGCTCCGGCCCGCTGTCCGAGGCGCTCATCGCCAGGGGCGCCATCGTGACCGGCTTCGACGGCAGCCCGGCGATGGTCGAGCTGGCCCGCAAGCGGCTGGGTGACGCCGCCGACCTGCGCGTGGCCGATCTCGGCGCACCGCTCCCGTTCGCCGACGGCGCGTTCGACGACGTGGTCGTGTCGCTCGTCCTGCACTACCTGCGCGACTGGACGCAACCGCTGGCCGAGCTGAGGCGCGTTCTCCGGCCGGGCGGGCGCCTGCTGCTGTCGGTGAACCACCCCACCGTCTACAAGGTCTTCTACCCGGACGCGAACTACTTCGAGGTCACGCGGTTCTCGGAGGAGTACACCCTCGGCGACGGCACCAGCATGGAGCTGACGTACTGGCACCGGCCGCTGCACGCCATGTCCGACGCGTTCCGGGAGGCGGGCTTGCGCATCTCCGTCATCAGCGAACCGCCGTTCTCCCCGGACACCCCGCGTGAGCTTGTCCCGTCCCACCTCGGTGACCGCACGGCGTTCCTGAGCTTCCTGTTCTTCGTCCTCGAGGCCGAAGGCCCGGCGTGATCACCGTCCGCTCGGCGCACCGGGGTCCGCGTCGGCGCGCTGGCCCTCGGCTGCATGAACTTCGGCGGACGCACGGACCTCCGCACGTCGACGCGGATCATCCACCTGGCCCTCGACGCCGGTGTCACCCTCGTCGACACCGCCGACGTCTACAGCCACGACCCGGCCGACTTCTCCACCGGCCGCGGACGCAGTGAGGAGATCGTCGGCCGGGCGCTGCGCGGCCGCCGCGACCGGCGCGCCGAACGCGAGCTGCTGCCGATGGCCCGCACGTACGGGTTGGCGGTGCTGCCCTGGTCGCCGACCGCCGGTGGCTTCCTCACCGGCGGCTACCGTCGTGGTGAGGCGCCGCCGCCGGGGTCACGGTTCGCCGAGTTCTGGGACGGGGAGACGGCGCGGCGCCACCTCGCGGAGCCGGCCTTCACCGTGGCGGAGACGGTGGCGACCATCGCGGCGGCCCGGGGCGCCACCCCCGCGCAGATCGCCGTCGCCTGGTGCCTTCGCCAGCCGGGGGTCACCGCACCGATCGTCGGCCCGCGCACGGTCGAGCAGCTCACCGACGTCCTCGGCGCGCTCGACGTGGACCTCGGCCCGGAGGAGCTGGCCGCGCTGGACGCGGCCGCACCGCCGGGACGCGCGACCGTCCCCTACTACGGGTACGACGGCATGGCGTGGGTCCCGTGGGGTCCGCACGAACACCGCTGGTGACGACGATTCGATCTCGGACCGGCCTCCCGGTCCATCGATGGCGGTATGGTGGCGGTCCCCACGCGCATCGACGAACTTGCAATCGTTGATGAGGAGGTCGCGCCATGAGAACGACCAGGACCATCGTCGCGATCGCCGCCGTCTCGCTGCTCGCCGCCTGCTCCGGCACCACGGGCGGCTCCGACGACGGCGACGCCGGAAGCTACCCCGACGACACCATCACCGTCATCGTGCCGTTCAGTGCCGGCGGCCCGACCGACACCGTGACCCGCATGATCGCCGAACCGATGGCCAAGGAACTCGGCGGCAAGATCGTCGTGCAGAACAAGGAGGGCGCGGGCGGCACCGTCGGCGCCGGCGAGGTCGCGCGGGCGAAGCCCGACGGCTACACGATCCTCATGCACCACATCGGCATGTCCACGGCACCGGCCCTGTACAAGAACCTCAGCTACAAGCCGCTGGAGGACTTCGAGACGATCGGGCTCGTCACCGAGGTGCCGATGACGATCGTCGCCCGCAAGGACTTCCCGCCGGCGACGCTGCCCGACCTCGTGTCGTACGTGAAGGCCAACGCCGGCAAGGTGACGCTCGCCAACGCCGGCATCGGCGCCGCGTCGCACCTGTGCGGGCTGCTGTTCCAGGACGCCGCCGGCGTGAAGCTTCAGGAGGTGCCGTACCAGGGCACCGGCCCGGCGCTGACCGACCTCGTCGGCGGCCAGGTCGACTTCATGTGCGACCAGACCACCAACACCACCGGCCAGATCACCGCGGGCAAGGTGAAGGCGTACGCGGTCACCACCCCGGAACGCGTGAAGAGCCTGCCGGACCTGAAGACCACGACCGAACTCGGCATGCCCGACCTCAAGGTCAGCGTGTGGCACGGGCTCTACGCGCCGAAGGGCACGCCGCAGGCGATCGTCGAGAAGCTGTCGAACGCGTTGAAGAAGGCGCTGGCCGACAAGGCGGTCATCGACCAGATGGCCAAGCTCGGCACCGCGCCGGTGCCGGCCGACGACGCGACGCCGCAGGCGCACAGGGAGTACCTCGACGAGCAGCTGAAGACCTGGGCGAAGATCATCGCCGACGCGGGCGTCAAGGCGACCTGACGTGGAGCGTCGCCGGTCCTACCCCGACGTGCTCGCCGGGGGCCTCTTCGTCGTGATCGGTGGCGCGTTCGTGGTGGGGTCGCTCGGCTACGAGCTGGGCACCCCGCTGCGGATGGGCCCGGGCTACTTCCCGCTGCTCGTCGGTGTCATCGTGGTGGCGCTCGGGCTGGCGATCGTCGTCAAGGGACTGGTCGCCGGCGAGGTGATCACGTTCGGATCGGTGCCCTGGCGCGCGGTCGCCGCGATCGTGGCCGCGCTGCTGTTCTTCGGCCTCACCGTCGAGGGGCTCGGGTTCGTGCCGGCGTCGGCGGTCACCGCGTTGCTGACCGCACTCGCCAGCTCCCGCGTACGGCCGCTGCGGGCCGTCCTCATCGCCGGCGCGCTCACGGTGGCGGCCACGCTCATCTTCGTCGTCGGCCTGCAGCTGCGGATCCCGGTCCGGGGCCCGTGGCTCGGGGGTTGAGCGGTGGAGCTGCTCGACAACCTGGCGCTGGGCTTCTCGACCGCGCTGCTGGTCCAGAACGTCCTCTACTGCTTCATGGGCGTGCTGCTCGGCACGGCCGTCGGCGTGCTGCCGGGCATCGGTCCGACGGCGACGGTGGCGATGCTGCTGCCGATCACGTTCAACTTCGAACCGGTCACCGCGCTGATCATGCTGGCCGGCATCTACTACGGCGCGCAGTACGGCGGCTCGACCACGGCGATCCTCATCAACCTGCCGGGGGAGTCGTCGGCGGCGGTCACCGCGCTCGACGGGCACGAGAGGGCCCGCCAGGGAAGGGCGGGCCCGGCCCTGGCCGTGGCCGCGATCGGCTCGTTCGTCGCGGGCACGGTGGCCACGGTCGTGCTGGCCGTCGCGGCGCCGCCGCTGGCCGAGGTCGCGTTGGAGTTCGGACCGGCGGAGTACTTCGCGCTGGTGCTGTTCGGGCTCATCGTGTCGATCGCGTTGGCGCGCGGGTCGACGCTCAAGGCGCTGGCGATGATCGCCCTGGGTGTCCTGTTCGGCACGGTGGGCCAGGACATCTACACCGGTACGCCGCGGTTCGTGTTCGACCGGCGCGAGCTGTACGGCGGCATCGACTTCGTGTCGGTGGCCGTCGGCCTCTTCGGGGTGGCGGAGATCCTGCGCAACCTGGAGAACGAGCACACCCGCACCGCGATCGTCGGCACCGTGCGGCACCTGTGGCCGACGGCCGAGGACCGGCGGCGCATCGTCGGCCCGATCCTGCGCGGCACCGGCCTCGGATCCGCGCTCGGCGTGCTGCCCGGCGGCGGGCACGTGCTCGCATCGTTCACGTCGTACGCGGTCGAGAAGCGGGTCTCGAAGCGGCCCGACGAGTTCGGGCACGGAGCGATCGAGGGCGTCGCCGGACCGGAGTCGGCGAACAACGCCGCCGCGCAGACCTCGTTCATCCCGCTGCTCACGCTGGGCCTGCCCGCCCACCCGGTGATGGCGCTGATGGTCGGCGCGTTCATCGTCCACGGCATCACCCCGGGTCCGAACGTCATCAACGACGAGCCGGCGCTGTTCTGGGGCCTGATCGCGTCGATGTGGATCGGCAACGCGCTGCTCCTGCTGCTGAACCTGCCCCTGATCGGCATGTGGGTGCGGATGCTGCGCATCCCGTACGAGGTGCTGTTCCCGATGATCATCCTGTTCGCGGCGATCGGCACGTACTCGTTGGCGCTCAACCCGTTCGACGTCTACGCGATCGTGTTCTTCGGGATCCTCGGCTACGTCCTCATCAAGTGCGGCTGCGAGCCGGCCCCGTTCCTGCTCGGCTTCGTGCTCGGGCCGCTGCTCGAGGAGAACCTGCGGCGGGCGCTGATCATCTCCCGGGGCGACCCGACGGTGTTCGTGACCCGTCCGCTGTCCGCCGTGCTGCTGGCCCTGGCGGTGGCGGCGCTGATCGTCGCGGTCCTGCCGACGATCCGCAGACGTCGCGACGAGGTCTTCACCGACGAGGAGACCGGCAGCGCCCCGCCGACACCCCGGGGCGAGGCCGGAGCGGACCGGTCCGGACAACCGTCCTGAGGTACGCCTGGGCGAGGTTGGCGTCCCAACTCCCGGTTTTCAGATGGGGTTGGGTCTACGGTCGACTCACACACCAGCTCGAGGGGGCCGCCATCGACTACGACTCGCCACGCCGTCCACCGACCGGAGACGACGGCATGGACGAACTCCAGGCTCGCGACAGAACCGCCCGACCGCCGACGGCCGACCTGGACGAGGTCGACACCGCCGACGGGGTCGAGCCGCCCGACGCGGACATGTCGGGGGAGGAGCTGACCGTGCCGGTGTCACCGATGCGGTCGGACGAGTTGCAGTGCCCCCGGTGTTTCCTCGTGCACCACCGCAGTCAGTTCGTGCTCCGCGCCGACGGGCTGAACGTCTGCCGGGAGTGCTCGTGACGGTCACCGGTCGGACTAGGATGCGCCAATGGCCCGCATCGTGCTCCGCGTACGGCTCCTCACCGGCGACAGGCTCGACGTCACCTACGAGGAGGGCGAGACCAGCCAACAGACGGCCGTCGTCGAGAACGCGATCTCGGTGCTGTCGGACCCGTCGGGAGTGCTCCGGGCCCGGCACGGCGACCGCGAGGTCGTGATCTTCGGGCGGGGTGTCGCCGCGATCGAGATCGAACCACGCGGCGCGGTTCTGTAGCGGACAGGTGACGATGGACGCGCGACCGATGAAGGGTGCCCGCTTCGAGGAGCTCGCGTGGCGGTCGACGCCGCTGGGCGAGATCAGCCTGCGACGCCGCATCGATCCGGCCCTGAGGGCCGAGGTGTTCGAGGTGAAGCTCGGCGACGAGTACCTCATGTCGAGCCTGTTCACGGTCGCTGAGGTGGAACTGGCACGGTTGGCGTTGGCGGCCCGGCCGCACGGCGGCGTCGACATGGTCGTCGGCGGCCTGGGGCTGGGTTGCACCGCTGACGCCGCCCTGGCCGACGAGCGGGTCCGGTCGCTGATCGTGGTGGACGCGCTCGACGACGTGATCGGGTGGCACCGCGACGGGCTGCTGCCGCTGTCCGCGGCGATCGTCGCGGATCCGCGCTGCCGGCTGGTGCACGGCGACTTCTTCGCCCTGACGGCCGGGGCCGGGTTCGACCCGGACGCGCCAGCGCGGCGGTTCCACGTGATCGCCGTCGACATCGACCATTCTCCGCGGCACCTGCTGAGTCCGGGACACGCCGACTTCTACACCGAGGAAGGCCTACGGCGCCTCCGCCGGCACCTGCACCCGGGCGGGGTGTTCGCGTTGTGGTCGGACGACCCGCCCGACGCCGCGTTCACCACCGTTCTCGAGGCGGTGTTCGCCACGAGCACCGCGCACGTGGTGACGTTCGCCAACCCGGTCCGCGGTGGCGAGTCGTCGAACACCGTCTACGTCGCCGTCGCCGCGTCCTGAGTGGTCCGGCCGGACCCGGTGGGAGACCTCGGGGCCTCCCACCGGGCAGGAGGGTCAGCCGGTGTACCGGCCCTTGCTCGTGGCCGCCACGGTCGCCGACGGGGCCGACCGGGCGGACGCCGCCACGGCCGGACGGGTCGGGATGGACGACGTGTCGAAGGCGTAGGTGATGACGGCGGTCGCGATCGCGTCGGCGTTGACGTCGAGCGCCCGCAGGTTGATGTTGCCGATCAGCGGGTACAGCCGGTCGAGCTGCCGGTAGACCTCCGGGTCACCGCCGTCCTTGACCGGGGTGAAGCTGTCGCACGGGTCGTGGTAGCAGGGGTCCTTCTGGATGCCGGCGATCCCGCCCCACTTGGCGACGTCCTCGGCAGTCTTGATGTCCTCGGCGCCGGTGAACAGACCACCGGCGGGGATTCCGACGCCGGCCGCGATGAACGGGCCGTAGTCGGACCGGCCGCTGAAGTCGGCCGGCGCGGTGGGCAGGCGGCGGGAGGCGAAGAAGCGCTCGAACAGGGCCTCGATCTCCGCCGAGCCGACCGGACCGGGGCCGGAGCCCTCGGCCGCCGAGTCGTCGCCGTCGTACACGCCGAGCGTGTAGTTCGCCGACGCGATCATGTCGAAGTTCAGGTACAGCTTGATGCGCGCGAGGTCCTCCGGCGTGGAGTTGCCGACGTAGAACGTCGACCCGACGAGGTTGGACTCCTCGGCGCCCCACCACGCGAAGCGGACCTTGTTGGTGGGCTTGACCTTGCGCATCTGCCAGGCGATCTCCAGCAGCGCGGCGCTACCGGACCCGTTGTCGTTGAGACCGGTCGTGTCGGGCTCGGAGTCGAGGTGACCGCCGGCCATCACGACGTTGTCCGGGTTGCCGCCCGGGGTCTCGGCGATGACGTTCTCGGTGTGCCGGATCTCGGAGGTGGTCGTCGCGGTGATGCGCACGGTCTCCGTGGCTCCGGTGGCGAAGCCCTCGCCGGTGGCGTACGAGACGCCGACGGTCGGGATGTTCACCGGCGTGCCGAGCGTGGCGAGCAGGAGGTTGTACCGGGACGGGTCGTCACCGTTGCCCTGGTTCATGAGGATCGCGCCGATCGCGCCGGCGTTCTGCGCGTTGGTGACCTTCTGCCCGAAGGGGCACGTTCCGCGTTGCAGGAGCGCGATCTTCCCGACGACCGCGGCGGTGAAGTCCGCCGGCTCGCAGCCCGAGGTGCTCGCCCGCGGCGGCGTGAGGTTGACGTCGACCGGCACGACCTCGGCGGTGACGTCACCGGGTCCCGAGCACTCGGACAGGTCGTAGTCGGTGCCGTCGACGTACGTCGTCGGCGTCGGCGCGGTCTGCGCGAACGACGAGCTCGTCTCGTCGCAGTAGACGAAGTCGAACGGCTGCCGGGTGACCTGGTAGCCCGCGAGGCGCATGGTCCAGGCGACGTAGTCGGCGCTGCGGTCGTACCCGGGCAGACCGGAGCCGCGGTTGTTGCCGTTGGTGTCGGAGATGAACTGGAACGCGCCGAGGTGACGCAGCAGTCCCGGGAGCGTCACCGCGCGGGTGAGCTTCTGCGGGGTGTTGTTTCCCGGGTCCGGCTTCGACCGTCCGGCCGAGGCGGGGCTTCCGGTGAGGGAACCGACGAGGACCATGACTGCTGCGGCGGCGAGTAATCGGCTCTTTGCGCCAAACGCCATGTTCTGCTCCTTCCGCGTCTGCGGGCCGCGGAGTTGAGAAAGTGCTCCAGCGGTGTGACAGCAATCTATTCACCGGTGGGGACATACGGAAGCCCGATGAGGCAACCCGATCGACGACGCCGAGTCGTTGATCCGTCGCTACCTCGACCGAACGGCCGGCTGACGACGAGCACGCGGTCGACTACCGTCGGTCGCGGCAAAAGCAACCGGCCGGCCTTCGGGTGGGGTCGACGCCGGTGGAGCACGGCACGTACATGCACGGGGCCTTCGGGCCAGCGCAGCTTCCCGACGCAACACACGACAGTTGGGTGCGACATGTGCCGCTATGGAAAACGCCAGACCCGTCATTGACCGGGGCCGTCGGTGGAAGCGTCAGCTGAACCGATGGCCGGTCCTTGTGGAGTCCCCGCCGGCCCGGTGAACGAACCGCGCCGGTCGTAGAACGCTGCCCGCCGCCGTTCGAGGTGGCCGGGTGATGGCCGCTGCGCCAGTTCCACCAGATCCTTGACCGTGTCGGCATCGCCGGAGGCCGCCGAGATGCTCACCTCACGTTGGTTCAACCGCCCGACCACCCGACGCCGCACCGTCGCACACCGGCGTCGCGGTCCGATCGCCGCCATTCTCCTGCTGCTGGTGAGCCAGGCCGCCGTGACGGCGCCCGCCGCCGCGGCGCCCGGGCTCCCGCTCGACGGCGTCGCGTCGGCCCGCCGGCCGGCACCGGCCGTGCCCGGGTACGGCGCGGTGGCGCCACCGGCCGCGGCGCCGCCGCGAAAGCTGCCCCGCAAACCCGGCACGGTCGCGGTGCGGCCGGGGCAGCACGTCCGGCCACCGGGCCGCGGTCCGGCCGGGGCGAGAACCGCGACGGTGACCGGCACCGACCGCGCCGCGGTGCGCGCGCTCGTGGTCGCGGTGGACGCCGGCGACTTCGGCGTCGCCACGTGGCGGTCCACATTGGACCGCGTGGGCGCCGCCTACGACGTGCTGTACGCGCGCACCGCGCCGCTGGTCGCCGACACCCTCGTGCGTGCCGACGGAACCGGGCGGTACAACGCGATCCTGCTGACCGACAGCATGCTGCTGCACGCCGACGGGTCCGGCGGATACGTCAGCGCGCTGTCCGGCGACGAGTGGAACCTGTTGTGGGCCTACGAGCGCGACTACGGCGTGCGGCAGGCGACGCTCTACAGCAGCTACGGCACCTTCCCCGAGGACTACTGCCTGCGCGGCGGCAGCGAGGGCGGCGTGGGGGAGACCCCGATGCTCGCCTCGCTGACCACCGCCGGCGCCGGCGTGTTCGACTACCTCGATCCGGGCGCGCAGATCCCGATCTCGCTGTCCTACGTCTACCTCGACGCCCTGCAGTCGGGGTGCGGCGCGCAGCCGGTGCTCACCGGCGGCGGCGCGGTGCTCGGCGTGGCCACCACGTCGGCCGACGGACGTGAACGCCTCGCGTTGACGTTCACGTCGAACCAGTACCTGTTGCAGGCGCACCTGCTGGTGTACGGGCTGTTCCGGTGGGCCAGTCGCGGGCTGTTCCTCGGCGAGCACCGGCACTACCTCAGCGTCGACGTCGACGACTGGTTCAACTCCACCGACCACCAGTTGGCCGACGGCACGGTCGGCACCGACCCCGGCTTCCGGATGAGCGGCCACGACGCGTACAACGCGCACGTCCAGCAGAACGCGTTGCGGGCCGCCTATCCGCTCGCCAACGGGTTCACCATGCACCTGGCCTACAACGGTGGGGATGCGAACCTCCAGGCCGGCAATACGTGCGCGCCCAACGGCGGGATCAACCAGCTGACCGCGACCAGCCGGTGCCTGGCCGGCGAGTTCCGGTGGGTCAACCACACCCACAGCCACCCGAAGCTGAACTTCACCGACTATCCGACCAGCCTGGCCGAGATCACGCAGAACGTGACGGTCGCCAACCAACTCGGGCTGCCGGTCGACGCGACGGTGCTCAAGACCGGCGAGTACTCCGGCCTGGGCGTGTACCACCCGGACCCGGACAACGACCTCGACCCGCCGACCGACCACGGCCTCGGCGCGTCGAACCCGAACCTGCTCACGGCCGCGAACGACGCCGGCGTGGACTACCTCCACGGCAACATGTCGTTCCCCAGCCACGTGCCCGCCTGCTTCAACTGCAACATCGTCCACCCGATGCAGCCGGCCCTGTCGGTGGTGCCGGACTGGCCGACGAACGTGGCGTACTTCAGCACCACCCCGGCCGAGGAGACGTACTTCTACAACTCCTTCTACGGGCCGAACGGCAGGTTCCCGTACTGGCCGACCGACCGCACCTACGAGCAGATCGTCGGGTACGAGAGCGACCAGGCGATGACCCACGTCGCCACCGGTTCGATCTACACGCACACGTTCCACATCGGGAACCTGCGCGACTACGGTGCCGGCCGCACGCTGACCACCGACTGGGTCGAGGCGGTGCTCGCCAGGTACACCGGCTACTACTCCGTGCCGCTGCTCAGCCCGACGTGGCCGGCGCTCGCCGCCCACACGGCCGGACGCAACGCCCACTTCGCCGCGCTGTCGGCGGGCGTCGACGCCGTCTACGACCGGGGCGCCGGCACGGTGACCGTCACCTCGCCGGCCGCGGCGGGCGTCACCATCACCGGTGCGCGGACGAGCGGCTACACCACCTACGGCAGCGAGTCGACGGCGACGCTGGCGCTCGCGGCCGGCACCCCGGTCGTCTTCACCCCGAGCCTGCTGCCGTGAAGATCCTGCTGATCTCCGAAGGCACCTACCCGTACGCGACGGGCGGGGTGAGCGTCTGGTGCGACCAGCTCATCCGCGGCATGCCGGAGTGCCGGTGGGAGGTCGTGGCCCTGTGCGTCGACGGCCGGGAACGGGAGGTCTGGGCGCCGCCGGGAAACCTGGAGTGGGTGAACCCGCTCCCGCTGTGGGGGCCGCAACCGCACCGGAGCGTGCAGGCGCCGGGCGCGGCGTTCCTCTCCTCCTACGAGGCGTTCCTCACCGCGCTGCTGCAGCCCCAGGACCCGCGCTCCGACGAGGCGGCGGTGAACCGCAGCCGGTTCCTGCTGTCGCTGCGCGGCCTGTACGAGTACGCCGCCAGCGGCGGCGACCTCGCCGGCGCGGTCACCGCCAACGCCACGCTCGGCCTGATGATGGACGCCTGGCACGGCATCCACGGCGACGGGCTCACCCTCGCCGACGCCGTCGAGGCGGCCTGGCTGCTGCAGCACATGCTGCGGCCGCTGGCCGTGCGGCCCGTCGACGCCGACATCGTGCACTCGTCGATGAACGGGCTGAGCATGCTCGTCGCGATGGCCACGAAGTGGCGCTACGGCGTGCCGGTCATCATGTCCGAGCACGGCATCTACCTCCGCGAGCGGTACCTGTCCTACCTGCAGACGACGGTGCCGCACGCGGTGAAGGTGCTGGTTCTCAGCTTCTTCCGGGCGCTGGCCGGCGGCGGGTACCTCATCGCCGACGCGCTGGCGCCGCACTCGGCGTACAACCGGCGCTGGCAGCTGCAGAACGGCGCCGACCCGGCGCGCATGTGGACGATGTACAACGGCGTCTCGCTCGACGAGTTCCCGGTGGCCGAGTCCGAACCCGCCGAGCCGACGGTGGTGTTCATGGGACGCATCGACCCGTTGAAGGATCTGCACACGCTGATCCGCGCGTTCCAGGTGGTGCGCGGCAAGGTACCCGACGCGCGGCTGCGGATCTACGGCGGCACGCCGCCGGGCAACGAGTCCTATGAGGACAGTTGCCGCCACCTCATCGACGAGCTCGGCCTCACCGGCGCGGCCGTGCTCGAAGGCCGGGTGGACAAGCCGATCAGTGCCTACCACGCCGGGAACGTCGTCGCCCTCACCAGCATCTCCGAGGGCTTCCCGTACACCGTCGTCGAGGCGATGGCCTGCGGGCGCGCCGTCGTGTGCACCAACGTCGGCGGGGTGGCGGAGGCGGTCGGCGACGCGGGCCTGGTGGTGCCGCCGCGCGACCACGTGGCCGTCGCCGAGGCGTGCGTGCGGATCCTCACCGAGGACGCGACCCGCCGGCGGATGGCCGCCACCGCGCGCGAACGGGTCACCGAGCTGTTCACGCTGCAGAACTCGCTCGACGCCTACCGCCGCGTGTACCGCAACGTGACGGCCGGCCTGCCGGCCTCGGCGCCGGAACAGGTCACCGAGGTCCGGCCCAAGGTGCGGGGACGGGCGACGGTCAACGGCCGCGGGCACGCGGCGTTCACCGCGATCGGGCGGGCCACGGTGCGCGTCCGGGGCCGCGCGGCGGTTCCGGCCCTCACCCTCGGGGAGACCTCATGACGATGGGCGCGGCCCGTGACCTGGCCGAGGACGCGACCCGCGACATCTCGGCGCTGGTCCAGAAGGCGATGCGTCGCGACCCGCTCGACGACCTGGTCGAGCGGGTCCGTCCGGTGGTCACCGGTGCCATCGACGCGCTGCAGGTGGCGGCCTCGCTCGAGGCCGACGGCCTCACCGACCGCGCCGCCCAGGTCGAGTACGGCTACCCCGACGTGTTCACCCTCGCCGAGGAGGTCTACCGCCGCACGGCCGCGGACCGCTCCGGTGGCCCGCCGATCCCGCGGATCACCCGCGGCCTGCGCAACGGGCTGCACGACATCGCCCACGGCGTGCTGTACATGTTGCCGGCCGCGATCTTCCCGGCGCTGCTGGCCGCCGTCGGGCCGCGGTCGCTGGTGCTCGGGCTCGTCCTCGCCGGCGGGCTCGGCTGGGTGTGGGCCGGCTGCGCGTCGTGGCTGGCGTACCGGTTGCTGGGCCGGGGCCACCCCGCGGGGGCGGGCCGCATGCTGCGCTGGTGGTCGATCGCCGGGCTGCCGGCGGCCGCCGTGGTCGGCTTCGCGGTGACGGGCCTGACCGGTGCCGGGCGCGGACTGGTCGTCCTGGCGGTGGGGCAGATGGCCTACCAGATGGCCGCCAACACGTTGATGTTCTACCACCGCGAGTACCGGCTGCTCCTCGTGATGGGTCCGGCGGTGCTCGTCGGCGGCGCCTACCTGTACTACGGCGGGGCCGCGGTGCGGGGCGTGGCGGTCGGCGTCTCGGCCGTCTCGGTCGCGGTGGCGTACGCGCTGGCGATGCGGCAGACCGTGCGGCCACGCGGCGACCGCGAGGCGGGCATCGCCTCGGGGCTGCGCGGGGAGTGGTGGCAGTTCCCGTCGGTGCTGCTGTACACCGCGTTGACGGCGGCGTTCCTGCTGCACGCGCAGGCGCCGTACATGTCCGGCCGGCTCGACATCGTGGTCGCGGCGCTGCCGCTCGTCGTGGGCATGGGCGTGGTGGAGTGGCGGGCCCGCCGCTTCGGCGAGCAGGCGCGGGCGCTGCTGGGCCGGGTGCGCCACCCGCGCCGGTTCGTGGTGCGCGTGTGGCTGCTGCTGGTCGGCAGCCTGGCGGCGTGCCTGGTGACGATCGCGGCCGTCGCCGCCGTGGTGCTCGTGGCGCTGCGGGCCGCGGGTCTGCTCAGCGCCGCGGCGGCGGTGATGGCGGCCGCGGGGGTGGTGCTCGGTGGGGCGTACTTCCTGGGGTTCCTGCTGGCGAACCTGTCCGAGTACCGGTGGTTGTGCGGCTCGCTCGCGGTGTGCCTGGGCGCGCACGTCGCGGTGACGCTGCTCGCGCCGCGGACGCTGAGCCCGCTGGCCGACACCACCGTGTTCCTGGCCACGACCGTGCTGCTGCTGGTGCTGTTCGTCGCGGCGCTGGCCGGCCGGCTCGGGCACGCACGAGACTACAGATGACGGAGATGACGATGCATGCAGTGATCATGGCCGGGGGGAAGGGCACGCGGCTGCGTCCGTACACGACCGCGCTGCCCAAGCCGTTGGTACCGATCGGTGACAGCCACGCGATCCTGGAGGTGGTGCTGCACCAGCTCTCGGCGTACGGCTTCACGTCGGCGACGCTGGCGATCAACCATCTAGGCCAGCTCATCCGCGCCTTCGTCGGCGACGGGTCGCGGTGGGGGATCGAGATCGACTACGTCGAGGAGTGCGTGCCGCTGTCGACCATCGGCCCGCTGTTCGGCATGCGGGACCGGTTGCCCGAGCACTTCCTGGTGATGAACGGCGACGTCCTGACCGACCTGGACTACTCCGACCTGCTGCACACCCACGCGATGTCCAAGGCCCCGCTGACGGTCGCCACCGCGCGCCGCACGGTCCACATCGACTTCGGTGTGCTCGACGTCGACGACGAGTCCATCGTCGGCTTCCGCGAGAAGCCCAACCTCGACTACCGGGTCAGCATGGGCGTGTACGGCCTGTCCCGGTCGACGATCGAGCCGTACCCGGAAGGCCTGGCGTTCGGGTTCGACCAGCTCGTGCTGGAACTGCTCGAGCAGGGCCGGTGCCCGGCGAGCTACCGGTTCGAGGGCTACTGGCTCGACATCGGCCGCCCCGACGACTACGACGAGGCCAACCAGAGCTTCGAGTCGCTGCGGCCGCTGCTGCTGCCGGCGTTGCGGCGGGCACGGGTATGAGACCGGTCCTGCTGTTCGGCGCGTCCGGGTTCCTCGGCGCGCACGTCCGCGCGGCGCTGCAGCCGCACGCCCCGCTGCTGTGCCCCGGCCGCGACCGGTGCGACCTGCTGACCGCCGGGGCGGTCGAGCTCGCGGCGCGGTTGCGGGCCACCGGTGCGGGCACGGTCGTCAACTGCACCGGGCGCCTCGACGGGTCGGTCGCCGACCTGGTGTCGGCCAACACGATGGTCACCGCGAAGCTCATCGACGCGGTGGAGCGGGTCGACCCGACCATCAGGCTGGTCCGCCTCGGCTCGGCCGGCGAGTACGGACCGGTGCCGCACGGCGAGGCGGCGACGGAGGACGGCCCGGCGACCCCGGTCAGCGAGTACGGCGTCAGCCACCTCGCCGCCACGACCCTGCTCGCGGTGGCCAGCCGCCGCCACCGCGTCGACGGGGTGACGCTGCGCGTGTTCAACCCGGTCGGCACCGGCCAGCGCGGCGCGAACCTGCTCGGGCGCGCGGCGGAGCGGATGGCGATGGCCCTGGCCACCGGAGCCGGCTCGATCACGCTGGGCCCGCTGACGAGCCACCGCGACTTCGTCGACGCCCGCGACGTGGCGAGCGCCGTCCTCGCCGTCGTCACCGCCCCGTACCTGCCGGCGCGGGTGGTGAACATCGGCAGTGGGCGGGCCGTCGCCACCCGCGACGCCGTGGAGCTGCTGGCGCGCGTCGCCGGGTTCCGCGGCGAGGTGCGCGAGGAGTACGTGGGCTCGACGCGGTCGGCCGGCGTCGACTGGATGCTCGCCGACATCGAGCGGGCCCGCGACACGATCGGCTGGCAGCCGGTGTGGCGCCTCGCCGACACCGTCGAGACGATCTGGGCCGAACAGCGTCCGGTCGCGCAGGGGTCGCGACGATGACGCGACGGCGTCGTCGGGCGCCGGCAGCGCTGATGGCGCTGGCGGTCTGCGCCGGCTGCTCGGCGCCGGCGCCGGTCCCCGGCCGCGACGCCGCGCCGGGCTGGATCTACCAGCTCCAGGGCTACCCGGACGGGCGCCTCGATTCGCTCGCCCGTGCCCCCCAGCAGCTCGTCGTCGTCGACCTGGCCCGCGACGCCGGCGCCGGCTACTTCGACCGAGCCGAGATCGCCGCGGTGCGCGCCTCGGGCAAGACCGTGCTGGCGTACTTCGAGATCGGCAGCATCGAGGACTTCCGGCCCGAGTACCCGCCGCTGCGCCGCGACGCCGCGGACCTGATCGGGAACCGCTGGGAGGACTGGCCGGACGAGTACTTCGTGCGGTACTGGGACGAGCGGTGGTGGCAGCGGGTCGTCGCGCCGCGCGTCGACCGGGCCCTGGCGGCCGGCTTCGACGGCGTCTACCTCGACACGCCGCTCGCCTACGAGGAGCTGGACCCCGCCCACGCCGACGGGCGCGACCGGCGGGACCTGGCGCGGGCGATGGCCGACCTCGTCGTCCGGATCAGCCGTCGGGCGAAGCAGCGGGAGCCGGGATTCCTTGTGGTGCCCCAGAACTCGCCCGAGCTGCGCACCCAACCCGGCTACACCGAAGCGATCGACGGCATCGGTGTCGAGGAGCTGTTCTTCGAGGCCACCGACCGGCGGTGCGCCGCCGACTACTGCGCCGAGAACCTCGGGCACACCCGCGCCCTGCGCGACGCCGGAAAGTTCGTGCTCGCCGTCGACTACGCCGCGCGCCCGGGCAACGTGCGCGCGGCGTGCCAGCACTACCGGTCCGAACGGTTCGTGGGCTACGTCGGCCCGCGCGACCTCGACCGCATCGGAACGACCTGCCCCTGACCCGGAAGGAGCCGCCCGCATGGCGCTGACCATCGGCATCGTCGGCCTCGGCTACGTCGGCCTGACCCTCACCGCGGCGCTCGCCCGCGCCGGACACACCGTGCACGGCGTCGACAGCCAACCGGCCGTGCTCGACACCCTCGCGCGGGGCCGGCCGCACATCTTCGAGCCCGGCGTCGGTGAGGTGTTCGCCGAGCTGGTCGGCCGCCGCATCTTCGTGGGCCCGGCGCTGCCCACCGTCCCGCTCGACGCCGTCGTCATCAGCGTGTCGACGCCGATCGATCCCGTCAGCCGCCGGCCGGAGCTGGGCAACCTCGCCGCCGCGGCCCGTGACATCGCGCGGTGCTGCCCGGAGGGAACGCCGGTCGTCGTGCGCAGCACCGTACCGGTCGGCACCACACGCAGGGTCGTCCTGCCTGTATTGCAAGAGCGATGGGACCGCGTGCGCCTGGCCATGGCACCCGAGCGCACCATCCAGGGCCAGGCGCTGCGCGAGCTCGTGGAGCTGCCGCAGGTCGTCGGCGGCATCGACGCGGAGAGCACGGCCGTGGTGGCGCGCGTGTTCGGGGAGCTGGCCCGCCGGGTCGTGCCGGTCTCCAATCCCGAGGCGGCCGAACTGGTGAAGCTCGCGAACAACTGCCACACCGACCTGATCTACGCCTACGGCAACGAGATCGCGCTCATCGCCGACCAGCACGGCCTCGACCCGCTGGAGGTCATCCGCGCGGCCAACCTCGACTATCCCCGCCCCGATCTCGCGAAGCCCGGCTTCGTCGGCGGCGGCTGCCTGTCCAAGGACCCGTTCCTCATGCTCGACAGCGCGCCGGACAACCCGCCGTTCCTCGTGGGACGCGCGCGCGAGCTGAACGAGTACCTGCCGGTGCACGTCGCCGAGACGGTCGTGCGCCTGCTGCGGCAGGGCGGCGGGACCCGGCTGTCGGTGCTCGGCTGGGCGTACAAGGGCTGGCCACCCACCGACGACATGCGTGGCTCGCCGGTCACACCGATGATGCCGGTGTTCGCCGCCGCCGGCATCACCGTGCGGGGCCACGACCCCATGGTGACCGACGAGGTGATCCGCCGGCACGGCGGCGAACCGGTCGACCTCGCGAAGGCGTTCCGGGACGCCGACGGCGTCCTGCTGCTCAACGACCACCCGAACTACCGCGCGATGAACGTCGCCGACCTCGTCGGTGACTGCTCTGTCGACGCAAGACCGCTGTTCGTCTACGACTCCTGGCGGATCCTCGACGAGGCGGCCGTGACAGCGGCCGGCGTGCGGTACGTCGGCCTCGGCTACCGACCGGACGGAGAACCACGGTGAAGGCACTCATCCTCGGCGGCGGCGGGTTCATCGGCCTGCACCTGGCCCGCCGGCTCGTCGGCGACGGGCACGACGTGACGATCGTCGACGACTTCTCCCGTGGCAAGCGCGACCGCGACCTGGCCAAGGTCCGCCGCCATCCGCAGGTCACGGTCGTGTCCGGTGACCTGACCACCGCCGAGACGTGGGCCGGCCTGCCGCGCGGGTTCGACCGCGTCTTCCACCTCGCGGCGGTCGTGGGGGTGCGCAACGTCGAACAGGACCCGCTGCGCACCATGCGGGTCAACAGCCTCACGACCCTGCACCTCGTCGACTGGGTGACGTCCGACGACACTGTCTTCTTCGCCTCGACCAGCGAGGTGTACGCGGGCAGCGTCGAGGCCGGGCTGGCACCGGTCCCGACGGCGGAGGACGCGCAGCTCCTCGTCCCCGACCCCGGTGCGCCGCGGTCGGCGTACGGGGTGAGCAAGCTGTTCGGCGAGGCCGCGCTGCTGCACGCGGCCCGGGCCAAGGGTTTCGCGGTCGTCATCGGCCGCTACCACAACGTGTACGGGCCGCGGATGGGCACCGACCACGTCATCCCGGAGATGCTGCTGCGCGGCATGCGCGGCGAGGACCCGTTCCGGGTGCCGGGCGCCGACCAGACCCGGGCGTTCTGCTACGTCGACGACGCCGTCGAGGCGACCGTGCGGCTCGTCGCCACGCCCGCCGCGTTCGGCCGGGTGGTGCACATCGGCGACGACACGTCCGAGATCGCCATCCGGGACCTGGCCCACGTGGTCCTGTCGGCGTGCGGACGGACGGCGCAGCTGCGTCCCGAGGCGCCCGCCGCGCACTCGGTCACCCGCCGGTGCCCCGACATCGGCCTGCTGCGCAAGCTCGTCGACTTCGAGCCGGCGGTGTCCCTTGTGGACGGTGTGCGGCGGACCTACGCGTGGTACCGCGAGTTCGCCGAGTCCGGGTCCGGCCCGGCGGCGGGCACGAGCCGGCTGCCGATCGCGTTCTACTACGGCGCCGGCAACCTCGACCGGCTCGCCGCCTACCGCCGGGTGGTCCTGCAGCCGGACTACTACACGCCCGAGGAGCTGGCGTACCTGCGCGACCGCGGCGTGCATCCGCTGGCGTACCTGTCCCTGTCGGAGGATCAGGGTCCGCCGGCACCGTGGCAGCGGCCCGACCGCAACCCCGACTGGGGCGGCGCGATGGTCCACGTCGACCACCCCGGCTGGGTGGCCCATGTGACGCGGCAGGCCCGCACCGCGCTCGACGCCGGCTTCTCCGGTCTGTTCCTCGACACCCTCAACGTCGAGCTGACCCACCCCGAGGACGTGCCGCACCTGACCGCGCTCGTCGCCGCCCTGCGCGACGAGGCCGACACCGCCTACATCCTCGCCAACCGCGGCTTCGGGATGCTGCCGCAGCTCGCCGAGCTCGTCGACGGGATCCTGTTCGAGTCGTTCTCGGTTCGCTGGACCGAGGACGGGTACGCGCCGTGGCCGCCCGACGTGCTGGAGCACCACGCCCAGATCGCCGAGCGCCTGCTGGAGTTCGACCTGGACCTGTACTCCCTCGACTACGCCGACGGCGGGCTGGTCGAGTTCGCCGTGCGCCGGGCCCGCCAGTTCGGGCTGCACAGCTTCATCAGCGACCGCGCGCTGTCGCGCCTGTAGTCCGGTGGAGCACGACGGCGCTGGCGTCGTCGTGCACCTTGAACCGTGGCCAGACCCGGCCGTGCGGGTCGCGGGCCTCGACCTCACGGGTCGCCGCGATCAGCTCGGCCGGGCCCCGCGTCACGGCCAGGTCGACCAGCTCGCGCCAGCTGAGCGCGCCGAGAGACGTCGCGAGCGCGGCGGCGCCGTCGGACAGCAGCACGACCGACGTGGCGTCCGCGACGACGCCGGTGAGCGCCTGCGTCGCGGCCGACGGGTCGCTCTGCGCCACCCAGTACCCGCCCGGCCGGTTGCGCAGCCGCTGCCGTTCGCGGATCACCGCGGCGAAGCCGTCCGTGTCGTGCGGCGCCGCGCCGTCCACCCGGTCGGGCATGCTGGCGTCGGTGAGCACCGCCGGCTCCGTACCCGCGTCGACGACCACGTACGCGTCGGACAGCACGAGGTACTCGACCGCCGCGTCCCGCCACCGGGCCACCGCCGCCGTCGCACCCGGTGACCCGGCGTGGGTGAGGTCGCAGCCCGGACCGTGGCTGTCGCGGACGAGCGCGATCGCCCCGCCGAGCGCCTCGGTCAGCGACCCGTCCGGACGGGCGGCCAGCCGCATGAGCTGCCCGCCGAGCTCCCGGACGTACCAGGGGGTGCCGTGCTCGCAGCCGGTGCCGTCCGCCTCGGTCAACCCGTCGAGCACCACCGCCACCCCCCACGCCGACGCCCCGGCCCAGTCCTCGTTCGGCGTCGCCGCGCTTCCCGGTGTACTGGCGAGTGCGATCCGCATGGGTCCCATTGTCGCGTCCCGGCCGGCGATGGCGCCGTTCATCCCGCGGGTGTACGGGACCGGTGGGCGGCGGGCAGCAGAAGCTGGCCGACCGTGCCCAGGGTGGCGACGACGACCGTGGCGACGGTCGGGAGCAGGTATCCGCCGGACGCGCCGATGAGCAGGCCGGCCAGCGGCGCGCCCAGCAACGCGCCGACGCTCGCGCTGGTGAACATCACGCCGGTGACCGTGCCGAGGCTGGCCACGCCGTAGTAGTGGCCGAGCATCGCCGGCATGAGCGCGATGTTGCCGCCGTAACCCGCCCCGAAGACCAGAGCGAACACCAGAAGCACCGCATATGACCGCGAAGGAAGCCAGATCAGGAACGACGCCCAGATCGTCACCACCGTCGCTTTGTAGGCGACCACCACCCCGACCCGACCGGCGACGAGACCGAACAGGATCCGGGCCGCGGTGCTCGCGAACCCGATGACGCTGATGAGCGCCGCGGCGCGGATGGCGCTGGCGCCGCCCTGCTCGGCCATCGGGGCGACGAACACGAACGGCACGTACAGCACCAGTCCCATTGCGAACCCGGAGACGTACAGCATGCGGAACATGGGGTCACCGGTGAGGCGACGCGGCGTCCAGGTCGCCTCGACGTGCCCACCACGCGTCGCGACGGGCACCGTCGCCGCGCACACCAGCAGCACCATCACCGCGGCCACACCCAGCCACACCTCGGTGCGACGCCAGCCGATCGCGTCCACGAGCGCGGCCGTGAAGATGGGCCCGAGCACGGTGCCGGCGCCGATGCCCGTCACCGCGATCCCGATCGCCTGCACCCGGTGCCGCACGAACCAGGCGCCGACGTTCGCGACGGAGGGCACGTAGACACAGCTGACGCCGACGCCCACCACCAGGTAACCGACCACCGCCGTCGCGACGTGCCGGGCGGCCGCGGTCAGCACGAGCCCGGCCGCGAGTACCGAGCCACCGACGGCGAACATGGGCCGCGGGCCGTACCTGTCGGCGAGCCGGCCGGTCACGCCGCTGAGGGCCAGGAACGTGAACGGGAACACCGAGAACACCCAGCCGGCCTGGGCCGCGCTGATCCCGAGGGACGCGCGCATCGGCGCCACCACGCTGCCGAAGTTGTACGAGAACCCGAACGCCACCCCGAGCGCGACGAACGTGATGCCCACGGCCCGCCACCCCGCCGGGGAGTCGGGCACGGTGGGCGTCGCGGTCACGGTTGGACGCTACACAGGGGACACCCGCACCGTCTCCGACGCAGGGATCCGCCGGTGTGAGACGGCGTGCTCACATCACGCGCCGTGGGGCGCGGACCGGTGGTTCTGCCGATGCCCGCCCCCGCCGCGGTCCGCGACCCTGACAGACCACCCCACCCCCCGGGAGGTCATCGTGGTTGCTCTTCTCCGCCGGACGGCGGCGGTCGTTCCGGCCCTGCTGGCGGTCGTCCTGGCCGCCGTCGTGGTGACGGTGTTCGACGTGGGTCGGCCGGCTTCCGCGGCGGTACCGCGTCCCATCGTGTTCGTGCACGGTGCGGCGGGATCGGCCGCGCAGTTCCAGACGCAGGCGAAGCGGTTCGCCAGCAACGGGTACGCGGCCGCGGTCATCGACGGCATCGACTACGACTTCAGCTTCGGCGCCGAGTCGAGCTCCGCCGTGCTCGCCCGGCTCGACCGGAAGATCACGGCGCTGCTGCAGCAGACCGGCGCCGACAAGGTCGACCTGGTCGCGCACTCCCTCGGTACCTTCCTCAGCCACAGCTACCTCGACACCCCGTCGCGGGCGGCGCGCGTGGCGCACTACGTGAACCTCGACGGCGCGACCGCACTGCGCCAGCCCGGTGGCGTGCCGACGTTGGCGATCTGGGGCGAGGGCTCGGTGCTGCGGCGCATCGGCGGCGCCGAGAACGTGTACCAGCGCGACCAGTCGCACACCCAGACCGTCACGTCAGCGCAGTCCTTCTCCCGGATGTACCGGTTCTTCACGGGATCGGCACCGCAGACCACGGCCGTGGTGGCGCAGACCGGCCCGGTGCAGGTGTCGGGCCAGGCGGTGCTGTTCCCCTCCAACGTCGGCGCCGCCGGCATGGGGCTGACCGTCTACGAGGTCTCGGCCACGACGGGCCGGCGCACCGGTGGACCGGTCGCGTCGTTCACGATCGGCGCCGACGGGTCGTTCGGGCCGTTCACCGCGAGCCCGTCCGCCCGGTACGAGTTCGCGCTCGCGCAGGGCTCGGGGCAGGTGCAGCACCACTATCTGGCGCCGCTGCAGCGCACCGACCGGCTGGTGCGACTGCTGACCAACCGTCCCGGCGAGGGCATCGGCGCCCGCGTACCCGTCGGCCCGGCGCACAGCGCGCTGTCGATCACGCGGTACAAGGAGTGGTGGGGCGACCAGGGCTCGTCCGGCGACACGCTGAGCGTCAACGGCACCAACATCGTCAACGCGGTCACCGCGCCACGCGACAAGCGGGCGATCGGCGTCTTCGCCCACGACCAGAACTCCGACCGGCGCACCGACCTGACCACGTCGATCCCCGACTTCGACGAGACCTTCATCACCGCCGCGGACATCTACGTCCCGGCGGCCGCCGGCGGCAGCGGCACCGTGACGGTCAGCGTCCGGTCGCGGGCGTCGGGCGGCGTCCACGAGTTCGTCGTGCCGAACTGGCCGTCGGACACCGACCGCATCTCGCTCACCGTCCCGGACCTGTGAGCCCGCGGGTACGGATCTGAGTATCCGTACCGATGTCCGCCGGCACCGCACCGTCGATGCTGTACGCCATGGTGGAGGGGTTTCCCGGTGACGGCTCGACGGCGTACGCGTGCCCGCGGTGCGGTGCCACGGCCGACGCGGTCCGGGGGTGCGGCACCTGTGGTGGTCCGCCCGAGCCGGAGGGCAGGGAACTGGCCGACCTGGCGGTCCAGATCCGGAACCTGACCGCGGCGGCGGAGGCGGCCCGCCGCCACCACCTGCAGCTGATGGAGCAGGTGCGGCTCGCGTGGACGCGCTACCACGTGCTGGTGGGCGCGGTCCGATCCCGCGGCGTCCGGGCTCCGGGCGGCGGCGCGGCGTCGTCGGCCGGTGGCGCGGCGCCGGTCGGTGCGGCACCGCCGGTCGGTGCGGAGCCCTGGCCGGGACGGCATGAGGTCGGACCGGCGCCGGAGGCGTCGCCGCGGACGGTGCAGAACCTGCTCTTCATCCTCGGCGGCCTGCTCCTGGGCAGCGCGGCCGTCGTCTTCACGGCGGTGGCCTGGGCCAGTTTCGGCGTGGGTGGGCGGGCGGCGATCCTGGCGGCCGTCACCGTTCTGACGATGCTCGTGCCCCCGCTGGTCCTGCGCCGGCGCCTGACCGCGACGGCCGAGACGTTCGCCGCACTCGGGCTCCTGCTCGTGGTCCTCGACGGCTACGCCGCGCACCGCGTGAACCTGTTCGGGCTGGCGGACGCCGTCGACCCCACCACGTACGCGGGGCTGGTCGCCGCCGTCACGGTGGTCGTCGCGGCCGGATACGCGGCGGTGACCGGGCTCGCCGGTCCGCGGTTCGTGGCGCTGGTGGTCGCTCAGCCGGTGGTTCCGTTGCTGGTGGCCGCGTACGGGCTGGGTCCCGCGGCGTGGGCGGCGGTGTTCGCGGCGGTGGCGGGCCCCGACGTGATGGCCGCGAGCGTCGGCGTGCGTGGCCGCGGCGAGCCCGGGCGATCGGACACAGCGGCCGAAGCGCCGCCGGCCGATGCCGCGCCGGCCGCCGGGGACGGCGTCGCTCTGGCGTGGCGGGTTCTCGCGTGGGTGCTCGCCGCCGTCGCGGGGGCCGTGGCAGCCGGGTCGACGCTGCTCGCACTCGCCGTCGCCGGCTCGGTGCCGGAGGCGCTGTGGGCCGCGGGCGCCGCGACCGTCGTCGCCGGTGTGCTCATGCTCGCGGCCACCCGGGTCCCGGCGTCCGCCGTGGCGGCCCTGCTGGCGTCGCTCGCGGTGGTCGGGTGGGCCGGTGCCGCGGTGTGGGCGGCGGCGGTCGCCTGGCCGGACCACGCCCTCGTGGCCGCGGCGGTGGTGACGCTCACGGTCGCCGCCGCCACGGCCAACCCCCTCGTCGCCCGGCGACGGGGCTGGACCGGCACCGGGCCCGCGGCGGGGGCACTCGTCGTGACCGGGTGGGTCGGTCTCGTGGTCGCCGGGCTCGTCGTCCACGCCGCGGGGTCCACGGCCGTGCGCGGGTTCCCCGCCTGGCACGCCTCCCTCCGGACCTCGACCGTCCTCGACTGGCAGCTTCCGGCCGCGGTCGTGATGGTCGCCGCCGCGGCGGCGGTCCTCGTCCACCGGTACGCGGCGGCCGGGCGACCCGCGGTCGTCGGCGTCGGGGCGGCCGTCCTCGTGGCGTTGGCCGCGCCGGCCGTGTTCCCGGTGCCGTGGTGGACCCCGGCCCTCGTCGACTGCGCGCTCACCGCGGCGTTCGCGGTCGTCGTCGCCCGGGCGTCGGGGACGCGGGCGGCGGCGGTGTTCGGCGTGGGCGCTGGTGTCCTGGTGGCGCACGCGGTCCCGGCCGGACTCGGGCGCCCGGGTGGCACCGCGGCGGTGACGGGCCTGGTGGTGGTCGGCGGCGCGGTCGTCGCGGTGCTGGCGCGGGTGCCGGTGGTGCGCACCGTCGCGGTGACGCTCGTCGTCCTGGCGGTGCCGGCGTGTGCCGCGGCGGTCGGGGAGGTCGTCGCCGGGCCCGTGCGGATCGCGCATACCCCGGTCGCGTTGGGGTGTGCCGTGGTGGGCCTGCTCGCGGGTGCGGGCTGGCTGGTGGTGCCCCGGGTGGCGGGTTCGGCGTCCGCGTTCGCCGCCGCCCGGGCGTCGGTGGCGGCCGGGCTCGGGGTGACGGCCGCCGCGGTCGCCGTCGCGGACGTGCCGTTCGGCGTGGTGGCGGCGTTGGCCGTGCTGTGCACGGTCGTGGTGGCCGGCGCGGTCGCAGGCGTGGCTGACCAGCGGCCGGCCGCCGGCGCGGTGGGGACCGGGGCCCGGCGGTTGCTCGTCGGGGCGGTGCCGGTCGGGGTGGTGGCGGCCGTTGCGGTGACCCCCACAGCGGCGCTCGTGTGGGCGGCGCCCTACCTGTGGCTCGCGGCGGTGTGGGAGGGCACCGTCACCGACAGCGGGTTGGCTCCCGGGCAGCCCGACCTCATGTTCGACACCGGTGTGGCGTTCGACGCGGGACCGGCGGCGGTCGCGCTCGGCATTCTCACCCTCGCGGCCGGCCTGCTCGGATGGGGGTACGCGGCCGGCCGGGCGACGCCGACCCACCCCGATGTGCGTCCACTATGGACCGTGGTGACGGCGGCCCTGCCGCCGGCCACACTCACCGCGCTCGCGACGGCGACCGCGCTCGACGCTCCCTGGCCGACCGTTCCCGCCATCAGCCTCGCGGCCGGCCTCGGAACGTTGCTGTTGCTCGCGTTGGTGCCGCGGGCCCGCCAGCCGCGGCTGCCGTTCGCCGGGGTGATGGCCGTGTGCAGCGTCGGCGCCGGCCTCGCCGGGTCGCTCGCCGCGCGGGCGACGACCCTCGCGGCGCTGGGCGCGGTGGTCGTGGTCGCCGCCGTGTGCGGCGCCGCCGGGCGGACCCACGCGGCACGTGTCGCCGGGTGGCTGACCGCGGCGGCGGGCGGGACGGCCTTCGCCTACGCCTCCGGCGCGGCCGTCGACCTCCCGACCCACCTGACCGCGTACCGGGTGCTGCTCGCCGCGGCGGTGGCGCTCGCGGTCGCGGGCATGTGGGAGGCGTGGCGGCAACCGGCGGCGGCGACCCGCGTCGTGGAGGCGCGCGCCCTGGAGGTGGCCGCCCACGCGGCCGCGGCGCTCGCGTTCGTGCTGGCCACCGGCCACAGTGGACACACGGCCGGCATCTGCACGGTGTGGGGCCTCGCGATCGGGCTGCGGGCACTGCTCCCCGGACAGGGCACCGACGCGCGCCGCTACCGCGTCGTCGCCGCGACCACGGTGGAACTGGTGGCGTACTGGCTGCTGCTGGCCGAGAACGGGGTGTCGGTCGTCGAGGCGTACACAGTGCCGGCGGCGGCCGTGGCGACCCTGGCCGGCTGGCTCGCCGCGCGGCGCAGGCCCGGCCTGTCCAGCTGGGCGGCGTACGGACCGGCGCTGATCGCGGCGTTCGCGCCGAGCCTCGCCGTGGTCATGCCCGAGGAGGGTGCGCCGGTGCGCCGGCTCGCGCTCGGGGTGGCCGCGGTGGCGGTGGTGCTGGTCGGTGCCCGGTGGCGGCTGCGGGCGCCGTTCGTGGTCGGCGGCGCCGTGCTGGCACTGCTGGCCGTGCACGAGGTCGCGCTCGTGTGGGACCTGATCCCGCGCTGGGCGCCGCTCGCCGCCGCCGGCCTGGTCCTCGTCGCCGTGGCGACGACGTACGAGCGCCGGCGCCGCGACCTGGCCCGGCTGGTTGGCGTCGTGGGCCGCATGCACTGACCAGCCTGTGCCAAGGTGGCACCATCGTGTGCCATACCCCCTTGTCGGTGTGCCATGAGTGTGCCACTATGGCACGCATGGATCTGACCACGTACGTGAACAACCTCGGCCGCGAGTTCGCCGCGCTGGCCGAGGCGGGCGGCGAGGACGCGCGTGCGCTGGTCGAGCGCCTCACCGGTCCGCTGGAGTCGGCGATCCGGATGACGCTGCTGGAGGCGCTGTCGGCCGCCGCCGACGAGATCACCCGCGACCTGGCACCCGGGTCGGTCGAGATGCGGCTGCGGGGCCGCGACCCGAACTTCGTCGTGACGCCACCGGCCACCGAACCGGCCGGGTCCACCGCCGGCGACACCGCCCCGGCGGCGGACGGCGCCGAGCCGCTCCTCGGCGAGGACGGCCCGGCCGCGCGGATCAACGTCCGCATGCCCGAGCAGCTCAAGGCCGCGATCGAGGAGGCCGCGGCCAGGGAGGGCCGCTCGGTCAACGCGTGGCTCGCCCGGGCGGCGGCCACCGCCCTGCAGCGGTCCGAGCCCACGCCGCGCACCGAGCCGGTCGGCGCGAAGGGTGCCCGGCGCCTGACCGGCTGGGTCCGCTAGCGCTCCGACCGGCACAAACAGCTCACCGACCCGTGAAGTGGGGACAACCATGCCAACTTTCGACACACCGAAATCGATATCCGTCACTGTCGAGCTGAGCGTCGGAGCCGTGCGGATCGCCGCCAGCGACCGCACCGACACCGTCGTCGAGGTCCGGCCGAGCGACGAGACCGACGAGTCCGACGTGCAGGCCGCCCGCCAGGTCCGCGTCGACTACGCCAACGGCACGCTGCGGATCACCGGCCCCAAGGGACGGATGTTCGACTTCTCCCGCAAGACGCGGTCGGTCGTGGTCTCGGTCGACGTGCCCACCGGGTCGGAGGTGTCGGCCGAGACCCAGATGGGCGACTTCCGCTGCACCGGTCGGCTGGGCGCGTCCCGGTTCCGGAGCTCGGCCGGCAACGTGTGGCTCGACCGCACCGGCCCGCTGCGACTGAGCACGTCCGCCGGTCACGTCACCGTCGACGCCGTCGACGGCGACGCCGAGATCAGCACCGGCAGCGGCAAGGTCCAGGTGGGACGCGTCGACGGCGCGGCCGTGGTCAAGAACTCCAACGGCGAGACCGTCATCGACGCGGTGACCGGCGACGCGCGGGTCCGCAGCGCCAACGGCGACATCACCGTCGGGCGGGCCGGTGCCGGTGTCGACGCCAAGACGTCCATGGGCCGCATCCGTCTCGGCGAGATCGCCCGCGGCGAGGTCGTGCTCGCGTCGTCGATGGGCGAGCTGGAGATCGGCATCGCCGCCGGCACCGCCGCGTGGCTCGACCTCGACACCGGCTTCGGACACGTGCGCAACCTGCTCGACCCCGCCGACCGCCCCGCCGAGACCGACGAGACCGTCGAGGTACGCGGCCGCACCACCTACGGCGACATCACCATCCAGCGCTCCCGGAAGGACCCATCACCATGACCGACCTCGCTATCCGGGTGGAGGGACTGCGCAGGTCCTTCGGCGACCTGGACGTCCTGAAGGGCGTCGACTTCGGTGTGCGACGCGGCGAGATCTTCGCGTTGCTCGGCTCGAACGGCGCCGGCAAGACCACCGTCGTCAGGATCTGCGCGACGCTGCTGCGACCCGACGGCGGCACCGTGCGGGTGGGCGGGTTCGACCCGGTCACCCAGGCCGGCAGGGTCCGCGAGTCGATCAGCCTCACCGGCCAGTTCGCCGCCGTCGACGCGATGCTGACGGGACGCGAGAACCTGGTGCTGATCGCCCGGCTCCGCGGGGTCGCCGACCCCGGGAAGGCGGCGGCCGACCTGCTCGACCGGTTCCGGCTCACCGACGCCGCCGACCGCCGCGCCGGCACCTACTCCGGCGGCATGACCCGTCGCCTCGACATCGCGATGAGCCTCGTCGGCTCACCCGCCGTGATCTTCCTGGACGAGCCGACCACCGGCCTGGACCCGGAGGCGCGCATCGAGGTCTGGCGGACGGTGAAGGAGCTCGCCGACGGCGGCACCACCATCCTGCTGACCACCCAGTACCTGGACGAGGCCGAGCAGCTCGCCGACCGGATCGCGATCCTCCACGGTGGACGGATCATCGCCGACGGCACGCTCGCCGACCTCAAGAGGCTGTTCCCGCCCGCGAAGGTCGAGTACGTCGAGAAGCAGCCGTCCCTGGAAGAGATCTTTCTAGCCATCGTGGGGAAGTCATGACAACGTTGCGCCACACCGGCATCCTGTTCGGGCGCTCGATGCGTCACATCCTGCGCAGCCCCGACACCATCATCACCGTGACGATCACGCCGCTCGTGCTGATGCTGCTGTTCGTCTACGTCTTCGGCGGCGCGATCCGCACCGGCACCGACAACTACGTGCAGTACCTGCTGCCGGGCATCCTCCTGATCGCGATCGCCAGCGGCATCTCCTACACGGCGTTCCGGCTGTTCACCGACGTGCAGCAGGGGCTGTTCACCCGGTTCCACTCGATGCCCATCGGTCGATCGGCGATCCTGTGGGCGCACGTGCTGACCTCGTTGGTGTCCAACGCGGTCTCCGTGGTCATCCTGATCCTCGTGGCGGTCGCGATGGGCTTCCGGTCGAGCGTCGGCGTGCTGCCCTGGCTCGCCGTGACGGGCATCCTGGCCCTGTTCACCCTGGCGCTGACCTGGCTCGCGGTCATCCCCGGGCTGACCGCGAAGTCCATCGACGGCGCCAGTGCGTTCGCCTACCCGCTGATCTTCCTGCCGTTCATCAGCTCCGCGTTCGTCCCGACCGACACCATGCCGACGCCGGTGCGGGTCTTCGCGGAGAACCAGCCGGTCACCTCGCTCGTGGAGACCCTGCAGTCGCTGCTGAACGACCGGCCCGTGGGCTCCGACATCTGGGTGGCGCTGGGGTGGTGCGTCGGCATCGCGGTGGTCGCGTACCTGTTCGCCATGCGGGCCTACCGCCGGGCCACCTGACCGCTAGCGTGACGACGATGAGCGCGGTACAGGCCGTCCTGTTCGACACCTTCGGCACCGTCGTCGACTGGCGGACCGGGATCAGCACGGCCGTCCGCGCCCATCACACCGGGATCGACGCCGACGCCTTCGCCGACGCCTGGCGGGCGCGGTACCAGACGTCCATGGAGCCCGTCCGGCGCGGCGACCGGCCGTTCACCACGCTCACCCGGCTCCACCGGGAGAACCTCACCGCGACGCTCGACGAGTTCGGGCTGCGCCTCACCCCGGCGGAGACCGACCGGCTCAACCGGGCGTGGGAACGGCTGCCGCCGTGGCCGGACAGCGTCGAGGGGCTCACCCTGGTCCGGCGGCACCGCATCATCGGACCGCTGTCCAACGGCAACGTCGGCCTCCTCGCCCGGATGGCGCGCCACGCCGGACTGCCCTGGGACGTCGTCATCGGCTCCGACGTCACCCGCCGGTACAAGCCGCAACCCGAGGCCTACCTCCGCGCCGTCACCCTGCTCGAGCTCGAACCCGCACAGGTGATGCTGGTCGCCGCGCACAACGACGACCTCGCCGCCGCCCGCGCCGTCGGGCTCGCCACCGCGTTCGTCCCCCGCCCCACCGAGCACGGACCGGCGCAGACCACCGACCTGGCCCCCGGGTCCGACTGGGATGTCGTCGCCGCGGACCTGGTCGACCTCGCCCACCGGCTCACGCCGCGGTCGTGATGCCGACACCGTTTTCCCCGATGGTGGGTCATCCGGCCACCATGAGCGGATGCCTCTCTTCGACCGGCTCCGCCGCGATCCTGCGGTGCGCCAGCTCCGCCGCAACCCCGTGCTGGCGCTCCGGACGGCGTCGGTCCCGACGCGGTCGAGCGGAGTGCGCGGGAGTGGTCGCCGCGGCCCGTCCGCGATCCGGACGGTCTGCTGCTGGGCCCGAACACGCGGCTGTGCGGGCCGATCGGGCGCACCGACGAGCGCTGGCGGGCGGCCTCCATCCCGACGGACGCCGCGGCCTGCTACGTCGCCGTCGTTCCACCGGAGCTGCCGACGCGCCTGTACTGCCGGGGTGACCTGATCGTCGGGCTGCGCCGCCGGCTCGGCGGCTGGTGCCGCTTCGAGGACGGGGAGGAGTGGCGCGACCGGACCTACCAGGAGGCGCGGCACCTGTGCGTCCACGCCCCGGTGACGCTGTCGCCCGACGACGCCGTCCGGGTGCTCTCCGACGACCTTCCCGGGCTGCGCCACACCGACTCCGAGTGGGACACGTACGAGCTGAGCTCCGAGCGGGTGCGGATCGACGTGGCCCCGGAGGAGGAGCTGTACCCGGCGACCTCGTGCTCTTCTACACCTACGGGCTCGTCGAGCACCGGCCGGGCAGCACGGTCGACCCGTCCGAGGCGATCGGCCGGACCCTGTCGGCCATGTCGACGGCGGGACAGATGTCCCGGCTGCGCGACCTGGCGCCCTACGCGAGCCCCGACGACGACGCCTGCACGTTGGCCGTCCGGGTCTGCTGACGCAGGGCCTGGAAGCTCGCCCACACGTTGTCGACGAAGTAGCGCGCCACCTGCTCCCGGCTGATGTCCGGGTGGGCGAGCCACCAGTGGCCGAGCTGCTCGGCGCTGCCGGACGAGGCGTGGGCGAACGCGTCGACCTGCTGCTGGTCGTGCCCGGGCAGGTGCGCCTCGAACAGGTCGGCGAGCAGGTTGACGGTGCGGAACCGCTCGCGGGTCAGCTCCTCGCCCAGGGCGCTGCTGACGACGCCGCCGGGACCGAACAGCAGCTGCCACCGGCGGGGGTCGCGCTCCAGCAGCCGGTAGTACGCGTCGGCGCCGCGGCGTAGCTGTTCGAGCGGGTCGTCGGTGCCGGCGACCGCCTTCATCAGGTCGCTGTCGAACTGGCGCCGCGCGCGGCGCACACAGGCGAGGAGGATGCCCTCCTTGCTGCCGTAGTGCTCGTAGACGACGGGTCGGGTCACGCCGGCCGCGCGGGCGATGTCCTCGATGGTGGTGCGCTCGTACCCGTTGGCCAGGAACAGCTCCTCGGCGAGGTCGAGCAGTTGCTGCTCCCGCGCCGCCCGGGTCATCCGGCGCCGTCCGGTGCGCAGCGCGTCGGCGGTGACCGGTGGCTCGTCCGGTCCTGTGACGGTCTTCACAACGGCAGTGTAGGACCGCTAACCTACGGGTCGTAAGTTACAACTCGTAGGTACCGCGGAGGTAGCGATGACGACCGCCTGCACCGCTCCCGCCGACGAACTCGCCCGGTTCCCCGACCTCGAGCGCCGGTCGCCCGCCTCGCTCGGCGCGCTGTTCGCCGACCGCGTCGCCACCACGCCGGACACCGAGGCGTACCGGCGGCCCGACGGCGCGGGCGGGTGGCGTTCGCAGACGTGGGCCGAGACCGGCCGCGTCGCCGGGGAGATCGCCGCCGGCCTGCTCGCCCTCGGCGTCGCCCGCGAGGACCGGGTCGCGATCATGGCATCGACCCGGGTCGAATGGATCGAGGTCGACCTCGGGATCATGTGCGCCGGCGCCGCCACCACGACGGTCTACCCGACGTCCACAGTGGACGAGGTCGTGCACATTCTCGCCGACTCCGGCAGCCGCGTCGCCGTCGTGGAGAACACCGGTCACCTCGACGCGGTGCTGGCCGCCGGTTCGCCGGTCGACCGGGTCGTTCTCGTCGACGGGCCCGCACCGTCCACTATGGACCGTGTGACGACGCTGGCCGCCCTGCGCGAGCGCGGCCGCGACCTGCTCGCCGCCGCGCCGACCGCGGTCACCGACGCCACCGCCGCCGTGCGCCCCGACGACCTCGCGACGCTCATCTACACCTCCGGGACCACCGGCCGGTCCAAAGGGGTCCGGCTGCCGCACCGCAGCTGGCTCTACCAGGCCCTGGCGACGCAGGCGACCGGCCTCGCCGGCCCCGACGACGTCGGCTACCTGTGGCTGCCGATGGCGCACTCGTTCGGCAAAGGGCTGCTCGCCGCCCAGATCGCCGTCGGCCACGCCGCCGTCGTCGACGGCGACGTCTCGCGCATCATCACCAACCTGCCGGTCGTGCGGCCGACGCTGATGCCGTCGGTGCCGCGCGTCTTCGAGAAGGTGCACGCGGGTGTGGTCGCGGCCGCCCACCGCGACGGCGGGGTGAAGGCCCGGCTGTTCGACTGGGCCGTCGGGGTCGGGCTCGAGGCGGCCCGCCGCCGGGCCGCCGGTGCCGCGCCGGGACCGTGGTTGGCCGCGCGGCACGCGGTCGCCGACCGGCTCGTGTTCGCGAAGATCCGGGACCGCTTCGGCGGCCGGATGCGCTACATGGTCTCCGGCGCCGCGAAGCTGTCCGCCGACATCAGCGAATGGTTCGACGCCATCGGCCTTCCCGTCCTGGAGGGGTACGGCCTCACCGAGACCTCCGCCGGCATCCTCGTCAACCGGCTCGACCGGCCGGAGCACGGCACCGTCGGCCGACCGCTACCCGGCTCGGAGGTCACCCTCGCCGCGGACGGCGAGATCCTCGTGCGCGGACCCGGGGTGATGCAGGGCTACCACAACCTGCCGGAGGCGACCGCCGGGACGCTCGTCGACGGGTGGCTGCGCACCGGCGACATCGGCGAGGTGACCGCACGCGGCGCGCTGCGGGTCACCGACCGCAAGAAGGACCTCATCAAGACGGCCGGCGGCAAGTACGTGGCGCCGCAGCACGTCGAGTCGCGGTTCAAGGCGATCTGCCCGCTCGTGAGCACCGTCGTGGTGCACGGCGAGGGCCGGCCGTACATCACCGCGCTGGTCGACCTCGACGCCGACGCCGCGCGGGCGTGGGCGGCGGACAACGGCCTCGCCGGCGCGACACACGCCGAGATCGCCCGGTCGCCCCGGCTGGTCCGGGCCATCGGGGAGCGCGTCGAGGAGCTCAACGCGGGGCTCGGACGGTGGGAGAGCGTCAAGCGGTTCCGGGTGCTGGAGAGCACCCTGACCGTCGAGGGCGGCGACCTGACGCCGTCGATGAAGCTCAGGCGCCGGGCGGTGGAGCAGCGCCACGCGGCGCTCCTGGACGCGCTCTACGACGCCTGAAACAGGTCGGCCCGGTCGGCGACCGCGCGCGGGTCGCCGTCGGGGTCGTGGCCGCATTCGTACTCGCGCCACTCCTTGGGACCGGCGGCCGCCTCGTACAGTGCCCGCGACTCGTCCAGGGTCACCACCGGGTCGCGGCGGCCGTGCTGGAACAGCAGCCGCCGCGGTCCGGGTACCGCGACCCCGACCGCCGGGTCGAACTGCTCCAGGACCCGCAGGTACCGGTCGGTCGCAGCGGAACCCGGCGGCAGCTCGGCGGCCGCGAGCCGCACGACGGTGCCCGAGCCGATCGACGTGAGGGAGAACGCGGCGATGCGCGGCTCGACGGCGCTGAGCAGCGCGCCCTGGGCGGCGCCGGCGCTGTGGCCGTAGAAGTACAGCGGCCCCCGGCCCGCGGTGACCGTCTCGAGGACGTCGACACCGCGGCGGTGGGTCAGCACGTGCCGGCGGATCGCCCGGCTGGTCGCCTCGATGTCACCGTGGTCGGGCAGCTCGGTGACCGGCAGCAGCACGGTCATGCCGAGACCGGCGAGCGCCAGCGCCTCGGTCATGAAGAACCGCCGGCCGTCGGCCTGCCCACCGTGCGCGATGATGACGCCGGTGCCGGTGGGCTCGGGCGGGGTGACCAGCGTGCCGACGCTCCGGCCGCCGTCACCGTCGTCGAACGAGATCTCCTCCACCGACAGGCCGCGGACGGCGTCGTGCGTCACCATGCCCAACGGCACGCCGGCCGGGTAGTCGAACACGGTCCCACCCTGACCGGCCCGCCCGACGCGCCGCAACCGGATTGCCCACCGACCGACGCGGCGGCGACGATCCGCCGACCGTCAGCGCCGGGCGTCCGCGTCGGGGACCAGGGCGGCGAGCTCGGCGCGGAACGCGGTCGTCCACTCCTCGATCTCCGGGCCCGACCAACCCAGGTACCGCGGCAGGTACTCCCAGTCGAGGCGGGTGGCTCCGCCGACGACGGAGCATTCGAGGTACAGCGGTGGTTGCCGTACGCCGCCCTCCGGGTCCCACAGGCCGCCCAGAGGGGAGTCGCGCAGCGAGAACAGGCCGCCGGCGCTGCGCGTCGGCGCCTCGCCCTGGAAGTTGAACCCCACCGTCGGTGCCGGCTCCCGCAGGATGCGGTTCCGCACGGCCGGATCGGTGTTCAGGAACTTGAGCGCGTCGAACGAGAGGCCCGCCGACGGCACCCCGGCGAGCCGCCGCGCCACCGCGGCCACCGTCTCCTCCGGAGCCTGGGTGGCGGTGCCGTCGAACGCGAGCGGGAACGTGCAGTGCGTGTCACCGACCGTGCGGGACAGGTCGAGGCCGTGCACCGCCGGCTGCCGTCCCGTACTGAACAGCTCGATGACGAGCCGGTCGCATCCCCACCGGCGGTGCGCGGTGCGCAGCAGCGCGGCGAGCAGCGTCGTCGCGATCGGCACGTGGACGCCGTCGGCGCGCACGGCGCGCAGCGCGCGCGTCTCGTCGGGACCCAGGTGCTGGCGGGTCGACGCCAGATCCCTGAGCCTGACGTCCGGATGCGTCCTCGAGTCGTAGGCGGTGGGTGGCGGCACGGCGAGCTGCCCGGCCCAGAAGTCCAGATCGGCGGTGGCGCCGGCGTGGGCGAACCCGTGCATCCAGCGGGAGAACACCTCGAACCGCGCCGACGCCGGTGGCAGCTGGAGGCGCTCGCCGCGCAGCCCCAGCTGGCAGAGGCGGTCGAGGTCGTCGACCAGGATGCCGAGGGTGACGCCGTCCATCACCAGGTGGTTCACGGTGACGAAGACGCGCTGCTCCGGTCCGTCCTCCAGCAGCAGGAGCCGCATCACCGGGCCGTGCTCCACGCTGAGCCGGCGGTTCGCGTCGTCGAGCAGGGGCACGAGCGCGTCGGACCCGCGCAGCGTGACCGACCCGACGGCGACGCTGCCCTCGACGTCGCCGTACCGCTGGACGACGCCGGGGGCAGCGCCGCCGTCGACCCGCCGGAACCGCAGGCGTAGCGCCTCGTGCCGGTCGACCAGAGCGGACGCGGCGCGGCGGAGCTGGTCCGCGGTGAGCCGGCGACGCACGTCGAGCACGACCGCGCGGTTCCACCAGTCCCACTGCCCCCGCTCCAGGGCGACCACCTGCGCGGCGCTGAGGGGGACGTCGCCGCCCGCCTCGCGGCCGCCCGGCTCGTCGGACGGCGCGGACGGCGCGGACGGTACGGCCGGTTCGCGGGCGAACCGCTCCACGACCGACGTCGCCAGGTCCCGCAGGGTCGCGCCGGCACCGACGTCCGCCGGCGGCACATGCGCCCCGGTGCGGTTCCCGATGCGCCGGGCCAGATCCATCAGGCCGAGGGAGTCCAGGCCGAGATCGCGCAGCGGCACGTCCACCGGTACGTCGTCCGGACCGCTCGCCTGCAGCACGTCGGCGATCTCGGTCTGCAGCAGGCGCAGGACGTACCCGCCCTCCGCGGCGCCGGCCGCCGGCGTCTGCTGCCCGGCCGCCGGCGTCTGCTGCCCGGTCAGCGCCGACGCGCGCAATGTTCCGTCCGTCCAGCGTCGCCGGCACTCGCCGCGCCGCGGCTTTCCGCTCGTCGTCTTCGGAAGGCTGTCCGGCCTCAGCAGCAGGACCTCGTGGCACTGCACGCCGCAGTGCGCCGCCACCGCGGCCCGGATCGCCGACGCCGCACGGTCGAGCGGGCCGTCGAGGTGCCGGCGCCGCACCTCCGCGGCCACGACGACGCGCTCGACGCCGTCGACCGGCACCCCGAAGGCGACCGCGTTGCCGGGCCGGAGAACCGGGTCCGCCGCGACGACCGCCGCCTCCAGGTCCTGCGGATGGATGTTGCGACCGCCGACGATGACGAGGTCCTTGAGCCGGCCGCAGACGAACACCTCGCCGTCGTCACCGACCACCCCGAGGTCGCCGGTGCGCAGGAACCGTCGCCCGTCATCGTCGTCGGTCGCCGGGCGCGCGGCGAACACCGACGCGTTCTCCTCGTCGGTCCATCCCCAGTAGCCGGTGGACACGCTCGGGCTGCAGACCCACAGCTCGCCGACGGCACCGGGTGGGCGGGGCCGCCGCGTGTCCGGGTCGACGGCGATCACCGACACGCCCAGTCCGGCGTCGGGGACGCCGCTTCCCACGAGCGTCGCCACGGGCGCGTCCGGTGCGGGCGGCACGACCACGCCGTCGCGGTCGAGCACGGCCCGGTCCGCGCGCAGCCGCGTCGGCCCGGTGCCGACCTGACCGCTGACGAACAGCACGGCCTCCGCCATGCCGTAGACGTTGCAGAACGACGCGGGATCGAAGCGCATGCCCGCCAGCCCGGCACCGACGCGGTCCATCGTCGCCGTAAGCATCGGTTCGCCGCCCTGCAGCGTGGCGCGCAGCGACGACAGGTCGAGCGCCGCCCCGTCCGGCAGCCCGCGCAGCATGTAGTCGTAGCCGAAGTTCGGCCCGGCGACGTGCGTCCCGCGGTACCGGTCGACCGCCCGCAGCCACAGGTCGGGCACCGCGAGGAATGTCAGGGGGGAGAAGGCGACGCAGCGCGCGCCGGTGTACATCGCCGTCAGGATCCCGCCCGCGAGCCCCATGTCGTGGAACAACGGCACCCAGCCGACGAGCACCGACCCGTCGTCCACCCGGGTGTTGCGCGCGATCAGTTCCAGGTTGTGCGCGAGGTTCCGGTGCCGCACGACCACGCCCTTGGGCGCCGATGTCGAACCGGAGGTGTACTGCAGGTACACGACGTCGTCCGGTCCGAACGTGTCCGCCGCGCGGGTGAGCGCGGCCGCGGCCGCCGCCGGCTCCGCGCGCCTGACGCGGTTGGACAGCAGCCAGGTGAGCTCGGGCCAGCCCGGGTTCGCGCGCCGGCGCACGCGGTCGGTCACCGACGCGAGCCTCGTCAGCGCGCGGTACCTCGCGTGCGTCAGCGCGACGCGCGCGCCGCAGTCCCCGGCGACGTGGCGCAGCTTCGGCAGCTCCCGGCCGAGGTACCGGGGGTCGGGGCTCGCCACCGGCACCGCGACGGCGCCGAGCAGCACGCAGCCGAAGAAGCCCGCGACGAACTCGAGGCCGTCCGGGGGAAAGACGAGGAGGACGCGGTCGCCGGGACCGACCCCCGCGCGCCGCAGCAGGTCGGCGGTTCCCGCCGCGCGCCTGACGATCTCCTCGCGGTCGGCCGAGTCGACCTCCCTGCCGTGCCGGTCGAGGAACGTGTAGAGCGGCGCCCGGGGAGCGGCGTCGAGGCGCTCGACCATCGTGGCGAGGAGGGTCGCGTTCATCGATGCGAACCTACTCGCCGGTCCGGGACCGGGGAAGGAACGCGGCCAGTCCCAGACCGACGGACACGACCGCGGCCGCGGTCAGCAGCGCCGGGACGAGACCGTCGACGAACGCGGCCCGCGTGTAGTCGCCGTAGGAGGCGAACACCGAGACGAGCACCGCCACGCCGACGGCCACCCCCAGCTCCCGCACCGTGCTGTTGGTGCCGATCGCCATGCCCTCCGCGTCGGGTGGCGCGGCGTCGATCGCGACCGTGCTGATCGGCGGGTAGCTCACGCCCAGCCCGACGCCGGCCAGCAGGAACGGGACGGCGAGCGCCGGGTACGCGACGTCGGTGGAGAAGACCGCGGCCATCCAGCAGCACGCGACGGTCACCATCGCCTGTCCGGCGAGGATCAGCGGGACCGCGCCGAACCGGCCGGCGAGCCACCCCGCCGCGGGACCGGCGACCAGGGGAGCCAGCGAGCAGGGGAGGGTGCGCAGGCCCGCCTCCAGCGGGTCGTGGCCCTGCACGACCTGGAAGAACTGGGCGAGCACGAAGATGCCGCCGAACACGCCGACGTTCAACGTGAACGCGAGCGAGTTGACCAGGCTGAACGCCCGCGACCGGAACAGCCGCACCGACAGCATCGGTGCCGGTGCGCGCAGCTCCCATCCGACGAACCCGACGGCCAGCACCGCACCGGCACCGACCGCGGCCAGCACCCGGCCGGAGGTCCAGCCGTGGACCGGTGCCTGCACCACACCCCACACCAGCGCGAAGATCGCGGCGGCGAGCAGGAGCATGCCGCCCGGGTCCAACCGGACCGGCGGCCCGTACGACTCCGCCAGCAGCGCACCGGCGACGACGACCGCGACGACCCCCACCGGTACGTTGAGCCAGAAGATCCAGGTCCAGTCCAGACCCTGCACGACCGCGCCGCCGAGCACCGGCCCGATCGCGATGCCCAGCCCGTGGAACGCGCTCAGGACGCCGATCGCCACCGCGCGTTGCCGGGGTTGCACCGACGCGACGACCAGCATCAGCGACAACGTCACCACGACGGCGCCGCCGGCACCCTGAACGGCCCGTGCCGCCATCAACGCGCCGGCGGTCGTCGCCAGCGCGCAGGCGGCGGACGCGGCGACGAACGTCGCGACGCCGGCGAGGAACACCGCACGCCGGCCGAACCGGTCGCCGAGGGCCGCCGCCGGCAGCAGCAGGGCCGCGAACGGGAGCGTGTAGGCGTCGGCGATCCACTGCAGGTCGCCGATCGAGGCGTCGAGCGCGGACCGGATCGCCGGCATCGCCGTCGTGACGACGAGGTTGTCCAGCTGCACCATGAACGCCGGCAGCCCGACCGCGGCGATCAACGTCGCCGCCCGTTGCCGCTCAGCGCGCACGCCGGCCGGTCCCGAATCGCGTTGCCCGCCGGGGCCGGCGGGTGCCAGCCTGACCGTCATGCTCACCCGTTCCGACGTGGCGTCGCTGCTCGAGCGGCAGTCCCGGGCGTACGGGCTGCTGCTGTGGCTCGGCCGGGCGTGCGCGGAGGACCCCGCGCTGCTCGACCCCGACGCGGTGGCGCAGCTGGGTCACGCGCGGTCCGTCCCCGCCTGGATCGCCCGGCACCGGCACCGGATTCCGACGGACCTGCTTCCGCCGACCGTCGACGGCGCGTTCGCGGCGCTGCTCGCGTCGTTCCTGGAGACCTCGTTCCGCATCGACCACGTCCACTTCGACGGCCGGCTCGTCGCCACCCATCTGGTGCGCGGCGTCCGTCCCGGCCGGCTGCCGCGGGAGGGCGTCGCGACCGCGCGGACCCTCGCGGTGAAGCACCTGCTGTCCGCGGAAAGCGTTGTGGTGACCGGGGAAGCGCTGCGCCGGATCACCCGGCGGGCCGATCTCGCGGAGCCGCTGGCCGTGTGGACGTACGCGTGGGAGCTCGACCGGCGGGCCCGCGGCAAGGGCAAGGGACCGGTCGTCCACGCGCTGTGGCGCGGCCTGCCGCCGGCCGTCCGCGCGGACCTGACCGCCGACCGGGTGTGGGCCGCACGCGGCCGGCTGCTCGCCGCCGGCCTCTCATAGCACCGCCGAGCCCACGACGAGCTCACCCGCGTCGGCGTCCAGCGTGGCGTGTGTGCCCACGGGAACCGTCACCGGTCGGGTGCCGTGCCCGATCGGAAGGCCGCCGAGGATCGGCACGCCGAGCCGGCCGAGCCGGTCGCGGAGCACGTCGACCGCGGTCCAGCCGCCCTGTGCCGGTCCGCAGTCGGTGTACTGGCCGACGGCCACCGCCCGGACGCCGTCGAGCCGTCCGGCGTTGGTGAGCATGGTGAGCTGACGGTCGATCTGTCCGAGCCCCATGCCGTGGCCCTCCAGGAGCAGGATCGCCCCGTCGAGGCGCGGCAGCGCCCAGCCGGCCGCGGTGGCCACCATGTCCTGGTTACCGCCGAGCAGGACGCCCGACGCCCGGCCCGTCGTCGTCAGCGCCCCGGTCGGCTCGTCCGCGCGGCGGCGCACCGTGACACCGTCGGTGGTGAACAGGGCGCTGAGGAACGACGAGGTGTCCGCGGCCGGGACCGCCCCGTGGATCCCCGGTATCCCGCACCGGTTCCACAGCGCGAGCAGCAGGATGGTGATCTCGCTGAATCCGACGACGAGCTTCGGATGACGGGCCGCGGCGGCGAAGTCCAGGCCGTCGGCGATGCGGTACGCGCCGCGGCCGCCGCGGGTCGCGACGACCGCCGTGACGTCGGGGTCCCGGAGCGCGTCGTTGAGGTCGGCGAGCCTGTGCCCGTCGGTGCCGGCCAGGTAGCCGTGCGCGTCGAGGGCGTGTTCCCCGACCGTCGCCCGCAGGCCGAGACCCTCGAGGAACCGCACGCAGTCCGCGACGCCCTCGGGTGTCGGCGTGCTCGCCGGCGACACCAGCCGGACGTGGTCGCCCGCCGTGAGCCGGAACGGTCGCACGGTGGAGGGCATCCACAAGCATTACCACGTCAGGCCGAGCGGTCGGTCCGCGGGACGACGGGGTCGATCGGTTGGCTCGGGCCGTTCTCGGCCTCGAACCAGTCGGAGACCGGGAACACGCTGCCGCACGCGCCGCAGCCGGCACGGCCGAACAGGTACGTGAGGCCGTCGGCGATGACGGGCTCACCCGCGGCGACGGCGGCCGCGTGCATCCACCGGCCGATCCCGGTGAGGTCCCGCGGGTCGGCGGGCAGCAGCGGCACCCGGTGGATGTCGCCGTCGTGGAAGTCGCGGACCGCCGAGTAGTGGCCGTAGTCGCCGATGACGACGGCCAGGCGGGTGGCGCAGTGCGGGCAGCCGACGTGGTAGTGCTCGTCGGTGAAGTCCATGTCGATCGCGGCCCAGAACGTGTACCCGGCGAGGGCGACCGCGTCCCGCAACCGTTCGAGGAAGTCCGGTCCGGCGGCCAGCCCGGCCCGGGCGGTCCCGCGCAGCGCGGCCACGTGGTCCGAGGCGGCGCGTGCGAGGTCGTCGAACTCGTCGCACCGGTGCAGCGAGCGGACGATCGTCGCGGCCAGCCGCAGGGCGCGGTCGCGGTGGTCGTCGCGGCGGGCGAGCGCGGCCAGTTCCGGCAGGACGGCGTATCCGGCCGGGCACCAGCACTCGTCCTCGACGACGAGCCGGGACTCGATCTCGTCCCAGGCCGCCGGCCGGGCGTCGACGCTGTCGAGCAGGCGGCCGACCGTCACCCCGGACCCGCCCCCGAGATCCCACCACTCCGCGTCCGGCCCGGTCACGGCCAGGCCACGGCCTCGCCGATGGTGATGTCGTTGGTGCACACCCACACGTCGGGGTCCATGAGGGTCAGCTCGACCTCGCCGCCGCTACCGTCCAGGGTGAAGAAGAGCTGGTGCAGACCCGGTTGGACGGTGAACCACCGGGTGCCGTCACCGAGGCGCAGCATCGCCGCCGTCTCGCCGCCACCGCCGCTGAGGTAGCCGATCCGCACGATCCACCGCCGGTCACCGACGGCGCTGGCGAGCGGGATCCGGACCCCGCCGCCACCGGCGACCTTGTGCGTCCTGCACCACGGGTCGGCGCCGGGCCTGATGTCGACGCCCCGCACCCACGCGGGCCGGATCCGGCCGGAGTTGTCGAACACCGACGGCTTCTCGGCCATGTCGACGATCGTGGGCCGCCGCTTCGCCGGCAGGAAGAACCGCGAGTACATGTGGTACGGGTAGAACAACGGCGCCTGCACGGTCTCGGGCACCGGAGCGTCGAGGAAGACCGTTCCCGCGGGCGCCTTCGCCAGCTCGGCCTGCGCGGTCCGCAGGAAGTCCCGGCCGTTCTTCAGCGCCCACAGGTCGCCGAAGCCGACGGTGCTCCCCGCCGCGCTGACCACGAGACCGACGAGCACGACCGCGACGGCCGGCCGCGCCTGACGCCGGAGGAGCGCCGGGAGCCGGAGGAGCGCCGGGAGCCGGAGGAAGGCCGGGAGTCGCCGCGGCTCGGCGGGTGGCGCGTCGACCGTGTCACGCAGTCCCATGAGCGCGACGCCGAGACAGAACGCCGCGACCACCAGGACGTCGCAGACGTAGCGCGGCGCGAGGCCGACCCACGCGGCGAAGTCGGTGCTCAGCCGCGTCAGCGTGAACAGCGCGCAGACGAGCAGCACGTAGGCCAGGAGCAGCAACCACGCCCGGACCGCGGTCGAACGCCGCGCGCGGACCGTCACCGCGATCACCGCCGCGAGCGCGACCCACGCCAGGACGCGGGGGAGCACGCCGGTCGCCACGAGCGGTGCGACATCGGCGGACGGCAGCCACTGCCACGGGCCGCCGAACAGCCCCGGCACCAGCGTGTAGCCGATGAGCTGGTGCCAGAACGTGAACACGGTCCCGGCCGACGTGGGCTCCTTGGCCGAGGAGCTGATGATGCTCGTGTACAGCGCCAGATAGCCGAGACAGACGGCGGTCAGCGTCAGCCAGGCCGGCAGGAACCGGCGTACCGCGTCGCGCGTGGCCCGCACCGGTCCGCCGGTGGTGAACAGCAGCACCGTGAGCAGGAAGACCAGCGGCGCGATCAGCAGCGCCTTCTCGAAGAAGAGCAGGCCGAGGACCATCGACGCCGCCAGCGTCACCAGGTGGCGCCGGCGACGCGTGCGCACGTAGCGGATCTGCGCACCCATCGCCAGGACGACCGCCAGCATCATCGGCAGCACCGTCAGGCCGGTGAGGGCCATCGAGGTGGCCTCGAGCGACAGCGGGCTGAACAGCAGGAGCCCGAGCGGAACCAGCTGACCCCATCCCGGTCTCAACGCGGTCCGCAGCAGCCGGTGGAACGCGATCCCGATGGCGGCGTAGCCGACCGCGAGCAGCACGACGTACGGCCAGTGCGCGAGCCCGACGGCGTGCGTGACGAGCCAGATGACCAGCAGCCCGGCCGGCATCACGTGCGAGTCGTTGACCGACGTGAAGAGATGGCCGGGCGACAGGTCCGACTCCATCGCCCGCGAGGCGAGCATGAAGTCGTCGAGGATCAGGAACCCCCGCGAGGCGGTCCACGCCCGTACGGCGACCGCGACCGCGATCATCCCGAACGCCACCACGGTGACCGGGGCGGGGCGCAACCGACGCGGGGGACGTTCACCCCCGTCGATGGTCGAGGCGGTAGCCGCCGGCGCCGTCACGCCGTTCAGGGTGCCATACGGCGGACGTCTCCCGGACCCGGTATCCGAGCGGTCTTCGCGTCCGGGTGGAAGCCCGGGCGGTCTCAGGGGCGGCTCGGGGAAGATCCCGGGGGACGGCTCGGGGCGTGCTCCGGATGTGCCGCGGACGTCCATTCAGGACCCTTGATGGCACACGGAAAGCCAATCCTCATCGGGGCGGTGAGCACAATGACCGGGACCATCCAGGCCGAGGCCCTGTTCGCCAGCGACCTTCAGCCGTCGGAGCTGCCGACGGCCGTGCAGGTGGCACTCGCCATCGACGTCAGTCTCCGTACGCGGGGTGGCGCGGAGGGCTGCGCCGCCCTCGTGGCCGCCGAGTACGGCGACCACCCCGAGACGGCGGCGCTGCGCATGCGCTGGGCCCTCGGCCTCGCCGCCACGTGCGCCGTCCTGGCCGCGGCCTGACGAAACCGTTTCCGGTCGTGGGGCGGCGCGCGCTAGGCTTCCGGCGTGCCGAACCATGATCATCTGGCGCGACGGCCGACGATCGCCGACGTCGCCCGGCACGCGGGGGTGTCGACCGCCGCGGTCTCCTACACGCTGAACGACCGTCCCGGGGTCTCGCCCGGGGTGCGCCGACGCATCCGCGCCGCGGTCGAGACGGTCGGCTGGGTACCGCGACCCGCGGCCCGGGCGGTGCGCGGCCGGGGCGCCGGCGCGATCGGCTTCGCGATGGCGGGTCCCACCCGGCTCTTCGGCATCGAACCGTTCAACCTGACCCTGGCCAGCGGCCTGGCCGGGGAGCTGTCGGGCAGCTCCTACGAGCTGTTCCTGCGCGAGGTCGCCGACGTCGAGCAGGAGGCCGCCCTGTACCGGCGGTGGTGGGCCGAGGGACGCGTCGACGCCGTGTTCCTGAGCAACCTCCGCGACGACGACCCGCGCATCGACGTCCTGACCGAGATCGGCATGCCGGCGGTCGTCTACGGCGACCCGGCCGTGGTCGGCGACCTGACGCCGTTCGGCGACGGGCAGCTGCCCGCGATGGCCGACGCCATCGGCTACCTGGCCACGATCGGGCACGGCACGGTCGCGTTCGTCACCGGACCGCCGCAGTTGCGGCACACCGCCCACCGCACCCAGGCGTTCCTGCGCGCCTGCCGCGCCAACGGGATCGAGCGGTCGACGGTCGTGGCCGGCCACTACCGCGGACCCTACGCCGCGCGGATCACCGAACGGCTGCTCACCGCCCGGTCACGGCCGACGGCGGTGATCTACGACAACGACGTGATGGCGCTGGCCGGGATGGCGGCCACGCGGGCGCTCGGGCTCCGGGTGCCCGCCGACGTGTCGCTGATCTCGTGGGAGGACTCGCTCCTGGTCCGCAACAGCCACCCGTCGATGGCGACGGTCAGCCGCGGCGTCGCCGACCGCGGCCGCCGGATCGCGCAGATGCTCGTCGCGTTGCTGGCCGGCGAGGCGGTGACCGGCGGACCGCTGGAACCGTCGTGGCTGGAGCCGGCCGGCAGCGTCGCGTCGCCGGGCGGCAGGTCCCGGAACCGGAACCGGTGACCCGTTCCGGACGCGGACCGTCCGGAACCGGTCGTACGGTGAGGCCATGGTTCACGTGCTGCTCTTCCACCACTCGCAGGGCCTGACCGCGGGCGTCCGCGCGTTCGCCGACCGGATCCGCGCCGACGGTCACGAGGTCCACACACCGGACCTGTTCGACGGCCGCACGTTCGACAGCATCGACGAGGGGATGGCCCACATCCGCGGCGTCGGCTTCGACGACCTGATCGACCGGGGCGTGGCCGCCGCCGACCACCTGCCGACCGACCTCGTCCACGCGGGCATGTCGTTCGGCGCGATGGTGGCGCAGAAGCTCGCACAGACCCGGCCGGGCGCGCGCGGCGCGCTGCTGTTCGAGTCCGCGGCGCCGCCCGACTACTTCGGCACGCCGTGGCCCGTCGAGGTGCCCGTGCAGGTGCACGCCAAGGACGCCGACCCCTTCTTCGTCGGCGAGGGCGACATCGCGTACGCCCGCGCCATCGTTTCCACCTCGACCCGCGGCGAGCTGTTCCTCTACCCGGGCGACGGCCACCTCTTCCTGGACAGCAGCGTGCCGGCCTACGACGCCGACGCGGCCGCAATGGTGCACGAGCGGGTACGGGCGTTCCTCGCCGGCCTGTGACGCCCGTCTACGGAAGGGCGCCGGACCGCCACTGGACCATGTCGCCGCACTCCCACTCCTCGCGGGAGTGCGCCGGAGCGAGTTCCGTGCCGGCGCACCCCGCGGGTGCGTCGAACTCGTCGCGGAGCCGGTCGAGCAGCGCGCGGGCCCGTGCCGCCACGAGCGGGGACGCGTCCGGATCGTCGAGGCTGAGGCCGAGCACCACGGCCCGCTCGTCGGTCACCGTGATGATCGCGCCGTCGTAGCCGCGGGCCCGCAGGTAGAGGGAGAAGCCGGGATCGTCGTCGGACCGGCGCAGGTCGGCGAGCGCGGCCCGGTCGGCCGCGTCGGCGGTGCCGTCGACGTAGGCGCGGACGAACGCGTCCAGCCGGTCGTCACCGGGCCGCGCGGTGTCGACGTACCGGTCGATGAACGCGGTGAGCACGTCGGCCCCGGCCGTCGGGACCCACACGTAGACGTCGATGACCGGCGGCACGTTCAGTACGCCAGGTCGGGGGAGCCCGGCGTGAGGCGCACGCGGTAACCCCAGCGGCGGAGCACCTGGGCCACCTTCGCGGCGCCGGCCGGGTTGGCGGAGTGGACGTGAACGGCACCGATGTCGAACGGCCGGCCGTCGAAGGCCGCCCGTTCCAGCACCTCCACCACCGGCCAGACCGTGTCGTCACCGCCCAGGTCGTGGTCGAGCCAGAGCTGCTCCACCCGCCCGTCGCGGCAGCGCTCGAGAAGCTCGACGGCGGCGGCGCTCGTGCGGACCACCTCGGCCGCGCGCCCGTCGACGAACGACCGGAGGTCGTCGACCAGGATGATCCTGGGCGCGTCCGGACCCGGGGGCGGTACCGACATCCGGTCAGGATGATCGACCCCGGCCGGGCCGGCAACCGGGTTGGCGGGTGCGGGCCCCACGACAGGAGCGTCGGCGGGCCCCACCCAGGCGGCTACGGCCGCCCGACCGCGGCGGTCGCGGCTAGCATGTTGACGATGTTCTCTGTGCTGTCGGAGCGCGTCCTCGCCGGGACGGCCCGGCTGCTGGACCCGTGGGGTCTGCGCCTGGAGACACACGACGACCTGTCGGGCTGGGCCACGCTGCTGGCCGGGTGCGGCTCCGCCGACGGGGTGAACCCCTCGTTCGATCCGCGGCACAGCCCGGTGGGTCCGGGCTCCGGCTTCTGGCTCGCCGTCGTCGACGACGGGGGAGACACGGTGGCCTGCTGCGCGTACCGGGTGCTGCGCGCCGGTCCGCTCGCGGAGCTGATCCGCACCGGCCGGCTGTGGTTCGACCCGGTGCCGCCGGCGCTGCGGACGCCGGTCCCGTGCGTGCTGCCGGCGGACGCGCCCGACTTCACCGGCACGGTCGGCCACATCGGTGGGCTCTGGGTGCGTCCGGACCACCGGGGTCTGGGCCTGCCCGGACCGCTGGCGCAGGTGACCCGGGCGGTCGCGGTCCGGCGCTACCCGGTCGACTGGGACACCGCCGTCTACCGGCGCGCGATCGCCGAGAACCCGCGGCTGGTCGCCGCGTACCAGTTCTTGCGGACCGTGCCGTGCGTGGCCGGTCTCTTCCCGCCGACCGGCCGCGTCGAGCAGTTCCACCTCGGCTACAGCCCCCGGCACCACCTGCTCGGCCGGCTGCGCGCCACCGCCGCGCGGATGCCCGCCGCCGTGGTCGCGCGATGACCGCGCCCTGGCGGCCGGTGCTGGCGGACGCGGACGGCCTGCCCGCCCTGCGTCGGGGCCACGCGGTGACCGGCACACACGACACCATCACCGACCAGCTCGCCGAACTGGTGACCGGCCGCAGCCCGCAGCTGTCGGCGCGGCCCGACCTGGTGACCTCGGCGGTGGCCGACCACCTGGCGGGCGTCCCGGCCGCTGAGTACGGCACGTGGGTGCTGTACCCGTGGATCGGGCGCCTCGTGCACGTGCTGCCCGAGGCGGAGTTCCGCGAGGTCCGCCATGACCGCAACCGGTACAAGATCACCGCGGCGGAGCAGGAGGCGCTGGCGGCCCGGCGGATCGGCGTCATCGGGCTGTCGGTCGGCGCGGCCGTCGCCGTGACCCTGGCCCAGGAGGGCGTGGGCCGCCAGTTCCGGCTCGCCGACCCCGACCACGTGAGCCTGTCGAACACCAACCGCCTGCGCGCGAGCGTCGCCGACCTCGGGGTCGCCAAGGTGGTGCTCGCGGCACGCCAGATGTACGAGATCGACCCGTACCTCGACATCCGGATCTGGCCCGCCGGGCTGGACGCCGACACCGCCGACGGGTTCCTGACCGGCCTCGACCTCGTACTGGAGGAGTGCGACGACGTCGTCCTGAAGGTGCTCGCCCGCGAACGCGCCCGCGCACACCGGATCCCCGTGATCATGGAGACCAACGAGCGGGGCATGCTCGACATCGAGCGCTACGACCTCGAACCCGACCGGCCGGTCCTGCACGGGCTGCTCGGCGGGCTCGCCGCGGCCGACCTCGCCGGGCTCACCCCGCGCGAGCGGATCCCGGTTGTGCTGGCCATCCTCGGCGGCTCGGACCACTCGCCCCGCTTCGGGCCGTCGCTGCTGGAGATCGGCGAGACCATCGGCTCGTGGCCCCAGCTCGCGTCCGGCGTGGCCCTGGGCGCCGCCACGGCCACCGACGCGGCCCGGCGGCTCCTGCTCGGCGACCTGCCCGTGTCCGGCCGCTTCTACGTCGACCTCGACCGGCTGGTGGCGGCCGGCGCCGAGGCGCCACTGCCGCCACTGCCCGAACCGGCGGACGCCCCGGCGGAGACGCCGGAGACCCCGGACCTGCCGCTGCCCGAACGGGGCGCCCCGCTGGACGAGGAGGGCATGCGGCGACTGGTCGCGCTGGGGGTCCGCGCCCCCTCGGGCGGCAACGCGCAGCCGTGGCACTTCACCGCCGCGCCGGGACTGTTGCGGTGCCGGATCGACGCGCGCCGCCCGTCCACCCTCCTGGACCGCGACCGGACCGCGACCCACCTCGCGATCGGCGCCGCGTCGAGAACATCGTGCTCGGCGCCGCCGCGGCCGGCCACCGCGCCGAGGCCCGGACGTTCCCCGACCCGGCGGACCCCGGACTGGTCTGCGAGCTGCGCTTCACGCCGGCGCCCGACCTGCCGGTCCCCGCGTTGGCCGCGCAGATCCCGGTCCGCGCGACGAACCGCCGGCGCGGCGACGGACGCCCGCTCACCGACGCCCACGCCGCCGCGCTGACCGGCAGCGCCGCCGACGCCGGCGCCCACCTCGACCTGGTGACCGACCGGCCCCGGATGGCCGAGCTCGCCGCGATCCTCGGCGCCGGCGACCGGCTCAGGTTCCTGACCGGTGCCCTGCACGCAGAGATGATGGCGGAGCTGCGCTGGACCACCGAGGAGGCGCGACGCACCGGGGACGGCATCGACGTGACCGCCCTGGAACTCGACGCCGTCGACCTCGCGTTCCTGTGCCTGACCCGCGACTGGTCGAACCTCGCCCCGCTGCCGGGGTTCGGCGGCGGCGCGGCACTGGAACGGCCGGCCCGGGCCGCGGTGGCCGGCTCGTCCGCGCTCGGCGTGCTGTCCGTGCCCTCCGGAGAGCACCTGCGGGGCGGGCGCGCCATGCAGCGGATGTGGCTCACCGCCACGGCCCTGGGCGTGGCCGTGCGCCCGATGACCGCCCTGCTGTACCTGTTCCCGCTGCTCGACGCCCCCGAGCCGCTGGACGGGCGGCAGCGGGCGACCCTGCGCCACCTGCGCGACCGGTTCGCGGCCGTGGTCCCGCAGCCGCCGCGGCGCCGCGCGGTGCTGCTGGTCGGGCTTGCCTACGCCGACCCGCCGAGCGTCCGCGCGGCGAGGCGGCCCGTCGAGGCGGTCCTGTCCTTCGACTGAGCGGGTTCGGGGCCCGGCCTTCTTCCCGCGCGCGCACCCGACCGTCCAGCGCCTCGCTAGGCGGGCAGGGAGTCCGTCCAGCCGGCGGTGACCGTCGAGGATCCGCCGTCCGTCGCGTACAGGGTGAAGTCACCCAGGACCAGGAAGTCGGTCTCGCGGATCCGCGCGGCCACCGGGTCGATGACCACTCGCGCCTGCGCCCCCTCGTGGATGGGGATCCGCAGCGCCTGACCGCCGTCGACCGGGCCGGCGTTGACGACGTCGGGGTAGGCGGCGATCGCCTGGAACGCGGCGGCCCGCACCTTCGGTGGCGCCGGCAGTTGCGAGACGAGGGCGATCAGCCCGTACAGGACGCGCCTGCGCCTTTCCGGCGCCGCGAGCGTCTCGGCCCTGTCCAGAATCGCGCTGACCGCCGCCGTCAGCGCGTCGGGCGTGGTCGGCAGACCCTGGAGTTCGGCGAAGGTGATGTCCGGTCCGCACAGCGAGAACCCGCGGTCGCCCCACCGGACGGGCGTGTGGATCCGCTTGCCACTGACGCTCGGGTCGGGGATGCCGCCGGGGAACCGGACCCAGTTGGCGCCGTCGCGGTCTGCCCAGGTCTCCCACCGGTCCGTGGCGCTCCCCGTGCCGTCCTTCGCCACGATCGTGACATGCCAGTAGGTCCCGGTGCCCTCGGGCTGCCGCTGCGCGGCGTCCGCGGCCGCGAGCAGAAGCTGCTGACCGGACAGCGGCGCCGGGCCGGGCGCCACCCGGCCGTCACGCGGTTGCCCGGCCACCGCGACCCCGACACCGACCGCGGCGGCGACCGCGGCGACGGCGGTCACTGCCGACGTGACAAGGACGGAACGTCGTGCCTGTGCGGGGCGCGTGCGCCGGATTTCGCTCATCAGGAACTCCTCGAGCTGGTGGTGACGGTCGCCCGGAAGGTCCCGTTCCACCGGCGCCGGCACCAGCCGGGCCAGTTCCTCACGATCGTTCGGGCTCATCGGACCTCCTCCTCGGCGAGCAGGGCCGCACGGTCGCGGCCACCCTTGGTCTGTCCGGTGGCGGCGGGAGGTTCCCGACCTTCTCCGGGCGGTGGCAGCTTTCCGGTGGCGACGAGGCGGGTCAGCCGGGCGCGGGCGCGCGACAGCCGCGACCGCACGGTGCCGACCCGCACGCCGAGTGCCGCCGCGGCCTCGGCGTGGTCGAGCCCCGCCCACACGCACAGCGCCAGCACCTCGCGCTCGGACGCGCGCAGCGCCGCCAACGCCACGGTCACCCGCGCCAGGCGTTCGCGGTCATCGACGCGGGAGCCGACCTCCTCGGCGAGGTCCGGCACCGGCTGCGGCCGGGGGAGCCGGGCCAGCGCGCCGTCGTGGCGTCGGGCCGCCCGCCGGACGTTGCGCGCGACGTTCGTCGCGATGCCCAGCAGCCACGGCCGTAGCGACCCGTCGCCGTCGTCGATGCGGTCGCGGAGCCGCCAGGCCTCCAGGAACGTCAGGGAGACCACGTCCTCGGCCGTCGACCACGTGCCGGTCAACCGGAAGGCGTGGTTGTACACCGGGCGGGCATGGTCGACGAACAGCTCCCTGAACGCCTCCGGATCGCCCGCCCGGACCCGGACGCGCAGACTCTTCCCCATGTCCCTGAACCTGTCCGACGGCCGCGACGCGTTCCTGTGACCCCCGTCATACCTCGTGCCGGTGTCCCGAGTCGCGGGTTCGCGCGCAGCCGCTGATTGGGCAAAGCCGACATGTCAGCTCGGACGGGACCCCCCGCCCCCACTGTCCGTCATCGCAAACCTGCCCACCGGGCCTGTGCCGGCCGCCTTGATCGTCGTCCGAGGAACGAACCTGAAGCCCCACTGCATTTCCGTTCCTCGAACAACGATCAACAGACCCTCGAACCCCGCGAAGATCGCGCAGCCGAGCGACGAGTCGTGCGCGGACGGGACGATCGGGTTGTCCGCGAGGTGGTGGACGACGTCCCACGCGGTGTGCAGCAACCAGCCGACCCCGATGAACGTCCATGAGTCCAGCCCGCGGAAGGCGACGTAGGTCAGCGCCGCCGTGAACGCGAACTCCCGCCCGCCCGGGCCGCCGCCGCTGAGGTACGCGGCGCCGGCTCCGGCTCTCGCCACCGGCGCGTCGCCGGTCACCGGTCAGGCGTACGGGTACACGGATCTCAGCAGGTCGAGCATCGGCGGGTCGTAGGCGCCCAGGGTCTCGCGGGTGTGCTCGACGCGGAACACCTCGTGCGGTGCGATCTCCAGGTACGCCGTGCTGGACTCGGCGAAGTACTCGTCGATGTTCGACGACGTGTACTCGTCCCCGCCGATGAAGTTCGCCTCGAACCCGCGCGCCTTCTGCGTGGCCAGCATGGCCTCCACCTCGGCGTGGCGGGCGGGCAGGCCGTGTCTCAGCACCGCGTGGGCGAGCTCGTGCACCAGCGTGTAGCCCGGGATCTGGCCGGGTTCGGCGTCGGGACCCATGACCAGGTCCTCAACCCCGGTCGCGGCAACCACCGCGTTGCGCTCGAGGTATCGACCCCAGTGGAGGCCGCGCACGTCGTCCCAGGGCCGGTCGTCCACGCAGCCGGCAATGGTCCCGTCGGCGCAGGTGGTCTGGCCGCGCAGGGACGCGAACGCCGGTAGGTCGGTCATGCTCACCCCGACCGGGATGAGGTGGATCTCGATGACGTTGACGATGTTGGTGCGCACCTCCTCGGAGACGGCGCCGAGCACGCGGTGCGCGATCCGCGCGGCGACGTCCGCTCCGGGTCCGGTGGGCACCTCCACGATCGAGTCGCCCTGGCGTGCGTAGCTCACGATCCGGCCGCGCAGCAACGAGGTGACGCCGAGCCCCCTGGTCCTGCCGTCCGCCTTCGCGCCGTACCGGGCCTGCAGCCAGTAGTCCGCGCCGCCGAACGAGTCACGCTGCGCCTCCATCGTGCCCTCGCGGGCCACGGGGCGGCCGTTGAGCTCGATGGAGACCGCGTCGCAGCCTGCCGGCACGTCGGTCTTCCACCGGACCGTGGCCGGTTCGGCCCCGAACGGGCTGCCGAGGTTGACCAGCTCCACCTTCCGGGTGTCGCGCAGGCAGGCCTCCGCCCGGTCGTCGTCGGCCCACGACGGTGCGGCAACCGTCACACCGAATACACTCAGTAGCGCGCCGATGGTCACGATGATCGAGACCGGTCGCGCCTTCCTGTGACGTTTCGCCATGTCCGGCGACGCTAGCAGACGGTGGAGCCGTCCCCGGTAGATATCTGCACCGAAGATGCAAATTAACCTTAAGTTACGGTGAGCCGCCGTCAGCCGGTCGCCGCTCTCAGGGCGAGCATCACGACCATCCCGACGACGATCGCCGCCCACATCGAGCGGGTGCGATGGGCCACGGCGCCCGCGACCGCGGCGGCGGCGAGCTTTCCGGCACCCGCCCCGGCCGGGCCGGTCGCGGCCGCCGTCGCCAGGGCCGCGGCTCCCATGGCGGCGAAGGCCGCCGGGGTGACCAGGTCGCCGACCCGGTCCATCCATTGTGGACGCTCGCAGCGGCGCATCAGGGCCAGCGGCGCGAAGCGCAGCACGTAGGTGACGACGCCGGCCAGAACGGTGGGGATCACGCCGACCTCCGGTGCCGGTACAGGGACGCGGCCGCCACGCCGGCGACGATGCCGAGCACCGTGCCGACGTGGAACGGCAGGAACGTCGCGGCGACAGCGGCCGCCGCCGACGCGGCCACGCACACGCGGGTCACGGCGTCGCCGAGCTTCGTCGCGACGAGCGCGACCAGGTACAGCGTGGCCATGAAGTCCAGGCCGACCGACTCCGGCACGACCGCTCCGGCGACGACCCCCACCACGACCGCGGTCTGCCAGCCGCACCACAGGACGACCGCGCCGCCCAGGTAGTAGGCGTGCCCGCGGCGCCGTTCGTAGCCCTCGACGCCGACGACGAACGACGGATCGACGAGCAGCGCCGCGAACAGCGCCTGCCGCCACAGGGGAAGGTGCCGCCAGTGCCGCGCGGTCGCGGCGGAGTACATCGCCAGCCGGGCGTTCATCAGCAGGACCGTCAGCACGACCATCGCCACCGGGGCACCGGCACCGACGAGGTCGGCGGCGGCGAGCTGGGCACTGCCGCTGTAGATGAGCACGGTGCTCGCGACGGTGGTCGGCACACCCGACGGCGCGAGCGCGACGCCGACCACCAGCCCCAGCGGCATGACGCCCAGGAGCAGCGGCAGCATCGCCCGGGCACCGGCGGCCGCGTCGGCCCGCGGTCGCGTCGTCGTCGGCATGCGTCAAGGATCGGTGGGGATCCGTGGTGAAGCTTGGAGACCGGGTGCAGCATCCCGTCTCCAGAAGTCGGGCCCGGTCACGGGCCGAGGACGTGCGTCCCGTCACCGGCCGGACGCAGGCCCGGGTCGGCGCCCGCGACCAGGTCGCGCACCGTGGCGGAGACCAGCAGCCGGCCCGGACCCGCGCGGTCGGCCAGCGACACGGCGGAGTCCACGCCCGCACCGTCCACAGTGGAGCCCGACAGCGGCACCTCGGCGATGTCCAACCCGAACGCGGTGGCGGCGCCCAGGAGACCGGTCACCTCGCGGATCGCGGTCGCCGGTCCGTCGAACACCACGACGTCGCGGCCTCCGGGCGTCCGCCCGGCCCTTCCACCGGACGGCCGCGCGCCGTCGCCGGCGACCGCGAGCACGGCGGCGAGCGCGCGGGCCGGTGCCGGCGCGGACGTGAGGTCGCCGAGGAACGCCTCGACCCGGTCGAGGATCTGGTGCGCGTCGATGGCCACGAAGTGGTCGGCGCCGGCCAGTTCCACGAACCGGGCGCCGGGGATCCGCCCGGCGAGGTAGCGGCCCTCGTCGACGGTGCTGTCCCGGTCGCCGCGGCGGTGCATCACCAGCGTCGGCACGCGCACCGAGCCCAACGCGTCGCGGACGTCGACGAGGCTGTTCATCGCGATCAACGCGCGCACGGTCGACGGGGCCGCCGCCCGGGCGCGCTGCCCCCACCACCGGGCCATCGCGTCGTCGGCCGACGGCGCCATGACCCGCATGTCGGCCTCCCAGCTCCACTCCAGCGCCAGCCGCTCGGCGTACGCGTCGCGTTCGGCCCGCGTCGGCGCCCACGGATAGTCGTCGGCCCGCAGCCGCTTGGCGTAGGAGCCGTACAGCGCCAGCGCCTCCACCCGCTCCGGGTGCGTCGCGGCGAGGAGACAGGCCATCGGGCCGCCCTCCGAGTAGCCGAACACCACCGCCCGGCGGGACCCGGCCGCGTCCATCACCGCGAGCACGTCGTGCATGCGCGTCTCGAGGTCGGGGATGTCCCGGGGGCGGTCGGACAACCCCGTGCCGCGCTTGTCGAAGCGGATCAGGCGACCGAAGGTGCCGAGGCGGTCGAGGAACGCGGCGTGCCGGGGGTCGGCCCAGTCCAGCTCCAGGTGCGACACGAACCCGGCGACGAGCACGATGTCCCGCTCGCCGCGGCCGGTCACCTGGTAGGCGATGTGCAGCCCGTCGCTGACGGCGTAGCGCACCGGCGCGTCCCCGGGCCGCGCGGCCTCGACCTGCCGGACCGGACCGACGAACCGGTAGCCCTTACCGTGCACCGTGCGGATCAGCCGCTGCGCCTGGCCGTTGTCGCCGATCGCCTGCCGGGCCTGCTTGATCCGGCTGGTGACGGCCGTCTCGCTGACGAACCGGCCGCCCCAGACGGTGTCCATCAGCTCCTCCCTGGGCACCACCCGGTCGCGGTGCTCCACGAGGTGGGCGAGAACCTCGAACACCTGCGGCTCCACCGGTACCCGCACACCCGCGCGCCGCAGCTCGACCGTGTCCCGGTCGAGCTCCAGGTCGTCGAAGGCGTACGCCACGACCGGACGCTAGCCCCGCGACCGGGCACCGGCAACCGGCCCGCCGGTCACGCCCGTCGCCGGAACCGGTCGTACCGCCCGGGTCGGTACAGTACGCGGATGGCGGCCATGGAAGGGCACCGATTGGGTGTCGACTTCGGCACCTCGACCACCGTGGCGGTGCTGGCCGATCCGACCGGGCGGGTCCGGCCGCTGCACTTCGACGGCGTCGAGCTGCTGCCCTCCGCGGTGTGCCTGGACCGCGACGGAACCCTGCTGGTCGGCCGCGACGCGGTGTTCGCGGCCCGCACCTCGCCCGGCGGGTACGAGCCGAACCCCAAACGCACCGTCGACGACGGGACGGTACTGCTCGACGGGCGCGGGATACCCGTGGTGGACCTGTTCGCGGCGCTGCTGTCACGGGTGGCCGCCGAGGCGCACCGGGTGGCCGGCGCCGCACCGGAGCGGACGGTCCTGACGTGCCCGGCCGGGTGGGGCGGCCGCCGCCGCGGCACGCTGCTCGACGCGGCGTCGGCGGCGGGGCTGGCCGGGGTGCGGCTCGTGGCCGAGCCGGTGGCGGCGGCCAGCTACTACGTCCGGGTGGCGGACCTGCCACCGGTCGGCACGATCCTGGTCTACGACCTCGGCGCGGGCACCTTCGACGCGACGGTGGTCCGCCGCGCCGGTGCCGGCTTCGAGCTCCTCGCGACCCGGGGCCTGTCCGACGCCGGCGGGCTGGACATCGACGCGGCCCTCCTGGAGTACCTCGGCACGGTGTACTCCGACCGCGACCCCGACCGCTGGCGCCGCCTCACCCACCCGGGGTCCGGCGAGGACCGCCGGGCGGCCCGGTCGCTGCGCGAGGACGTGCGCACCGCCAAGGAGATCCTGTCGCGGGCCTCGGCCACGCTCGTCCACGTTCCGCTCTTCGACGACGAGGCGCCCCTCGGCCGCGAACAGCTCGAGCGACTGGCGCGGCCCGTGCTCGCGCGGACGATGGACGCCACCCTGGCCGTGGTGCGCGAGGCCGGGGTGGCGCCGGGTGCGCTGAACGGGGTCTTCCTGGTCGGCGGCTCGACCCGGATCCCGCTCGTGGCGACGCTTCTGCACGGGGCGCTGGGGGTGGCGCCGACCGTGCTGGAGCGGCCCGAGCTCGTCGTGGCGGAGGGGAGCCTGTACGCACCGGACTCCGCGGTCCTGCCGGCGCCGAACGCCGAGGAGGAAACGGCCGCCACCGAAGAGGAAACGGCCGCCACCGAGGAACCGGCCGCCGCCGACCGCGAGGCTGTCGAGGAGGCGCCGGCCATACCCGTCGGGGTGCGGATCGGACCCGTCCCGCCACCCGCACCGGATCTCCCGCCCGACGACGTCGAACGGAGCCGCCCGTCCGCGCTGCGTGCGGTGACGGTCGCGGTGTCCGTGCTCGCGCTGGTGACCGTGACCGCCCTGCTGATCCGCGCCAACCGGGGCGACGCCGAGCGGCCCGGCGCCGACCGGTCCACCGGCGCCACCGCGTCGGCGTCCCCCGTGGGCTGCACCGACCTGCCGGCGCGCGGCACACCGGCCAGCCCGTCCGGGGTACAGCAGCTGGCGGTGAGCGCCGACGGCCGCACCCTGGCCGTCGCGACCGCCACCGGGACCGTGTCGTTGTGGGACACCGCGACCGGTCGCGGCGCGGCGGCCTTCACCGACCCCGGGCCGGTCCGCGGCGTGGCCTTCAGCCCGGACGGGCACACGCTCGCGGTGGCCGACGACGCCGGCCTCGTGCGGCTGCGGTGCCTGACCCCGGCCGGCACCGCGCTGGCGCTGCGCGGGCACTCCGCGCGGGTCACCCTCCTCGCGTTCAGCCGGGACGGCGGGACCCTCGCGACCGCCGGGTCCGACGGGACGATCCGGCTCTGGAACACCCGCACCGGTGCCGCGCTCGCGACCCTCGACTCGGCCGGCATCGAGCTCCGCGCGCTGGCACTGAGCCCCGACGGGCGCACCGTCGCCTCCGCGGGCCGCCTGCCGTCCTCGGCCTACGCGGGCGGCAGCCCGGCGCGGAGCGTCGCCGAGGAGGCGTTGTCGGCGCGGATCTGGGATGCCGCCACCGGTCGCGCCACCGTCCTGCCGCCGTACGTCGGCGGCATCGACGCGCTCGCGTTCAGCCCGGACGGACGCCGGCTCGTGGCGGCCGGACCGCGCGAGGTGCTCGTGTGGGACGGGCCCGCGGGCCGGGGAACGACTCTTTTCACCGGCGGCGGCATCTTCAGCGCGGTCGAGGTCAGCGCCGACGGGCAGACCGTGCTCGCGGCGAGCACGGACGATCCGGTGCAGCTGTGGAACGCCACCACCGGAAAGACGACCGCGCCGCCGTTCACGCCCGCGGTGTGGAGGGGCACCGGCACGTACGAGCTGGTTCTCAGCCACGCCGGGCAGGTGCTCGTCGCCCGGTTCGGCACCCTGGTCAGCATCTACGACCTGCGAACCGGCGGCCTGCGCGCCACGGTCCCCTGAGAGGCGCGGTGTCCCGGGCGTCACGGTGTCCTGAGCGGCCGGCCGCCCGGGCCGTGGCATGCTGGTCGCGTGTCCGCGCCCCGGAGTGCCTATGGCCTCGCGCTGCTGCTCGCCGCCGCCGGTGCCACGCACTTCGCGGCCCCCCGCGTGTACGACCCGATCGTGCCGCGGAGTCTGCCCGGCCGGGCACGGACGTGGACGTATCTCAGCGGCGCCGCCGAGCTCGCGGTCGCCGCGGCGCTCGCGCATCCGCGCACCCGCCGCGCGGGCGGGCTGGCCGCCGCCGGTCTCTTCGCGGCGGTCTTTCCGGCGAACGTCAAGATGGCATGGGACTGGCGGCGGCGCCCTCCGGCGTACCGGGCGGCCGCGTACGCCCGTCTCCCGATGCAGGCGCCGCTGATCTGGTGGGCCCTGCGCGTGGCCGGTTCCAGGACCTCCCCGCGACCGCCGGTGTGAGATCATCCCGGCGCGCCACGCCACGGAGCCGGCGCTCGGAGTGGTCCTCCCGAAGGGCGTCGACATGAATCCTCTTGCCGGCCTGCGGATGGGCGCCTGCGCCGGAACCGACAACGGGCACCAGCTGGTGCTGGGCCTCGCGGTGCACGCCGGTTCCGCCGTCGCCGTCGGCGGCCAGGGCTGGAGCGTCGCCGCCGTGTCGTCGGACGGGTACGCCTTCCGCCGGGTGGTCGCGCCGGGCCGGGGGCTGCGCGGGGCGCTGCTGCGCGGGGACGGGCTGTGGGTCGTCGGCGAGTACGGGTTCATCGCCCGGTCGACCGACCGCGGCGGGTCGTGGCGGCAGCTGGCCTCCGGCACGAGCGGGTGCCTGTTCGGCGTCGTCGCCGACGACGACGGGCGGCTGTGGGTCGCCGGCGACGACGGCTACCTCGCGACCTCGGCCGACGGGGAGGCGTTCCGTCGCGTCGGCGGCGTCGACGAGTCCATCGGCCGGATCAGCGGCAGCCCGCTCGGGGTGCTCGTTCCGACCGACCGTCCGGGCCGCCTGTACGTGTGCCGCGACAGGTCGGTGCGGCGGCTCGACCTCGAGGCCGGTGTCGACCTCATGTCGGCGACAGTGACCCCGGCCGGCACCGTCCTCACCGTCGGCGCCGGCGGCACGGTGTTCCGGTCCGCCGACGAGGGCTTCCGGCGCGTCCCGGTGCCGGCCGACGGGCTGCTCACCGCGGTGCGCTGCCTTCCCGACGGTCGCGTCGTGATCGTCGGAGCGGACGGGCTGGTGCTGGTCTCGGCCGACGACGGGCGCACCTTCGCCCGCTTCGACCAGTTCGTGACGTCGGCGACCCTGTGGTGCTGCGAGCCCTCCGGCGACGGCCTGCTCGTCGGCGGCGGGAGCGGCGTCGTCGCCTGGATCGGCGCACACCGTCCCGCCGCGGCCCCACCTTCGCCGACGACCCCGGTGGAGCGGCGCGACGGCGTCCACGTCAGCCCGTGGCTGCGCGCGGCGCTGTACCCGCGGCGCGGCGGCATCCCGGTGGCGGTCCGTCCACTGTCGACACTTGACGACGCGTGGACCGCGCTGCGCCGGGCGTTCTGGGCCAACGACCGGCACGGCATGTCGGTCACCGACCACCGGTCGAGCATCTGGGCCTACGTCACGAGCGACCACCACCACGAGCGGGAGCTCGGTCGGCGCATCCTCGACCCGCGGCCGCGGGTGGGCTCCGCCGAGGAGGACGTCAGGGTGGTCGAGCTGGTCCTCCAGCAGTACCAGACGTTCATCGGCGAGTTCCGGGAGGAGACCGAGGACCGGCTCACCGACTTCCTCGTCGCCTCCGTCGGGCTGCCCGAGGCCGCGCGCCGGCTGCTCGCCGGTCTCCGGTACCAGCTGCCGTACGTCGGCGCCGGGCCGTTCGGCCGGCTGCGCGAGCTGCTCGCGCTCGCCGACGACGCGGAGTTCGCCGCCGCGAGAACGGCGATCCTGGACGCCGCCGCCGCGATCGCGCCGTCGGCCGTCGACCGTCGGAGCGCGCACCTGCGCTGGGCGACCACGTTCCTGCTGCCGCTGGGTCCGGCGGCGGGCCCCGAGGAGCGGCGGGTGCACGAGGACGCGCTGCGTCACCTCTGCCCGTTCGGCGACGGCAACGTGCACGCCACGGGGATCGCCGCCGGCGACCTCGCGACGCTGGAGCGCTTCCTCGCGGCCAACCGCAAGAACGCGCACCCGTTCTTCGCGCCGTTCCGCCGTGGCCGCGTGTATCTCGCGTCGGTGCTCGAGCTCGCCGGCAGCGCCGCCGCCGAGGTGTTCGCCCGCCTCAAGCCGGGCGAGCCGTGGCAGACCGACCCGTTCCACAACGACCTGTGGTGCCGGCTGCTGGCGCACATCGACGACGACCACGCCCGGGTCGCGCTGCTGCGGGAGCGGCGCGCCGGCCACCTGTGGGGCACGGCGAACCTGCTCCGCGCCGCCGCCCTCGACCCGGACCGGGTCCGCCGGTTCGCCCGCGACAATGGCGACGACGAGCTGGTGGACCTGATCGACCGGGGCATCGAGCCGGATCCCGTCGCACCGCCGGAGGACGACGCGCTCGGCGGCCTCGGCGACCCGGTCGACTACGTGCCGCCACCGGTCGTGCGGGTGCCGCCGCTCGACCCGGCCCTGACGGTCGAGCCGGTCCAGTCGTGGCGCGACGAGGAGGTCGAGGCGGGCCAGCGGGTCGGCACGCACGAGTCCGCCGTGACGTGGAACGGCGTGTCCATCGCCCGGTGCGACGACGTGGAGGCGTTCGTCGCCCACCGGGAACGGTGGGCGGTCCCGACGTCCGTCGCCGACCTGGCGCTGGCGCCGGGGCACGTGCACGACCGGCTCCTGGCGTTGGGCTTCGCTCCCGGCGGCACGGCCGGACCCGCCCTGCTGCCGGTGATGTACCGCGGTGGTCTGTCGCACCTGCCGCTGCTGCGGGCCGCGCTGGCCGACCCCGACGGCGTGGAGCACGCGTTGCGGGCCGCGCAGCCGTTCGGTGACGTGTCGCTCGTTCCCGCGGTCGTGAAGGCGTTCGCCGGGAGGAAGCACAAGGCGCTGGCCCGCTCGTGGATCCTGCGGCACCCGGAACACGCGGCCGCCGGGGCGCTGACACTGTGGTCCGCCGACCACGCGGACGCGGGCGCGTCGCGCGTCCTGCGGTACCTGGACGCACAGGGCCACCGCGCGACGATCCTGGGCTTCGCGGCCGACCTTGCTGTCGAACCGGCCGCCGAACCGGCCGTCCGCGCGATGCTCGACGCCGACCCGCTGACCGCGCCCGGCGCGAAACGGCCGACGGTGCCGGCGTTCGCCGCCGCGCGGACCCTGCCGGCGCTCGAGCCGCCGCTCGACGTGGACCTCCTCCTCACACAGCTGGCCTGGTCCAACGCCGACGAGGTGCATCCGGGGGTGCTCGCCGCGAAGGCGGCCTGCACGCCGGCGTCGCGGGCCGCGTTCGCGTGGGCGCTGTTCGAGGCGTGGCTCGCCGAAGGCGCCCCGCCGAAGGCGTCGTGGTGCCTGCAGGCGGTCGGCCTGCTCGGCGACGACGACTGCGCCCGCCGGCTCACCACGCTGGCCCGCCGGTGGCCGGGGGAGAACGCCAGCGCCCGCGCGCACGCCGCCCTGGACGCCCTGCTCAACATCGGCACCGACACCGCGTTGATCAACATCAACCTGCTCGCGGAGAAGTCCCGGTTCCCGGCGTTCGCGGCGGCGGCCCGCGAACGCATCGACGCCATCGCCTACAGCCGCGGCCTCACCTCCGACGAGCTCGCCGACCGGCTCGTGCCGACCCTGGGCCTGGACGAGGACGGCGCCGACGTCGTCGGCACCGGCTCGCGTACCTACCGGATCGTCTTCGACGCCACGCTGCTGCCCGTCCTGCGCGACGACCGAGGGGCCGTGCTGCCGGACCTGCCACGGCCCGGACGCGCCGACGACAAGCAGAAGGCGAAGGCGGCGAAGGCGAAGCTGACCGCGCTGCGCAAGGACGCGCGCGCGTCGGCGTCGCTGCACCTGGCCCGGATCGAGCGGGCCATGTGCACCGGCCGGGCCATCGGCGCCGGGGTGTTCCTCGACCGGTACGCCCGCCACCCCTGGATGCGGCACCTGGCCGGCCGTCTCGTCTGGGGCGTGGCCGACCTGCCCGGGTGCGACTTCCGGGTCGCCGAGGACGGCACGCTCGCCGACGTCGACGACAAGCTGTACGAGCTGCCCGCGGACGCGCCGGTCGTGGTACGCCACCCGCTCGACCTCGCCGCCGACGCATTGCCGGTCTGGTCGGAGCTGTTCGCCGACTACGAGATCCTGCAACCGTTCCCGCAGCTGGCCCGGCCGGTGTACCGGGCGGAGGACGCCGGTGCGGTGCTGTCCGGGCTGGCCGGACACACGGTCACCTACGGCCAGCTACGCGGGCTGGAGACGCGCGGCTGGCAGCGCTGGCACGACTCGGGCGTGCAGCTGGCCAAGCCGGTGTCCGCCGACACGTGGGCGGTCCTCGACACCGACCCCGGCTGGCACGCCTCCGACACCGCCGAGTCCGTGCCGCCGCAACGCATCGAGGGCGTGCGGTTCCACGGCGCCGACGCGGCGGACGTCGACCCGCGCACCCGCTCGGAGCTCGTCTACGACCTGCACCGCCTGGTCACGACCGCCTAGCCGGGGGCAAGGCCGGCCCGGGTCACGGGCGGTCGAGCAGCCGGGTGGCGACCTGCAGCTCCGGGGAGAAGCGCCGGAGGTGGGCCACGAGGTCGTCGGCGGCCGCGGTCAGCGCGCCGTCGGTGAGGGGTGCGAGCGCGTCGAGGATGAACAGGGCCGTGGTCGTGCCGGGGGTGAGCTGGGTGCGTCGGCCCTGCCGCCAGTTCCACCGTCGGCAGGTGACACCGGCGTCGTCGCACCACACGACCTCACCCGGGTCGGGGTGCTCGACCACGACCTCGCCGCCGGCGACGGTGTCGAACGGCTCGTCGCCGGCGGCGCGCAGCAGCCGGGGGCTGCCCCGGTAGCCGGACAGGTCCTCGCCGCCGAGCGGCACCTGGTGCAGCACCGAGACGGCGTTGTAGACGTCGGTGAGCCGGTTGACGCGGGGCAGGCCCGTCCCGGCCCGGCGGGTCAGGGCCTCCAGGCTGTTGCGGGTGCGCTGCGGCTTCGCGCCGAACGCGCGGTACGCCTCCCGCCAGGCGGCGACGTGGGGCAGCCGGTCGACGGCGGTGCCGGCGAGCAGCCGTCCGGCGGCGGCCTCGGCCTCCCGCAGGAGCGCCTCGCTGCCGGCGTCGCCGGGACCCGGGACCACGCCGTCCACGGCGACCAGCAGCGCCCGGTAGTCCGGACGCAGGGCGAGTACGGCCGGGTCCACCCCGGCGCCGTCGACGACGTCGCGCGGCAGGGGAGTGTCAGCCATGTCGGTGCTCCTCACGATGGGTGGATCCGGGGTCGGTCCCGACGCCGGGCTGGAACACGGCCAGGGAGAACCGGGCCGGCGCGGCGCCGGGGTTGGCGTAGGAGTGGGGGACCGTGCCGGCGAACGCGAGCGCGTCACCCGGCCGCAGGACGACCGAGTCGCCGGCGACCCCCACGGTGACGGTGCCGTCGCGGACCTGGATCAGCTCCTTGGTGCCGGTCGAGTGGGCGTCGCTGGCGTGCCGGTCACCCGGCCCGAGCGTCCAGTCCCACAGCTCGACCACGTCGGGCGGCCCGGTGCCGGCGACCAGCAGGCCGCGGCCGCCGGCGTCGCTGGTCCACAGCGCGACGCCCTCGCCGTCGCGGGTGACCCGCAGCGCCGCCGGCCTCGGCGGCTCGACCAGCGCCGGCAGGCCGATGCCCAGCGCGTCGCTGAGGCGCAGCAGCGTCCCGACGCTGGGGTTGGTGACGCCCTGCTCGACGTTGACCACCATCCGCCGGCTGACCCCGGCCGCGTCGGCCAGGTGGTCCAGCGTCCAGGTGCGCGACAGCCGCTCCTGGCGGACGCGGGCGCCGATCACACCGGCCAGCGCCGCCGTCTCCTCGTCCACGGCGTGCACTATAGTGCAAGCTCAGTGCAGCGCAGTTCCCGCCGACCGCTCCGAGGTGCTCCATGACGATCCACGTTGACGACGCCCTGCTGCGGTCGATCTCCCAACGGGTCCTGTGGCTGTCGACGGCGATCGTCGACGCCGCCAACCGGGGCCGCCCGAACTCCAGCGGCGTGAAGGTCGGCGGCCACCAGGCGTCGTCGGCCTCGATGGTCGACATCATGGTCGCCCTGTGGTTCTCCTGCCTGACCGACCGCGACCGGGTCTCGGTCAAGCCGCACGCCTCCCCGGTGCTGCACGCCCTCAACTACCTGCTCGGCGATCTCGACGCCTCGTACCTGACCCGGCTGCGGGAGAAGGGTGGCCTGCAGAGCTACCCCAGCCGCCTGAAGGACCCCGGCACCGTCGACTTCTCGACCGGCTCCGTCGGCATCGGCGCGACCGCCGCGCTGTGGGCGGCCGTGGCGCACCGCTACGTCTCGTCGCACTTTCCCGGGACCCCCGACGCGGGACGCTTCATCAGCCTGCTCGGTGACGCCGAGCTCGACGAGGGCGCCATCTGGGAGGCCGTCGCCGACCCGCAGGTCGCGTCGCTGGGGGAGCTGCTGTGGGTGGTCGACCTGAACCGGCAGTCGCTCGACCGGGTCGTGCCCGACATCCAGATCCAGCGCCTGCAGGGCATGTTCACCGCCGCCGGCTGGCAGGTGCTGACCCTCAAGTGGGGCCGGTTCATCTCCGCGGTCTTCGACCGGCCCGGCGGCGACGAGCTGCGCCGGCGCCTGGAGGAGATGCCGAACGAGGAGTACCAGCGCATGCTGCGCGTGCCGCCCGACGAGGTGGCCGACCGGATCCTCGCCGGCCAGGGCTCGCCCGGGCTGCGCGAGGTCGTCGGCGCGCTCACCGCCGACCAGCTCAGCGCCGCGGTGCGCGACCTCGGCGGCCACGACCTGGGCCTGCTCACCTCGACGTTCGACAAGGTCGACGACCACCGGCCGACCGTCGTCTTCGCCTACACGGTCAAGGGCCGCGGCCTGCCCACCGAGGGCCACCCGAACAACCACTCGGTGCTGCTCACCGAGGCCCAGCTGCACGCCCTCGCCGACGCGTCGGGTGTCGCCGTCGACGACCCGTGGGCGCCGTTCGTCCCGGGCAGCGCCGAGGCCGGCCTGTGCGAGGAGCGCGGCCGCACGCTGCGCCGGCCGGACCTGACGGCCAGCGCGCCGCTCGCCGTGCCGCATACCCTCGGGCACCCGCACCGCAAGCCGGTCTCGACGCAGGCCGCGCTCGGCAGGCTGCTGGCCGACCTCGTCCACGACGCCCCCGAGACGGCCGCCCGGCTCGTGACCTGCAGCCCCGACGTCGCCTCGTCGACGAACCTCGGCGGCTGGATCAACAAGACCGGGGTGTGGGCGGTCAAGGAGCGGCGGGACTGGTTCGCCGACGACGCCCAACGGCTGCTGCGCTGGTCGGAGCGGGCCACCGGGCAGCACATCGAGCTGGGCATCGCCGAGGTCAACCTCGTCGGGCTCCTCGGCGAGCTCGGCACCACGTGGTCGCGCTGGGGCCAGCGGCTGATCCCGGTCGCCACGATCTACGACCCGTTCGTCTCCCGGGCCCTCGAGCCCTGGTCGTACGGCATCTACGCCGGCGGCCAGTCCATCCTGGTCGGCACGCCCTCGGGCGTGACGCTCGCGCCGGAGGGTGGCGCGCACCAGTCGATCACCACGCCGTCCATCGGGCTGGAGCAGCCCGGCTGCACGGCCTGGGAGCCCGCCTTCGCGCAGGACCTGGAGTGGACGTTCCTGCACGCGATGTCCCGGGTGGGCCTACCCGGCGGACGCTCGTCCTACTTCCGGCTGTCCACCCGTCCCCTCGACCCGGCCCTGGCCGACCTTCCCGACGACCCGGCGCTGCTCGAACGCCGCCGGCGCCAGGCCGTCGCCGGCGGCTACCGCCTCAGCCGGCACCCGGCCGACCGCGACCAGGTCACGCTCGTCGGGGTCGGCGCGATCATGCCCGAGGTCCTCGCCGCCGCGACGCGCCTCGCCGACCGGTCCGTCACCGCGGGCGTGGTGTGCCTGACCAGCCCGGACCTCGTGTTCGAGTCGCTGCGGCACCGCGCCGACCGCGACGCGCGGGGCGGCGGCATCGTCGACGAGTTGTTCCCGCCGCACGCGCCGGCACCGCTGGTCACCGTCCAGGACGGGCATCCGCACACGCTGGCGTTCCTCGCAGCGGCCCGCGGCGACCGGATCCGCAGCCTCGGCGTCACCGAGTTCGGCCAGTCCAGCAGCGTCGAGGACGCCTACGCGCTGCACGGCATCGACACGGCCAGCATCGTCGACGCGGCGCTGACCCTGGTCGGGCTCTGACGCCCGCGGAGTCGGCGGGAGAGCGCTTTCCGGGCCCGGGGTCTCAGGCCGACTGGCGGATCACCAGCTCGGGTTCGAAGATCACCGACTCGACCCGCATCCCCGGGTTCTCGATCCGCTCCAGCACCATCCGGGTCGCCCGGGCCGCCATGTCCTCGAGCGGATGGCGCACCGTCGTCAGCGCCGGCCGGGACGCGAGCGCGGCGCTGCTGTCGTCGAACCCCACGACCACGACGTCGCCCGGCACCTCCCGGCCCCGCTCCGACAGGGCCCGCAGCGCACCCTGCGCCATCAGGTCGTTGGCGACGAACACGGCGTCGAGGTCCGGGTTCTCGTCGAGCAGCCGGTGCATGGCCTTCTCGCCGCTGTCGTGCGTGAAGTTGCCCTCCACGGCCGGCACGAACGCGTGGCCGTGTCTGGCCATCGCGCGGCGGAACCCCTCGTCGCGGTCCTGGGCGGCGGGCGCGTGGGCGGGACCGGTGACCATCCCGATCGTGCCGCGCCCGAGCCCGACCAGGTGCTCGGCGGCGAGCGCGGCACCGGTGTCGTTGGCCAGGTCGACGTAGCTGATCGGGGTCGGCTCGGCGGGCCGCCCGACCATGACCGCGGCGATCCCCGCGTCGCTGAGCTGACGGGGCAGCGTGTCGTTCGGGTGCAGCGACAGCACGACCGCGCCGTCGGCCTGGCCCTGGCCGAGGTCTCCGACGAGCCTGGTGCGCGCCTCCGTGGTGCCGACGAGCTGCAGCCCGAGCTGGATCCCGGCCGGCCGCAGGACGCTCATGATGCCCCCGACGACGCGTCCGAAGTACGGGTCGGAGAAGAACTGGCTCATGAACGGGTCGTCGTCGTGGCTCTCCGAGTCCGACACCACGAGGGCGACGGTGCCGCTGCGCCTGGTCACCAGCGAGCGGGCGGCCCGGTTCGGGACGTAGCCGATCTTGGTGACCGCGCGCCACACGATCTCGTCGAGCTTCGGGTCGACGTTGCGGATCCCGTTCACCACACGGGAGACGGTGGCGCGGGAGACCCCCGCCTCCCGCGCCACGTCCTCAAGGGTCGGCTTACGCATGAGGGTATGTGTAGCAGTTCACCGCCGGTATACGCCGAACTCCCACAGCGAGTAGCCCCAGCCGGTCGCCCGACCGGTGCCCAGAACCCTGACGTAGCGCCCGGTGCCGCTGACATCGAGGCTGTCGAACCCGCCGTCGCCGGCGTTCGTCGAGTGGACCGCGGTCCAGGTGTTCCCGTCGGTGGAGGTCTCGATCCGGTACGCGGTCGCGTAGGCGGCCTCCCACGCGAGCTGCACGTGGTCGAAGCTCTGCACCGAGCCGAGGTCGACCCGTAGCCACGCCTCGGGGACCCACTCGCTCGCCCACCGGGTGCCGTGGTTCCCGTCGACGGCCCGCTCGGGCAGCTGCGGGCCGTCGGTGCCGGTCGGCTGGTACGACGACGCGGTGACCGGCCGGTTCAGCGACAGGTTCGTCCCGCCGACGGCCGGCGGCACGACCCGGAACGACCGCTGCTCGATGCCGACGTTGCCGTGGCCGTCGTAGGCGTACACGTAGACCTTCCACACGCCCAGCGTCTCCGGCGCCGTCACCGTGAACCGGTTGCCCGACTCCGTGAACCGCAGGTGCCGGAAGCCGCGGTTGCCGGTGACGTGCTTGTCGCTGGCCATCAGGTGGTAGCGGATCAGGTCGCCCTGCGGGTCGGTCGTCGCCACGTCGATCGTGAGCTGGCCGCCCGCCGGAACGGCCGTGGCGTTGGCGACGGTCATCGACGTGATCTCCGGGGGAGTGTTGCCGGTCGGCTGCCCGGTGTACGCCTGCTTCAGCGCGTGGTAGCCGTGCCGGCGCCACCCGCCGGTGAGGGTGTTGAGCCACACGCCGCCGAAGTCGTTCTCCAGGCCGTAGTGGAACTCGGTCGCGCCGAGCGCGACACCGGGGTGGCCGAGGACCGCGTTCCAGCTCGCCGTGTACATGGCGCGCTTCTGGAGGTCGGTCGGTTCGTCCGGGACGCCGTTGGCGTCGTTCGGCACCTCCCACTCGCCGTCGGGCCCGGCCTCGGTGACGATGTACGGCCTGGTGTGGCCGCCGGCGATCCAGTCGGTCCGCACGGTGTCGATCGCACCGTAGGAGTTGACCGCGAGCAGGTTCAGCGCGGGGCTGTACGCCTTGTAGTAGGTCCACGCGTACGTGTAGGCGTCGGTCGAGGTGACGGGGTGGTTCGGGTCGGCCGCCCGGATCGCGACCGCGACCTCGTCGACGAACTTCGCGTAGGCGACCCGTCGCGCCTCGACGACGTCGGCGGGCAGGCCGTGGTCCTGCATCGTCAGGATGACCTCGTTGCCGACGTCCCACATCAGCACGCCCTGCCGGCCCTTGAGCGCGTCGACGCGGGCGACGATCTCGTTCTTCACGGCCGTCTTGTGGGCGGTGTCGTTGACGTAGTCCGCGCCCTGGTTGAGCCAGTGCCCGACGATCACCTTGATCCCGTGCCGGGCGGCGGTGTCGAGCAGTTGCGGGGTCTGCGCGTCGTCGACGCCCCAGGTGCGGATCGTGTTGACGCCCATGCTTTTCAGGTCGCGCATGTAGCCGTCACCGGCGTTCTGCGGCGGCCCGTACGTCAGTCCCTTGATGAGGTAGGGCGCCCCGTTGACCTGCAGCTGCCAGTTTCCCTGCGTTCCGGTGACCCGGACGGTGCTCGGCCCCGCCGGTACCGGCGGGTCGGTCATCGCGGTCGGCGCGGTTCCGGTCTGCCGGGAGACCGTGACCCGGTCGACGCTCAACACGCCACCGGACGTGGTGGTCGCGACCGGCGTGGTGCGTCCGGCGACCGCGTTCGGCAGCGAGCCGCCGATCGCGAGGTCGAGCCGGAGGTAGAAGCCGTGGTGCACGGCGGCCTGCCAGGCGGCCACGCCGACCTGGCTCTCCCGCACCACCCACGTCTGCCGGCCGTCGAGGTAGAACCGGATCTCCTCGTCGGTCTTCGTGCGGTCGATGATCTGCGTGTACTCGTGGTAGCCGGCCGTGCAGCCGGCGCAGCTGGCGAAGCCGCTGGTGCGCCCGTCGTACTCGTTGCAGACCCCGGCCGGCGCGGTTCCACAGTGGAGGGTCTGCGCGAGCTGCCCGCGTCCGTTGACGTCGACGGCGATGTCGGTCTCGCCGACGCCGGGCCAGTTGGTGTAGGTGCCGCGGTAGGCCGCGCCGGTCGCGCGGAAGCCCGGCCAGTATCCGGTTCCGTCGGCGACGTCGGGCTGGCGCAGCACCGCTTGGAACCGCAGCAGCTGACCGGGCTGCGGGGCGAAGTCGGTGCGCTGGGTCTCCAGGCGCCCCGACGTCCAGGTGCCGGCGCCGTCGCGGACGGCGCGGATCTGCAGGCGCCCGTTGCCGTCGAGGAAGACGTTGTTCGTGGACGCGCTCGCGGTCTCGACCGAGCCGGTGCCCCAGTTCGCCGCGCCGCCCGGATACCGGGTTCCGGTGCGCAGCAGCCAGTTCGCGGCCGAGGGCGAGGTGTTGGCCGGGCCGGTGAAGTCGTCGGACCAGACCGTCTCCCAGGTGCCGGGCTCACCCGGTCCGGTGGAGCCGTAGACCTGGAACTCCCAGAGCGAGTAGCCGTAGCCGGTGCCGCGTTCGGTGCCGTACATGCGCACGTAGCGGCCGCTGCCGGTCACCGCGAGGGTCTGCGTCCCGCCGGTGCCGTTCGTGGTCGTGTGGACCGTGGTCCACGACGTCGCGTCGGCGCTCGTCTGGAGCTGGAACGCCCGGCCGTAGGCGGCCTCCCACCGCAGCACCACCTGGCTGATGGTGGCGACGGCGCCGAGGTCGACCTGGATCCACTGCGGATCGGACCACTGGCTGCCCCAGCGCGTGCCCGGGTTGCCGTCGACGGCGTGCGACGCGGGCAGGTCGTCGCCCTGGAGCGAGGACGCGACGGCCGGCCTGCCCTGGGAGAGCAGCGTGTCGGCCGCGGGGGCGGGGGACGCGACGGCGACGAGGGACGCCGCGAGGAGCCCGGCGGCCGCGGCGAGCCGCGCGACCCGCGGCGGTGGACGGCGGCCCGCGGATCCGCGCGGGACGCGTGGCGGACGTGGGTGCAGGGTTCGTCGCACGGAGAGCTCCTGGGGGTGGGTGACGGCGGCGGTCTTGGAGAGCGCTCTCCCAGTTGGCCCATCGTGCGCCGCGCGGGGATGACTGTCAAGCCCGTCGATGCCCCGCCGGCGCGACGTCAGCGGGGTTCCGCGGACCGGGCCACGGGCGGCGGCGTGCCGGCGCGGGCGGCGATCCCCACCGCCGCGACGAGGCAGGCCGCCCCGACCCCGGCGAGCACGGCGCCGTAGCCGCAGACGCCGAGCAGCCCGGCCGCGGCCGCCGGCGCCACGGCCCTGGACACCGTCACGGGCGTGGCGAGGATGCCGTTGATGGTCCCGTAGGCGAGGGTCCCGTAGCGGTCGGCGAGCAGTTGCGGCCGGGCGAGGCTCGCGACGCCGAACCCGATCCCGAACGCGGTGACCCCGACGGCCGCGCCCGCCGGGCTCGCGGCGACCAGCGGCAGGACGAACGCGCCGGCGCCCTGTACGGCGAAGACCACGGTGACGACCGTCGTCAGCCGCCACCGCCGGTGCGCGGCGGTCAGCAGGAGCCGCCCGGTGACGGACATGACACCGAGGAGGCCCGCCACAGACGCGGCGAACACCGCCGGGTGTCCACTGTGGACGAGGAACCCGACGAGATGGACGGCCATCGTCGCCATCGCCGCGCTGTGGGCCACGAACGCGGTGGCGAGGAACCAGAACCGCGGGTCGCGCACCGCCGCCCGCACGGTTCCGGCGTGCGCCGGGTCCGCGTCCCGCGCCCGCAGGGCGGGCGGTGGACGGACGAGAAACGCGTGCAACGGCACGGTCAGCGCGCCGTGGACGCCGGCGAGGACGAGCAGCGCCGTACGCCAGCCCCACCGGTCGACGAGCGCGGCGGTCAGCGGCATGAAGATGGTGCTGGCGAACCCGGCGACGATGACGACCGCGAGCACCGCCCGGCCGCGGTGCGGCGGGTCGAACCAGGACACGACGACGGTCAGGGCCGTTTCGTAGAGCACCATCGCGGTGGCCAGCCCGATGCCGATGAGCACCGCGTACAGCTGGGCGACGGTGCGCACCTGCGACCACGCCACGACCAGCCCCGTCGCGAGCAGCGAGCCGGTCGTCATCAGGGCCCTGCCGCCGTGCCGGTCGAGCCACCGCCCGACCGGCACCGACAGCACCGCACCAGCCAGAACCGAGGCGGTGAGGGCACCGGTGACCACGGCCGTCGAGGCGTCGAGCGCCAGCGCCATCGGCCGCAGCAGCACGGCGAAGGCGTAGTAGAGCACACCGAAGCCGACCGTCTGGGTCACCGCGAACGCCGCGACGATGGCCCAGCCGCGCCGGTTGACCACCGCACCCTCCGAATCCTCGCCGCCCGTCACATCGCCGGGTCCGACGATGGCCGCCCCGATACGATCACGCGGTGTCGAAACCACCGCTTCCCGACCACCTGCGTCGCCTGCTCACCAAGCCCAACCCGGCCGTCATCACCACGGTCCGCCCCGACGGGCACCCCGTCTCGGTGGCCACGTGGTACCTGTTCGAGAACGACCGCATCGTGGTGAACATGGACGCTGGACGCAAGCGCCTGGACTACCTGCGCCACGACCCCCGGGTCAGCCTGACCGTCCTCGACGAGGCCGGCTGGCACACGCACGTCAGCGTCACCGGCACCGTCACCGACCTCCGCGACGACGACGGCCTGGCCGACATCGACCGGATCGCCCGGCACTACATCGGCAGGCCGTACCCCGACCGCGACCGGCCCCGCGTCACCGCTCTGGTGGACCTCACGTCGTGGCACGCCTGGGGACCGAACTCGCGCGCCTGACGGCGCTGCGCCCGGGCCGTCGACTCGGGCGCCGCCGACGTGTTGGCGCGCCGGGTCACCGTCGCGGGGCGGCGGCGGGCCGGGGTTACTGGCTAGGCTCCGCACACGACGGGGGAACCACGGGGGACAGGGGACGGTCGATGACGGAAGCGGGCTGGGACGACCTCAAGGCGATGCGGTGGCTGGTCGCGGTGCGGGCGCGCATCCTCGGATACCGGTACGAGGAGGTGTCGCCGGACGTCCTGGCCATCATCGAGCCGGACGGCCAGCGGCACACCGTCTCGCTGGCGCCGCTGAGCCGGGCGGCGACGGCGTTGCCGCGATCGGAATGGACGGCCGCGGTCGACGAGTTCCTGACCCGCACCCTCGCCGTCGACGGCGACGACGCCGAGGACCTCGACGCGATCCTGCCGCTGCTGCGTACCAAGCTGGTCCCGGAGGAGGCGGCCGAACAGGGGTCGGCGGTCTACGGCGAGTTCGGTCAGGACCTCGTCGAAGGGCTCGTGGTCGACCGGGCGCTGACCATGGAGTGGGTCACCACGGAACGGGCGGAGCGGTGGTCGGCCACCGAGGGCAGGTTGCTGCGGCGGGGACGCGAGAACGTCCGCGCCGGCGGTCGCCTCGACGTGGCCACGGAGGAGGTCGGCGGGGTCCGGGTGACGCTGCTGACCGGTGACGACTACGCCTCGACGCACCTGTTCTGGCTCGACGAGTACGGCCTGGTGGGTGAGCACGGCGCGCTGGTGAGCGTGCCGAGCCGGACGTCCGTGCTCGTCGCACCGATCGTGGCCGGTACCAACGGTTTTGCGTACCTCGGCGCCATGGCGCAGCTCACGATGGTCGCGTACGGCGAGGCGCGGCACCCGGTCATGCCGCGCATCTACCACTGGGAGCCGCGGATGATGGACGTCATGGGTCAGGTGCTCGGGGCCGCCCTGCTGCAACGGTCGGGTGACCGTATGCATGTCATCGTCAACCCGGCCTTCCAGGAGTCGCAGGAGGCGCTGGTCTGAACCGGGCCACCGCCACGGGTGATAACCGGCGTGTTGGACGGAACATCGCCGGTTCCCTGTGCTAGCGTGTCCCGTGTTGCAGTTTGATTCTCCGAATACTTTGCCGCGCCTGGTGGGTATCCAGCCACCAGGCGCGTACTTGTATGGCCGGCATTCCGCCGGAGCAAGGTGATCAAAGCGGTGACTCCGAAGCCACACGGTGTGGCTTCATCTGCCTTGCGAGGAGCGAGACATGTCTGTCGGTACGGTCAAGTGGTTCAACGCGGAAAAGGGCTTCGGCTTCATCACCCCCGACGGCGGCGGTGCTGACGTCTTCGCCCACTACTCGGCCATCGCGTCGAGCGGCTACCGCAGCCTCGACGAGAACCAGCGGGTCGAGTTCGAGCTGACGCAGGGCCCGAAGGGCCCGCAGGCCGCGAACATCCGCCCCATCTGATCCGGTCCGGTCACCGTCCCACCGCGGCGTTGGTTTTTCCACGCAGCGTGCTGGGACGGTGACCGTTTCGGTTTCGCGATGTTTCTTTGCGCTTTCGGATGACCCGTTCGACCGGTCGTCGTACTACGGTCGATGCGTGAGAGTCGAACAGCACTGGTGGAACGGCGAAGCCGGTCTCCGCCGACGCCGTGACGTCTTCATCCGCACCGACGGCGAACGGTGGGAGGTCGAGGCCCGCGCCGGCGGAAACCCCGGCCGCTCGAAGGTGCACCCCTGCCCGGGTCGCCAGTCCGCGGAGATTCTCGCTGACGCGTGGATGGTCGCCAACATGCAGTGGCGCTCGATGCCCCGCTGACCCGGCGCGCCACCCGCCTACATCCCCGTAAGGCACAGGTCGAGAAACGACCCCTTGGTGGTCGGTTCGGCCACTTTGTCCTGCGCCGGTTGTACGGAATTGCGACCCCGGACGGCGGCGGTTGACAGCGTCAGGTAAGGGTATGCACATGACGGTACTGAGCAAGGGCGCGAACACGCCGGTCCGGAGCACCGCCGTACGGGCGGTTCTCAGCTGGAGTCCCGGGCCGACGGTGCCCGACGTCGATGCGTCCACCCTGTTGCTCGGTGCCAGCGGCAAGGTGCGCAGCGACGCCGACTTCGTGTTCTACAACCAGCCGCAGCACGCCTCCGGCGCGGTCACCTACCTCGGCAAGGAGGGTGGCGGAGACGCCATCCGGATCGACCTCGACCGCGTCGAGCCCGAGATCCAGCGGGTGATCATCGCCGCGTCCGCCGACGGTGGGACGTTCGGACAGGTCACCGACCTGTCGCTGGCGATCGTCGACGCCGCGTCCGGCGTGGAGCTGGCCAGGTTCGCCGACATGAAGGCGTCGAGCGAGACCGCGTTCGTCGCCGGCGAACTGTACCGCCGCAACAACGAGTGGAAGTTCCGCGCCGTGGGCCAGGGCTGGGACTCCGGTCTCGCCGGGCTGGCCACCGCCTTCGGCATCAGCGTCGACGACGACCCGGCACCGGCCGCCGCCGCGCCACCGCCCGTCGCCCCACCGGCCCCGCCCGTCGCGGCACCCGTCGCCCCGCCGGCCCCGCCCGTCGCCCCGCCCGTGGCGCCACCCGCGCCGCCGGTCGCCCCACCGGCCCCGCCCGTCGCCCCGCCCGCCCCGCCTGTCGCGCCGCCGGTCGCGCCGCCCGTGGCCGCGCCCGCGCCGCCGGCTCCGGCTCCCGCGGCGCCTCAGCCCGCCGCGAAGGTCACCCTCACCAAGGGCGAGTCCCGCGTCTCGCTGAGCAAGAGCGGTGCCAACGGCGGCCTGCTGCGGGTCAACCTGAACTGGAACTCCCGGCCCAAGCGCGGCCTCTTCGGCCGTGGCGGCGCGATCGACCTCGACCTGGCCTGCCTCTACGAGTTCATCGACGGCTCGAAGGGCATCGTCCAGGCGATGGGTGACGCGTTCAAGGGCCAGCACCTGCTCGGCAACGAGCCGATCTGCTGGCTCGACGGCGACGACCGGTCCGGCGCCAACACCGCCGGCGAGAACCTGTTCGTCAACCTGAAGTACGTGCAGCTGATCAAGCGGATCGTGATCTTCACGTTCATCTACGAGGGCGCTCCGAACTGGAGCGCCGCCGACGCCGTCGTCACCCTGCACCCGGTCGCCGGGCCGCAGGTGGAGGTGCGGCTCGACGAAGCCGACAACTCGGCGCCCACCTGCGCCATCGCGTTGCTCACGGTGAACAACGGCGACCTGACGGTGCAGCGCGAGGTGCGGTACCTCCGCGGATACCAGGACGCGGTCGACCGGGCCTACGGCTGGGGCCTCAACTTCACCCCCGGACGCAAGTGACGGCACTCACCGCGGGGTGACCCGGAAGTACGAGGTCACCCCGGAGTAGGACCACGTCCGGGTCTGCGGGTCGCGGAGCAGGTGACCGCGGTCGTGCAGCCCGACGAGGTGCCCGCGGATCGACGGTGGCGGCCCGGGGAGCCAGCGGTGCCCCGGGCACACCAGCAGGCCCTCCCGGTACAGGTCGTCCATCGCCGCGTCGACCGCGTCGACCACCCGGTCGTCCGGTCCGTCGAGCAGGTCGCCGGGCATGCGGTTGAGCACCGCGCTGATCTCCGCGGGCTGTCCCGGCGCCTGCACCGCGGTCGCCGCGGCGACGAGGTCGGCACGCATGCGGCGACCGTACCCACCGGGCCGGGCGCGCAACCGGCGCCCGTCACGGCCGTCGGGACAGGATCGCCCCGGAGACGAGGAGGGCGGCCGCGCCGGGTTCGTGGCGGCCGCGCCGGTGCACGAGGTCGAGCCGGCGGGCGCCGACCGGAGGACCGTCGAGGATCCGGACACCGGGGACGTCGGCCGGCAGGGCCAGCGCCGGCACGATTCCGGCGGCCAGGCCGGCCGCGACGATGGCGAGCACCGCGGGGAACTCCAGGCACTCGTGCGGGCGGTCGAGGACGACGCCACGGTCGGCCGCGACCCGGTCGAGGACGCGCCGCGACGCCGAGCCGGGCGGCCCGTCGACCCAGGGCCGGCCGACCAGCGCGTCGACGCCCGCCACCGGTCCCCAGCCGACCGGCACCACGATGCGGTACGGGTCGTCGAACAGCCGCGTCGCGGCCAGCCCGCGGAGGTCGGCCCCCGCGTCGGCCCCCGAGTCCGTCTCGGTGACGAGCAGGTCGAGGCCGCCGGCGCGCAGGGCCGCGCGTCCCGGTCCCGGCTCGATCTGTCTCATGTGGACGGTGACCGCCGGCGCGGTCGCCGCCAGCGCGACCGCCGCCGGCGCCACGATGTGCCGCACCGCGGTCGGGAACGCGCCGACCACGACGGGCCCGGCGACCTGACCGGTGAGCCCGGCCAGGTCGTGCTCGGCGGCGGCGAGCGCCTCGGCGACGCGGGCCGCGTGCCGGGCGAGCAGCCGGCCCGCGGCGGTGAGCCCGGCCGCGCGGCGGCCGCCGAGCCGGGACCGGTCGAGCAGGGTCACGCCCGTCTCGGCCTCCAGCCGGGCGATGTGCTGGGAGACCGCGGACGGGGTCAGGTGCAGCACCGACGCGGCCGCGAGCACCCCGCCCGCGTCGGCCACCGCGCGCAGGACGACCAGCCGCCGCGGGTCGATTCGCATTCAGTCACGCTACATGCCGTGTGAAGAAACAATCGCTGGTACTGAACGCACGGACACGCGACGATTTCCACATGACCGAGTTCCGCGCGTCCTTCGACGCCGAGGTGACCTTCCTCAACGGCGGCGGCCTGCAGGTGCAGGACTTCCGCCTCGACGTGCCGGCGCAGGACGTCACGACCGACGCCGTCGCCGACCTGTTCGTCCGGCACCTCGGGCTGCTGATGGTCGACGAGGTCCGGCTGGGCGGGCTCCGCGTGGTCGCCGAGCCCCACCGCGGGTCGCGCCACGCGGTCCCACCGGACACCGGCGGCCGCGAGCGTCTCGTGGACCTCAGCCACGTGATCACCGCGGGCATGACGACGTACCCCGGGCTGCCCGGCCCCGAGATCACGCCGCACCTGACCCGCGAGGCCTCCCGCGGGCACTACGCGCCGGGTACCGAGTTCGCGATCGACCGGATCAGCATGGTCGGCAACACCGGCACCTACCTGGACAGCCCGTTCCACCGCTACGCCGACGGCGCCGACCTGGCAGGCCTGCCGCTCGACGCGGTCGCCGACCTGCCGACGGTGGTGGTGCGGCTGACCGGTAGCGGTGGACGCGGGATCGGCCCGCACGCCGTCGCGCCGTTCGACGTCGCGGGCGCCGCGGTGCTGCTGCACACCGGGTGGGACCGGCACTGGGGCACCGACGCCTACGGCCCCGGCGCGCCGTACCTCACCGCCGCCGGCGCGACCGCCCTCGTCGACCGGGGCGCGCGGCTGGTCGGCATCGACAGCGTCAACATCGACGACACCGACGGAACCGAACGGCCGGCGCACTCGATCCTGCTCGCCGCGGGGGTGCCGGTACTGGAGCACCTCACGGGCCTCGACCGGCTGCCGGTCACCGGTGCCCGCCTGCACACCGCACCGCCGCGCGTGGCCGGCTTCGGCACGTTCCCGGTGCGCGCGTACGCGGTGCTGCCGGCGTGAACCCGCTCGTCGAGGTCGCCGGGTGGGCGGGCGCGGGCAGCCTGCTCCTCGCCTACGGCCTGCTGTCCGCGAAGCGGATCGACGCGGGGGCCGGCTACCAGGTTCTCAACCTCGCCGGCGCGCTCGGCCTGGCCGCCAACGCGGTCGCGCACGGCGCCTGGCCGTCGGCGAGCCTGAACCTGGTGTGGCTGCTGATCGGGGCCGTCGCGCTGCGGCGGTCAGCCGCCCTTGACCAGTAGGTGGTAGCGCGCGGCCACGGCGAGCAACGCGTCCGCGTCCGGGCCGAGGCGGACGTCGTCGCCGCACACGACGTTGTCCTCGATGTCGCGCCAGGAGGCCGCCAGCCGCCGCATGGCGGGCGTGGCCATGAGCGCGGCGACGTCCCACCCGCCGCCGGGCAGGATCAGCCCGGGCACCCAGAGCGGCGCGTCCCCCGACGGCCAGGAGAGATAGCCTCCGGCGTCGTCGACCGCCCGCAGGATCCGGGCGGTCTCCGCCGCCGCGCGGACCCGTCCGTCGGCGTCGACCTCGCGCACCTCGCCGCCGCCGCCGGCCGCGAACCACACGACGCGCACGAGCGAGGCCGGCGAGTGCCGCGCGAGCGCCACCAGGGCGGCGTCCACGTCGGCGGGCTCCGCGTTGGTCTCCAGGGTGAATCCCACACCGAAGCCGAGTGTCATCGTCACCGGCGGACTGTATCCGGCGGGTCCGGCCCGGCGCGTGCACCGTCGCGGCTTCCCGCACGTGACGACGTAGCGCACCGGTCAGCGCAGCGTCGCGACCGCGTCGGCGAGGGCCGCCATCCCGTCGGCGATCGCGCGTTCGGTCAGGGTGGCGTAGCCGAAGATCAGCCCGCCGGGTCCCGGATGGGCCAGCCGGTACGGTGACACGCCCTTGACGGCCACGCCGTGACGGGCGGCGGCGGCCACGACCGCCGACTCGTCGAGCCCGGGCGGCAGCCAGGCGACGACGTGCTGGCCGGCCGCGACGCCGACCGGTTCCAGGTCGGGCAGGCGGGTGCGCAGCGCGTCCAGGAGCGCGTCGCGGCGGCGGCGGTAGACCGGGCGCATGCGGCGCAGGTGCCGGTCGAACTCGCCGCGGTCGAGGAAGTCGGCGAAGGTGAGCTGGTCGATGACGGGGGAGCCGCGGTCGGCCAGCACCTTCGCCGCGGCGACGTCGTCGACCAGGTGCGCCGGCGTCAGCAGCCAGCCGAGGCGCAGCCCCGGCGCGAGCGTCTTGCTCGCGGTGCCGCAGTACACGACGCTGTCGGGCGCCAGTCCCTGCATCGCGCCGATGGGGGAGCGGTCGTAGCGGTACTCCGCGTCGTAGTCGTCCTCGATCACCAGGGCTCGGCGGCGCTGCGCCCATGCGATCACCCGGGCCCGTGCCGCGGCCGACAGGACGCCGCCGGTGGGCCACTGGTGCGACGGCGTGAGGACGACCGCGTCCGCGTCGGTGTTCTCCAGGTGCTCGACGAGGATGCCGTCGGTCCCGACGGGGACGCCGACGACCTCCAGGCCGGCGGCGGCCGCGACGAGGCGGGTGTCGTCGTCCGGGGACGGGTCCTCGACGGCCAGCCGGCGGGCGCCGCGCGCCGCCAGCACCTGGACCAGCAGGGAGACGCCCTGGCCGAACCCGCTGCAGACCACCACGTTGTCCGGGTGGGCCGAGGTGCCGCGGACGCGGTTGAGGTAGCCGGTCAGCGCGTCGTGCAGCTCGGGCACGCCACGCCCGTCGAGGTAGGCGAACCGTTCGTTCGGTGTGGTCGTCAGGACGGTGCGCACCGACCGCAGCCAAGCCGCCCGGGGGAACGACGACACGTCGGTGCGGCCGTAGCCGAAGTCGATGCGGACCGGCGGCGGGTCCCCGGCGGGGCGCTCCGCCCGCGCGGCGACCGACCCGGCCGCCACCTGGGTGTAGCCGCCCGCCCGGCTGGTGAGGTACCCCTCGGCGACGAGCTGCTGGTACGCCTCGACCACCACCCCGCGGGAGACCCCCAGATCGGCGGCGACCGTGCGCGTGGGTGGCAGGGACGCGCCGAGGCGCAACCGGCCGGCCCGGATGCTGTCCCGGATCGAGGCGGCGATCTGCCGGTGCAGGGGTTCGGCCGCGGACCGGTCGACGTCGAGGAGCAGATCCTCGGCCGTGCTCGAATTGGTCCTGGTTCGGCCCATGCGATCGGACCTTACCTGGTGTACCGATCTGCGTCAGCCTCGATCGCATGACGACAGCGAAGCGAGTTCTCCTGCCCGGTCTGGCCGCGGTGGCCGTCGCCGCCGGCGCCGCGACGGCCGTCGCGGCCATGGCGATGGCCGCCGGCGTCGACTTCGAACTGCCCGATGGCGGCGAGTCGATTCCCCTGCTCGGTTTCTCCCAGCTCACGATCGTGTTCGGGGTCGTGGGCCTGCTCCTCGCCCTGGCGTTGCGCCGGTGGGTGGCCCGGCCGGCGCGCGCGTGGGTCCGGATGGCGGTGGCGCTGACCGCGGTGTCACTCGTGCCGCCGTTCCTCGTCGGCGCCACCCTCGCGACGGAGTGCGCGCTGGTGCTCGTGCACCTCGTCGCCGCGGCCATCGTGATCCCCGTGGTCGCCCGGCGGCTGGCCGCGTGAGCGAGGTCGCGCCGGGGATGCGTAGGCCGGCGTGATCGTCGCGACGACGCTATTGTGCGACGTCGATGGTGGCGGGCCGGCGGCCGGAGGGGTCACGTTGTCCGAGGATGTTCTTCCCCAGGTACGTCCGGCGACGGCGTCGCACGCCGCGCGACCGGTCGTCGTGCACTACCTGTGGACGGCCGTGACCGCCGTCGACTCCGCCTGAGACCGCGGAGCGAGACCCGATGAGCGACGCCGACCTGGTCTTCACCGGCGGTCCGGTGCTGTGCATGGACGGCGCGCGCTCGCGGGCGGACGCGCTCGCGGTGCGCGGGGGGCGGATCGTGGCGGTGGGACGCGGCGTCGCCGACCTCGTGGGTCCCGGAACCGAGGTGGTGGACCTCGCCGGACGGCCGCTGCTGCCGGGCTTCCAGGACGCACACGTCCACGCCGTGATGGGCGGCGTGGAGCTGGGCCAGTGCGACCTGACCGGCACCGTGGACGCCGCGGAGTACCTGCGGAGGATCGGCGCGTTCGCGGCGGCCCACCCCGACCGGGAATGGATCGTCGGCGGCGGCTGGTCGTTGGAGAGCTTCGCGGGTGGCGTCCCCACCGCGGACCTGCTCGACGCCGTCGTGGCGGACCGGCCGGTCTTCCTCTACAACCGCGACCACCACGGCGCCTGGGTGAACAGCCGCGCCCTCGCGCTGGCCGGCGTCGACCGCCACACCCCGGACCCGGTCGACGGCGTCATCAACCGCGACGCCGACGGACGCCCGGGCGGGTGCCTGCAGGAGGGCGCGGTGTCGCTGGTGGCCGGGCTCCTTCCCGCCGTGACCCCGGCCGACCGGTTGGCCGGGCTGCTGCGCGCGCAGGCACTGCTGCACTCGCTGGGGGTCACCGCCTGGCAGGACGCGATGGTGGGCGGGTCCAACGGCTACCCGGACGTGTCCGACGCGTACCTCACCGCGGCCCGGGACGGGCTGCTGACCGCCCGCGTCGTGGGGGCGCTGTGGTGGGACCGGGACCGCGGCGCCGACCAGATCGCCGACCTCGTCGACCGGCGCGCGCGGTTCACCGTCGGACGGTTGCGGTGCTCGACGGTGAAGATCATGCAGGACGGCATCGTCGAGAACTTCACCGCCGCGATGACCGTGCCGTACCGGGACCCGTGCGGCGAACCGACCGCCAACAGCGGGCTGAGCTTCGTGGACCCGCACGCCCTGCGCGACCACGTCACGGCGCTGGACGCGCTGGACTTCCAGGTCCACTTCCACGCCCTCGGCGACCGCGCCGTGCGCGAGGCGCTCGACGCGGTCCAATCGGCGCGCAGCGCGAACGGGTTCCGGGACACCCGTCCGCACCTGGCCCACCTGCAGGTCGTCGACCCCGCCGACGTGCCGCGCTTCCGCCGGCTCGGCGCGAGCGCGAACCTGCAGGCGCTGTGGGCCACGCACGAGCCGCAGATGGACGAGCTCACCGTCCCGTTCCTCGGCGGCGACCGGGCCGCGCACCAGTACCCGTTCGGCGACCTGTTCCGGGCCGGCGCGACCCTGGCCGCCGGCAGTGACTGGCCGGTGAGCAGCCCCGACCCGATGGCGGCGGTCCACGTCGCGGTGAACCGCCGGCTCCACGGCGCGACGGGGCCGGTGTTCCTGCCCGACCAGCGCCTCGACCTGGGCACGGCGTTGGCCGCCTACACCGCCGGCAGCGCGTACGTGAACCACCACGACGACGCCGGAACACTGGCCGTCGGCCGTCGCGCCGACCTGGTCGTCCTCGACCGGGACCCCTTCGACGGCGGTCCCGACGACATCGGCGCCACGCGGGTGTCGCTCACCTACGTCGACGGAGAGCCGGTGTACGCGCGGTCGTAGACCCGCCGTGCCGTCCGGGCCGTGGGGCGGTCGCGGTCCGCCGGGCCGCGAACGACAGCAGGTCGGTGACCGCGAGGGGGACCAGCACGAGCAGCCCGTACCCCTCGGCGAAGCGGGGGTTGGCCGCGCCGCCTCCCGCAGGCCGAACAGCGCCGTGCGGTTGCCGTGCCGGTACTCCGGCGCGATCGCCGCCACCGCCCGGAACACCGTCACACACCGCGCCGCGGACGGCGTCGCGCCGCGCCCCGTCCAACCCTGCGACGTCGACGACGTGGTGGCGTAGCCGGCTTCCCATACACGGTCTTCGCGCCCCACCCGGTCCCGGACGGATCCGCGTGCGCGTGGTTGGCTACCGTCGTGACCGGTCGTCTCCCGCTGGACGAGCAGCTGTCCGCCCTGAAGTCGGTCCTGTGCCGCAACGAGGTGCTGACGGAGGTGCTGCGCCGCGCCGGCGGGCTGGACCTGCCGGGCTGGTACCTCACCGCGGGCTGCGTGTTCCAGACCGTGTGGAACGTCGTCACCGGCAGGCCGGCCACCAGCGGGATCCGCGACTACGACCTGTTCTACTTCGACGGCGGCGACCTGTCGTGGGACGCCGAGGACCGCGTGATCGGGGCGGCGCGTCCCGTCTTCGCCGACCTGCCCGCCGTGGTCGAGATCCGCAACGAGGCGCGCGTGCACCTGTGGTACGAGGAGAAGTTCGGGGTCGCGTGCGCTCCGTACGACTCCACCGAGTCGGCGATCGACTCGTTCGCGGCCACGACCTGCTGCCTCGGGATCCGCCTGGAGGCGGGCGACCACTGGCGCGTCTACGCACCCCACGGGCTGTCCGACGTGTTCAACCTCGTCGTGCGGCCGAACCCGGTCCTCGCGCCGAGGCACGTCTACGGGACCAAGACGACGCGCTGGCGGCAGCAGTGGCCCGAGCTGACCGTGCTCGACTGGCCCACGTGAGGGGCGGCGACACGCCCGAGGTCCTGGCGCTGCTGAGAGGTGCCAGCATGGCCGCCGCGACCGGGGACTACGCGGCCGCGGTCCTCGACCGGAGCGTGGGTCGCGGCCCGTCGCCGGTATGGCGCCGGTGATCCGGGAATGGGACCGTGGACGCGGGTCACGGTGACCCGCGCCGCCATGGCGACGCGCGACGGGAGGGAAGATGGGTCCACTCCTCCAGCAGCTGACCCGGCGCAAGCCGGTCACCACGATGGCGCACGAGACCGGCGCGGACACCGGGCACGGGCAGCTGGCCCGGTCGATCGGGTTGTTCCAGCTGTCGATGATCGGCATCGGCGCGACCATCGGTACCGGCATCTTCTTCGTGCTCTCGCAGGCCGTTCCGGTGGCCGGCCCGGCGGTGATCTGGTCGTTCGTCATCGCCGGCGTCGTCGCCGGGCTCACCGCGGTCTGCTACGCGGAGCTGGCCAGCGCGGTGCCGGTGTCGGGATCGTCGTACTCATACGCCTACGCGACCATGGGCGAACTGGTGGCGATGGGTGTCGCGGCGTGCCTGCTGCTGGAGTACGGGGTCTCGTCCGCGGCGGTGGCCGTGGGCTGGTCGGAGTACCTCAACCAGTTGCTGGACAACGTCTTCGGCGTGCGGATCCCCGAGGCGTTGTCCAAGTCGCCGGAGGCCGGTGGGTGGGTCAACCTCTCGGCGGTGGTCCTGGTGCTGCTGTGCGCGGTGCTGCTGGTCCGCGGCACCAGCGAGTCGGCCCGGGTCAACGCCGTCATGGTGGTCACCAAGGTCGGCGTACTGGTCATGTTCGTCGTGCTGGGCGTGCTCGGCTGGGACTCGGACAACCTGACGCCGTTCGCGCCGTTCGGTCTCGCCGGCGTCACCTCCGCCGCCGGCATCATCTTCTTCTCCTACATCGGGCTGGACGCGGTCTCCACCGCCGGCGAGGAGGTGCGCAACCCGCGCCGGACGATGCCGCTGGCCATCCTGATCGCCCTCGTCGCCGTCACCACCGTGTACCTGGCGGTGGCCGTGGTCGCCGTCGCGGCGCAGCCGGCCGAGCGGTTCGAGGACCAGGAGGCGGGACTGGCCACGATCCTGCAGGACGTCGTCGGCGCCACCTGGCCCGGCTCGGTGCTGGCCGCGGGCGCGGTGATCTCCATCTTCAGCGTCACGCTGGTGACGATGTACGGGCAGACGCGGATCCTGTTCGCGATGGGTCGCGACGGGATGCTCCCGCCGATGTTCGCGAAGGTCCATCCCCGCACCCTCACGCCGGTCGCCAACACCATCGTCGTGGCGGTCGTGGTGGGCCTGCTGGCCGGCCTGCTGCCGATCAACTTCCTGGCCGAGATGACCAGCATCGGCACGCTCGTCGCGTTCCTGGTCGTGTCGATCGGCGTGATCGTGCTGCGGCGCACGGCACCGGACCTGCCGCGCGGGTTCAGGGTGCCGGGCTACCCGGTGACACCCATCCTGTCCATCCTGGGCTGCCTGTGGATCATCACGAGCCTGCGCGGGGTGACGATCGTCGCGTTCGTGGTGTGGGTCGCCGTCGCGATGGCGTTCTACTTCGCCTACGGCATCAGGCATTCCCGGCTGGGCCGGACGGCGCCGACGGCCGAGGGCGCCGGCGCCGACCCGGACGGGACGGGACCGCGATGAGCGTCCTGGCGGGTGTGCGCCCCGACGACCGCGAGCCGACCGCGGTGCGCCTCGGCGCGATGCTGGCCCGGTCCGCGGGCGAGGACCTGGTGGTCTGCACGGTCGTACCGTCGGCCTGGCCGGCCGGGGTCGGCCGGATCGACGCGGAGTACCAGGAGTACCTCGACGGCATCGCGCAGGAGGCGCTGGACCGGGCCCGCACCGGGTGCCCGTCGGACCTGCGGGCCGACTACGTCGCTCTCCACGCCCGGTCGGTGCCCTCCGGGCTGCTCGACGTCGCGGCCCGGCGCGAGGTGTCGACGGTCGTGGTCGGCTCGTCGTCGGCCGGCATGCTCGGTCACGTGGCGGTGGGCAGCGTCGCCGAGTGGCTGCTGCACAGCTCGCCGCTGCCGCTGGCGTTCGCGCCGCGCGGATACCGCTGCCGGCCGGAGGCCGTGGTGACCCGGGTGACCGCGGCGTTCGGCGGCGCGCCGGGCTCGGCCGACCTCGTCGTGGCGGCGGCCCGGGTCGCCGCGCGGATGGGCGCGTCGCTGCGGATCGCCTCGTTCGCGGTGCGGCGGCGGACCATCCTCACCGCCGGTGTCGGCTCGCGCGCGGAGGACGCGGTGGTGGCGGAGTGGGTGCGCGGCGCCGGGGAGGCCCAGCGCGACGTGCTCCGGCAGATCGCCGACCTGCCGGTGGCTCCGCACGACGTCACCACGGTCGTCGGCTACGGGCACGGCTGGGGCCCGGCGCTGGAGGACGTGGAATGGCGCGACGGTGACGTGCTGGTGGTCGGATCGAGCTCCGCCGGTCCGGCGGCGCGGGTGTTCCTCGGCGCGCACGGATCCAAGATCGTCCGGCACGCGCCCGTGCCGGTCGTCGTCGTCCCCCGGTCGGCCGTCACCGACCTGTTGGACGCGCCGCCGCCGGCGGCGTGACGACGGCGGCCGCCCCGGCGGCCCCCGCCTGCCCTATGGTCGATTCATGATCACCGACGACGCGCAGCTCCGGGACCGCCTCGGGCACGTGTACTGGATCGGCGGCGGAAGCGGCGGCGGCAAGTCCACCATCGCGACCCGCCTCGCGCGGCGGTACGGCCTCGACGTCCACGCCACCGACGACACCATGGGCGACCACGTGCGGCGCAGCGCGCCCGGGGACACGCCGTACCTGCAGCGGTTCCTGGCCATGGACATGGACGAGCGCTGGGTCGACCGCTCGCCGCCGACCATGCTGGAGACGTTCCACTGGTACCGCGGCGAGGGCTTCGGCCTCATCGTCGAGGACCTGCTGGCGCTCCCGCCCGGCCGGGGCGTGGTGGTGGAGGGCTTCCGGCTGCTGCCGGAACTGGTCGCGCCGCTGCTGGCCGACCCGCGGCACGCGGTCTGGCTGCTCCCGACGCCGGAGTTCCGCCGCGCGGCGTTCGAGAGCCGCGGCGGGCTGTGGCAGATCGCCGGCCGCACCGGCGACCCCGACCGGGCGCTGCGCAACCTCCTGGACCGCGACGGGATGTTCACCGACCGTCTGAGGGCGGAGACGACCCGCCTGGGCCTGCCGGTCGTCGAGGTCGACCTGACCGTGACCGAGGACGACCTCGTCACCCGGGTCGCCGACTCGTTCGGGTTCTGAGTCATCGAGGCGACTACGGCTGCCAGAAGCGACACTGGTGCGTCGCGTCCAGGTCCACCGTGGACACGTCGCCGGGCGCCAGCCGCAGGGTGGTGCCGCGGGGCCAGGTAGGTGCGCCGTCGTGGTTCGGGTCGCCGGTGCGGGCGAACGCCGTCCAGTAGCCGATCATCGTGTCGGCCAGGGCGCGCTGCCCGTCGGTGTACCGGTCGCCCGCTACCGGTCCGCGGCCCTTCACCTCGAACAGGTTCGGCAGCTCCGAGGCGTGCGAGGCGCCGGCCGGGAAGTCCGCCGGCAGGTCGACGAACGGCTGCGCGTTCTCGTCGGCGAACTCGTAGGTGAACACCGGCACGTGCGCGGCGAGCTGCCGGTGGACCGCGGCTCCCGGACAGACCCACATGGCGTCGGTGTACGCCGCCGACCAGACCAGTGCCGCGTCACCGACGGAGCGGTAGCGGTCGAGCACCTCGGGTGCCCGGGTGCCGAACCCCTGCGCGAACAGCCGTGGAAGGTCCGCCGCCGGGATGCGGTAGCCCGCGAGGGCCAGGAGGCCGGCGGTGAACCGGTGCTCGTCGCGGGTGAAGCCGGCCAGCACGGGTACGCGGGCGACATCGCCGCGTGCGAGAGCGTCCGCCGGCCCGGTCGGTACCGTCGGGTTGCCGTAGGCGGCGGCGCCGAACATCGCGTGCTGCGCGTCCAGCGCCCCGGTCGGCAGCGCCCGCAGGCAGGTGAGCGTCTCCGCGGTCGTCGACCGGCCACAGCCGAGCGTCGCCGCGGCGGCGACCCCGTTGCGCTCCACGGCATCGGCCGGCTGAACGAACGCGAACGCGCGCCGTGCCTCGGCGAGCCCGGACCGGGCCACGTCCCGCGCCCGGCCGATCCGCGCCGGATCCGGTGCGGGTTCGGCGAGCGTGGTCTCCAGCAGGGTCACCACGGCACTCAGATCCTGGGCGACGGTGTCGTGTAGCTCCCGCGCGATCCGGTGCCGCTCGTCCTGGACCCCGACCGCGCGGGCCTGCGCCAGCAGCCGCCCCCGCAGCCGCTCCTCCGTGGCCGCCGCCACGGTGAGGTCGCGGTTCGCCGCGCCGAGGCGGGCGTTGGTCTCGGCGAGGCTCATGTTCGCGGCGGCCAGCTCGGCGGCCGTCCTCCGACGGACCTCGCTCTCCCGGGCGACCACCCAGCCGGCGACGAGGATCGGCGAGAGCAGGCTGACCACCGGCGGCGCGGTCGGACCGACCCCGCCCTGTGCGAACGTGAGCAGCACCGCGCCGACCGCCGCCCACGCGAACGCCCACCGCGCGGGAAACAGCACGATCGCGTGCACGGCGAGGACCCAGGAGCCGAACATGGCGTACGGGTCGGCGGCGACCAGCGCGGTCATAAGGACCAGGAGCCCGCCGTAGTAGCCGCACCTGACCTGAGCCGACCAGCGCGGGTGGACGAGCGCCATGGTGAGCAGCAGGGACACCGTCGCGGCGGTGAGGACGACGGTCCACCGGCCGCCACCGGACACGACGACCGGAACCGCCGCGATCACCAGGATCGGCACCGCCGCAATGGCGGCGACCCGCCCGGCGCGGTCCGTCATGTGCCCATCATCGCGCGGATCGCGGCGTCCGGCGCGCCGGCCGGCACCGGGTCAGAGCCCGAAGACCGGCAGTGCCGGCAGCTCCGGACGGTCGAGCCACGCGGTGAGCAGGCCGTCGACCGGGGCGAAGCGGCGGGCGTGCTCGCGGAAGTCGTCGGTCGTCACCGTGCCGTGGCGGTGTTCGGCGACCCACGAGCGCAGCAGCGCGAAGAACGTCGCGTCGCCGACCTTCGTGCGCAGGGCGTGCAGCGTCAGCGCGCCGCGCTTGTAGACCGTCGGGTCGAACATCCGGTCTACGCCCGGGTCCGCGATCACGACCCGCCGCGGCAGCGTCGCCAGGTGGGCGTGCCAGCGGGCGGCGTGGACGTCCGCCGACGGGCCTCCGGACTCGGCCGACCACAGCCACTCCGCGTAGGTGGCGAAGCCCTCGTTGAGCCAGATCTGCCGCCAGTCGGCGACGGTCAGGCTGTTGCCGAACCACTGGTGGGCCAGCTCGTGGGCGGCCAGCCGCTCGTGGGTGCGCCGCCCGTCGAGGTGGTTGCGACCGAAGACGGCCATGCCCTGCGCCTCGATCGGGTCGTCGAGGTCGTCGTCGGTGACCACGACGACGTACTCGCGGAACGGGTACGGCCCGAGAAGCCGTTCCAGCACGGTCATCATCTGGCCCTGCCGGCCGAAGTCGTGGGCGAAGACCGCGCGCAGCCGGTGCGGCACCGCCGCCCGCTGGTTCGCACCCAGGTCGACCAGGTCGTACCGTCCGATCTGGACACTCATGAGGTACGGGGCGGTCGGCTCGTTGCGTTCGTACACCCAGGTGCGGGTCCCCGAGCCGCGCCGCTGGGCGACGAGGTCGCCGGTGACCACCACCGTGTACGGCGCCGGGGCGGTCAGCGTGACCAGGAACGTGGCCTTCGCACCGGGACGGTCGTCGCAGGGGAACCAGGACGGGGCGCCGTTCGGCTGGCTGGCCACCAGCGCCCCGTCGGTCAGCTCGTCCCAGCCGATGTCACCCCACCGGCCAGAGACGGGCACGGGCGTGCCCGCGTACCGGACGTCGATCGTGAACGTGGTCCCGTACGCGACCGGCCGCTCGGGCTTGATCCGGAGCTTGCCGGCCCGGTGGGTGAACTTCGCCGACCGGCCGTCGACCCGCACACCCTGGACCCGGAAGGTGCCCAGGTCGAGGCTGAACCGCGACAGCGACTGGACGGCCCGCGCCGTGACGACCGCCTTGCCGGCAAGGCGGTTCGTCGTGACCCGGTAGTCGAGGTCGAGGTCGTAGTGGAGCACGCGGTACCCGCCGTTGCCGTGCGCGGGCAGGTACGGGTCGGTCGAGTGGTCGGCGCCGGGTGTGGCACCGAGCGGACCGACCCCCGGGGTCATTGCCAGTTCGCGATCGGGTTGCCGAGCCAGCGGCTGTCGCGCGGCACGGCGTCGCCGCGGGTGACCAGCGAGCCCGGCCCGACGGTCGTGCCGGCGCCGATGCTCGCGCCGGGGAGCACGATCCCGTGCGGGCCCATCGTGGCACCCGCGCCGAGCGTCACCGCGTCCATGCTCATGATCCGATCATGGAACAGGTGGGTCTGCACGACACAGCCCCGGTTCACCGTGGCGCCCGGCCCGAGCCGCACCAGGTCGTACTCCGGCAGCCACAGCGTCTCCAGCCACGCGCCGCGGCCGATCCGGGCGCCGAGCGTGCGCAGCCACAGGCTCAGTAGCGGCGTGCCGGTGGCGAACCGGAACAGCCACGGCGCCGCGAGCACCTCCACGAACGAGTCGGCGAGCTCGTTGCGCCACACGAACGACGTCCACAGCGCCCGGTCGACGGCCCGGAACCGGCCGACCAGCAGCCATTTCGCGGCGGTCGCGGTGGTCGCGGCGCAGATCGCCGCGACAAGCACGAGGGGACCGGCGCAGAGCGCGGCCACCCACGCGCCGGCGCTCTGCCAGATGTGTGCGAGCGCGGCGAGGACGAGCACCGCCAGCGCGCCGGCGAGCATCACCGGGACGATCCGGCACAGCTCGATCGCCGAGCGGGCCAGCTTGAGCCGCAGCGGCGGGTCGTAGGTGCGGCTGCTGTCGGTCGCCTCGACGGTGCGGCGCAGCGCCATCGGTGGGGCGCCGAGCCACGAGGAGCCCTTCTTCGCCTTGCGGGGCGCCGACGAGAGCACGCCCACGAGGCTCCGCTTGGGCACCCGGCGGCCGGGGGCCGCCATGCCCGAGTTGCCGAGGAACGCCTGCTTGCCGATCCGCACCGGGGCGACCCGCAGCCACCCGCGGCTCAGCTCGTACGTGGCGACCATCGTGTCGTCGGCGAGGAAGGCACCGTCGTCGACGGTCGTCATCGCCGGCAGCGCGAGCACGGTGGACGCCTCGACGTTGCGGCCGACCTTCGCGCCGAGCAGCCGCAGCCAGACGGGCGTGAACAGGCTGGCGTACATCGGGAACAGCGCGGTCCGGGCCATGCCCATGAGCCGCTCGGTCGTCCACACCTGCCACGCCACCCGTCCCCGCACGGGGTGGAAGCCCTCGCGGACGCCGATGCCGAGCAGTCGCACCGACACCAGCACGAGCACAGCGTAGGTGACGAAGTACGCGAGCGCCGCCGCCGGCACCATGAGCAGCGCCGCGCCGACGGTCGGCCGGGCCAGCAGCGCGAGCGCCGGAAGCGCCGCCACCACCGGCACCACACCGAGGAGCTGGGCGGTCAGGCTGTAGCCGGCCACCCAGGTGCGGGCCCGCCCGGTGGGACGCTCGGCCGGCCAGTCGGTCGTCTCCTTGCCGGCGGGCGCGGCCGGTGAACCGGCCCACCGCTGGTTCGACGGCACCGCACCGGTGACCGTCGACCCGGCGGCGATCGCCGCGCCCTTGCCGATCCGGGTGCCGGGCATGAGCGTGCTGCGGGACCCGACCCGGCTGCCCGCTCCGACGCGCACCTTGCCGATCCGGACGACGTCGCCGTCGACCCAGTGACCGGACAGGTCGACCTCCGGTTCGACGGCCGCACCGCGTCCCATCTTCAACAGCCCCGTGACCGGCGGCGCGGAGTGCAGGTCCACGTCCGGCCCGATCTGCGCGCCGAGGGCCCGCGCGTACGTGATCATCCAGCCCGCTCCGGCGACGCCGGTCGCGCCGCTGAGCTCGGCGAGCCGCTCGGCCGCCCACAGCCGCAGATGGACGCCGCCGCCCCGGGGATGGTCACCCGGCCGAACGCCGCGCAGCAGCAGCCGCGCGCCCGCCGCCGCGACCGCGATCCGCCCCGGCGGGCTGAACAGCAGCACCCAGCCCGCGGCGATCCACCACCAGGAGACCCGCGGCGCCCACGGAACCACGAGGTTCCCCAGCGCCGCGAGGACGGTGAGCCAGCGCAGCCCGACGAGCGCGAGCATCGGCAGCATCAGCGCGCCCTGGACGAACCCGGCCCGTCGCGGGGTGGGCCGGACCTCGCGGCGCACCCGCGTCGTCGTGTCGAGCCCATCGAGCACGTCGGCGAGCTGCGACAGCCGCGGGTTCTGGTAGACGTCGGTCACCGACACCTGCGGGTGCCTGCGCCGGATCAGCGCCACCAGCTGCGCCGCGCCGAGGCTGCTGCCGCCGCTGCTGAAGAAGTCGGCGTCGGCGGCGGCCGGGCGCACGCCGAGGATCTGTTCCCAGGCGGCGGCGAGCCACCCCTCGGTGGCGGTCAGGTCGGTGTCGGTGCCTGTCGTGGCCAGCGGCCAGGGCAGGGCCGCCCGGTCGACCTTCCCGGACGTGCGCGTGGGCAGGTCGTCGACCTCGGCCAGCAGCGGCACCAGCGCGGCCGGCAGCTGCTCGCGGATGCGCCGCGCCGCCGCGGTGGCGTCGAACCCGTCACGCGGCACGACGTAGCCGACCAGGAGCTGGTTGCCCGCGGCGGTCCGCTTCACGGCGGCGGCCGCGCCGGCGATGCCGGGCAGCGCCTGCAGCGCGGCGTCGACCTCGCCCAGCTCGATGCGCCGGCCGCCGAGCTTCACCTGCTCGTCGCCGCGGCCCAGGAACAGCAGCCCTTCCGGTTCCGCGCGTACGACGTCACCGCTGCGGTACGCGCGCTCCCAGCCGAGTGCGGGTAGCGGCGCGAACTTCTCGGCGTCCTTCGCGGCGTCGAGGTAGCGGGCCAGGCCGACCCCGCCGATGACCAGCTCGCCGGTGCCGCCCATCGCGACCGGGTCGCCGGCCGCGTCGACCACGGCGAGCTCCCAGCCGGCCAGCGGCAGCCCGATGCGCACCGGTCCCCGGCCGGTCATCCGGGCGGCGCAGGCGACGACCGTCGCCTCCGTGGGGCCGTAGGTGTTCCAGACCTCGCGCCCGTCGACGGCCAGCCGCTCGGCGAGCTCGGGCGGGCAGGCCTCGCCGCCGAAGATCAGCAGGCGGACGTCGTCGAGCGCCTCGACCGGCCACAGCGCGGCGAGGGTCGGCACGGTCGACACGACCGTGATGCCCTGACCGGTCAGCCACGGACCCAGGTCGACGCCGCTGCGCACGAGCGAGCGCGCGGCCGGCACCAGGCAGGCGCCGTGCCGCCAGGCGAGCCACATCTCCTCGCAGGACGCGTCGAAGGCCACCGACAGGCCGGCGAGCACCCGGTCGTCCGGGCCGAGCGGCACGTCGTCGGCGGTGTTGTCCGCGAGGAAGAGCTGCGCCTCGGCGTCGACGAACGCGGCCGCGGCGCCGTGGGTGACCGCCACGCCCTTCGGGGTCCCGGTGGACCCGGACGTGAAGATGATCCAGGCGTCGTCGTCGGGTCCCGGGCGTCCGGGCCGGCCGCCCGGGGTGCGCCGCGGTGTCACGCTCAGCCCGTCGCCGATGACCGCGCAGGCGTCGGCCTCGCCGAAGACCAGGTCCGCCCGCTCCCCGGGGTCGTCGGCGTCCACCGGGACGTACGCCGCGCCCGCGGCCAGCACCCCGAGGATCGCCAGGTACAGCTCGGCGGTGCCGGAGGAGACGCGGACGCCGACCCGGTCACCGACGCCGACGCCGTGCCCGGCCAGCGTCGCCCGTAGGGCCTCGACCTCGTCGGCCAGCTCGCGGTAGGTCAGCGTGGTGCCGTCGGAGTCGATCGCGTGGGCCGTCGGGTGGTCACGCACCGTCGCGTCGAGGATGTCGAGGAGGGTGCGGCGGACCGGCGCGGTCGGAGACCGGAACACCGCCGGCCGGTCGACGGTCGCGGGAAGCGGGATCGGTTGCAGGTCAAGCGTTACGGTCACCGGGCGCGCACCATCTCTACCTCACGGTCAACTTCGGCCAGGCGTACGACACTCAGCCGCCCGGGGCAGCGTTCCAGGTTACGTGAGGAAAACGCGGGACGAGGGCCCGGTGGCGAACTCGTGTCGGGGGACACACCGGCGGTCACGCGGGTCGCGGAGCGAAGAAACGGACGAGGTCGTCGGCCGCGGTGGGGGACAGCATCATCGACTGGACCCGCGCCGACATCTCCGCGATCGGGAGGATCCGGGCGAACATCGCCTCCTCGTAGGCCCGGATGGCGGCGTCGGGATCGTCCGGGTTCCTCGCGATTTCCTCTCCGAGTTCGGCGGCGTCGAGCATGGCCTGGTTGGCACCCTCGCCGACCGGCGGCATGAGGTGCGCGGCGTCACCGAGAAGGGTGACACCGGGCCGGTGGGTCCAGCGGGTCCCGGTGGGCATCGCCTCGATGGTGCGCGGCGTCGGCGGGCCGTCGCCGGCCTCGATCAGCGCGGTGAGGCCGGGGTTCCAGCCGTCGAAGACGTCCAGCAGAGCGCGCTTGGTGTCCACGCGGCGCCCGTCGGCGGGCGCGTCGGCCGGCGCATCGGCGGGCAGGGTGACGCCGACCCGGATGCTGCCGTCGCCGAGGCGCTGCGCCGCGAGGATCCGGCCCGCGCCGACGCACCAGAGGTTGCCGGGGCCGACCAGCTCGGCGAGCTCCGGGTGCCGCCGGTCGGCGTCGCTGATCGTCAGCTCGGCCAGGGTGGCGACCGGGAACAGCGGCGCGTCAGTCAGCAGCGACCGGACGACCGAGCGGGCGCCGTCGGCGCCGACGAGGACGTCGCAGTCGGCGTGGCCGCCGCCGTCGAACGCGAGCCGGAAGCCGCCGGCGGGTCGCGGCGTCACCGCGACGAGCCGGTGCCCCCACGCGACCGTGCCGTCGGGGAGGGAGTCGAGCAGCAGGTCACGCAGGAGGCGGCGGTCGATCTCGGGACGACCGTCGAACGAGCCGGGCGGTGGCCGGTGGTGGACGAGGGTGCGTCCGGCCGGGTCCAGGACGCGGTGCTCCTCGCCCTCGGGCCGCGCCGTGGACCGGAACCGGTCGGCGAGGCCCGCCTCGGCCAGGGCCCGCTGCCCGGACTCCGGGTGCAGGTCGAGCGACCCGCCCTGCGACCGCGCGGACCGGTCGGCCTCGCGCTCGTACGCGACGGGGTCCATGCCGTGCTTTCTGAGTATCAGGGCCAGCGTCAGGCCGCCGAGACCACCACCGGCGATCGCGATGCGCACCGTCGCCTCCTTACCGTACGATGTACCTCATGGATACGCCGTACGGTAGCGCCCCGCTGCCCGTCTGGGAACGGCCCGAACCGCGGCCCCGGGCGGCGCCGGTCGTGCTGAGCCGCGCGAAGATCGCCGACGTGGCCATCCGGATCGCCGACGTCCACGGCCTCGACGGCCTGTCGATCCGCCGGATCGCGACCGAGCTCGGTGTCGGCCCGATGCGGCTGTACGACTACGTGACCAACCGGTCGGAGCTGCTCGACCTGATGGTCGACGCCGTGTACGCCCGGATCGCGGAGGCCGGCGGACACCCCGGGTGGCGCGACACGGTCCTGGCGATCGTCCACCGGACCCGCGCCGCCGCGCTCGACCACGAGTGGTTCGCCGACCTGCTCGGCGGAAGACCCCATCTGGGACCCCACGCGCTCGCCGTCGGCGAGTCGACCGCGGCCGCGCTGAGCCGGGCACCGGGACTGCGCGGCACCGACGACCTCCAGCGGGCCGTGGGCGCGCTCGACGCCTTCGTGGTCGGAGCGTTGCGCCGGGAGGTCACCGAGCGCCGCACCGTCCGCCGGACCGGCACCGACGAGTCCGCCTGGCAGGCCGCCCTCGGCCCTTACCTGACCCGCATGCTCGACACCGGCCGCTTTCCCACGATCGCCCGCCTCGTCGTCGACGGCGCCCACCTCGACGCGGACGAGACCTTCCACCGCACGCTGACCACGATCCTGGACGGACTCACCGGTGACCGGGGCGCTACACCGGGGCCGGCTCCGGTGTAGCGCCCGGTGGTGCGACGGCCGTCCGCCCGCTCCGGCTGATCGCGGCCAGCAGCACGCCGAGCACGAGACCCGACAGCACACCGACCGGGGCGGTGAGGAAGTCCGTGTCGGCCGCGTTCACCGCGGGGTTGCCCGCGATCCTGGTGAACGCCGGTCCGAGGGGCCACCTGATGGTCGCCAGCGCCACGGCGAGCACCAGCACCAGCTGACCGACGACCATCGTGACCGCCGCGACCGCCATGCCGGGCCGCCACGGGCAGACCACCGCGCCGACGCCGGCCAGCAGGGCGCAGCCGGCGGCCACGTACACCACGGTCGGCGGTTCCGTGTCGAAGGCGCGCAACGCGACCGCACTGCCCGTCACGACCGCGGCCGCACCCGCCACGATGATCCGGTTCGGCGACCGCCGCGGCGCGGCGGCCAGGCCGCCCGCGGCCGCGGTGACGACCAGCAGCATCCCGGTGACGAACGCGGCCGGAGCCAACGCCACCGGGTCGACCTCGGCCGACGACCCGATCGTGGCGGCCATCGGCGCGGTCGCGGCCGCGACCGACGCCGCGAGGATCAGCGGGACCGGGTGGGGCCGCGTCCCCGTCCGCGTGACCAGCCACGCGCCGAGCAGCACCGCGCACACGGCCGCCGACAGCAGCCCGGCGGCCAGCGGGCCGGCCAGGTCGGACCGGTCGGCGACGAGGTCGACGCCGACCAGGGCGCAGCCGGCGAGCACCGCGCCGAGGGACCGCCACCGGTCACCACCGACCGCCAGCACCAGCCCGGCCACGACAGCGACGAGCACCGTCCACCGCAGGTCCCGCGCCCAGTAGGTGTTGTTCTGCGCCCAGACGTCGTGCCAGGGTTTGGCGGGCTCGGTGTGCCGCTGCAGCAGCGTCAGGTTCGACGCCCACACGACGACGGCCGCGCCCGCCGCGCCGAGCCCGACGACGACGTTCCACCGGTACGTCATCCGGCCGATGCTATTCCATGGCCGTCCATGGGTACGCCCGTCGCCGGTGGCCCTACAGTTCGCGGATCCGCAGGTTGTCGACCAGGTACGTCAGCGCGCCACCGCCGAAGACGACGGTGTGCCCGGCGTGCCCGGTCGTGGTCACCACCACGCGCCGGTCCAGCCGCTGGCCGGCCGAGGTGAACGCCCAGCTGTGCCGGCCGGCCACGACGCCGCCGAGATCCTGCACCGCGAACGTGCCGGCCTGGTCGGGAGCGCCGGTGACGTGGCGGGCGGTGAACGTCAGCTCGTAGGTGCGGTGGGGGCGCAGCGCGACGTACCGGTTGCGCAGCCCCCATCCCGTCGTGGCGGGCACCGGTCCCGCGACGACCCCGCTGAAGTCGTGCGCGTCCGCGACGCCCCACGACGTGAGGTGTGAGGACCCGGCGGTCTCCCAGGTCCGGCGCTCCTCGCCCGAGTCGAAGGTGAACGCGGCGCTCTCCTGGGTGATCGCGACGTCCCGGAAGAACACCGTGCTGCCCGCGTTCGCGCCGAGCACGAACCGGTGGTTCGGGCTGTCGCCCGTGGTGAACCGGCCGGTGACCCGTGCCCACGCGGTGCCCGGGGTGAGCGTCACCGACGGGTCCGCGGGCCCGCCGTCGCCACGCAGCTTGACGAACCCGCTCGCGCCGGCCGTGGTGCCGCGGACGACCGCGCTGAACCGGTACGTCGTGCGGGGCAGGAAGCGGGCCGTGCGGTGCCACAACGAGTCGGCCGGTGCCGTGGTGGCGGTGGCCTTCGCCGCCCAGGTGCCCGACTCCGTGCCGATGCTCCCGCCGCCGTTGGGGAACGGGACCCACTGCGCGCGCTTGGGGGCCGTGTCGAACTGGTCGAGCCGGAACGGCATCGTCGGCTCGGTCAGCAGCCAGTCGTACTCGATGGCGTCGAGCACGGCGTTGCGCTCCGCGTCGTGCTGGCGGACGAAGTGCGTGGTGTCGGCCGCGCACCGGGAACCGCCCTCCGGCGACGGCCCGCACGAGGTCACGCCGATGACCCGGTGGCCGTGCTTCGCACCGCCGAAGATCGGGCTTCCCGACCCGCCGGGCGCGCCGTAGATGCTGTAGTCGGTGGTGGGTCCGCGCCAGTCGACCACCTGCCGCGCGGTCGCCCTGCCGGCGGAGTGCAGGATCGTCCAGTCCAGACGCTGGCCGTCGTACCGCTCGACCGGGTTGCCCCAGAGGCTGTACGCCTCGTCGCCGACCGCGACCTCGGTCTCGCTGAGTTCGACCATGCCGTGCCGCACGCCGGGCGCGACCCCGTCGGGGCCGTTCGACACCTGCCACAGCACGGTGTCGCCGCCGCCGGTCGCCGTGCCGAAGCTCTGCCACGGCAGGACGCGGGCGTGGTACGCCGGACCCCACTGCTGCGCGGCCGGACCGGGGCGGGCCGCGTCCTCGTCGAGGCTCAGGAACCGGACCGAGCCCGACCATCCGGGTCCGCCGCAGTGCGCCGCCGTCATGAACAGGTGCGGGGACACCATGGCTCCGGTGCAGTTGCCGTTGAGCCAGCCGACCGCGTGCGAGTTGAGTTGGCGGACCTGCTTGTCGGCCCCGGTGTACCCGCGGTGGAACTCGAACATCGTCCGGGCACCGTCGACCGGCACCTGGATCTCCGTACGGCCGCGGGTTCCGGGGTCCGGCACGGCCCACGCGGCGTCGGTGGGTACCGGCAACGCGCCCGCCACGGCGGCGACGGTCACCGTCACGGCCCTGACGACTGCCGCCCGTCGCGGGCGGGGGCTGTGGTGCCTCATATGTGTGGGTCCTCTCCTGAACGCCGACATGAGCGAACGGGGGAGCCGCACGGGAAGGTGAGAGGAGACTACAACACACCGATCATGGGGAGCGGACGATCGGGCCGCTACCAGATGACGACGCCGCCGCCCAGCGTCCGGGCCCGTTCCACGGCGTGCCGCATGGTCGACAGGTAGCCGAGGACGCGCCGCGTGTCGTACCCGGTCGCGGCCGACAGCCGCCCGACGTTGTCCGCCAGCAGGACGCATTCGCGGTCGAAGGCGTCGAGGTCGTCGGGCGGGACCTGCAGGTGCCCGCGGTTGACGACCGTGACGTCCGCGAGCCGCGGCAGCAACGTCGCGCCGAGCCGCCGGGCGGTGTCGGAACCCCACAGCAGGTAGCGGAAGCTCTCGGCGCCCACCCCGGTGACCGTGCCCGGCGGGTCCGGGACGACGGCGCGTCCGGCGTAGGCGTCGGCGTCCGGAACCCACACCGCGATGTCGAGGCTCATGCGACCGTGCTCACCCGGGAGACGTGACCGGCGGGCCGAACCAGCGCGCGAGGCGGTCGTCGAGGTCGCGCTGGTCGTCGCCGACCCACGCGACGTGACCGTCGGGGCGTAGCAGGACGGCCGGGGCGTCGAGCGCCACGGTGGGATCGGCGCGGAGGTCGACCCGGTCGGACCAGCCGCCGACGGTCAGCCGTCCGGTGCGGTCCAGCACCAGGCCGCGGCCGCGGTGCAGCAGGTCGTAGAGTCGGCCCCGCCCGACCTCGACGTCGCGGAGGCGGCGGCCGACGAGGTCGGTGCCGTCACCGAGGTCGTAGCGGACGGCGATCCCGACGATCTTCTCGATGAGGTGGCGGTTGACCCCGTCGAGGTCCATGAGCTCGGTGACCAGCCTGCGCAGCGCCCGCGCGCCCGGCTCCTCCGACGTCAGCACCATCTGGGCGCGGGTGTTGTCGAGCACGTCCGCGGCGACGGGACGACGTTCGGCCCCGTAGGTGTCGAGCAGCGTCTCCGGTGCCCGGCCGCGCACCCGCGCGGCCAGCTTCCAGCCGAGGTTGACCGCGTCCTGGACGCCCAGGTTGAGACCCTGTCCGCCGAGGGGCGGATGGATGTGCGCCGCGTCGCCGGCGAGCAGCACCCGCCCGACCCGGTAGGTCTCGGCGAGCCGGGTCGCGTCGCCGAAGCGGGACAGCCAGCGGGGGGAGTGCACGCCGAAGTCGGTCCCGGCGACGGCGCGCAGCTGCCGCCGGAAGTCCTCGAGGGTGGGCGGCTCGGCGCGGTCGCTCACATCCGCCGCGGGGACGAGGACGCTGTAGACCCCGTTGCCGAAGGGCCGCAGCCAGAACCGCTGACGGGGATCGCGGACCGTGGCGCCGATCTCCTCGGGCGGCACACCGACCTCCATCTCGCCCATCAGCGTCTCGGCCCGTGCGGGCTCGCCGGGGAACCCGACGCCGAGGAGCTTGCGGACCGTGCTGCGCGCGCCGTCGCAGCCCACCAGGTAACGGGTCCGCAGCCGGTTCCCGTCGGCGAGCTCGACGGTCACGCCGTCGTCGTCCTGGCCGAGGCCGGTCACCGCGTCACCGCGCCGGACCCGCGCGCCCAGTTGCGTCGCGTGCTCTTCGAGCAGGCCGACGATGACCGGGTGCGGGATGCCCAGCAGGTACGCGTGCGCGGTGTCGAGGTCGGGGGGCGCGGGCCGGTCGATGGCGGCGAAGAAGCCGCCGGCCGGTCGCTGCCGCCCGTGGGGGCGCACGCGGTCGAGCAGGCCGCGCATCGCCAGCAGCTCGAGGGTGCGGACGTGCAGCCCGACGATGCGGGTGGACGACGTCGGCCCGGTGTCCTTCTCCAGGACGAGAACCCGCACGTCGTGCAGCCGCAGCTCGGCGGCCAGCATCGCGCCGGTCGGTCCGCAGCCGGCAATGATCACGTCGAACATGTGGTGGTGCCTCTCGGGAGTGTCTCGGCGCTCCCGGCGACACCTACGTCAGTCGCCCACCCGTGACGGGAGGGGGAGTACCCGGTTTCGTTCAGCGTTCACGGGTCTCACCTCCTCGGACGGCGTCACGGCCAGCTGCAAACTACCGGCCGCGCCCCGCCGCGTCCAGTGGCATTCCTACCGGCTGAGGGCCGCGTAGATTTCGCCACCGGTGGCCGGGGGCAGCAGCGGGCGCACCGACGAGTCCGGACGCCGCATGACCGCGACCGTGTTCGACGTGCCGTAGTCGATCGCGAGCCGGTGTTCGGACATGGCGCCCAGCGTAGGGTCGGCCCACCGGAATGACCGCCCGGATTCCGACGTACGAAACCGACGTCAGGCGGCTGAGGTCGCGATCCACCAGAAACCCGCCCCCCGGTTCGACGGGACAGCCGGCTTACCGGCCCCGGCCGCCGTTGGGATGGTCGACGTCGTAGCGATCAGCCGGATTCCGAGGTGGGAGCGTCGACATGCGGTACCGAACGATCATCCGACTGGCCGCCGGGGTGCTGCTGGCGGCCGGCCTGGGCGCGGGACCCGTTCCCGCGTCCGGTGGTACGTCGGCGTACACCGTCGACTGGAAGCCCTGTCCCGCGGCGCCGACCGTCCACTGTGGAACGTTGCTGGTGCCGTTGGACTGGTCGGACCCGAAGGGACAGCGGGTGCCGGTCTCCGTCGCGCGCCGCCCGGCCGACAACCCGGCGGCGCGCGTCGGAACGCTGTTCTACAACCCCGGCGGACCGGGTGCCGGCGCCGCCCGCAACGTCGTCGCCGCGGAGGAGTTCTTCTCGCCCACGCTGCGGGCGCGGTTCGACCTCGTCGCCATGGACCCGCGCGGGATGGGCACCAGCGTGCAGGTGCGCTGCGCGGTCGACTTCTTCACGCCGGGGTCGACGCTGTTCCCCCGGTCCGAGGAGCAGTTCCGGCGGATGGTCCAGCACAACCGCGACTACGGCCGCAGCTGTCTGCGGGAGACCGGCGCGCTGCTGCGCAACATCGACACCAGGACCGTCGCCCGCGACCACGAGGCGTTGCGCGTGGCCCTCGGCGTCGACACGGTCAGCTGGCTCGCCATCTCCTACGGCGCCCAACTGGCGGCCAACTACGCCGCCGAGTTCCCCCGCCGTACCCGCGCCCTGGTGATCGACGCCGCGCTGGACCACAGCCAGTCCGAGACCGCGCAGGTGACCGACGAGATCATGTCGGTGGAGAACGCGTTCGACCGGTTCACCCGCTGGTGCGGCACGGCACCGGCGTGCGCGCTGCGCGGCCGCGACGTCGCCGCGGAGTTCGACGCGCTGGTCGCCCGCGCGGAAGCCGCTCCGATCCCGGTCGCGGGGGCGCTGCGGCCGGTCACGGGCGAGGACATCCGGATGGGCACCAAGGGCCTGCTGGCGACGAAGGACCCGGTCCCGATCGCGCCGGGCGTGAGCTGGCCCGCGCTGTCGCAGGCGCTCGCCGCCGCCCTGGCCGGCGACGCCTCGGCGTTCATGCTCTTCCCGGCGGGCGTGCCGCAGGACGGTCTCGGCGCCATCTCGGCCAACGCCTGCACCGACTACGTGCCCCAGGTGGAGACCTGGGCCGGGATGCAGCAGCGCCTGCGGCTGGGTCGGCAGCTCGCCCCGCACCTGCAGGGCGCCTCGGACACCTGGCGGCTCACCGGCTGCATCGGCTGGCCGGTCACGGCGACGAACCCGCCGCGGGCCCTGGACGTGCGCGGGGTGCCGGCGCTGCTGGTGCACGCCGTCCACGACCCGCAGGACCCGTACCGCTGGACGCACCAGCTCGCCGCCCAGATCCACGGCAGCGACCTGCTGACCCGCACCGGCGACGGCCACACCTCGTACTACTCCTCGCCGTGCGCGCGTGCCGCGATGGACGACTACCTCGTGCGTCCCCGGTCCGCACCCGACCGCGTCTGCGACGAGTAGCCACCTCACCAGGCGTGGACCCGCGGCTAGGGTGGTCCGGTGCCCGCCCGGATCACCGTGTACTGCCGCGACGCCGACGTGCGGCCCGACCCCGCGGCGATGCTCCGTGAGCTGCGGGACGCCGACCTGATGACGCTCGCCGAGGTGCTCGACCTGCCCGAGGGCGAGGAGGCGGCCGTGGAGGCGATGTGGCCGCATCTGCGCATCGACCGGGCCGGCGACACCGTCGAGGTCCACTGGAGGCCCGGCGGCCGCCCGATCCAGCTCGACGCGGTCCACGGCGAGGAGGCCGCCGCGTACCGCACGGCGCTGCTGGAGGAGGAGCTGCCACCCGCCGACGGCCCCGGGGCGCGGCGGGTGGTGGCGCATCTGCGTGAGGTGCGGTCGATCGTGTTCCTGGAGATGGGCCTGGCCGACTCCAACCACCTCGCGGCCACGATCGGCGAGGTCCTGGCCTTCCACCTCGCCGAGGCCGGCGACGGGCTGGTCTGGTTCTACCACCGCGACTGGGCCGCACCCGACGCCCGCGCCACCACCCTCTGGACGACGGCGTAGGCCGCCGCGACCGGCTTCACTCACGGGCGCCCGCAAACCGGATGATGTGCGCGGCGATCACGTCCGCGTGGTCCTCCAGTGCGAAGTGGCCCGTCTCCAGGATGTTCAGGTCGACCGACGGCAGGTCGCGGGCGAACGGATGGGCACCCGCCGCCGGGAAGATGGCGTCGTTGCGGCCCCATACGACCAGCGTCGGCGGCTGGTGGCGGCGCAGGTAGTCCTGCCAGCGCGGGTACAGCGGCGGGTTGGTGCGGTAGTCGTACAGGAGGTCGGCCATCGCGGGCATGACGCCGGGACGGTCGAGCAGCGCGCGCTGCAGCACCCAGCTGTCCGGGCTGATGCGCTCGGGGTCCGCGGTTCCGTGCAGGTAGTTCCACCGCAGCGTGTCGTCGGAGGTGGCGTGGGCGGCGATCGCGGCGCGTTGCGTCGGGTCGGCCCACATCGCGCGGACCGGTGCCCAGAACGCGTCCGGCAGTCCCTCCTCGTAGGCGTTGGCGTTCTGCACCACGAGGAACGACACCCGCTCCGGCCGCCGCAGTGCCAGCCGGAACCCGACCGGGCCGCCGAAGTCCTGCATGTACAGGCCGTACCGGTCCAGGCCGAGGGCGTCGGTGAACGCCTCGACCGCGTCGGCGAGGTGGTCGAAGGTCCAGGTGAACCCGTCGGGTGCGGCGCTGTGTCCGAAGCCGGGGTAGTCCGGCGCGACGAGGTGGAAGTCGTTGCACAGCTTCGGAATCAGGTCGCGGAACATGAACGACGAGGCGGGGAACCCGTGCAGCAGCAGGAGGGTCGGGTTCGCCGGGTCACCGGCCTCGCGGTAGAAGAGGTCGCCGGCCGTGCGGTAGCGGGTCATGCCGTTTCCTTCCGAGGAGGGGGAACACCAGGGCGACGAGGCTGATCCCCGCGCCCAGCGCGCACACGCCGGTCCAACCGGCGGCGGCGTACATCGCGGTCGAGGCCGCCGCGCCGGCGGCCGACCCGATCGAATAGAAGATCATGTAGACGGCCGTGAGCCGGCTCGGCGCCGCGTCGTGCGCCTGTTGGACCAGGGTCTGGCCGGCCACGTGCACCGACTGCAGCCCGAAGTCGAACACGACGACGCCGATCACGAGGCCCCACAACGAAAACGGGAGCAGGGCCGCCGGCAGCCACGCGACGAGCATCACCGCCAACCCGGTCGTCGTGACGTGGTGCGGCCGCCCCCGGCCGGCCCGCACGGCGCCGAGCGCGCCCGCCGCGCCGGCCAGCCCGAACAGCCCGATCTCCGTGGTCGACAGCCCGGACGCGGTCAGCGGCAACGCCATCGGCGTCAACAGCACCGTCATCGCGGCGAACGTGAGCAGCGCCAGGACCGCCCGCTTCCGCAGCACCGGGACCTCGACGAGCAGCCGCGCCGTCGACTTGAGCAGGTCCGGGTACGACAACCGCACCCGCCGCTGCTCCCGCCGGGGCAGCGCCCGGTGCAGCACGGCGGCCATGACGAGTGCCAGCACGGCCGCGACGGCGTAGACGGCGCGCCAGCCGGCCACGTCGGCGACCGTGCCGGCGACCACCCGGGCCAGCAGGATGCCGACGACGATCCCGCCGGTCACCGTCGCGACGGCGCCGCCGCGGTCGGCCGTGTCGGCGAGTCCCGCGGCGTGCGCCACCAGAACCTGGGTGACCACGGCCAGCACGCCGACCGCCGCCAGTGCGCCGAGCAGCCACCGACCCGACGGCGCCACGGCGACCGCGGCCAGCGCGGCCGACGACAGCGCGACCTGCCCGACGACGAGTCGGCGCCGGTCGAGGAGATCACCCAACGGGACGACGAGCGCGAGCCCGACGCCGTACCCGACCTGGGTGGCGGTGACGACGGTGCCGACGGTCGCGCGGGCCATCCCGAGGTCGGCCGCCATGACGTCGAGCAGCGGCGGGGCGTAGTAGACCGAGGCCACCGCCAGCCCGCCCGCCACGGCGAGCAGGCCCATCGTCCGGGTGCGCTCCACGTCCGACCAATCTGGTTTTAAGATGCAACCAGAGCAGCTTTGCAGATCGGGTTTCAAGATGCAACCATCAACGGGTGGTGCGACGAACCAGTCATCAGAACGCGGACTGCCCGGTGGCCCGCCCGCTCGACGCGATCGGCGACGGCTGGTCGCTGCTGATCGTGCGCGACGCGTTCGAGGGGCTGCGGCGCTTCGGGCAGTTCCAGAAGAGCCTGGGGGTGGCGAAGAACATCCTCACCGCGCGGCTGAACAACCTCGTGGAGCAGGGGATCCTGGAGACGGTGCCGGCGACCGACGGCAGCGCCTACCGCGAGTACGTACTCACCGCGAAGGGCCGCGGGCTGTTCCCCGTGCTGGTGGCGCTACGCCAGTGGAGCGACGAGTTCGCGTTCGCCCCCGACGAACCCCACTACCGGGTCGTCGACCGCCGCGACCGGCAACCGTTGGCCCGACTGGAGATCCGCGCGGCCGACGGCCGCCTCCTCAGCCCGGACGACACCGTCGTCGAGCTGTCCTGAGGACGAGCGGTCGGTCGCCTGTCCGGCGACGGCCAGCTGATACCGTTCGCTCACGACGCCGGGGGGAGCGGAGGTATGGGCTGGTTCCGCGGGCGCGCTCGGGCGACGGCCCGTCTGATCGGAGCGGACCTCGACCTGCACGGTGCGATGGCGTGCGCCAGCCTGAACGGGCGCCGGTTGGTCCTCGCCCTCACCCGTAGAGACGGGGTCCAGGCGATCGACCTGGACGCGGGCGGAACGTTCGGCCGGCCGATCGTCACAACCCAGGGTGCGACGGCGATGGCCTGCGGGACGCTGCGGAACGGGCACACCGCCGTGGTCACCGGAGACGGCCTCCTGCAGGCCTGGGACCTGGACGCCGGGAAGGTCCTCTGGGACGGCGTGGAGTGCGACGGCGGCAACATGGTGTGCACGTCCTTCAACGGGCGGCCGGTGCTGGTCGTCTCGGGGCCGCGCCGCCACAACGCGTTCGCCGACGACCTGGGCAGGGGCGACCTGCGTGGCGTGCAGGTGCGGGACCTGGCCAGCGGCCGACCGGTCGTCATCCCCGGGCTCGACGCCCTCGACGGCGGCGAGCTGCTCTCCTGCTCGATGGTCGACAACCGCCCGGTCGTGGTCACCAACAGGGAGTACGAGAACCTGCAGGCCTGGGACCTCGCCACGGCGCGACCGAGAGGCCCCCTCCTACGCGGTTCCGGACTGTACGGAGGGAACCGCGCGGTGTGCACGACGCGGCGGGGTCGCGCGGTCGTGGTCAGCACCCAGACCAACGCCACGACCATGGTCACGCTGGATCTGGCCACCGGGTCGCGGGTGGGGCCGTTGCTGGGCGGCGACGAGGGCATCAGCCTGTTGATGTCGGCCACGCTGGACCGGAGGGCGGTCGTCGTCAGCGCCCACTACGACGGGTGGGTCAGCGTGTGGGACCTCGCCCGTGGTCGCGAACGCATCCGCGTTCAGGTGACCCATGTCGCGGGGATGGTCAGCACCGACGACACCCTGGTGATCGCCACCGGCGGGAAGGTCGTCGCGGTCGACCGTCCGGGCCTGGGACCCACGGTCGGATTCGACGTCCGGTAGTTCCGGCGGCCGGGCCGGGCCGCGTCAGGCGGCGACGAAGTCGTACTCCTGGAAGGCGGCGACCTCGGGCTTCCACCGGGTCTCGACGAACCCGACGTGCGCCGGATGCGCGTTGTACGCGTCGTAGGCCGCCTGGTCGGCGAAGACCATCGAGAACTGCCACGTCAGGTCGCTCTTGGGGCTGACCTGCCGGTTGACGGCGAAGTCGGTGACGCCGGGGATGGAGGTCAGCACCGTCCGCCCGTTCTCGACGAACGCGGTCTCGGCGGCCGATCCCGGCTCGTGGACGAGCCGGAAGACGACGGTGTGCTGGATGGACATCAGAGCTGTCTCCGAACCTCGCGGCGCTGGCAGGGGGCCGCGCCCATGCTAGACGCGCGGGCGCGCGCGGACGATCGTTGGCTACCATCCCGGCATGGCGAAGCGGCCGTGGAACTGGAACGACAGGGCGCTGACGCGTTTCGTCGCCGCCGCCAGGGCGGGCGACGTCCACACGATCCTGGACCTGCCGCCGGACCGGGACCCGCGGGCGGCGCTGCTCGGCGGGGACGCCCGGAAGTACAAGCACGCCTGGGAGCGGCTGCTCGCGCTGCACGTGGCGCGGGACCATTTCGAGCACGAGGTCGACGGGGTCATCTACGACTACGCGGAGGTCCGCTTCTTCCGCAACGACGACGACGGCTACGTGCAGCAGCGGCTCGCGGTCGACCTCGGCGTGCTCCACAGTGTCGACGCCTTCGGAGTCCACGATGGACAGTTGGCGTACGGCTGGTGGCAGGCGGCCCTGGAGGGGCCGTATCCGGAAGGGGCGCGGGAGGAGCTGGCGAGGATCGGCCCTCTCCTCGACGAGCGGACCCGCGCACTGCTCGCGCCCCTGATGACACCGTGACCGGGTGCGTCGTGACGCCACCGACGTAGACTGCGTCCGATGCGGCGTTTCACGGCGGGGGTCGCTGTCGCGGCGGTCATGCTGGTCACGACCGGGTCGGTGGCGCCGGTCCCCCCTGCACCGGTCGTCGACGGGCCCTCGGCCGACGGCGCTTCCACCGGGCAGTGGCGCAGCTTCTGGGTCGACTCCTTCCATCCCGGGATCTACACCCCGGCCGAGGTCGACACGCTGGTCGCCGACGCGCGCGCGGCCAACGTCAACGCGCTGATCGTCCAGGCGGGACGCTGGGCCGACTGCTACTGCAACAGGTCGACCTTCCCCCGCACGCACGCACCGGTCGCCCCGCCGCCCTACGACCCGCTGGAGTATGTGATCCGCAAGGCACACGCGGCCGGTATCGAGCTGCACGCCTGGGTCAACACGACCCCGGTGTGGAACACCACGGCCCCGCCACCGCAGCCCGACCACATCCTCCACACGCACGGGTCGACGGCGACCGGCGCCGACCGGTGGCTCAACAAGCGGGTCGACGGCGCGGAGGTCGGCGGGGCCACGATGCGCAGCCTCGACCCGGCCAACCCGGCCGCGGTCGACTACTACGTGGCCGGCATCGCGAGCATCGTCCGGGCCTACGACATCGACGGCATCCATCTCGACTACATCCGTTACCCGGACAACAACTCCAGCTCGACGCACAGTGACTGGGGGTACTCCGAGGTCTCCCTCGCCCGGTTCCGCGCGGCGACCGGCCGCGCGGAACCGCCGGCTCCGGACGACCCGGCGTTCAGTGCGTGGAGACGGGCACAGGTGACGAACTACGTCCGCAAGGTCTACCTGACGATGGCCTCGATCAAGCCGCGCCTGCGGCTGTCGCACAGCGCGATCGTCTACGGCCGCGGCCCGCAGGCCGTCGGCGGGTGGACGAACACGCGCACCTACGCCGAGGTCTACCAGGACTGGCGGGGGTGGCTGGCCGAAGGGATCATGGACCTGACGATCGGGATGAACTACAAGCGCGAGGGCAGTCCCGACCAGGCGCGCATGTTCCAGGAGTGGAACCAGGCGCTGGCCGACAGCGCCGGCCGCCGGCACACCGCGGTCGGGCCGGGGCTGTACCTGAACACGGTCGAGCAGAGCCTGGCCCAGTCACGCAGGGCGCTCACCCGCTCGCCCGCGGGCAACACCGTCGTCGGCTGGAGCGGATACGCCTACGCGGCCCCGAGCGCGGCCTCGATGCGCGACCCGGCACTGGCGAGAGCCGACCGCGACCGCCTGATCGCGGGGCTGACGACGAACGACCCGACCGGGCAGAGCCCCCTGTTCGCCGGCCCGGCGACCGTCCCGGCCATGCCGTGGAAGGAACGGCCCACCTCCGGCCACGTCGCGGGAACGCTCGTCCTGACCGACGGCACACCACTGGACCAGGTGCCCGTCACGCTCACCCACACCCGTTCCGGGCGGACGGTCGACGGACGGGTCACCGACGGCTCGGGCTGGTTCGGCTTCGTGGACCTGGCGCCGGGAACCTGGCGGGTCGACGTCACGCTGCCGCGCGGCGTCCGTGGCCCGTCCACCACGACGGTCGACGTCCGCGCGGGCGCCGTCGCCACGCCGCGCCTGGCCCCGTTGACCTGATCCCGCCCGGCGTCCGGGGCTCTAGCTTTCGGCCGCGGCCTGGAAGAACCCGACCGCGACGGGGATCCAGAAGGCGAGCCAGAGCACGAACCCGGTCCAGCCGACGATGATGGCGGCCAGGGCCACGCCGTTCCGCTTCCTGAGGCGGGGGAGAAGGATCCGCATCATCGCGTCACGGCTCTCGGGCGGGACCTCCGCCGGAGCGTTCACCAGGGAGGTGCCGGCCTCGACGCGCTCCCGGATCTGTCTACGGGCGGCGTGTCCCATGATCGCGCCGATCAGGGCCGGGAAGCCGCACACGAACAGGCCGCACAGCGAGACGACCAGGCTCGCCGTCGCCAGCAGGTTGGTGTGCGGGCGGATTGCGTCCGCGGGTGAGGCCGCCCCCGGGTACCCGGGAGCGGACGACGGGGGTTGCCAACCACCGGGCTGCTGCAGGTAGGACATGTCGACGCTCCACGCCGTGAAGGGAACCCGGCCTCCCCCCGTAGCACCGGCTCGCGCCAGGGTAGCGACGGCCGTCCACTACCGGCATCGGTCGGTGTGCGGTCACCTCCGGCGGTGCGGCCGGACCGGCTCGGGCAGGTCGCGGTCGGCGACCAGGCCGCTGGCACGCACGACCTCCACGACCGCCGGGTCGAGCAGCAACGCCAGGCCCTCGTTGCCACCCGCGTGGAGCGTGTGGACCCGGACCGGTGCGCCCGCCCCGACGAGAAGGTCGTCGACCACGGCCAGCGGACGCACGGTGGCCAGCAGCCAGGCCGACCGGCGGTGCCGGTCGTCGGCGTCCAGGACCGGGCACCGCCGGCCGCTGATGTCGACGACGTAGCCGTCGTCGTCGTCGGACACCGTCTGGACGCGGAGGTCGACGCCGAAGCGGCGCAGCGCCGGCGCCATCCCGCGGAGCATGTCCTCGACGTCGCCTTCGGCGAGAGCCTCACCGTCGGCGAAGAACGTCATGTCGTCCAGGACGGCGCAGGTGAACGGGTAGCCGCCGTCGGCGACCCCGCGCTGCTGCGCCCGGGCCTGCGCCGGCGGCAGGCCGGACCAGAGCCCCACCTCAGGCCGCCCGAGTGCCGGGCGGAGAAGCGCGGCGCGCTGGCGGTCGTCTCTGCGGTGATGCGCACGGAGGGATCAGACCAGCTTTCCCACCGACGCGGCGAGCCGATTGTCCGGGTGGCCCGGCGCTGGGCCGGACCGCCGCGGCGCGCGACCATGGGGTGATGGAACGGTACGAGTACAAGGTGCTGGAGCTCCGGGAGAAGATGATCGGCGGCAAGATGTCCGGCGACAAGCTGGAGCACGTCCTCAACGAGCACGCCGCCCAGGGCTGGCGGCTGAAGGCCATCACCTCGGCCGAGGTCAAGGGGCGCATCGGTCCCGGCGGGGTCGACGGGCTCCTGGTGACCTTCGAGCGGATGGTCCGCCCCTAGTGTCGCGAGTCGCAGGTTCGCGCGCAGTCATGGATTGGGCAAAGCCGGCATTTAACCCC
>NZ_BOPH01000098.1 GCF_016863655.1 Virgisporangium ochraceum
AGCACTAGAAGGCCGGCCCGGGCAGGACATCACGCGGGGCGGATGTTCTGGTTCAGGTGGAACACGTTCCGCGGGTCCCAGACGGTCTTCAGGGCGGTCAGCCGGTCCAGCTTGGCCGCCGGGAACGCGCGGCGGATCCCGCGCTGGCCCTCGTCGGCGGTCAGTGAGTTGACGTAGACGCCGTTGGCGTACGGGGCCAGCGCGGCACCCGCGGAACGGGCCGCGGTAATCCGGGTGCCGTCCTCGGCCGGGTCGGTCCAGCGGGAGCCCGCGCCGAACTCGAACATCGTGCCCCGGTGGCTGAACGCGGCGTCGGCGTCGGCGGTGTCGGCGATGGCGCCCCCGTGGGCCTGCAGACCCACCCCCGGAAGGTCGGCGCCGGCGTGCAGGTCCGTGGCGCCCCGCAGGAGGAACGCCTCGATCGCCGCGGTGGGGAACCGCCCCAGGTAGTGGGCGCTGGAGTACCGGCGGTAGGCGTGGCCGCCGGTGGTGTCGTCGCGTCGCTGCAGGTCCAGGTACGACGGCTCGGTGACCCGCTCCGCTACAGGGCGCCCGAGCGCGCGCAGCGCGGGCAGCAACCGGCGGCCGGCCACGGGATCGCCGACCCACACGAAGCCGACGGTCGCGACCGGGCCGGCGGGCGTGCTGTGAACGTCGGCGGTGAAGGTGGCCTGCCGCGGCGCGACGGCGTTCAGGTCGCGCCAGCCCTCGAGCACCGGCACGGCGTCCTCGGCGCGGAAGTCGAACTCGGCGACCAGCGTCCGCGTCCCGGTGTGGTGCAGCCGGAACTCGAAGTCGGTGACGATGCCGAAGTTGCCGCCACCGCCGCGCAGGCCCCAGAACAGGTCGGGGTTGTCGGCGCGGCTCGCGGTCACGACGTCGCCGTCGGCGGTGACCATCGTGTACGACTCGACGTTGTCGCAGGCGAGCCCGTGCTGACGGGCGAGCCAGCCCATGCCGCCGCCCAGGGTGAGGCCGCCGACCCCGGTGTGCGAGACGTTGCCCGCGGTGGTGGCCAGCCCGTACGGCTGCGACGCCCGGTCGAGCGCGCCGAGCAGGGCACCGCCCTGCACGTGGGCGCGCCGCCGCACGGGGTCGACCCGCACCGCGGAAAGCGGCGTGAGGTCGATCATCAGCCCGTCCTCGGGGACGGCGAAGCCGGCCACGTTGTGCCCGCCGCAGCGCACGCCGATCTCGAGGTCGCGCTCGCGGGCCAGGCGCACCGCGGTCACCACGTCGGCCACGCTCGCGGCCCGCACGATCAGGCGCGGCCGCCGGTCGATCATGGCGTTCCAGACGGTGCGGGCCGCGTCGTAGCCGGGGGCGCCGGGGGAGAGGAGGTGGCCGTCGAGGCGGGGACCGGTCGATGTCGTCATGCGTCTCAGCCTGAGACAGATCGGTACACCCGTTAAGGTCCGATCAGGGGGTCCGAAACAGGACCAATTCAGCTCCGGCAGAGGCGCTGGACCTGCCCGTCGTGCACGTCGTTCACCCACTCCCAGCCGGGCGGGGCCGACGGGCCGATCCGAGGGTCGTCGGGAACCCTGCCCTCGCGCAGGGCGAGCACGTACGCCCGGTCCCGCTCGATCCGTTCGCGGACCTGGCCGGCCCCGCCGACGGTCCCGTGGCCGGGTACCACGACCGCGGCGTCTCCGGCCTGCTCCTCCAGCAGCCGCAGGGCGGCGAGGTAGTCGCCGATCGGGTCGGCGCCGCCGTCCGGGCCGAACATCGGAACGAGAACGTCGGACAGCATGTCGCCGGCGACGAGGACCCCGGGTTCCCCGACGAGCAGCGCCGCGTGGCCCGGTGCGTGCGCCCGGTGTTCGAGGATCCGTACCCGCGGGCCGTCCCACGGGATCCGCGTCGCTCCGTCGGGCAGCGCCGTGACGAGGCCGTACAGCTCCAGCGGGACCCGGCCGGCGATCTCGGTCTCGGCCAGGTGCCCGGTGATGTGGGCCTTCGCGTCCGGGTCGGACAGCTCCTCCGCGACCGCCGCCGCGCAGCGGGCCGTGGCGTAGCGGGGAGCGTCGCCGAACCCCGGGTGCCAGAGCACGTGGTCCCAGTGCGGGTGCGTCGAGAAGCCGGCCACGACGGCGTCGCCCGCCCGGGACAGGTCCTGCGCGAGGCAGGCCAGCTCGTGGTCCTGGATACCGGGGTCGACGAGGAGCACGCCGTCGCGGCCGCGCACGACGATGGCGTTGCTGAGGATGAACCCGCTCCGGTGGACCGACACCCCGTCGGCGACCGGCGTCAGCACGGGACCGCCTCCCTGACCGCGTACCGGTGCATCGTGACCCCCTGCGTGAACACCTTGTGCTCGAGCAGGTCGAGGTCGACCGGGAGGTCGTAGTCGTCGAACAGCGGCCGGCCGAAGCCGAGAATGGACGGATGGGTGAACAGCAGCAGCTCGTCGAGCAGCTTCGCGCGGAGCAGCTGGGTCGCGAGCGCCGCGCCACCCACGCCGATGGTGCCCTCGGTCCCGGCCCGGAGGGTGGCGAGCTGACCGATCGCGTCGTCGCCGCCGATGATCCGGGTGTTGTGGCCGGCGCTGTCGCGGGTGCGGGAGACGAGCACCTTGGGTTTGGCGGTCCAGATCCCGGCGTACTCGCGCATGACGTCGGGCAGCGACGTGTCCCCGAGCGCCCGCGGCCAGTACTCCTCCATGGTCTCGTACATGACCCGGCCGGTGACGTCCATCGCGAGTTCCCGGGCCCGCGCGTTGAACTCGCGGTGCAGCTCCTCGTCGATGCGCAGCCACTCGCCGGCGCCGTCGTCTCCGGGGACCTGCTCGATCCGCAGGTCGAGGGATACGTTCATCCAGTACTGGAAGCGGCCCATCGGTCCCTCCTAGTGATTGCGATTTGCAACCACTATATTGGGGGCTGCGAAGGGCCTGTCAAGGAGGTGTCGTGGAGCCACGGTCCGGGTGTCCCATCAACGCCGCCGTCGAGGTGCTCGGCGACCGCTGGTCGCTGCTCGTGCTGCGCGACGTCATCTTCGGCGACCGCCGCTACTTCCGGGCCCTGCTCACCGGGTCGATCGAGGGCATCGCGTCGAACATCCTGGCCGACCGCCTCGTGCGGCTGGTCGAGGCGGGGATCCTCACCCGCGGCACCGCGGCCAGGGGACAGCGCGCCCGCTACAGCCTCACCGAGGCCGGCATCCGGACCCTTCCCATTCTGTTCGCGCTCGGAAACTGGGGCCTGGACTGGTGTTCCGGCACCGAGGAGCTGCGGGTCCGGCAGGAGTTCATGCGCGCGGAGGGTCCGGCGTTCGTCGAGGAGCTGATGGACGAGCTGCGGACGCTCCACCTCGACGCCCCACCGAAGCCCCGCCGGGGCCCGACCCCGCTGGAGCGCCTCGCCGGCCTCCGACCCGGGTCATAGGCCGTCGGGTGGCGGGTGGTCGCGGACCCAGTGGGCGCGCTCCTCGTAGGCCCTGGCCAGCCGCAGCACCTCGGCGTCGGCGCCGTGCCGGCCGACGAGCTGCACGCCGGCCGGCAGCCCCCGGTCGTCGAAGCCGGCCGGCATGCCGAGCGCGGGCATTCCCGTCATCGTCCAGGGCGCCACCGTCTCCATCCAGCGGTGGTAGCTGTCCATGCGACGACCGTCGATCTCGCCCCGGCCAGTGGGTGGTCAGCGGGAACGGGAAGACCTGCGTGCTCGGCGCGACGACGAAGTCGTACGTGTCGAGGAAGCGCCGTGCCGCGTCGTACCACTCGGCGCGCGCCACCTCCGCCCGGGCCACGTCGAGCGCGCTCAGCCGCAGCCCGTTCTCGAGCTCCCAGACGACCTCGGGCTTCAGCTCGGCCCGGGTGAGCGGGTCGGCGTAGAGGTCGTGCCGCTTCAACATGCCCCACCAGCGCCAGGTCAGCATCGTCTGCCAGATCCGCTCCGGTGGGTAGTCGGGCACGGCCTCCTCGACGAGGCAGCCGAGCTCCTCGAAGACGCGCAGCGCCCGCCGGCAGACGTCGAGCAGCCCCGGCTCGGTGGCGAGGTGCCCGCCGAGGTCGCCCACCCACGCGATCCGGACGCCCGTCGCCGGCCGGGTAGGCGGCGTCGAGGCCGCGGAACCCAGCGGGGCACTGTCGTCCGGACCGGCCAGCACCTCCAGCAGCGCCGCCACGTCGTCGACGGTGCGTCCCATCGGTCCGACCGTCGACGGGTGCGCGACGAACCCGGCCGCGGGGACGCGGCCGACCGACGGCCGGAACCCGAGCACGTTGCAGAACGCGGCCGGGTTGCGCAACGAGCCGAGGTAGTCGCTGCCGTCGGCGACGGGCAGCAGCCGTAGCGCGAGGGCCGCGGCCGCGCCGCCACTGCTGCCGCCGGCCGTGCGGCCGGTGTCGTACGGCGTGGCCGTCGGCCCGTACACCCGGTTGTAGGTCTGCGAGCCGAGGCCGAACTCGGGAACGTTGGTCTTGCCCACGATGATGGCGCCGGCGTCCCTGATCCGCCGCACGAACAGGTCGTCGACGTCGGCGACCCGCCGTGCGTAGATCGGCGAGCCCTCCGTCCACAGGAGACCGTCGGCGGCGGCCAGGTCCTTCACCGCGAACGGGAACCCGTGCAGCCACCCGAGCCGTTCACCCCGTGCCAGCTGCTCGTCACGCGCCGCCGCCTCGCGCATCAGCACCTCGGGCTCCCGCAGGGCGACGACCGCGTTGACGCGCGGGTTGAGCGCACCGATCCGGTCCAGGTACGCGCCCATCACCTCGACGCAGGACACCCGCCGGTGACGGATGTCCCCGGCGAGGTCGACGGCGCTGAACCACGGCATGCGACGCAGTCTGTCATCACCCCGGACCGTGCGTGGGGCAGCGGTCCGGCAGACTGGGCGCGACCCCGCCTACCGGCCCGGCACCGACCTGGTCGCGCTGCTCGGCCGTGGCGACTGCGGCGTCACCGACCGCTGGCCCGTTCGTCTTCGGCCGCGACCAGTACGACGACGCGGTCCGCGAGGCCGCCGGCCCCGCGCCGCCGCCGCGGTGAGGTCAGGTCGTGACGGTGCGGCCGTTCAGGTGCTCGAACGAGTCCCGGACCAGAGTGCGGAGCACGTCGGTGTCCACATCGGACAGTCGCTTGATGTACAGGCAGGACTTGCCGATGGTGTGCGGGCCCAGCCTCGCCAGCAGGTCGGCGTACTCGTCGTACCCGTCGGAGATGTAGAGCGTCAGCGCCTGCATGCGGGGTGACAGCGCCACCGCGGGCCAGTCGCCCTCACGGCCGGAGGCGTACCGGTAGCGGTAGCTGCCGAAGCCGACGATGGACGGGCCCCACATCGCCGGCTCCACACCGGTGACCTCGCGCATCAGCTCGCAGACCTCCTCGGCGTCGGCGCGGCGCCGCGGGTCGGGCACGGTGCCGAGGAACTCGTCCACGCTCGCGTCGGTGCGGGTCGTCTTCGGCTCGTTCGCCATGGCGGTCAGCCTAGACCAGCGGGCCCGTCAGAAGGACCGTCGTGCCGCGTTTGCCCTGGCTGTCCAGGTGGCGGTAGGCATCGGCGACGTGCGCCAGCCCGACGGTCCGGTCGACCACCGCCACGAGGTGGCCGGACTCGAAGAGCTCCTTCACCACCGCCAGGTCCTTCGCCTTCGCGGCCGCGGGCCGGAGTCCGGTGAAGGCGACGATCGCACGTCGGCCGCCGACCATCCGCGTCCAGGGTGCCTGGACCAGTATGGCCAGCGACGGCACGGTGGTCAGGTACCGGCCACCGGGCTTCAGCAGCCGCCGGCACCGGCCGTACGAGCTGGCGCCGGCCACGTCGAAGACGACGTCGTAGGTGCGGCCCTCCTTCGTGACATCGGTGCGGGTGTAGTCGACGACCCGGTTCGCGCCGAGGCGGGTGACGAGGTCGGCGCCGGCGGCGCTGCACACGGCGGTGACGTCGGCGCCGAAGTGCCGGGCGAGCTGCACCGCCTGCACCCCGACGGCGCCGGACGCGCCGTTGACGAGGATCGACTGTCCACTGTGGAGCCCGGCGTGGTCGCGCAGGAACGCCAACGCGGTGCCGTCGACGAGCGTGGCCGCCTCGGCGTAGGTCAGGCCGGCGGGCATCGCCGACAGCGTCCCGGACTCCTTGACGCGCACGTACTCCGCGTGGGCGCCGAGACCCAGGTCGGTGGCGCCGAAGACCCGGTCGCCGACGGCGAAGCGGGTGACCGCCGCGCCCACCGCCGCGACCTCGCCGGCGAACTCGGTTCCCAGCACGGTCTTCTTCGGCCGGCGCAGCCCGGAAAAGAGCCGGGCGAAGCGCGGCGTGCCCGACCGGAAGGCGCGGTCGGCCGCGGTGACGGTCGCCGCGTGGACCCGGACGAGCACCTCGTCCGGCCCGGGCGTCGGGGTCTCCACGTCGGCCTCGCGCACGACGTCGGGCGGTCCGTACGCGGTACAGACGGCGGCTCTCATCACGGTCTCCTCGGCGCTGGCCCCATCGGTGATGTCAAACAGACTTGACATCTCGAAGGTAAAGCGGAACCAACATGATGTCAAGAGAGCTTTACATCGCCGGGTGGTCGGAAGTTTCCGGGTGGGCGGGCGGAGGTCAGAGGTCGAAGACGGTCAACCAGCCGGCACCGCGCAGGCCGTAGCCGTGCAGGGCGCGCATCCCGTAGACCACCGGGGCGACGTGTGCGGCGCCGTACACCACCGCGACCGTGACGGGCTCGTGCCCGCGCCGCCGGTGGATGTCGTCCAGCTCCGCGATCAGCAGCCGGTCGCGCTTCTCACCCAGTAGCGCCATCAGCTCGTCCATCGAGTCGATGTTCATCAGCTCGTCGTGCCAGTGCTCGTCGGTGGTCTCCAGCTCGCGGGCCAGCGCGCGGCGGGAGCCGAACGCCAGCTGGTACAGGCCCGCCACCGGCGCGCCCGCCGTCACCAGCATCCGTTGCCACGGCGGCACCTCACGCCAGCCGGCGCTGAACTGTTCGTCGGTCATGTCCGGGTAGCTCACCGGTACGCCGAGCGTGGCGAGCGGAATGTTCTGCAGCACCAGGCCGGCGCGGGCGAACCGGGCGGGCAGCCGGTAGCTCGACGTCAGCGCCGACGCCGCGACCGTGCCGCGGGTCCTCCGGCGCGAGCCGTCCGGCATCCGGGTGCCGCCCACGCCCTCGGCCACGACGAGGTCGCAGCGGCGCAGCCGCTCGGTGACGGCGGCGTAGAAGGCCGGCTCACCGATGTGCACCATGGGGTAGATCTCGAACGTCAGCGGGGTGTCGCGCCGCGTCAGCCGCAGCACCGCGGAGCGGACCCCGAGGTCGCTCACCTCGATGATCTGCATGCCGCCACTGTGCCGCACCGCTTCAACGCCGTCCGGGCGCGCACGGACCGACGCCGTCCGGGCAAGCACCGACCGGCGCCGCTCAGCCCCGCACGAGCGCGTCGTACATCCCGGCGAACCGCGCGCGCCGTTCCGCGTAGTGGTCGGCGTGCGCGGGCCGCGGCTCGTACGTCCGGCCGGTGGCGCGGGCGGCGCGCGGCACGTCGGGCGCCAGCGTGTCGAGCGCGAGCAGCGCCGTGCCGCGCTGTGTCGCGCGGCGCCGGGTGACGTGCGTGACCGGTCGCCCGAGCACGTCGGCGAGGACCTGCAGCCACTCGGGCCGGTCGTTGCTGACCCGGCCCGCCGCCGCGACCTGGACGATCCCGGGTGCGGCCGGGTACAGCTCGTCGGCGACCCGCGCGTACGTCATGGCCACGCCCTCGACGATCCCGCGGAACAGCGCGTCGGCGTCGGTGGCCGCCGACACCCCGCCGAACACCGCGCGTGCCCCGCCGACCCAGCCGGGCGCGCGTTCACCGGTGAGGTACGGCAGCACGAGCGGCGTCGCCCCGCTGGGTGGCGCGGAGAGGACGGCCGCGGGCTCCGGCCCGAGGCGCAACGTGCTCTGCGCCCAGCTGACGGCCCGGCCGACGTCGTTGATCGCGCCGCCGAGCAGCGTGCGCCGCGCGTCGACCCGGTAGTTCCACAACCCGAACGGCAGCGGGTCGGCGGGGCCGTCGAGCAGCACCCGCAACGCGCCGCTGGTGGCGGTCGCCGCGGTGAGCACGGTCGCATCGGTGGCGCCGGATCCGAGGTTGCTGGCGAAGCCGTCGGTGATCACGGGGAACCAGGCGGCCCGGGCCAGGGCCGGCCACCGCGTCCGCTCCGTCAGCGGCGTGTCCCGGGGCGGGGAGAAATGCTCCGGGACGGCGTGAGCGGCGTCGAGGAGCCCGGCGTCGAGCTCGCCGGTGCGCCGGTCGAGCAGCCCGGTCCACGCGACCGTCGACGTGCCCGCGAGCGGCTGCCCGACCAGCCGCGCGAGCACGTACTCGCCGAGGGACCACCACCCCGCGGCCGCCGCGAACACCCGGGGCTGCGTGTGTGCCAGCCAGCGCAGCCGCGGGGCGTGGTAGCTGGTATGCAGCCGGGTTCCGGTGCGCTGCTGCACCGCGTGCTCGTCGAGCTCCTCCCGCAGCGCGGTGACCGCGTCGGCGCTGCGCGAGTCGGCGTAGGTCAGGCACGGGGTGAGCGCGCGTCCGGCCGCGTCGACCGCGATCAGCGAGGCGGCGAACGTGTCCATGGCGACGCCGGCGATGCGGGTCGCCAGGCGCGGGTCGCCGGTCACGGTCACCGCGTCGAGGACCTGCTCGACCTCGGCGGTCACCCCGTCGGGGTCGATGACCGAGGTGCCGTCCGGTGCGACCGTGAAGGCGTGCGGCACCTTGTGCTGCAGGCCGTGGACGCGCCGGCCGGCGGCGTCGTGCACGCCGCCACGAGTGGCGGTGGACCCGATGTCCAGCGCGACGACGAGCGGGTCCAGGGCGGCGTCGAGCGCGACGTCGTCGGTGCTGGTCATCACGGTCCTCTCGTAGCCGGCGGTCGGCGGCGGCGGTCGCGGGCTTTCAGCCGGCGGCGAGCGCGGCCGCGGCGATCGGCACGATCTGGCGCAGTTTCGCCGACGCCGACGCGACGGTGCCGCCGGAGTACACCAGGATGTTCGACAGCAGCGTGCCGCGGCCGAGGTGCGCCTCGCAGGCGATCGTGGGCGTCTCGGTGGGGGAGGACCGCCGGTAGCACCGGCCGTAGGAGGCCTCGACCCCGGCGACTGTGCCGAGGTCGAGCTGGTCCAGGAGCTCGATCTTGATGCGTCCGTCGGCGGACCGGATCTCGTACGTGGTGCAGTTCTGGGCGTTGCGGCGGGTCGCCTCGACCGCATCCCTACCGGTGAGGGTGCCGTACCCGTGCGCGGTCTGGTAGACGGTGATGCCCGGTGAGCTCCACTCGCGCAGATGGGCGATGTGGTTGTACGTCCCCTCGCCGAGCACCCGCAGGTTGCAGTACTCCGACGTGGTGTAGGTCGTGTCGAGCTCGTCCTCCGGCTTGCCGACGACGCCGACGTTCACCATCGCACCCGGTGCCATCAGGATCTTCTTCACCCGCGCCGACGCCGTGTCCCGGTCGAACGGTGGCGCCGACGACGCCGGCGCGCTCGGCTCGACCGAGGCGGGACGGGCGACCGTGTCGGGCTGGTCGAGGATGGTGCCGCAGCCGGCCGTGAACGCCAGCACGAACAGCCCCGTGAGAATCCTGGTACGCATCCGCCCTCCCGTGCGCAGCGGTCATTGTGGCACGGCGCGGGCGTCACCGTGGGGCGGTGCGCCCGACGAGCCGGAGCATCCCCAGCGCGACCGCGAGCCACGCGATGAGCAGCAGGGCACCGACCACGAAACCCATGTGGGGGAAGACCTCGGTGTCCCGGCCGTCCGCCGCACCGACCCAGGCGATCCCGACGACGGCGAAGGCCGCCACCGCCGACCAGACCGCGGTGAGCGCGACGCCGCGGTGCCGGCCGGGGGACCGCAGGGCGCGGATTCCCGCCCAGACCGCGGCGGCCGTCGCGAGGAGCATGAACGGCCCCCACGGCACGACCCGCAGGACATCAAGCGGGCCGGGGCCGTCGTGTCCGATCGCGTCGCCGGTCATCCAGAGGGACAGCTCCTCCATGTGGTCGTCGTCGGCCGGCAGGTCGGAGATGCGGGCGAACCACGGCAGCAGCACCGACGTCACCGCCACGGCGACGGCGAGGATCAGGACGAGCCGGCCGCGCCGGCGCCACGGGTCGGACACGGCCATGACGTTCTCCCTGGTCGGACGGTACTGCGGGGCACCGTAACCGCCGGACGCGGGCGGCACCGTCATCCGAACAGCCGGGTCACCCCCGGCCGCCCCGGCCCGACGGCCACCGCCCGCGCCGCTGGCCGAGAATGGGTCCGTGGACGACGACGCGCGGTGGGCCGCCCGGTTCCCCGGGCTGTTCGAGCCGGGCGAGGTGGACTACGCCGACTGCGCGCTGTCGTTCACGACGGCCACGGTGCCCGACAGCCTCGTCGCGCGGCTGCACCTGGTGGCGGTGACGGCGGGGGAGCGCGTGATCGTCTGCCGCAGCACCCAGGGGTGGCGCTTCCTCCCGGGCGGCACCCGGGAACCCGGCGAGTCGCTCCAGGCGCTCGCCGAGCGGGAGGTCCTCAAGGAGGCCGGCGCGCGCCTCACCGGCCCCGTGCGCATTTTCGCCACGCACGTCGCCGACAGCCGGGCGGCGGCGCCCTACCTGCCGCACCTGCCGCACCCACGCTCGTACTGGGCGTACGGAGCCGCCCCGGCAGAGCTCGTCGGAGCGCCGACGATGCCGCCGGACGGGGAGCGGATCGTCGAGGTGCTGGCGCTGCCGCCCGCGGACGCGAGCGCGTACCTCGCCGCGTTCGACCCCGTGCAGGCCGCCGTCGTGGATCTCGCGGTGTCGATGGGCGTCATGGGCGATAGCCTGCGGTCATGGTGAAGGCCGAACTGGACGAGCTGATCGTGGCCGACGCGGCGGCGCTGCGCGCCTGGCTGCGGAGCAACCACGACACGTCGACGGGCGTGTGGCTCGCCCTCACGAGGAAGGGCGGCACGGTCACCACGCTCACCTGGCAACAAGCGGTCGACGAGGCGCTGTGCTTCGGCTGGATCGACGGACAGGCCCGGAAAGGGGACCACGAGACGTCGTGGATCCGGTTCACCCCGCGCACCCGCCGCAGTTCGTGGTCGCAGCGCAACGTGACCCACGTGGCCCGGCTGGAGGCCGAGGGGCGGATGCAGCCCGGCGGTCGGGCGGCGGTGGAGGTCGCGAAGGCCGACGGGCGGTGGGACGCGGCGTACGCGCCGCCCTCGGAGGCCGAGGTGCCGGCCGACCTCGCCGCGGCGATCGCCGCGGTGCCCGCGGCGCAGGCGATGTTCGACGTGCTCACGAAGGCCAACCGCTTCTCCCTCATCGTGCGGGTGAACGGCGTCAAGCGGGCCGAGACGCGCCAGCGGAAGATCGCCGAGTTCGTGGCGATGCTGGCCCGGCACGAGACCCCCCACCCGCAGAAGGCGCGGCCCGCGTAACGGACGACACACCCCGTCGTCGGCTGCCCGGGGTTGCTCTGTACCTACTGGTATGTACAGACTGGCGTCATGGATTCGCGTCACCTGCTGGTCGAGACGATGAGCGAGCTCATGTGGGAGCGCGGCTACGCCGACACCAGCCCACGTGACGTCCGCGAACGCTCCGGCGTCGGCCAGGGCAGCATGTACCACCACTTCCCGAGCAAGCGGGACCTGGCGGTCGCCGCCCTGGAGCGCAACGTCGCCGACCTGCTGCCGGCCGCGTCCGAGCTCGACGGTCCGGGCGACCCGATGGCCCGGATCGAGGCGTACCTGATGCGCCCGCGCGAGGCCCTCAAGGGCTGCAAGGTCGGCCGGATGACCCAGGACCGGCAGGTCCGCGAGGACCCGGTGCTGCTCGCGCCGGTCGCGCGCGCGTTCGCGCAGGTGCACCGCAGCTGGGTCGGCGTGCTGCGCGAGGCGGTCGCCGCGCGACAGCTCCGTGACGACCTCGACCCCGAACAGCTCGCCCACACGCTCATGGCCGTGCTGCAAGGGGGTTATGTGCTCGCGATCGCACAGCAGGACCCCGGTCCGTTCGAAGCCGCCCGCGACGGCGTGCTCGCTCTCCTGAGGAGGAACTCATGACTGTTCGCATCGGCATCAACGGGTTCGGGCGCATCGGGCGCAGCTACCTGCGCGCGGCCCTGGCGAACGACACGGACGTCGAGGTCGTCGCGGTCAACGACCTCACCGACGCCCGCACCCTGGCGACGCTGCTCGAATGGGACTCCGTCTCCGGTCACCTCGACGGCGTCGCCGCCGACGGCGACGCGATCACCGTGCGGGGCAACCGCATCGCGGTCTTCGCGCACCCGGACCCGGCCGCCATCCCGTGGGGTGACGTCGGCGTCGACGTCGTCATCGAGTCCACCGGCCACTTCACCGACGGCGGCGCGGCGGCGGCCCACCTCAAGGGCGGCGCGCGGAAGGTCGTCATCTCGGCGCCGGCCACTGGCGACGTGCCCACGTTCGTGCTCGGCGTGAACGACGACCGGCTCGACCCGCACAGCCACGACGTGTTCTCCAACGGTTCGTGCACCACCAACTCGCTCGCGCCGCTGGCGAAGGTCCTCCACGACGCGTTCGGCATCGAGTCGGGCCTGATGACGACCGTCCACGCCTACACCGGCGACCAGCGCCTGCACGACGCCCCGCACTCCGACCTGCGCCGCGCCCGCGCGGCAGCGCTCTCGACGATCCCGACGTCGTCGGGCGCGGCGAAGGCGATCGGCAAGGTCATTCCGGAGCTCGACGGGCGGCTCACCGGCGCGTCGCTGCGCGTGCCCGTCCCGGCGGGCTCGGTGACCGACCTCACCGTGGTCCTCCGCGACGCCGCGACCGTCGAGGACATCAACGCCGCGTTCCGCGCGGCGGCCGGCTCCGAGCGGCTGCGGCGCTACCTGCAGTACTCCGAGGCGCCGCTGGTGTCGGCCGACATCGTCGGCAACCCGTACTCGTCCGTCTTCGACGCGCCGCTGACCGAGGTCGTCGGCAACCAGGCCAAGGTGTTCGGCTGGTACGACAACGAGTGGGGGTTCTCCAACCGTCTCGTCGAGTTCTCCGAGCGGATCGGTCGGACCAGCTGATGACCGGGGTCGTCGTCAGGCGTCGGCGGCGACCGGCAGGGTGGCGATGTACGCGGCGACCGCGCGGCCGGCGGCGAGCAGGGGTTCGGTGCTGCGTTGGGCCCTGGCCAGCAGGAAGCCGCCCTCCAGGCTGGTCAGCAGGGCGTAGATCGCCGACCGCGCGTCGGTTTCCGGTAGTCCGCGGCCGGCGAGGTACCGGGAGCCGGCGTCGACCCACGACGTGACGATCTCGGCCGCCACCCGGCGCAGGTCCGGTTCGGTGTCGGCGATCTCGCCGGCCACCGTGCCGACCGGACACATGTTCGCCCATCCGGTGCCGGCCATGTCCTCGGCGGCGGCGGCGAAGGCGGCCTCCACCCCGGTCGGCAGGTCGGGGTGCGGGTCCAGCAGCAGCGGCAGCAGTTCGATGTAGGCGGCGCCGGTGGTGCGCAGCGCGGCCGCGGCGATCTCCCGCTTGCCGCCCCGGAAGTGGTGGTAGATCGAGCCCGTCGGCGCGTCGGCCGCCCTGGCCACCTGCTGGATGCCCGTCGATCCGTACCCCTGTACGCGCAGCAGTTCCGCCATCGCGCGCACGATCCGCTGGTCGGTCTGCACGGGAGCAGTCTAGAGCAGCATGCTAGAGTGATCGTTCTAGAGCGATCGTTCTAGCGCGGGGGTGGGCGCATGCGCAGCGTCGACGTGTCGGCGGGTGTCATCGAGTACGACGAGGTCGGGTCGGGTACGCCGGTGGTCCTGTTGCACGGCCTGCTGATGGACCACCGGCTCTGGGACGCGGTGCTCCCGCTGCTGCCGGCCGGCTTCCGGTACATCCGTCCGGTCCTTCCGCTGGGCTCGCACCGGCGGCCCATGAGATCCGACGCCGATCTGAGCCTCCAGGGCCAGATCCGCATCGTCGCCGAGCTGCTCGAGGCGCTCGACCTCGAGGATGTGACGCTGGTGCACAGCGACTGGGGCGGTGGGCTGTTCCTCACCGCCCGCGGGCTCGACGACCGGGTCGCCCGGCAGGTGGTCCTCACCTGTGAGGCCTTCGACAACTTCCCACCCGGGCTGCCGGGCCGGATGGTGGTGATCGCCAGCCGTCTTCCCGGTGGCCTGGCGTTGGCCGCCCGCCAGCTGCGGATCGGCTGGCTGCGCCGGTTGCCCATGCTCTACGGGCAGATGACCCGCCGGCCGGTGCCCGACGAGCTCATGCGGCACTGGACCGAACCGGTCCTGCGCAACGCCGACATCCGGCGCGACCTGCGCGCCTACTGCACCGGCCCGCTCGACAGGGCCGCGCTCGTCCGCGACACCCGGGCCGTGCGGCAGTTCCGGGGCGACGTACTCGTGCTCTGGTCGCCCGAGAACCGGGTCATGCCGGCGGCGCACGGTCGTGAGCTGGCGGACCTGTTTCCGCGGGCCCGGTACGCCGACGTGCCCGACGCCTACGTCCTGTCGCCGCTCGACGCGCCCCGGGCGGTCGCCCGCGAGATGGGCCGGTTCCTGACGTCCACACGGGCCCGGACGGAGTAGGCGACCGGGCTATGCTCGGCCACCGACGCGTTCCCGGAGCGAGCCATGGCCACCACCACCGTCACCGCCGGCGTGCCGAACGGCGGGGTCTCGTTCTGGTACACGCAGATCGGGCTTCCCGAACCGCTGCCGCCGCTGCCCGGCGACCGCGACTGCGACGTGTGCATCGTCGGCGGCGGCCTCACCGGTCTGTGGACGGCGTACTACCTGGGGACCGCCGATCCGGGGCTGCGGATCACCGTGCTGGAGGCCGAGTTCGCCGGCTACGGCGCGTCGGGACGTAACGGCGGATGGCTGTCGGCCGAGCTGGCCGGAAGCCGCGCCGCCTACGCCGCCGGTCCGCACGGCGACGCGGGCGTCGACCGGCTCGCGGACGAGCTGCGGGCCACCGTCGACGAGGTCGTCGACGTCTGTGGCCGGCACGGGATCGACGCCGACATCGTGCGCAGCGGCGTGCTGTACATCGCGCGGTCACCGGCGCAGCTGTCGCGGCTGGCGGCCGAGGGCGGGCGCGGGCTGACCGCGGCCGAGGTCCGCGACCGCGTCGAGGTGGCGGGTGCGCTCGGCGGCTCGTACGACCCGGACTGCGCGCGGGTCCAGCCGGCGAAACTGGTGCGGGGGCTGGCCCGCGTCGTCGCCGGGCTCGGCGTGACGGTCCACGAGCGCACGCGGGTCACCGCGATCGAACCCGGACGGGCCCGCACCGCGCACGGAAGCGTGCGCGCGACGCACATCCTGCGGTGCCTGGAGGGGTACACCGCGGGCCTGGCCGGCCACCGCCGGTCGTGGCTGCCGATGAACTCGGCGATCGTCGTCACCGAACCGCTCGACGCCGCGCGCTGGGCGGCCATCGGCTGGGCGAACAGCGAACTGCTCGGCGACAACGCGCACGCCTACTGCTACGCCCAACGCACCGCCGACGGGCGCATCGCGCTGGGCGGTCGCGGTGTGCCGTACCGGTTCGGGTCGCGCACCGACGTCGACGGCGTCACCCAGCGCCGCACGATCGCGTCGCTGCGCGCGACCCTCGCGACGCTGTTCCCCGCCGCCGCCGACGTGCCGTTGGCGCACGCCTGGTGCGGGGTGCTCGGGGTGCCCCGCGACTGGTGCGCCAGCGTCGGCCTCGACCCGCGCACCGGGCTGGGCTGGGCCGGCGGCTACGTCGGCAGCGGCCTGACCGCCACCAACCTCGCCGGCCGCACCCTGCGCGACCTCGTCCTCGGCCACGCCACCGACCTGGTCGACCTGCCGTGGACCAACCGGCGGGTGCGGGCCTGGGAGCCGGAACCGTTGCGGTGGCTCGGCGTGCGGGGGCTGTACGCGCTGTACCGGAGCGCCGACCGCCGCGAGGACGGTGGCCTGGGCCGCACGAGCCGGCTCGGTCGTCTCGCATCGGCGATCGCCGGCCGCTGAGCCCGCCGGTCCCGATGGGCGGAACCCGTCACCCGGACGACCGAATCCGCAGGTCAGCAGGCCGGCAAGGGGACAGCCCGGGCGTATGCTCCGCGGGGCGTCGACGCACCGGCGTTCCGCCGCCACCGGGAGGAACAATGCTCGACCACAGCGCAGTGGAAGCCAACATTCCCGCCGCCGACCTCGACCGGGCCCGTGAGTACTACTCGGACAAGCTGGGACTGACCCCCGTCTCCGGGCACGAGGGGCAGGCCCTGCGGTACCGGACCGCGTCCGGCACCTTCTTCAACGTCTACCTGACGCGGTACGCCGGGCAGGCGGGCCACACGATCGCCCAGTGGCACGTCGAGGACGTCGACAGGGAGGTCCGCGAACTGGAGGCCCGCGGCGTCGTCTTCGAGGTCTACCCGGACATGCCCGGCGTCGAGTGGACCGGCTCCGTGGCCACGATCCCCGGAATGGGCAAGGCCGCCTGGTTCAAGGACAGCGAGGGCAACATCATGTGCGTCGACGACGGCGCGCCCGCGAACTGAGGGGTCACATTCGAGGAGTACGTGACGGCACGCGGCGCGGCGCTGGTGCGCTTCGCCCGCGTGCTCGTCGGTGACCCGCACCGCGCCGAGGACGTCGTCCAGGACGCGCTGGCCCGCGCGTACCCGCGGTGGAACCGGATCGTGCGGGTCGACCAGCCCGACGTGTACGTGCGCCGGGCGGTGGTCAACGCCAGCCGGTCGTGGTGGCGCCGGCGGGGAAGCCACGAGCACCCCGTGGAACGGATGCCCGACACCCCGGCTCGCCCCTCCGGGTGGTGGCGTGCACCGTCGGCATCGGCCACTACTCGCCGGCCGACGACGAGCGGTTCACGCCGAACCGCTCGGTGGGCGGACTCCCCGCGATGCTGACCCGCCACGAGGGCCGGCCCGACCGGCCGGACGGCGTCAGCGTCCGGGTTCCGGTCATCGACGGGATCGTGCTGTCGGTGAGCGGCGGGTACCGCGACACGGACGGGCGGCGCGAGTACGTACCCACCACCGACGCGGACATCCTCGCGATCGCCGACGCGGTGCGCATCGGTCCCAACTTCGACCGGCCACACACACGTGGCCCGGCGTCACCGCGTGACGCGACCGCGCCGGCGCGCGACCAGGTCCCTGGCCGCCGCCGGCCACCGCGGCTGGTCGAAGGTGAAGCCCGCGTCGACGAGCCGGCCCGGGACGACCCTGCGGCTCTTCAGCAGCAGCTCGGTGTCCGACCGGATCGCGAAGGCGCCGACCTCCGCCATCCAGCGGGTGGCGGGAAGGCCGACCGGCATCCGCCACGCCGAGCGCAGGTCCCGCATGAACTCGCGCTGCGGCACCGGACCGGGCGCGGCGAGGTTCACCGCACCGGTGACGTCGTCGCGCCCGATCAGGAACCGGACGGCGCGGACGAAGTCGTGGTCGTGGATCCACGAGACGTACTGCCGGCCGCCCGCGACCGGTCCGCCGAGGCCGAGCCGCGCGAGCCGGCTCAGCACGTCGAACACGCCACCGCGGTCGGGGCTCATCACCATGGCCGCGCGCAACGCGACCTTGCGCGTGCCCGGCGTCGCGGCGTTCTCCTGCGCCGCTTCCCAGTTCCGGGCGATCCCGACGCTGTACGCCCAGTACCCGGGCACGCCGGGTTCGTCGCCGCCGAGGACGCCGTCGCGTTCGTCGTTGGGCGCGTCGAAGCGGTGGGCGTAGATGGTCGCGGTGCTCATCTGCATCCATATCCGGGGCGGTCGGGCAGCCGCGGCGATCGCCGCGCCGACGACCCGCGCCGACTCCACGCGCGAGCTCATCATGGCCGCGAGGTTCGCCGGCGTGTAGCGGCAGCTCACGCTGCGCCCGGCCAGGTTGATGACGACGTCGCTGCCGTCGATCTGCGCGGCCCAGTCGCCCAGCGTCGCGCCGTCCCAGCGGACCTGCCGGTCACCGGCCGGGGACCGGGTGAGCACCACGACGTGGTGGCCCTCGGCGGTCAACGCCCGGTCGAGGATCGTGCCGACCTGCCCGGTCCCGCCGGGAAGGACGATCTTCATGGCGGGGCCTCCCATGGTTTTTGAACATGTTCAAGTTCTGCTCCGAGCGTAGGCACGGACGGGTGGACGGGTCAAGGTCGCGCTGATCACGCGCGCACGATCGGCTAGGGTGACCGCCATGGGTTGCTCCGCCATGCAGATCCGCACCGCCGCCTAGCGGCGGTCCTACCGCCGGACCGGTGTCCCGCCGGCAGCGCGCACCCGTGCTGCCGGGCCGTCCCGCGTGATCCGGGAGCAACCTGTGTCGCAGCGTCAACACGCCGTTCTGTTCCTGATGGTCGGCCTCCCCGGCGCCGGGAAGACCACCCGGGCCCGTGAGCTCGCCGCGGCGCACCGCGCCCTGCGGCTCACCCCGGACGAGTGGATGATCTGCCTGTACGACGGGTCCCAGCCCGACGGCAAGCGCGACCTGCTGGAGGGACGGCTCATCGCGCTGGCCCTGCAGGCACTGCGGCTGGGCACGAACGTCGTCCTCGACTTCGGGCTGTGGAGCCGCGACGAGCGGTCGGCGCTGCGCTGGCTCGCGGCCCGGGCCGGTGCGACCTGCCGGACCAGCTACCTCCCCGTCGACCCCGGGGTGCAGCTCGCCAGGATCGCCCACCGCCAGGAGACCGAGCCGCACACGACGTTCCCGATGACCCCCGCCGACCTCGACGCGTGGCGCGGCCGGTTCGAGGCGCCCGACGCCGCCGAACTGGGTGGGGAGACCGTTCCCGACCCGCCGCCCGGGTGGCCGACGTGGGGCGGATGGGCGGCGGACCGGTGGCCCTCGCTCGGGTAGGGCGTCACCGCACGCCGTCGTGCACCGGGTAGTGGATGACGACCGCGCCACCGGTGGCGTAGTTGGCGACGTCGGCCGACACCCGCCGGCCCTGCGGCGACGACCGCGCCGCGGCCATGGTGTCGGCGTCGGCGAAGTCGGCCTCGAAGATGGCGAAGTAGGGCGTCGGACCCTGCGTCGCCGCCACGTCGAAGCTGTACCGGAACGCGAGCAGACCGGGCAGCCGCGCGACCAACGGAAGGTGCGTGGTGACGTAGTAGTCGCGGAAGTGGTCGGGATCGGCGGGCTCGGGGTACAGCACGACCAGCTTGTGCACGACGGGTTCCGGTCAGGCGGCGAGAGCCGGGCAGTGGGCCGCCGCCCCGTTCATCGCCGCGTCCATCTTCGTCTCGAAGTCCGGGTCGTCCACGGCCTCCGGGGTGAGCAGCTGGCCCATGGTCGAGATGAGCCCCTGCAGGGCGGCCTTCACCTTCGGGTCGGCCGCGGTCGCGGTCTCCTTGTCGACGACGACCTTGAGCCGCGCGACGAGCGCCGCGGCGTCGGCCTTCGCCTTGGCCCGCACGGCCGGGTCGTCCTCGGCGGCCAGGTTGATGGCCACCTCGAGCAACGTGAGCTTCTCCTTGTTGAAGGCCGCGACGACAGCCGCGCAGATCCGTTCCGTGTCGGCCTTCACGTCGACCGACGGGCTCGCCGCGGCGCTGCTCGCCGGGCCGGCGGGTGCCGCGCCGCCCGACGGCTCGTCGGCCTCGCCAGCGCACGCCGCCGCGCTCAGCCCGGCCGCGAACGCGAGGACCAGTGCCGACATGACTCTGCGCAGGTGCATGGTGTGTGGCTCCCCCGTGTCGAACCCCGTGTCGAACCCGTGTCGATCCCCGAAAACGCAAGGATCATAGATGCATCGCCGGGTCGGCGGGTGCCCCACGCGTCGACGCCTGCCGGTAGCCCGCGGCCTGCAGGGTGAACAGACGCGCGTAGGCGCCGCCCGCCGCGACGAGCCCGTCGTGGTCGCCCTGCTCGACGATGACCCCGTCGCGCAGCACCACGATGTGGTCGGCGTCGCGGACGGTGCCGAGCCGGTGCGAGATCAGCAGCGTGGTCCGCCCGGCCCGCAGGCTCCGCAGCCGCTGGTGCAGGTCGGCCTCCGCCTCGGCGTCCAGGCCGGAGCTCGGCTCGTCGAGGATCAGCAGGTCCCGGTCGGCGCGGAGGAACGACCGGGCCAGCGCCAGCCGCTGCCACTGCCCGCCGGACAGGAGCACGCCGAGGCCCGCGGCGGCCCGCTCGGGCGTCTCGGCGAAGAGCCGGCTCAGCTGCGTCGCGTAGCCGCGCGGAAGGGCCGCCACCGCGTCGTGGACCCCGGCCCGCCGGGCCGCCGCCACGATGCGCCCCATGCCGTCCGGGAGAACGGTGCCGTCAGGGAAAGCGGCGCCGTCCGGGAGAACGGTGCCGTCCACGGCGGTGCCGTCCAGAACGGCGGCGTCGCCCACCGCGATGTTCTCCGCCGCCGTCAGGTCGTAGGCCATGAAGTCCTGGAACGTCGCGCCGATCCGGTCGCGCAGGCCCGTGACGTCCAGGTCCCGGTACTCCAGACCGTCCCAGCGCAGGCTGCCCCGGGTCGGGTCGTAGAACCGCGCCAGCAGCTTCACCAGCGTGCTCTTGCCGGCGCCGTTGAGCCCGACGAGCGCCACCGTCCGGCCGTACGGGATCGTCAGGTCCACCCCGCGCAGCACCCAGTCGTGCCCGTCGCCGTACCGGAACCAGACGTCGCGCAGCTCGATGCCCTGACGCAGCGCGGGCACCGGTCGGGGGTCGGCGGCCACGGCCAGGTCGGGCGCGGTATCGAGAACCGTCCGGTAGTGGACGAAGTGGAGCAGCGCCCCGTTGACCTGTGCCAGCTGGACGACGGCCGAGCCGATGGCGGCCTGCACGCCGGCCACGGCGGCGATGAACAGCGTCACGTCGCCGATGCTGAGGCGCCCGCCGCGCGCGGCCTGTACCGCCCAGACCAGGGCGGCGCCGGCGACGACGGCCGTCGCCGCCGCGAGCAGGGCCTGAACGGCGAGCTCGCGCCGGTCCATCCGGCGGTTCGCGGCGTCGAGGCCGCGCAGCTCGGTGAGCATGCGCCGGCCGAACAGGTCGCCGAGGCCGAACAGCCGGATCTCCTTGGCGGCGTCGAGGCCGGTGAGCAGGTCGGCGTAGAAGAAGTGCCGCCGCTCGGACGGGCTGAGCGTCCACATCAGCTCGGCCCGCTGCCGCGACAGCCGCAGCTCGGCGTGCGCGGTCGGCACGGCGGCCAGCACCAGGACCGCCACCATCCACGGGTTGAGCACGGCCAGCGTCGCCGCGAAGCCGACGACGGTCAGGCCCGCGCGGGCCACGTCCAGGCCGCCGCCGGCCACCGCGATCGGGCTCGTACGCCCGGCCTCGGCGGCGAGGTTGAGGTGGTCGCGGAACACCGGATCCTCCAGCCGGGCCAGGCCGGGCAGCCGGTTGACCGCCGCGTACATGTCGGCCTGTGCGCGCAGGCCGACCGCCCGCCGCCACTCCGCGTCGACGTACTGCCGCAGGTGCGGGACCCCGGCCACCGCCACGCCGGCCGCGGCGAGCCCGACGGCCAGTCCGACGACCGCCGCCCAGGAGCGGCCGTCGGAGCCGGCGAGCGCGTCGACGACCAGCTTCGTCAGGACGCCGACGCCGACCGGCAGGACGCCGACGACGACCGACAGGGCGACCTGCGTGACGGCGGCCCGGGGCGCCGACCGGCAGGCCAGCCCGACGGCCGCGGCGACCAGCCGGCGGTCCACCACGGTCAGGCCGCCGCCGCGGCGGGTACGGGGTCCGCGCCGAGGTCGGTCCGGTCGACGACGCCGTCGTCGAGAAGGCACCACGCCGGGTACGCGCGCACCTCGAACGCCCGGCCGACCGGGCCGTGCGGATCCTCGACGACCACCCGGGCCACGTCCGCGAGCCGGCGGGCCATCTCCTCGGCCGCCGGCGGGTCACCGTGCACCACCGCGAGGACGCGTTCCCGGCCACCGGCGAGGTCGCCGGCCCGGGCCTCGAACCGGGGCAGCTCCTCGACGCAGGCGCTGCAGGTCGTGGAGAAGAAGCCGACCAGCGTCCGGCCGGTCAGGTCGTCGCGTCCGACGGCCCGTCCGTCGGTGTCGGTCGCCGCGAAGTCGGCGGGGGTGCGACCGATGCCGATGACACCGCTCGCGGCGTCGCGTTCGCGTGCCGCCGCCTCACGGAGCCGGCGGAGCACCGCGAACGTGAGGAGAAGGTTGAGGAGGCCCAGGGCGGTCGTCAGCACGACCGCCACGACGAGGTAGGGCACGGGAGATCTCCTTCGACAGACGACGGGGTGGACCGGTGGCACCGGTCCACCCCGCCAGCGGACGTCCGGCTAGCAGTAGGTGGTCGACGGCACGCACCCGTAGGGCGTGCAGTTCGAGTTCGTCCAGCACGTGCAGTTGTGCCACAACCGGATCGTCGACCCGGGGGGCGTCTTGCACCGACGACAGGCCGTCGTCGTCCCGCAGTCGATCGCCGAGGCCGTCGCCCGCGGGACGAACAGACCCAGCAGCCGGTCACCCAGCTTGTTGACCATTTGCACCATTCGATGCACCACCTTTCGACAGGTGCCGCCAGTCTGGATCTTCGCGTTGGACAGCCGTTGGACGTCGACTGGACGCCGGCGCCGCACGGCGGAGGTGGTTGAATGCGGCTGGACGACGGAGTCCTGAGCCGGCACGGGGGTAGCCATGGACGACGGTGATGGTTGGCGCCTGCGGGTGTCGCTGCTCGGACCGGTACGCGCCTCGCGCGGCACCGCCGAGTGCGCGCTCGGCCGGCCGCAACGGCGCGCGGTCCTGGCGGTGCTGGCACTGGCCGCCGGCCAGCCCGTCTCCCGCGACGACCTGGTCAACGCGCTGTGGCCGGAGACGCCGCCCCCGCGCGCCGCGAACGTCATCCAGACGCACGTGAAGCACCTGCGCCACGTGCTGGAACCCGGCCGGCCGAGCCGCGCGGCGAGCGCCGTGCTGCCGGCGGTCGGGTCGGGGTACGCGCTGCGGGTCGCGCCGTCGGAAGTGGACGCGCTGCGCTTCCGCGACCTGGTCGCCGCCGCGCGGGCGGCCCGACGCACCGGCGACACCGCCCGGGTGTGGCAGGTCGCCCGGACGGCGATCGACATGTGGAGCACCCCGGTCGCCGACGTGCCGGCGATGGCGGCGCATCCGCGGGTGGCGGCGCTGGTCACCGACTGGCAGCTCCTCCTGGGCTGGTACGCGGAGATCGCCACGGCGTGGGGCCGGGCCGACGAGGTCGTGTCGGTCCTGGAGGAGCAGGCCCGGCTGCGCCCGCTGGACGAGCCGGTCCAGGCGCTCCTGCTGCGCGCCTACGTGGCCCTCGGCCGGCGGGCCGGCGCGTTCGCGGTCTACACCGAGGCGCGCCGGCGGCTCGCGGCCGAGCTCGGGGTCGACCCCGGACCCGACCTGCGGTCGGCGTACGAGGAGCTGCTGCGCAACGACTCGGCACCGGTTAAGGCGGCCGGGAAGACGGGACCGGCGGCGGCGCGACCGGTCGCGCCGGCGCAGCTCGCCGCCCGGCCGCACGACTTCGTCGGGCGCGACACCGAGCTGGCCCGGCTCGACCTGGCCACGACCGGCACCGGACCGGCGGGCGTCGTGACCATCGTCGGACCACCCGGGGTGGGCAAGACGGCGCTCGGCCTGACGTGGGCGCACCGGGCCGCGGACCGCTTCCCGGACGGCCAGCTCCATGTCGACCTGCGCGGGGCCGGCACCGACGCGCCGCTGCACCCCGACGTCGTACTCGAACGCTTCCTGCGCGCCCTCGGCGTCGCGCCGCAGGAGCAGCCGGAGGAACTGGCGGCGCGGTTCCGCACGCACCTGGCGAACCGCCGGGTCATCGTCTTCCTCGACAACGCCGCCTCCGTCGAGCAGGTCGAGCCGCTCCTGCCCGGGCAGGGCGGCAGCGTCGCCGTCGTGACCAGCCGCCGCCGCATGGACGGGCTGGTGGCGCTGCACGGCGCGACGCGGATCAGCCTCGGCCCGCTGCCGCACCGCGACGCCCTCGACCTGCTGCTGCGGCTGACCGACGCCCGGTCGGGGTCGGACACCGGCATGCTCACCGAGCTGGCCCGGCTGTGCGACCGGCTGCCGCTGGCCATGCGCATCGCCTGCTCCCGGCTGGACCCGGCGGCCGGCTTCGCGGTGCCGGAGCTGACGGCGGCGATGGCCGACGAGTGCACCCGGCTCGACGAGCTGGCGACGGAGTCGGGCGAGATCTCGGTACGCGCGGTGTACGCGACGGCGATCGGCGCACTCGACCCGGCGTCGCAGCGGGTCCTGCGCCTGCTGAGCGGGCACCCCGGGCCGCGGCCCTCGCTCGCGGCGGCGGCCGTCCTGTGCGACCTCCCGGTCCGCGCCGCGAAGCCGGTCCTGGCGCGGCTGGTGGCCGCCCACCTCCTGGTCGCCGTCGGCCCGGACCGGTACGGCATGCACGACCTGGTCCGGCTGATCGCCCGCGAGGAGGCCGACCGGGCCGTCCCCGCCGCCGAGCGGGACGACGCGACGCGGCGGCTGCTGACCTGGTACCGCGACACGGCCGACAGCGCCGACAGCAGGCTCCGCCCGGGTGAGCGTCCCAACTTCACCGCCCCACCCCGGGCCGACGTGTTCCCCGACCGGTCGAGCGCGTTCGCGTGGCTCGACGAGGAGGCCGCCAACCTGGCCGCCGCCGTGGAGTACGCGGCCGGACCGCACCCGCGCGCCGCCTGGCAGATCGCCGCCGCCATGTTCGGCTGGCTCACCCGGCGCCACCACCGGTCCCAGTGGGCGGCCCTCTACACCCTCGCCGCCGACGCGGCCGGGCGGGCCGGCGACCGGGCCGGCGAGGCCCTGATCGCCGGGCGGCTCGCGGCGGCGCACAGCCAGCTGGGCCGCACCGACGACGCGATCGTCGCGTGCCGGCGGGCCTACCGGATCCGACGTGACCTCGGTGACCGGCTCGGCGCCGCGACGGCGCTGCTCAACCTCGGCGCGGTGCACCTCGACCGCCGCGAGCCCGAGCGGGCCGTCGGGTGGCTGCGCCGGGCGGCGGCGGAGCTCGACGACCCGGCGGCGGGCGCCGGCCACTTCCGGATGCTGCTGCACAGCAACCTCGGCCAGGCCTACCGGCTCACGCGCAGCTTCGCCGCCGCGGCGCGGCACCTGGACGACGCGTTGACCCTCGGCCTGGACGCCGGCAAACACCGCGACAGCGCGCACGTCCTCCTCGAGCTGAGCCGGCTGCGCCTCGACACGGGCGACTCCCCGGGCGCGCTGGCCTACGCGCACCGCGCCCTCGACCACGCCGAGCGGGCCAGCGACGCGTTCGTCCGGGCCGAGGCGCAGGAGTGCCTCGGCCGGGCGCTGCTGGTCCAGGGTGACGCCGGCGCCGCCCGCGGCCCGCTCGTCGCGGCGCTCACGGCCTACGACAGCATGGGTCACCGGGACGCCGACGAGCTGCGCGCACTGGTGAACGCCACGGGGTGAGGCCGCTGGCACAATCGACCGGGATGAACGGGGATGTCCTTGCCCGGTACGGCCACCGCCGGTCGCGTCCGCGTCCGTGGTTGTTCGTGGGGCTCACGGTCGGTGCCGGCGTGATCGCCGGGGCCATGGTCTGGTGGACGAGCCTGCGGTTCGGGGAGACCGCGCGGGTCGTGGTGACGCTCCTGCTCGCGCTGGGGCTGCCCGCGACGGTCGCCGCGCTGCTCGCCGCGTTGTGGCGGCGGGCCGTGTACGTCGAGGTGACCGGGTCGGCGCTGCGCTGGAGCGGCCTGCTGCGCCGGGGCACCATCCCGCTCGCCGACCTGCGGCAGGTGCGCACAGGCTGGACGATGCGGTCCGAGGGCGGCCAGCGCAGCCGCTTCGCCGCCTTCCGCGCCGGTCGGGCCTCGGTCACCGTGCACGAGGCGCCGGCCATTGTGGCGGAGGGCAGCCTGGGGACCGTCGTGGCCGCCGTCCTGACGCACGCGCCGCACGTCCGGTTCTCCGACGGCACCCGGAGGTGAGGCGCCGCCCTTACGCGACCGACACGCCGATCGCGTGTCCCACGCCGAACGTGACCGCGGCGGCCAGGCCACCGACCAGGAGCTGCCGGGCCGCCGACCGCACCGGCGAGCGGCCGTTGAGGGCGCCGATGCTCGCACCGACGCCGACCAGGGCCGCGGCGAACAAGGCGACCGCGACGACCAGCGCCGCCGTGCCGGCGGCGAACAGGTAGGGCACCACGACGACGAACGCACCGACGGCGAACGCGAGCAGGCTCGACCCGGCCGCCGACCAGGGCGAGCCGAGCGCCTGCGGGTCGAGGCCCAGCTCCTCGCGGGCGAGGGTGTCGAGCGCGACGTCGCGGTCGGCCATGAGCCGGTCGGCGAGCTGCTCCGCCTCGGCCTGCTCCAGCCCCTTGGCCCGGTAGAGCAGGACCAGCTCCTGCCGTTCCTCGTCCGGGTTCTCCGCGATCTCCAGCGCCTCGAGCTCCAGCTCCCGCTCGTACATCTCGCGCTGGCTGGCCATCGACACGTACTCGCCGGCCGCCATCGAGAACGCGCCGGCCAGCAGCCCGGCGACGCCGGCGAGCAGGATCACCGAGCGGGCCGCCCCCGATCCGGCGAAGCCCAGCACCAGCGCCGCGTTCGACACCAGGCCGTCGCTGACGCCGAACACGGCGGCGCGCACGGCACCCGAGCGGTCGCCCCGGTGCCGCCGTTCGCGGCCGACGATCTGCGCCCGCGGGTCGGTGCCGGGGTCGTGGATGAGCGCGGCGACGGTCTCGGCGTGTTCGCGCTCCTCGGCGGCCATCGCCGCCGTGGCGTCGGGGTCGGTGTCGTACCGGCCGGCGTCGTGCCGTTCGGCCCGCTCGACCAGGGGCAGGACCGCCCGGACCGACCACCACCCGGCGAGCAGGCCCAGGAGCCGGGTGCGGGCCGAGACCCGGGAGCGGGCCGGCACGGTCGCGCCGGCCCGCCGCAGCCGCGCCTCCCAGTGGGCCGCGTGACGGCGTTCGACGGCGGCCAGCTCGGTGAGGATGGCCCGACGTTCACCGGTCTCGACGGCGGCCAGCCGCTCGTACAGGGCGGCGGCGTCGCGTTCGCCGGCGAGCAGGGCCCGCCAGCGCCGGGTCTGGCGCATGACCATCACCTTAGGCCTTGTCCTGCCGATCATTGGCGGCCCGCGCCGGGCCCAGACGACGACCGGCGGCGTTGCGGCTTTGTCCCGATACGACACCGGTATCGGGACAAAGCCGCGCCTTGCCGGATCGCCGCCTGGACCTCGCCGCGGACCACCATGATCGGCAGGACAAGGCCTGGGCCGGTAACGCGTCGCCCGGTCGCGCCGCTTCTTTCCCTGTGCACGGGGCACGGGGTCGAGCGAAGGAGCGGTATTGATCCACAGCACACGGCCGGTGTTCGTCGACGTCAGCGGCCGCCGTCGCCGCCTGGTCACGGTGACCGGAGCCGGGGTGGGCATCGGCCTGGCGACGGCCCTCGCGGTGCTGGTGGCCAGCATGGTCATCGGCGCGTCGCCGCGGCCGCTGCCCGGCCTGCCCGCCGGCGGCCACGGTGAGCAGCCCGGCCCCGCGGCCGAGCCGCCGGTGGCGTCGGTCACCCCGTCGCGGTCCGACGCGATCACCCGGCCGCCGACGACCGCGCCACCGGTTCCGGCGGCGCCCGCGGCCCCGCCCGCCGTGACCACCGGACCGGGGACGACCCCGACCAGCCCCACCGCCCGTGGCAACCGGCCCACCGGGCAGCCGGGCAACCCCAGGCCGAGCCGGTCGAGGTAGCGATGGCACGGCACCTCACCCGCCGCCCACCGCGGGCGCACTGGCTGCTCCTGACCCTCGGCGCTCTCGCGCTGATGGCGGCCCTGGTCCTGCACGGAACGGTCAGCGGCGTCGGCGCGGAGGGCGCGCCGGTCACCGGGAGCGGTCCGCCGGCCGGTCTCGACCCCGCGGCGCCCGTCGTGCGGATCTCCGGCGACGGGACCGTTGGGGGCGCGGCGATGCCGGCCGGCACGGTCGCCCTGACGTTCGACGACGGACCCGACCCGCGCTGGACGCCCCGGGTGCTCGACGTCCTGCGCCGCCACGGGGCACGGGCCACGTTCTTCGTCGTCGGCGCCAAGGTCAACCGGTACCCCGACCTGGCCCGCCGGATCGTCGCCGAGGGCCACGAGCTCGGCGTCCACACGTTCACCCACGCCGACCTCGACGCGGTCCCGCGGTGGCGGCTCGACCTGGAGCTCGACCTGACCCGCAACGCGGTCGCGGCGGCCACCGGCCGGTCGGTCCGGCTGATGCGGCCGCCGTACTCCGGCACCCCGGAGGTGGCGTCGGCCCGGGACCTCGCCGCGATGCGGTCGGCGGCCGCGGCCGGCTACCTCGTGGTCCTCACCGACCGTGACACCGGTGACTGGCGGCGGCCCGGCGTCGACGCGATCGTCGCCGCCGCGTCGGGCCGGGCGCCGGGCGCGGGCGCCGTCGTGATGATGCACGACAGCGGCGGTGACCGGGAGCAGACCGTCACCGCGCTCGACCGGTTGCTCTCCACCCCGTCCGGTGCCCGGTACGTCACGGTGTCCGAGGGGCTCGGGATCGCGGACGCGGACCCCGCACCGGACGGCGACGTCGTCCGCGGCACCGCGCTGCGCTGGTCGCAGACCGCCGCCCGGTGGACCGTGACCACGATGGGCTGGCTCATGGTCGTGGCGGTGCTGCTGGCCGGCCTGCGGCTGCTGGTGCTCCTGCCGTCGGCGTGGGCGCACGCGCGGGCGTCCCGCCGCCGCCCCGACCGGCTCCGCTACGTCGGCACGGTGTCGGTGGTGGTGCCCGCGTACAACGAGGCGCTCAACATCGCCGGAACCGTGCGGTCACTGCTCGCCAACGACTACCCGGCGATCGAGGTCGTGGTCGTCGACGACGGGTCCACCGACGACACCGCCGCGATCGTGGAGGGGCTCGGGGTCACGCTCATCCGGCAGGTCAACCGCGGCAAGCCCACCGCCATCAACGCGGGTGTGCGCGCGGCCTCCGGCGGCGTGGTGGTGCTGGTCGACGGTGACACCGTGTTCGAGCCGGACACGATCGGCCGGCTGGTGCAGCCGTTCGTCGACCCGGAGGTCGGCGCGGTCAGCGGCAACGCGAAGGTGGCCAACCGCACCGGGATCCTCGGCCGGTGGCAGCACCTCGAGTACGTGGTCGGCTTCAACCTCGACCGGCGCATGTTCGACGTCGCCCGCTGCATGCCGACGATCCCGGGCGCGATCGGCGCGTTCCGCCGCCGCGTCCTGGCCGAGGTCGGCGGCGTGCCGTCGGACACGCTCGCCGAGGACACCGACCTCACGATGGCCGTGATCCGTGCCGGCTGGCGCGTCGTCCACCGCGACAACGCGATCGCCTGGACGGAAGTGCCGCTCACGCTGAAGCAGTTGTGGCGGCAGCGGTACCGCTGGTGCTACGGCACCATGCAGGCGATGTGGAAGCACCGGCGGGCGGTGCTGCGGCGGGGGGCCGAGGGCCGCCTCGGCCGGCGGGGGCTGACGTACCTGACGCTGTTCCAGATCCTGCTGCCGCTCACGGCTCCGGCCGTGGACGTGTTCGCCGTTTACGGCCTGCTGTTCGGGTCGTGGTCGCAGGTCCTCGGCGTGTGGTGCGGGTTCGTCGCGGTCCAGGCGGTCACGGCCGCGTATGCGTTGCGGTTGGACCGGGAGCCGCTCGGTCCACTGTGGACGGTGCCGCTCCAGCAGTTCGTGTACCGGCAGTTCCTCTACCTGGTGGTCGTCCAGTCGACGGTCGCGGCCCTTCTCGGCGGGCGGGAGCGGTGGCAGGCGATGGCCCGCACCGGCATCGGACCGCTGCCGGAGACACCCGCGCGGCGGCCGGCGTCGTGAGGTTCGCGCGCCGTCCGCCTCCGGTGTCCCGGCGGGACGCCGACCTCCTGCTGGACGGGACCCCGTCCGGCGGCGGGCCGGGTGGTTCCGCGGGCGCCGGTGGCGCGCACGCCGGGCTCGTGGAGCTGCTCGCCGTGGCGGCCGCTCCGCCGCGACCGGCCGAGCTCGCGGGCGAGGAGGCCGCGGTGGCCGCGTTCCGCCGTGGGTTCGACGCCCGTCCCGCGCGCCCGGCGGCGGTGGGTCCGGCGGGCGCCCGGCCGCGGCGGCGGGTCGCGGTCGTGGCGCTGTCCGTCGTGGTGGCGCTCGTCGGCGGGACCGCGTACGCGGCGGGAACCAGCCGCCTGCCCGACCCGGTGCAGCAGCGCCTCCACGAGGCCCTGTCGGGCATCGGCGTGCCCCCGCCCTCCCCGGATGCCCCACCGCCGTCGGCGGCATCACCGGCGACCTCGTCGGATCGCGCCCACCTGACGCTGCTGTGCCGCGCCTGGCAGTCGACGCGCACCACGCCGGGCGCGCCGCACATCGGTCCCGACGACCAACGCACGCTGGCGGCGGCCGCCGGCGGACCGAACCGCATCGCGGACTACTGCGCGACCCTGGCACCGACGCCGTCCGCCACACCGTCCGCGACGGCGGCGCCCGGCAGGCCCGGCAATCCCGGCAACCCCGACCCGGGCGCGCCGCCCGCCACGAAGCCGGGAACGCCACCGGTCACACCACCTGCCGCGCCGCCCGGGAACGGCAACCCCGGCGCACCCGCCGATCCCGGTAACGGCAACGGCAACGGCCAGAACAGGAAGGGCGTCGGGCCGGGCGGATGACCTACCCGGACGGGAGCGTCCGCGTGGCCTGGACGGCGCGGCGCAGCCGTCCGTCCTCGGCGAGCTCGCCGAACATGTAGATCTCCGAGGTGATCGTGCCGCCCTTGCGCAGGTCGGCGGTGAGCCGGTAGCGGGCGGCCACCTGGTCGCCGTCGACGAGGGCCTGCTGCACCTCGACACGCAGCCCGACGGCCCGCCGCCGGGCCGGGCGGATGTGGTCGAGCAGGCGTTGCCGGTCCAGGAGCACGCCGTCGTTGACCAGCTCGTAGTCCGGCGTGTGGTAGCGGTCGAGCACGGTCGCCGGGTCCTCGTCGCCCAGGCCGGCCTCGTGCGGGTAGCGGACCAGGTAGCCGGCCAGATCGGTACGCGGGGTCACGTCGTCTCCTTATCTTTGACAGTGTGTCAACGATAAGGCGGCTCCGGTAAGTTGGACAAGGTGTCAGGGGTAACGGGTGACCGGCGCCGCCGGCGGCGGGCGGACGCCGAGCGCAGCGCCGCCGCGGTCCTCGATGCCGCCGTCGAGGTCCTCGGCCGGCGCCCCGACGCGACCGTCGAGGAGATCGCCACCGCGGCGGGTGTCACCCGCCAGACCGTGTACGCCCACTTCCCGTCCCGGCCGCGCCTGGTCTCGGCCGTCGTCGACCGGATGACCGCGGAGGCGCTCGCCGCCCTCGACGCCGCCGACGTCGAGGGCCGGCCCGCCGTCGACGTCCTGCTGGACTGGCTCGACGTCACCTGGCGCCTGTACGACCGGTACCCGCTGGTCCGCCACCCCTCGGTGACCGCCGTCGACCCGGACGAGTCCGACCGTCAGCACGCCCCGGTCACCGCGCGCCTGGAGCGGCTGGTCCGACGCGGCCAGGCCGCCGGCGAGATCGACGGCACCCTCGGCGCGGCCTGGCTGGTGTCGGCCACCGTCGCGCTCGGCCATGCCGCCGGGGGCGAGGTGGCCGCCGGCCGGATGACCACCGCGCAGGCGGCGACCGCGATGCGCCACAGCGTCCTGCGCCTCTTCGGCACGGGCTCGGCCTGAGGCCAGCGGCGGAGCCTGAGGCCAGCGGCGGAGCCTGAGGCCAGCGGCGGAGCCTGAGGTCAGCGGCGGAGGCTGAGCCGGAACACGCAGCCGTCGCCGGTGGGGCCGGGGGAGACCAGGGTCAGCTCGCCCCCGTGCGCCAGCGCCACCTGCCGCGCGATCGGCAGGCCCAGCCCCGTGCCGCGGGTGTCGCCGCGGCCGCGCCAGAACCGCTCGAACACCCGGGGCTGCTGCTCGGGCGGGATGCCCGGGCCGTGGTCGGTGACGACGACGGTCACCTGGTGGTCGGCGGTCTCCACCGCCACCTCGACGGTGGTGCCGGCCGGTGCGTGGCGGACCGCGTTGTCCACGAGGTTGGCCACCGCCCGCCGCACCGTCGGCCCGTCGACCGCGCAGACCGCGCCGGCCCCCGGCGGGGCGACGACGACGGTGTCCGGAGCCGCCTCGGCCACGACGTCGCGGACCAGCGCCGCCACGTCGACGGGCACGCGGGTGACGCGGCGGGCCCGGCCCCGGGCGTCCACGAGCAGCTCGTCGATCGTCGTGCCGAGGCGGACGGCGGCGGCCCGGGTGGTCTCCAGCCCGCGCCGGTACACGTCGAGGGTCGGCCGGGGGTGGGCGAGAAGCACCTCGGCGTTGCTGACCAGCACGGCCAGCGGCGCGCGCAGCTCGTGGCTCGCCTCCTCGACCAGGCGGCGCTGGGTCTCGGCCGCGTCCTCGAGTCGGGCGAGCATCGCGTCGAAGCTGGCGGCCAGCGCGACGAGCTCCGTCGGGCCGTGGTCGAGGCCGATGCGCCGGCTCAGGTCGGTCGCCTCGATGTCCTCGGCCACCGTGCGCACCCGGTCGATGGGACGCACGGCGCGGCCGGCCCACCACCAGGCCAGCGCCGCGGCCACCGGTGCGAGCGCGAGGACCGTCCAGGTCAGCGGGGGCCACACGGGTCCGCTGCTGGCGACGGTGCCGACGCCCGCCTCGGTCTCGACGTCGGTGACCACGCCGACCCCGAACACGAGCAGCACCGGCATGTAGATCGCCAGGAACCCCAGCAGCGCTAGCCGGACCCGCAGCGACGCGAGGGCCGCCCTCACGCGGTCACCTCGAGCCGGTACCCGACGGCGGTGACCGTCGCGATCAGCGGCGGGTCGCCGAGCTTGCGCCGCAGCCGGCTGAGGATCACCCGCACCGACGCGGTGAACGGGTTGGCGTGGGCGTCCCAGACGTGTTCGAGCAGCGTCTCCGCGCTGAGGACCTGCCCGGGGTGGTGCATGAAGTACCGCAGCAGCGCGAACTCGCGGGAGGTCAGCTCCACCGGTGCGCCCGACCGCCACGTGCGGTGCGTCACGGGGTCCAGGGTCAGCTCGCCGACGGTCAGCATGGTGCCGTGCCCGTCGCCGCGGCGGGACAGCGCCCGCAGCCGGGCCAGCAGCTCGGCGAAGTGGAACGGCTTGACCAGGTAGTCGTCGGCGCCGGCGTCGAGGCCACCGACCCGGTCGGCGACCGCGTCGCGGGCGGTCAGCACCAGGAACCGCCGTGGCCGCCGCAGGTCGGACCGCCGCACGAGGTCGAGGCCGTCGCCGTCGGGCAGGCCGAGGTCGACGCAGGCCACGTCGTAGTCGACGGTCGTGAGCAGCTCCTCGGCCCGCGCGTACGTGCCGGCGACGTCGACGGCGTACGACTCGTTGCGCAGGCCGAGCGCCACGATCGCGGCGAGCTCGGCGTCGTCCTCGACGAGCAGGATGCGCATGGCGGGCCTCTCCGGTCAGCCGGCCCGGCGGGCGGTGACCTGCCCGGCCGGCGTGGTGAGGGTCAGCCGGTCGGTGCCGACGTCGACGGTGACATCGGGGCCGGTGCCGGACGGGTCGTCCGGACGGTACCGGGTGCCGCCGACCGGGACGAGGGCCAGTGCCGGGGGCGGCGTCGGCAGCTCGACGCCGTCGATGGTGCCGTGGTCGTCGACGGCGTACCAGCCGAGGAGCGCCTTTCCGCCGAACCGCACCGTCACGTAGGTGCGGGTCTCGCCGTCGGCGACCAGCGTCCCGGCGAGGTCCACGCCGGTGACCGCGCCGTGCTCGCGTTCCAGGGTCCTGCGTTCCTCGCGGCCCTCGCCGGTCCGCCCGGCGAGCAGGTCGAGGACGCGCTGCTCGTGGGCGCGGAACGCGGCGGCGCGTCCGCCCGGCGGGAACAGCGCGGCGACCGCGTCGGCGCCGGTCGCCGTGACCGTCGGGCGCCCGTCCGCGGCGGTGACCCCGAGCGTGCCGCCGGTGTCCAGCCGGTACGTGCCGACGGCCCGGGTGAGGTCGGCGCCGGCCGCCGGTGCCGACGGGGTCGGCAGGTCGCCGCCGCCGACCAGCGCCCGGATCGTCGCCGCGAGCACCTTCTCGGCCGTCAGGACCGGCCGGTTCGACGCGATCACGATGGCCCGCTCCCGCTGCGGCACCCACACGGCGGCCACGTCGTGCCCGACGTCGCCGCCACCGCCGGCGATCGCCACGACCGGCGTGCCGAACACCGCGGCGTCGAACGCGACCATGCCGTTGAGGGCGTGGGAGCGCCCCTCGCCGACGTCGACGCCGGTACCGGGCGCGGGCGCCGACCTCATCCAGGTGGCCAGCTGCCGGGGGGTCATGGCGAGCGAGCCGTTGCCGTCGAGCGCCCAGTGCGGTCCGGTGAAGTCACCCGCCTGACCGGGTCCGCCGTCGTCGAGGTAGCCGGTCGCGCGCGGTCCGGGTGCGGCCGGCTCGCCGTCCCAGAACCGGCCGCCCGTCGAGGCGAGCGTGTACTCGCGGTACGACATGCCCGACACCGCCTCGATGACGATCGCGAGCAGCGTGTACCCGGCGTTGCTGTACGCGTGGCCGGTGCCGGGCGGGAACGACAGCGGGAGCCGGTTGACCGCGGCGACCGCCGCGTCGCGGGTCAGCGGCCGGTGGTCGGCGCCGAGCGTGCCGGCGAGGCCGCTGGTGTGCAGCAGCAGGTGCCGCACCGTCGCCGCCGAGACCGGACCGGTGACCTCCGGCAGGAGCGAGCCGACCGTCGCGTCGAGGGAGAGCCGCCCCTCGTCGGCGAGCCGCAGGACGCTGGCCGCGGTGAACGCCTTGGTGACCGACCCGATGCTGTACACCGTGTCGGCGGTGTTGCGGGCGCCGGTGCGCTGGTTCGCCGACCCGTAGCCGGCGAGGCAGTCGAACCGGCCGGCCGTCGAGATCGCGACGGCACCGCTGAACCCGGCCCGCGACCACGCGCGGAACGCCGCGTCCAGCGCCGGGTCGCAGGTGCCGGCCGCAGGCGCGCCCCCGCCTTCCGGACCATCGTCGACGGTGCAGGCGGCGAGCGTTCCCCCGGCGACCGCGCCCGCCGCGACGACGAGCGCCACCAGGATGTGTCCCAGCTTCATGAGACCGGAACGTAGGAGCACCCCTGCGAACCTGATGTAAACGGCGCCACGATGGGGCGGTGGAGACCGTGCGCCTGATCCCGTACACCGGTGCCGACCTGGCGTTGACCGTGGCGCTCGAGGGCGACCCCACCGTCAAGGCGGACCTCGGTGGCCCGATCGGGCCGGCGGAGGCGGAGCGGATCCACCGGCACCGGCTGGAACGGATGGGCCACGGCGACCTGTTCTTCACGATCGTGCCGGACGGGGCGCGTGGGCCGGTCGGGATCGCGGCGCTGTTCGAGACCGCGTGGGGCGACGGCGTGATCCGCGAGGCCGGGGTGATGCTGCTACCGCAGGCGCAGCGGGGCGGGCTCGGGCTGACGGCGCTGCGGATGCTCACCGAACGGGCGCGCGAACTTCCCGAAACGGCACAGGTGCACGGGTTCACGGCGGTGACCAACAGGGGCGGCAACGAGCTGTGCCGCCGGCTCGGGTGGCGGTCGCTGGGGGAGTGCGACCTGGACTACGAGGGCCGCCCGGTGCGGTGCCACCACTGGGTGTTCGACCTACCCGGCCGGGCGTAGGTCCGGCGCCATCGAGGTCAGCGTGTCCAGCAGCGTGTCGACCTGGGCGTCGGTGTTCGCCGCGGTCACCTGGATGCGGAAGCCGACCTGGTCGCGCGGCACGCCCGGGTACGGGGCGAGCGTCACGTAGATCCCGCGTTCCAGCAGCGACCAGCCGACGGCCTCCAGGCCGTCGGCGTCGCGCAGCGGGATCTGGACCAGCGGGAACCCGGACGTGTTCGGCGTGTGGACGCCCAGCCGGCGGAGGTGGTCGAGGATCCGCGCGGTCATCCGGTGCAGCCGGGCCCTCAGCGCGTCGCCGCGGTCGGCGTTGATGTCGATCCCGGCGAGCACCGAGGCCAGCGCGGCCGTGGAGGTCGGGCCGGAGAACAGGTACGTCGGCGCGGTGACCTGCAGCCGCCGCTTGACCGCCGGCGGGCAGGCGACGAACGCGAGCATCGACGAGTACGCCTTGGAGAACCCGCTGACCAGGACGATGTTCTCGTAGGTCTGGCCCTGGTGACGCACGATCGCGTTGCCCCGCGCGCCGTACGGGGAGGACTCGTCGCGCCGCCGCTCGCCGATCACGCCGAAGCCGTGGGCGTCGTCGACGTAGAGCAGGGCGTCGTGGTCGCGGCACACCCGGGCGAACGCGGCGAGGTCGGGCGCGTTGCCGGTCATGCTGTTCACGCCGTCCATGCACACGAGCTTCGCCGCCCGGGCCGGTGCCGTCCGCAGCTGCCCGGACAGGGCGTCGAGGTCACCGGCCGGGAAGCGGTGCAGGGTGGCGCCGAGGCCGCGGGCGAAGACGCAGCCGTCGTAGACCGTGCGGTGGGCCTGCCGGTCCAGGAAGATGTGACCACCGTCGGCGAGCACGGGGATCGCCGACAGGTGGATCTGGCTGATCGTCGGCAGCGCGAGCACGTCGGGCGCGCCGAGGAGCTCGGCGACCCGCTCCTCGATCAGCGGGTACAGCCGCGGGCTGCCGAGCATCCGCGACCAGCTCGGGTGGGTGCCCCACCGGCGGACCTGCTCGTCGATCGCCGTGGCGACGTCGGGTTCGAGGTCGAGGCCGAGGTAGTTGCACGACGCGAAGTCGATCAGCCAGCGCGGCCCGATGCGGATGCGTCGACCGTCGATCTCGTCGATGACCTGGTCCCACAGGCCGACCCGTTGCAGGCGGGCGATGCTGTCCGTTCCGGCCTTCGCGGGCTGATCCATGTTCACAGTCTGCGAAAACGTGATTACGAAACGCAACGTCGTCCCGAGTTGTGAACCGTGGTTGCGTGTTATCGGGGTGACAGACGGTGCCGGACCCAGACGTTCGGCTCGACGTACGACGCGACCCCGGCGACCGTGTCGCACTGCACCGGGACGAAGCCGCCCGGCACCTCGACCGGCCCGCTCTCGGCGAAGGGAAGCCCGGTCCAGCGCCGCCACTCGTCCAGCGTGCCGGTGATCGTCATCGACGACGGCGCCAGGCCGACGATCTCACCGCCGGCACGCACGTGCACCCGTAGCCACGGGTCGACCGGCAGGCCGTCCTCGCGGGTCCACGCCATGTAGTCGGCCATCGGCATCCGGGGGTGCTCGTGCTTGCGGGTCGGTCGGGCCGGCACCACCAGCTCGGAGTACCCGAGCCGCGCGCCGTTGTCGCAGGCGACGGTCATCAGCCGCGGCGACAGGCCGGTCCCGCGCAGCTGCGGCCGCACCACGGCGAACAGCGCGGCGACCCGGTCGCCGCGGCGGCCGGCCACCGCGTCGGCGGCCGCGCTGAGCAGCACCGCGTCGTAGCCGCCGGGCGGCAGCTCTCCATCGGGGGACCCGGTGAACGGCATCGTGCAGGTCATGCCGACCGGCGCGGGGACACCGGGGTCGACGGCCATGACGGTGAACTCCGGGTGCCGCTCGATCAGCCCGACGAACAGCGCGTTGGACACCGGGTCCTGGTACAGGAACTCGGCCACGGTGTCGTCGGGGAAGTCGGTGACGTACCGGAACAGGTCCGGCCGGTCGGCGATCGTCACGAACTCGAGGTCCATCAGGCACATCTACCTCATGGAACGTCTGCCGGCACGTGGATCACGCCGTCGGACCGCCCGCCCGCGAAAACCGCTCAACCCCCTCCACAAGCCGCCGACGGGGAGATGGACCGCGCAACGGGGGGCAAGAGGGGCGCACATGTCGAAACGTGGGCTCTGGATCTACGGAGCCTGGACGACCACGCTGACCGTGCTCTACCTGCTGCTGCCCGAGTACGGCCTGCCGCTGCTGCTCGCGGTCATGCTGACCACCACGACGGCCGTCGCGGTCGGGGTGCGGCGCAACCGCCCGCGGCGCTGGCTGCCGTGGGCGCTCATCGGCGGCGCCACGTTCGCGTTCGGCACCGGCAGCATCACCGCGGTGGTGCTCAGCGAGGTGCTGCACCTCACCGCGTTCCCGTCCTGGGCCGACGGCATCTTCCTCGGCGTCTTCATGCCGATGCTGTTCCTCGGCCTGTTCGGCCTGACCCGCTCCGGTGCCGCGATCCGTGACCGGGCCAGCATGATCGACGCGCTGATCCTGACGGCGGCGGCCGCGTTCCTGTCGTGGGTGTTCCTCGTCAACCCGTACCTGGTCAATCCCCAGCTCAGCTCCCTGGAGAAGGGGATCTCGATCGCGTACCCGATGTACGACGTGCTCATCCTGGCGCTGTTCGCCCGGATCGCCATCGGTACGGCCCGGACCCCCAGCGTCATGTTCCTGCTGATCTCGGGGACGTCGCTGCTCGCCGCCGACGTGATGTACGGGCTGAGCCAGCTCAACGGCGACTGGCAGCTCGGCGGACCGGTCGACGTCGGGTGGCTGCTGTTCTACGCGGCCGCCGGCGCGGCGGCGCTCCACCCGTCGATGGTCGAGCTCACCGAACCGAAGGTGCTCGGGCACCAGCAGATCGCCGCCCGGCGCGTCGTCCTCGGCGTGGCGTCGCTCGCCGCGCCGGCCGTGCTGTTCGTCGAGGCGCTGAGCGGGCCGGTGCACGACGGTGTCGTGATCGCGGTCGGGTCGGCGCTGCTGGTCCTGCTCGCGATCACCCGCATGTCGGTCGTCGCGAGCAGCCTGACCCGCAGCCTGACCCGCGAGCGCGAGCTGCGGCTGGCGTGCGAGGCGCTGCTGTCCACGACCGACCCGTCAGCGCTGCGCGAGGTCATGATCTCCGCCGTGGCGCGGCTGCTGCCACCGGACGCGCCGCACCGGGTCGTCCTGGAGCTGAACGGCGTGGGGGACAGCGACGTCGAGATGGCCATGCGGTACACGCGGACGCTGCCGCCCGACCTGGCCGCCCGGCTCGGTGACGTCGAGCTGGCCCTGCACTGCCCGCTGTCGGTCGGACGCCGCCACGTCGGTGACCTGTACGTCGCCGCCGACGAAACCGCGCTGGTCGGTCTGCAGGACGCCGTGCCCGTGCTGGCCGGGCAGGCCGCGAGCATGGTCCAGACGATCAGCCTCAACCGCGAGATCAACCGGCGCGACAGCGAGGCGTACTTCCGCACGCTCGTGCTCCACGCCGCCGACGTCATCGTCATGGTCGACAGCGGGAACCTGGTCACCTACGCCAGCCCGTCCGCCGGCACCGTCCTCGGCCGTTCCGACCTGGTCGGCACCGACCTGCTCGCCCTGGTCGACCCCGACGACCGCGACCGGCTCGCCGCGACCGTCGACGCGGTGCGCGCCGGCGGCGGCGCGACCGACGCCACCGCGCTCGGCATGCGCCGCGGCGACGGCGAGCGGGCCGAGATCGAGCTGTCCATCCGCGACCTGCGCCACGAACCGACCGTCGGCCAGCTCGTGCTGACCATGCGCGACGTCACCGAGCGGCGCCGGCTCGAACGCGAGCTGCTGCGCCGCGCGTACCTGGACCAGCTGACCGGCCTGGGCAACCGGCTGCGGTTCCAGGACGCGGTCGAGGAGGCCGTGGCCCAGGCCGGGGAGACGGGTCTCGTGGCCGGTGTGCTCGTGCTCGACGTCGACGACTTCAAGGTCGTCAACGACAGCATGGGCCACGCGGTCGGCGACCAGCTGCTCATCGAGATCAGCCGGCGCGTGGTCGACGCCCTGCCCGAGCGGGCGACCGTCGCCCGGCTCGGCGCCGACGAGTTCGGCGTGGTGTTCCCCGGCGCCATGGACACCGGGCAGATCGAGGTGGCCGTCGACACCGTGATGGCCGCCTTCACCGAACCGTTCCTGGTCAGCCACAGCGTGGTGACGGTGAACACGAGCGTCGGTGTCGCCACCACGGAGGACGCCGCCAGTACCGAGCAGCTGCTGAGCCAGGCCGACCTGGCGCTGGACACCGCGAAGAGCGCCGGCAAGGGCCGGTGGCGCCGGTACGAGGCGTCGCTGCACAACCAGGTCATCAAGCGCATGCAGATCCGCACCGACCTCGACCAGGCGATCGCCGACGGCGCGTTCCTGCTGAACTACCAGCCGATCGTCGACCTGGGCACCGGGGTCACCCGCGGCCTGGAGGCGCTGGTGCGGTGGCACCACCCGACCCGGGGGATGATCCCGCCGCTGGAGTTCATCGAGGTGGCCGAGGAGTCCGGGCTGATCGTGCCGCTGGGCACGTGGGTGATGCGCAACGCGATCGCGACGGCGGCCACGTGGATGGCGCTGCGTCCGGAGGACCCGCCGTACGTCAGCGTCAACGTGTCGGTCCGCCAGTTCCGCACCCCCGACTTCGTGGAGCGCGTGCTGGCGGACCTGGCGGAGGCGGGCCTGCCGCCGCGCCTGCTCACCGTGGAGATCACCGAGAGCCTGCTCCTCGGCGACGACGAGAAGGTCCACGCCGACATCGGCCGGCTCCGGCAGGCCGGCATCAGGGTGTCCATCGACGACTTCGGCACCGGCTACTCGTCGCTGAGCTACCTACACCGGGTGCCCGTCGACACGCTGAAGCTCGACAAGTCCTTCGTCGACACGATCTCGACCTCGGCGCGCCAGCTCGACCTCGTCCGCGGCATCATCCGGCTGGCGCAGACCCTGGAGATCGCCGTGGTCGCCGAGGGCATCGAGACGGCCACCGACCGCGCGCTGCTCATCGACGCCCGCTGCGGCTTCGGCCAGGGCTACCTGTTCGCCCGCCCCATGCCGCGCGACGAGGTCGACGCGTGGCTGTCGACGGACCTGCCGCAGGCCGCCGGCGCCCGGTAGGCGTCAGCAGGCGCCGGCCGTGTCCCTCACGAAGTACCGCAGGGTGACGTAGTTGGTCGACTCGCCGACCTTCACCGCCTGCTGCGCCGGAACGCAGACCTGCCGTTCGAACGTCGACGGCAGACCGTAGGCCTGCTTGTACACGTTGGCGAGCACGCCCTGTGCGGTGCAGTTGCCGTAGTAGAACCGCCGGTGGTACTGGCCGCTGTCGCCGGCCTCGGTGTAGTTGCCGCACGTGACCGCGGCGGCGGCCGGTGCCGCGGGGACGAGCGTGGCCGCCACGGCGAGCGTGGCGAACGTGAGTGCTGTCAGTCGCTTCATGCGAGCCATCAACCCACGGCGGCCGGGACCGGTCGACCCCTGAAGACCGGTCGGGGTGGTCGGGGTGCGGCGGGCCACCGGCTACGCTCCTCTGCCACGTCGTCCAGACCAACGGGAGCATCGATGGACATTCCTGGGGGCCGGCTCGCCTTCGGCGGCGACTACAACCCGGAGCAGTGGGACGAGCCGGTCTGGGAGGAGGACGTCCGGCTGATGGGGGAGGCCGGCGTCACGATGGTGACGCTGGGTGTGTTCTCGTGGGGGAGCCTGGAGACCGCCGACGGCGCGTTCGACTTCGGCTGGCTCGACCGGGTCGTCGACCTGCTGCACGCCGGTGGCATCGCCGTCGACCTGGCCACACCCACGGCGTCCCCGCCGATCTGGCTCCACCAGGCGCACCGCGAGGTGATCCCGGTGTCGCGCACCGGCATGCGGTACTGGCAGGGCGGCCGGCTGATGTTCTGCCCGAGCTCGCCGGTGTTCCGCCGCTACGCGCTACGGATCGTGGCGAAGCTCGCCGAGCGCTACGGCACCCACCCGGCGGTGCGGATGTGGCACGTGTCCAACGAGCTCGGCGGCGGCAACCGGCACTGCTACTGCGACGGGTCGGCCGCGGCGTTCCGGCGCTGGCTCGCCGCCCGGCACTCCAGCGTCGAGGCGATGAACCGCGCCTGGGGGACCGCATTCTGGGGACACCGCTACGGCGGCTTCGACGAGGTGCTGCCGCCACTGGACAGCGAGTCGGCCCAGAATCCCGGCCTGCTGCTGGACTTCGACCGGTTCAGCTCCGACGCGCTGCTGGAGCACTACCTCGCCGAGCGCGACGTGCTCGCGGCGACCGGCCTCCCGGTCACCACGAACTTCATGGTCGGCACCGGGCCCGACGTCGTCGACTACGCCCGGTGGACGCCGCACGTCGACGTGGTGACCAACGACCACTACACGCGGTCGACCGACCCGCTGCGGCACGTGGAGCTGGCGTTCGCCGCCGACCGGACCCGGGGGCTGGACACCGGCCGGCCGTGGCTGCTGATGGAGCACTCGACCAGCGCGGTCAACTGGCAGCGGCGCAACCGGTCCAAGGAGCCGGGCGAGCTCGTCCGCAACAGCCTGGCGCACGTGGCCCGCGGCTCCGACGGCGCGATGTTCTTCCAGTGGCGCGCCTCCACCGCGGGCGCCGAGCAGTTCCACTCGGGGATGGTGCCGCACGCCGGCACCCGGTCGAAGGTCTGGCGCGAGGTGTGCGAGCTCGGCGCGGTGCTCGGCCGCCTCGCGGAGGTCCGCGGCTCGCGCACCACCGCCGACGTCGCGCTGCTCTACGACGACGAGGCCGGCTGGGCCTGGAACGCCGGGCAGAAGCCGCACCACGACCTGCCCCTGCCGCACGCGGCCCGCGACTGGCACCGGGCGTTGTGGCGGCACGGGATCACCGTCGACGTCGTGCCGCCGTGGACCGACCTCGACCGGTACGCGGTCGTGGTGGTCCCGGCGCTGTTCCTGGCCTCCGACGACACCGCGCGGGCGGTCGCGGCGGCGGCCGACCGCGGCGCGACGGTCGTCGTGACCTACCTGTCGGGGATCGTCGACCCGACCAACCGGGTCCGCGCCGGCGGCTACCCGGGCGCGTTCCGCGACCTGCTGGGCGTGTTCGTCGAGGAGTTCCACGTGCTCCTCGACGGCGATGAGGTCGCGTTGAGCGACGGGTCGACGGCCACCGACTGGACCGAGCACGTGCACGCCGACGACGCCGAGGTGCTCGCCCGGTTCGCGTCGGGGCCGCTGGACGGGCTGCCCGCGGTGACCCGCCGCGCGGTCGGCGCCGGCGCGGCCTGGTACGTCGCGGCCCGCCTCGACGACGGGGGGCTCGACCGGATCGTGGCCGACCTCCCGGTCACCCCGGTGGTGCCGCCGCAGGACGGCCTCGAAGCGGTCCGTCGCGTCGGCGACGACGGCACCTACCTGTTCGTCCTCAACCACAGCGACGTCGAGCGGACCGTACCGGCCCGGGGACACGACCTGGTGACCGGCGGCGCCGTCGACGGAACCCTGCGGGTGCCGGCCGGTGGCGTCGCCGTGGTGAAGGAGGCCCTACAGGGCGCCCCGTAGCCACTCCTCGACACCGGCGACGTGCACCGTCGCCCACGAGCGGGCGATCTCGGGCTGCCGGGCCGCGATCGCGTCGACGATCGCGTTGTGCTGCTCGCGGGTCTTGTCGACGGCGTTCTCCTGGGTGAGGCCGCGCCAGATGCGGGCCCGCGTGGTCGGGCCGGAGAGGCCGTCGATGAGCGAGCACAGCACGTTGTTGCCGGAGCCTGCCGCGATGCGCCGGTGGAACTCCAGGTCGTTGGCGACCAGCGCGTCGATGTTCGGGTCGTCGCCGGGCTCGTCGAGCAGCGCACCACCACGTAGGCGGCGGAGTAGTCGGGGTCGGGGTTCATCGCGTCGGAGCCGTCGAGGTCCCGGGACGTCGGAAACCGGATGTCGTAGGTGGCCAGCTCGACGATCCGCAGACCTCGCGGGATCGGGCGGTTAGACGTCCGAGGTCTAAAGCCGTCCTCCGCGTGTCCGATCCGGGCGGTGGCGTTCGTGGAGAGGATGACGGGAAGCCACCGCAGAACAGGAGACGGTTCCCATGACGCACTACCTGATGTCCGTGCTCGACGACACGTCCGACTCGGCCACCCCGGAGGAGATGACCGCGATCGACGCGTACAACGACAGCCTGCGGGCCGGGGGCCACTGGGTCTTCGCCGGCGGGCTCGCGTCGCCGACCACCGCCACCGTCGTCGACGGCCGGGGCGACGGGCCGGTGTTCACCGACGGGCCCTACCTGGAGTCGAAGGAGTTCGTCGGTGGGTTCTGGGTCATCGAGGCGCCCGACCTCGACGTGGCGCTGCGCCTGGCCGCGGCCGGGTCGAGGAGCTGCAACCGGAGGGTCGAGCTCCGCCCGTTCCAGGGGGTGGCGTGACCGACGCCCTCACCCGGGTCCACCGCGAGGAGTGGGCCCGGGTGGTCGCCACCCTGATGCGGCGCTTCGGCGACCTGGACCTCGCCGAGGAGATGACCGCCGAGGCGTTCGCCACCGCCGTCGAGCGGTGGCCGGTCGACGGCGTCCCGCCGAACCCGGGCGGCTGGCTGACCACCACCGCCCAGCGCCGGGCCATCGACCGCCTGCGCCGCGAGGCCAGACGCCGGGACAAGCACCGGGAGGCGCTGATGCTGTCCGACACCGACACCCCCGAGCCGCTCGGCGCCATCGACGACGACCGCCTGCGCCTCGTGTTCACCTGCTGCCACCCGGCCCTGGCCATGGAGACGCGGGTCGCGCTGACCCTGCGGATGGTCGGCGGGCTCACCGTCCCGGAGATCGCCCACGCGTTCCTGGTGCAGGAGCCCGCGATGGGCCGCCGGATCACCCGGGCCAAGGAGAAGATCAGGGCGGCGCGGATCCCGTACCGGGTCCCGGCGCGGGAGGACCTGCCGGCGCGCGTGACCGGCGTGCTCGCGGTCCTCTACCTGATCTTCAACGAGGGCTACCTCGCCTCCGGCCCGGATTACGGCGCGGTCCGCGCCGACCTCACCGGCGAGGCGATCCGGCTGACCCGGCTGGTCCGCGACCTGATGCCCGACGACGGCGAGGTGGCCGGCCTCCTCGCGCTGATGCTGCTCACCGAGGCCCGCCGGGCCGCGCGGGTGTCGGCCGGCGGCGAACTGGTCACCCTGGACGAGCAGGACCGCGGCGCCTGGGACCGCGCGCTCATCGCCGAGGGCCACGCGCTGGTCCGGGCCCGGCTCGCCTCCGGCGAGGCGCCCGGGCGGTACCAGGTCCTCGCCGCGATCAACGCGGTCCACACCGACGCCCGCGACGTGCGCGACACCGACTGGTCGCAGGTCGTCGCGCTGTACGACCGGCTGGTCCGCCTCGACCCCACGCCGATCGTGCGGCTCAACCGCGCGATCGCGGTGGCCGAGCTCGACGGCCCGGAGGTCGCGCTGGCCGAGGTCGACGGGCTGCCGCTGGAGGGCTACCACGCCTTCCACGCCACCCGCGCCGCGCTGCTGCGCAGGCTGGGCCGCAGCGCCGAGTCGCGGGCGGCGTACGACCGGGCCATAGAGCTGGCCGGCAACACCGCCGAGACGGCGTACCTCACCCGCCGCCGCGACCAGCTGGCCGACGTCTGAGCTCCGCACCCCCGCGGCCGATGGCATGGGCGCCGGTACACGGACCGGAACCCGACGGATGAGCCGCCAGACGCCAGCTGGGCGCCGCCTGCTGTGGCTTCTGGGCGTGCTGGTCCTGGTGAACACCGTCGTGTCCGGCACGGAGGTGGGGCTCGGGCCGCTGGTGCCGCGGCCGGTCGGCCACCTGGTCAACCCGACGGCCGCCGCCCTCGCCGCGGTGATGATGGCGTTCATCGCGGCCGCGTTCGTCGTGCGGCCGGGTCACCTCGTCACGTCCGTCGCGGTGTTCGACCCGTTGTGGACCGGGCTGCAGACGGCCGGCGCGGTGCTGATGAGCTGGTCGCTGCTGCGGCTGCCGCTGGGCCTGCGCTCACGGGTCGCCGCCCTGATCGGCGGGTTCGGCTCGGCGGTCACGGTGCTGCTGACGACCCGGCCGGACGTCGACGCGCAGGTCCTGATCTACCCGGTGGCGTCGCTGGCGACCGCGATCAGCGCGTACTGCCACCTGTCCGGGGGCGTCGTGACCGGCGGCGCGCGGCGTCGCACCGCCGGCACAGCGTGCTGCCGTACACCGGCGCGCCAGCTCCAACGCGACGACTTCGGCACCGGCCAGTCCACCCTGAGCCTGCTGGCGACCTGCCCCGCCGACAGCATCAAGCTCGACCGCTCGTTCGTGCCAGGCCCGGGCGCCGACGCGATCGCCGGTGCGGTGATCCAGCTCGCCCGCGCCCTGGACATCGGGGCCGTCGCCGAGGGCGTCGAGACCGCCGAGCACGTGCGCGCCCTGCTCGGCCTCGGCTACCGGGTGGGGCAGGGCTACCACTTCGCCCGTCCCATGCCGGCCGCGGAGCTGGAGGAGCGGCTGGCGCGCACCCGAGACGGGCTGGCCGCGTCCCGCTGACCGGCGCCGCAGCACCGCGTGGACCGCGACCAGCGGTGCGATGCCCACCGGATACCAGACCAGGTCGACGGCGTCGAACCGCACGCCGAGCACCAGCCGCGCCGCCACGCTGCGCGCGGCGAGGTCGGCGGGGACGCCGGTCAGCTGGAAGCACTCCATCGCCCAGCACCAGGCCAGGGCGAGGCCACCGGCGACCACCGGCGACCAGCGTGGCCGCACGAACAGCGCGCCGGCGTAGCACATCGAGGCGTACAACGCGGTCCCCGAGTACTGCTCCAGCCGGCCGGCACCCTCCACCGCGCCGGGCGTCACCGCGCGCACCAGCAACGCCACCCCGAGAAACCCGGCCGCGGCGGCGAGCATCAGCAACCGGAACCCGGCGAGGCGCGGGCGGCGGAGGCGGGGACGGCGCATGGGGAACCATTCTCGCCGACGCCCGGGCGGGTCATGAGCGGACGGTGACCGCGCCCGCGATGACGGCCGCGACCAGGTCGGCCAGCTCCGCGGTGTGGGTCAGCGGCATCAGGTGGTTGGCGCCGGCGACCGTCGCGACGGTGGCGGTCGGGGTCAGGTCGGCCAGGTGGGCGACCAGGCGGTGGACCAGCGGCGGGCTGTCGCCGCCCCGCACCAGCAGCACCGGCGCGGCGAGGCGGGCGAGGCCGGCCCGGTCGAGGGTCCACGCGGCGACCGCGGGGATCTCGCCGGCGAAGAAGGGCGCGCACCGGTTCTCCGCGTGCTCGAGCACGCCGGGGCCGAGGGTGTCGGCCACGACGCGGCGGTAGTGGGGTCCGCAGACCGCCGCCATGAACGTGTCGAACGCGGTGGGCAGGTCGCCGCGGGCGGTGGCCTCCATCACGGCGCCGATCATCGGGCCGAGCGTGGTCCGGAGGAGGTCGACGTCGGCGGGTGCCGCGAGGGTGTCGAGCAGCGGCGGTTCGCACAGGGTCACCGAGTGGACCAGGTGCGGGTGGTCGAGCGCGAACTGCAGGCCGATCGTCGCACCCGACGAGTACGCGACCACGTGGACGGGTCCGGCGTCGAGGTGGCGCAGGAGCGCCGCGACGTGCCCGGCGTGGTCGGCGACGCTCAGCCCGGGGGTCATCGGCGCGTCGGTGTACCCGGCGCGGACCATGCGGACCACGCGGTGGCCGGCGAGCGCGGGCGCGGCGGCGAGCGGGGTGAGCCAGTCGGCGAGGCCGCCGCCGTGGATCAGCAGGACGGTCGGGCCGGTGCCGCCGGAGTCGGTGTAGGCGACCTCGGCGGTGCCGGCCTGCCAGAGGGTGATGGTCGTTCCGGTCATCGTGGTTCTCCTTCGTTCGGGGGTTCAGTCGGCGTAGAGGCGGATCTCGATACCGTCGGGGTCGTGGAGGCCGACGAGGACCGAGCCGCCCCTGTGCCCGGTCACCACGCCGCCGTGCGGCTGACCGAGGTCCTCCAGCCGGCGGGCCCAGACCTCGACGGCCTCGCGCGTCGGCACGGCGAGCGCGACGGCGTCGAAGCCGGCCAGCGCGGCGGCGCGCGCCGCGTCGCGGCGCAGCGCCAGGCGGACGGACCCGGTGTCGTCGCCGAGCGCCAGGCCCTCGACGACGCCGTCCTCGACGAACTCGATCTCGACCCGCAGGCCGAGCACCGACGTGTACCAGTGCCGGCTGCGGTCGAGGTCGGAGACCGGCAGCTTGACGTGATGGAAGCCCGAGAGCATCGCCCGGCCTTTCGTTAGAGTCGCTTCTAGTGAGTTACTAGAGTAGGCTCTAGTGAATGGCGGACGTAGTCAAGCGGGTGAAGAAACCCGACACCCCGCCGGGCGGGTCGCGGGCCGAACGCGCGCGGGCCACCCGGCGGCGCATCGTCGCGGCGGCCGCCGAGCTGTTCGTGACGCGCGGCTACGGGGCGACGCTGCTCGACGATGTGGCCGAGCGGGCCGGGGTCGCGGTGCAGACCGTGTACTTCCACTTCACCAACAAGCGCACGCTGCTCAAGCACGTGATGGACACGGCCGCCGTCGGTGACGACGAGCCCGTCCCGGTGATGGAGCGCCCGTGGGCGGTGCAGATCCAGCGGGAGGTCGACCCGCGGCGGATCATCGACCTGTGGGTGGCCGGCGGACGCGACATCCTGGAGCGCATCGCACCGCTCATGCGGGTGATGCGCGGAGCCACCGGCACCGACCCGGAGCTCGCCGCCCAGTGGGCCACCAACCAGGACCAGACCCGCGCCGCCCACACCATGCTCGTCCGGCTGCTCGCCGACCGCGGCGCCCTGCGACCGGACCTCGACCTCGAGCGGGCCCGCGACATCGCGTTCGTCGTCAGCAACGTCGAGACATACCTGCAGTTCACCGACGTCTGCGGCTGGACCCCCGACGAGTGGCGGGAGCACACCGTCGGGATCCTCGCCGGCGCGCTCCTCGCCGACGGCTGACAACAGGCGCCGGCCGACAACCGACGCAACGGCGGTTGGCGTACCCGGCCCCGGGTAGGCGACCGCCGTGGTCGGACGAGTGGTGGTGGTGACAGGCGCGTCGAGCGGGATCGGACGCGCGTCGGCGGAGCGGTTCGCGTCCCGGGGCGACCGGCTCGTCCTCGCCGCCCGCGGCGAGGACGCGTTGCTGGCGGTCGCGGCGCGGTGCCGGTCCGCCGGTGCCGAGGTCGTGACCAGGGTGACCGACGTGACCGACCGCGACGCGGTACGGGCCCTGGCCGACACCGCCGTGGACCGGTTCGGCGGCATCGACGTGTGGGTCGACACGGCCGCGGTCATGGCGTACGGGCGGTTCGAGGACGTGCCCGCCCCCGTGTTCGACAGGGTCGTGACGACCAACCTGATCGGTGCCGCCAACGTGGCCCGCGAGGCGCTGCGCGTCTTCCGGACGCGGCAGCGGGGCACGCTGATCCTCGGCAGCTCCCTGCTGAGCCGGATCGCGGTTCCGTACGTCGGCGCCTACGTCTCCAGCAAGTGGGGCCACCGCGCGCTGGCCCGGGTCCTGCGGCAGGAGACCCGCGACGCGCCCGACATCCACGTGTGCCTGGTCTCGCCGGGCAGCGTCAACACGCCGATCTACCGCAGCGCCGCCAACTACGCCGGCCGGGTGGGGCGACCGCCACCGCCGGTCGACGCGTCGGCCAAGGTCGCCGCCGCGGTGGTCCGCCTCGCGGACCGGCCCCGCCCGGAACGGTCGGTCGGGCTCGCCAACGGCCTGATCCGCTTCGGCTTCACCGCGATGCCACCGGTGTACGACCTGCTGGTCGGTCCGCTGATGCGGGTGGGCGGGCTGTCCCGCGAGGAGGTCGCGGGCCACGACGGCAACGTGTTCGGGCCCGGCCCGCGCCACGACGACGAGGGGGAGTGGGGCCGGCACTGGCTCCGCGCGGTGGCGGTCGGCGCCGTCGCCGCCGGGGTGGGCGCCGCGGCCGTCGTCGCCCGAACTAGGCGACGAGCCTGAAGGTGTCCGCCTCGACGGTGGACAGCTGCGGGCACGTCGACTCCCCGACGGGGCACGTCTGTTCGGGCGCGGCGGCGGCCTCGGCCAGCTCCGGGGCGAACCCGCACGCCAGAAGCGCGAGGACGGCCGCGTACCAGGCGGCCGTCACCGCGAGGGGACGCCCGACCGGTACGGGCTCGAGCGCGTCCCCGGTCATGCCCCGGCAGCGTAGCGGCCGGGGTCACGGCCCGACCGTCAGGCGCCGTCGAGGAGGTCGAGCTGGTGCGCGACCGGGCCGAACGTGAGCAGCCCGCTGCCCGCGCCGGCCCACTCGCCCACCGCCGGGGCCAGCGCGTCCCGGGCCCGGGCCATCGCGGCGCGGTCACCGGCGGCCGTCGCGGCGCGGGCGACCAGCGTCCACAGCGCCTCGGCGAGCAGGTCGGCCGGCGGGTCCGGGATGTCCGCGGGCGCGGTGCCGCCGGGGTCGAGCACCGGGCGGACCCACGGCTCGTACGGGCCGTAGTCGGCACCGTCGTCGTCGAGGGGGAGGCCGCGGCGCGTCCGCAGGCCGAGCAGGGCCAGGGCGAGGAGACCGTCGTGCAGGCCGGGCATGCCGGCCCGCTCCGACCCGTACGCCGCCGTACGGTACGCGCGTTCGGCCTCGGCGTCCGGCACCCGCTCGGCGACGTCGGCGCGCAGCGCCCGGTACCACGCCGTGAACACGCCGGCGAGCGGCAGGTCGTGGCGCCGGCCGAGGTCGTCGACGGCGTCGGCGTGCCGGTCGGCGCCCGCGACGTCGACGACCGCCGCGTGGGCCTGCAGGCGGATCAGGTGACCGAGCACCTCGACGGTCGGCAGGCCGTGCCGGGTCGCCAGCGCGACGAGCTCGGCGCCGATCGCGTCGCGTGCCGCGGATCGACCGGTGCGGTGACAGCTCTGCATGAAGACGCCGTTGAGCGCGAACGCCAGCAGCGCGGGGTCGTCGAGGTCGCGGGCGAGCTCCTCGGCCCGGCGGGCGCACTCCAGCGGCCGGGGGTCGCGGGTGCCGCGCGACTCCAGCGCGACCGTGGCGAGCAGCCGGGCGCGGGCCGGGCGGTGTCCGGTCTCCGGTAGGGCGGCCAACGCCCGTTCGGCGGCCGCCACGACGCCGGCCGCCTGTGCCGGGTCGTCGGAGCGGGTCCAGATCGCGGGGACGTCGTAGGCGCCGATCACCCGCGCGGTCAGCTCCGGGTCGCCGAGCTGCTCGGCGGCGGCGACCGCCGCCGCGCGCTGCTCCCGGGCGACCCGCAGCCCGTCGGGACCGGTGACCGCGAGCGTGCGCAGCAGCGCGACCGCCGACTCCAGCCGGACCCGCGACCCGCCGGCAAGCCGGGCGTGCGCCGAGGCGGTGCGGGCCCACACCTCCTCGGCGTCGTCGGCCGTGGACGCGGTGGCGGGTGCGCCGGGCGCCGGACGGTCGAGGCGCGGCGCCTGGCGCAGGATGTCGGTCTCCAGGGTGCGCAGCTCCGGCCCCGGATCGACGCCGAGCTGCCCGGCCAGCAGCGCCCGCGCCCGGCGCAGCACCGCCAGCGCGTCGCCCTGGCGCCGGCCGCGGTACAGGGCCAGCGCGAGCAGCCGCCACCCCTCCTCCCGCCACGGCGACGCGGTGACGTGCGCGTCCAGGTCGGCGACGGCCGCGTCCGGGGTGCCCAGGTCGAGCTGGGCCCGAGCCCGCCGCTCCACGGCCAGCAGGCGCAGCTCGGTGAGCCGGGCCCGGTCGGCACGGGCCCAGGCGGCGTCGGGGAGGTCGGCGTACGCCGGTCCGCGCCACCAGGCCAGCGCCTCGTCGAGCAGGGCGAGCACCGCCGGCGGGTCGGCCGTCGCGGTGTCGGCGACGGTGCGTTCGAACCGCCACGCGTCCACGTCGTCCGGGTCGGCCAGCAGGGCGTAGCCGGCTCCGCGGGTCACCAGGAGGTGGGCCGGCGCCCGCGGTGGGCGTCCCGGCTCGACCGCGCGGCGCAGGGCCGCGACGAACGTACGGACCGCGCCCACCGCGCCCTCCGGCGGCGACACCCACAGGTCGTCGACGAGGTCGGTGACGGGGACGACGCGCCGGCGGGCGACCAGCAGCCGCGCCAGCACGGACCGGTGCATCGGGCCCCGGAGCGCGACCGGCTCCCCGGCCGCCGTGTGCGCGGTGACCGGCCCGAGCACGCCGAACCGGATGCGCACCGTCACCGCCGCCACGCTACAGCGGTGCTCATCGGCTGCTCATCGGGATCGGCGACAGTCGGGCCATGACCTTCGAGTACCTGCGCGTCCCCGTCGCCGACGGGGTGGAACTGCACACCGCGGTCGCCGGCTCCGGCCGTCCCGTCGTGTTGTTGCACGGGTTTCCGCAGACCCACCTGATGTGGCGGCACGTGGCCGCGGACCTCGCCGCCGACCACACCGTGATCTGCCCGGACCTGCGCGGCTACGGCGCGAGCGACAAGCCGGAGGGCGACTACTCCAAGCGCACGATGGCCGCCGACATCGTGGCGCTCGCCGCGGCGCTGGGCCACGACCGGTTCGCGCTCGCCGGCCACGACCGCGGCGCGCTGGTCGCGATCCGCGCCGGCCTCGACCATCCCGACCGGGTGACCCACCTGGCCTCCCTCGACGTGCTGCCGACCCTGGACATGTGGGACGTGCTGCACGGCGTCAGCGCCGCGGTGGGCTTCCACCTGTACCTGATGGCGCAGCCGCCGGGCCTGCCGGAGCGGATGATCGCCGCGTCGTCCGACGAGTTCTTCGGCCACTTCCTCGACCTGTGGACCAACGACCCGGCCGCGATCCCGCCCGACGTGCGCGCCGCCTACCTCGACGCGTGCCGTGGCGCGGTGCCGTCGATCGTCGCCGACTACCGCGCGTCGGCCGGCATCGACGTCGAGTACGACACCGCCGACCGCGACGCCGGCCGGACCCTGGCGATGCCCGTGACCGTCCTGCAGCAGGACTGGGGCTCGATGCTGGGCTTCGACGCGGTGGCGCTGTGGCGGGCGTGGGCGCCGGACCTGCGCCACGTTCCCGTGCGGTGCGGGCACTTCATGGCCGAGGAGGCGCCGGAGCTCGTGGTGAAAGAGCTCCGGGACCTGCTGGAGCGCTGACTACGGCTGGAACGGATCCCAGTGGACGGCGTACCGCAGCAGCGACCGGGCCAGGTCCGGATGGGCGGCGGCCCACCGGGTGTCGAAGAGGAACCACTGGTCGTAGCCGAAGAAATCGTCGATGTACCGGGCGACCTGGACCAGGTGCGGGTCGACCCGCACCAGCGACGCGCCCCTCTCCGCGTCCGCGGGCCCGCCTGTGCCGGGCCCGGGTGGGTCAGCGGGCCTGCCGGGTTCGGGCGCGTAGCCGGAAAGGCTCGCGTAGCGCCGCATGGCCGGTTCCAGGTCGCCGTCGTGGGGGGCGACCAGGTCCCGCAGCAGCCGGACCTCGTGCGGCCAGCGGGCCACCGGCGCGGTCCGGAGGTGGCCGGCCAGGTCAGGCAGCGCCACGCCGGGGAAGGACACGGCGCCGGCCAGGTCGAGGGTGCGGCCGGTGTCCGGGGCGTCCCAGCCGAGGCGCACCGAGAAGGTCGTCTCCGGACCGGTCACGCCCAGCCGGACCGTCCGCACCGGCACGGTCGGCCGGAACTCCGCGCCGGGCCCGGCGGCACCGCCGGCGCCGTCGGCCCCGTGGGCACCGTAGGCATCGCCGGGCAGCGGCCACGTGTCGTGGACCAGGAACGCCAGCCGGTCGGGCAGGGCGGCCACCGCCTCGTCGTCGACGAAGTAGTAGGCGAGGTCGACCTCGTCGTCGTCGGTGCGTACCCGCAGCGCGTGCGCACCGAGCCGGATGTGGTCGGTGACGTCGTCGGCCTCCACGTACAGGTGCCGGTGCAGCAGGTCGCGGAGCTCGTCGACGGTTGCCGGCGGTGGCAGGCGCCGCGCCCGCGCCTCCTCGAAGACGGAGTCCAGCCCGTAGACATCGCCGAGCTCCGCGTCGATACGTTCACGCGGGTCGGCCATGTCCCAGTGGTCACGGAACCAGTCGAGCACGCTGACACCGGGAACGGTCACCACGCGCTTGCTGAGCGGTTCCTGGTCGCGCCACCGGCATACGAGGTACATCCGGCAACTCTAGGGAGCTACGATCCGGCTCGCGTCGTCCGAGGGGGAAAAATGGGTCTGGACAAGGTGGCCGCGCGCCGGCTCGCCGACGAGCACCTCGCCCGGTGGCGGGCCGGCACGACCTACGCCGAACTGGCCCACCGCGACGAGCACTCGTCCTCCGACGACAGCGAGGTCACCGATGGCGGCGTCACGTACCGGGTCAGCCGCACGGTCTGGCGGGAGAGCGGCGACCGCGCCTACACCATGTCGGTGACGGTGAGCGAGGCGCGGCGGCGCGGCCTGTTCCGGTCGTCGGTCATCCGCACCGGCCGCATGCATCCGGACGGCTCCTACACCGACGAGGTCTGACCGGCGGCCTGGCGCGCGGATGCCATCATGCTGTGGCTGTGCGGACGATGCGATGGGCGGTTCCCGGCCCGGCGGCGGTGACGGTGTGGCTGCTGGTCACGGTCGTGGCGCCGTTGGTGTCCTTCGAGTTCACCCACCTGTGGGAGGAGGACCAGGACGCGACCCCGGCCGCGATGTGGGCCCTCGCCTCGACGCCGCTGGTCGCGTTCCTGACAGCGGTGCCCGCGGCGCGGCGGCCCGGCGCCCGGGCGGTGTTGGTCCTCGTCGGCGCGACCGTCAGCGGATGGGTGCTGCTCGCCGTCGCGCTCGCCGGCTGGTCCTGGATCGTTCCGCTCGACGGTGACCTCGACGTGTTCGCCGTGGCCGCGCCCGCGGCGGTGCTGTCGGTGGTCGGCGCGCTGCCCGGGTACGGCGTCGGCCGGTTGCTGCCGGCGCCGACCCGCCGTCCCGTGCTCGGCTACGTGCTCGGCCCCGTCGTCGCCGTGGTCGGGGCCGTGCTCGCCCCGTACGTGCTCGGCCTCGGCGCGGAGGACAGCACGGCCACGTACCCGTTCACCGGCGGGTACGGCGGCGGTGACGAACCGGCGGTCCTGCCGGCGGCCGGCCGGTACGCGATCCTCGGGTACGACACCGCGCCGTTGCGCCCCGACTGCCGGGTCAGCGGCCCCGGCGTCGGCGCCCGGCGGGCCGACCCGGTGACCGCCCGGCCGGCCGACTACGAGGGCTCCGCCGACAGCGGCGTGACGTGGGTGGCGACCTTCGCGGTCCCGGAACCGGGCTCCTACACGGTGACGTGCGGCGGCGACTGGGGATTCACGGTCGGTGACCTGCCGCGGGTCCGCGGGGCGGTCGGGTCGGTGATCCACTGGCCGCTCGCGGTCCTCCTGCTGCTCGGCGCGCTGCCGGGGTTGGCGATCGTCGCGAACACGGTCCGCCGCCGGCGGCGCGATCCGGTTCCCGCTACGACGTGACGACCGCGCCGCCGAGGCCGGTACGCCCGGCCGGAGTGGCGACGAACTCGACGAGGACGCCCGCGCGGACCCGCTCGCCGAGCACCTCCACCACGGCGTCGGTGACGCCGGCGACCAGGCGGGCCACGATCGCGTCGGCGTCGGGCCGGCCGAACACCGACTCCCGGATGCCGAACGTGACGGCGGGGGAGGGCGCCGCGGCGGGCACGCCGCCGACCCCCCACCGGTGCGGCGGCACGCCGACCAGGTGCACGTCCACGGTGCCGCGGGCCCACTCGCCGTAGACGGCGACGACCGCGTCGGTCAGCGTCCGGATCAGCGCCGTCTCGTTCCCGGCGAGGTCGCTCTCCACGACGCGGACGCTGAGGTGCGGCATACGATCCCCCGGAGACAGGTTTGACAGCAAACTATCTTTGCAAACAAAGGTATTTGGGGGGTCGACGGGATGTCAACCACCGACGACACGGTCCGGGAGCTGCTCCTGGTGATGCCGAGGCTGGTCGGCCGCGTCAAACGGCTGCCGCCGCCCGAGGAGCTGCGGTCCTTCGACCTGGCGCCGCGGCACCTGTCGATGCTGTCGTTGCTCCTGCTCGACGGCCCGCTGACCGTCTCCGAGCTGGCCGGCATGCTCGGCGTGGCACCGACCACGGTGAGCCTGCTCGTGGGTGACCTCAGCCGCAAGGGCGTCCTGGTACGCCGCGAGGACGACGCCGACCGGCGTCGCCGCATCGTCGACATCAGCCCGGCCAGCCGGCCCGCGATCGAGCGGTGGCTGTCACCCGGAGCGCGCGCCTGGCGGCGGGCACTGGAGCCGCTGACCCCGGACCAGCGGCGGATGTTCGTCGACGTCCTGCTCCGGTACGAGGACGCGGTGGGGAATCCCGACCGTCCGGGACCGGCCGCTCCGCGGTGACCAATGTCGTCGTGGGCGTCGTGGCCGACCCCGCGGCGGCGGTCGCCCGCGCCCGTGACGCCGGCACGGGCTCCGGCGTCACCCGCGGTGGCGGCGGCGTTCGATCTGCCGGTCGACGTCGGGGTCCCACTGCGCGGCGTTCCAGTCGTCGGCGGTCGGCTGCGCGGCCAGCGGCGACGACGTGTCGCCCCCGGAGACGAGGTCGTACCGGTCGGCGGCGTACGGGCGGTCGGGCGCGGTCCGCCCGCGGACCCACGCGCGGGTGTGCAGCACCCCGGCGACGAGCAGCGCGGAACCGAGCACGCGCGGGGCCGCCGCCGCGTAGACCCCGCCGGGCACGACGAAGCCGGCGGCGAACAGCACGAGGAACGCGCCGACACCCCAGTAGCCGAGGTGCCCGTGGCCCGGCGAGCCGTGCTCGCGGGTCTGCCGCACGGCCTGCCAGACCCAGAACGGCACCGTGATCGCGAGCCCGAGCAGCGTGCCGAGCACCAGCAGCCCGAGGCCCACCCCGACCCCGGTCATCGCGGTGACCATCCGCGGTGCGGGCGCCGCGTCGACGGCGTCGACATACACCGCCGAGCCCAGCACGGCCACGGCGAACGCCACGGCGAACCCGACCACCCGTCTCGTCGCGACATACCACTGCATGGATGCCCCCTCGAATCGGTGGACAACGATACGTGGTGTCGGCCACTCGACGGTCCGGGATTTTCCGCGGAGGCATCTACCTCGTCGGTGCGTTCCGCCCGTGGACCCGCCTGACCGACCCGGCCGCGCTGACCCGGCTGTTCCACGACGGCGGCGCCGCCACCCCGACCGTGGAGGCCGAGGACGGCACGCATCCGCTCGCCGACCCGGACGACTGGTGGAAGATCGTGCTCGGCACCGGGTACCGCGCCACGGTCGAGCGGCTCGGCGCGGCGGCGGCACGGCGGGTCCGCGCGGCGAGCGTCGGCCACCTGCGGTCACACGGGGTCGCCGAACTGCGGACGAACGTCGTCTACGCCCGGGCCCGGAGGTAGCCGGCGGGTCACCCGCGCGCGTCGCGGATGCCGCGCAGGATGTCCGCCTGGGCCACCGACCCGCCACGCACGTGGAGGCTGGCGCGGGCGGCCGCTCCTGGTCCCACCGGAAGTCGAACTCACGGCGGAACCGCATCCGGTCGGTGACCGCGGTGGCCGTCAACGCACCGACCGCCCCGAGTACGACGCCCGAGCAGGGGAAGCAGCTGGTCGAGACCGGAGGGCAGGCGTGACGCTAGCGCGCCGCGTACCCGATGGGGAGAGTCAGGGGGCCGTAGACCGCCTCCGTCGGTGGGAGCCACGTCGCCGGGGCGGCCGCACGCGGGTCCCGGATCCGTTGTGCCAGGCGGGGAAGCGCCTCGGCGAGCTCGACCCGGGCGAGCGCCGCGCCGAGACAGTAGTGGATGCCGCCGCCGAAGGTCAGGTGCGGGGTGCGGCGGCGCGTGATGTCGAGGGTGTCGGGACGGTCGAAGACCGCACCGTCGCGGTTGGCCGAACCGGTGACGGGCAGCACGCAGCTGCCCGCGGGCAGCGTCAGACCGTTCAGCTCGACGTCGACCTTCGCCACCCGGGGGACGCCGAGCAGCGCCGACGGGCTGTGCCGCACCACCTCCTCGGCGGCGCCGGCGGCGAGGTCCGGCCGCTCGGCCAGCAGCCGCCACTGGTCGGGGTGGTCGAGGAACGCGGCCATCGCGGTGCCGAGCTGGTGCTGCACCGTCCCCTGCCCGGCCGACATGAGCGTCACGACCATCGCCCGCAGCTCGACGTCGGTCAGGTCCTGTGTGGACACGAGCGCGCTGAGAAGGTCGTCGCGGGGTGCGGCGCGCCGCTCGGCGAGCAGGCCGTCGAGGAACAGGTCCAGGTTCCGCAGCGCGGCCTCGATGCGCGCGCGGTGGTCGGTGACGCTGAACCCGAAGATGAGACCGACGTCGGCGGTCCACCGTTGCAGGTCCTCCCGCCGCTCCTCCGGGATCCCGACGAACCGGTACAGCACGCGCTGCGCGAGCGGCTCGGCGAAGGCGGCGACGAAGTCGCACTCCTCCCGCGCGGCCAGGTCGTCGACGAGCCCGTCGGCGATGGCCGCCACCGTCGGCCGGAACGCCTCGACGCGGCGGGTGGTGAACGCGGCGTTCACGATCCTGCGCACGCGGGCGTGCGCGTCGCCGTCGGCGTTGAGGAGGAAGCCGCGCATGGTGTCGACGAGCGGCCCGTCGGTGATCCCCTGCAGGGCGAGGAAGTCGGCGCCGGGCGTGCGCAGGTCGCGCATGGACAGCAGCGTCTGCACCTCGCGGTAGCGCAGCACCGCCGTACCGATCGCGGTGGTGGCGTACCAGTCCTCGTTCCTGAGGCGGGCCAGCTCCGCGTACGGGTCGGTGCGGAAGGCAGGCCCGTACAGGTCGAGATCGCCCATGCGGTCACCATAAGGCGCGGTCGCGGCCGCGCCGCGACCGTTCAGCCTTCGGGGTGACGCCCGACCCAGGTGGCCACGCACGCCTCGTAGCCCTCGGCGTCGGCCAGCACCCACCACGCCGGCGCGTGCGCGTCGGAGACCAGCCGGCCCCCGGCGGCGAGGGCGGCGGCGACGCGGTCGCCGGCCAGGTCGTGCGGCACGGCGACGTCGACGTGCAGGCGGTTGCGGTGCGGTCGCGGCGCGTCCATCGGTTGCGGGCTGAGGTGGGGACCGCGACGCGCCGGGTCGCGTCGGGACAGGAACACGGTGACGCCGGCGGGTCGCAGGTCGACGTTGAGCTGCACGCGTGGAACTCCGTGCGGTCAGCCGGTCCGTCATTCCGGTGAAGGTACTACGGGACGTCCGGACCCAGCGGCGTCCGCGTGGCCGGTGCTCCCGCCGGCTCCTTCAGCTCCACGAAGATCGTGTGGGTGCCGCTGTCGCCGATGTTCTCGCCGCGGTGCTCCTGTGCGCCGACCCAGCGGGCCTCGCCGGCGGGCAGGTCGACGTCGACGCTCCGGTCGCCGGCGGACACCCGGCGGCGGAAGGCGCTGAGCGTGACCATCACGCTGTCGGGGTGGCGGTGCGCGTTCGTGCGGTCGCCGGGCCGGTCGCGGTACTCGAGGACGCGCACGCGGTCGTTCTCGAACACCACCGTGTAGAAGTCCGGGTCGGTGATGCAGGGATCGTGGGTCATGGTGGACGTCCTTCCCTTCATGGGACTGCAGTCCCATATGGGATCACGGTACCATGACGGGGTGGCGACGCCGTACGAGTCGACCGGCCGGACGGCCCAGAAGTCACGCACCCGACAGGCGCTCGTCGCCGCGACCCGTGACCTGCTGGCCGAGGGCCACACGCCGAAGGTCGAGGACGCCGCCGAACGGTCCGGCATCTCCCGGACCACCGCCTACCGCTACTTCCCCAACCAGCGCAGCCTGCTGCTGGCCGCCCACCCGGCCATCTCGCCCGACACGCTGCTGCCGGCCGACGCGCCCACCGACCTGCGGGCCCGCCTCGACCTGTTCATGGCCGAGTTCACCCGCTACAACCTGACCTGGGAACCGCAGCTGCGCACGTCGCTGCGGCTGTCGCTGGAGCCGGCCACTGGGCCGGGCACTGGGCCGGGCACTGGGCCGGGCACTGGGCCGGGCACTGGGCGGCCGGTGCTGCGCCGGGGACGCGCGATCGGCTGGGTCGCCGACGCCCTGGCGCCGCTGCGGCACAGCCACCCGCACGTCGACGTCGACCGGCTCGCGGTCGCGATCCGCTCCGCCACCGGCATCGAGACGCTGATCTGGCTCATCGACATCGCCGGCTACACCCGAGAGGAGGCGGCCGTCACGGTGGCGGCGACCGCACACGCCCTGGTCGACGCCGCCACGTCGTGAGCTCGCGCCGGAATCCCGGTGCGGCGCCGGTTCGGCGCGTGCGAGGATCTGCGCGGGTCGCTAGCTCAAATGGATAGAGCGTCTGGCTTAGCGCGTCCGCTTCCCGCTCCGGCGGTCATGGACGTGCTTCCTTCTCTATGGATCAGAAGGTTCGGGGTTCGAGTCCCCGGCGACCCACGGTCTCCACTCAGGTGCGCCGGACCGCCACGACGTAGTCGCCGACGGTGGTGGAGTCGAAGTACGTGTCGTCGATCGCCGCGGCCGGCAGGCACAGCTCCCGGACGGCGTAGGCGTTGGGCCAGTTCTCGTCGTGGAACCGGAACCGCAGGCAGCCCTCCCGGCGCTGCAGCACGATCACGTCGATGCGGTCGTACGGGTTGTTGACCATCGCGTTGGCGAACTGGTCGGGCCACGGCACCGACTGCAGCCACTCCAGCACGGCGACGCGGCCGCGGAACTGGGCGGTCGGGTGCGAGTAGGCGAAGGAGTACTCGACGTACCCGTAGTACGGGTAGAAGACGTACAGGTCCTGGCGGTCGCTGAGCACCACCGGGTGGCCGGAGCCGCGGTACCGCTCCTCGATGGCCCGGCGCAGGTCCTCGGCCGGAGGGAGCCGGCGCTCCGCGTCGGGAGTGCCGGTGGCGTGCCGCGGCATGGTGCCGTCGGGCAGCGGCGTGTCGTGCGCCGCCGGGGTCAGGTCGCTGTCGAGGATCGCGCCCACATAGCGGTCCGCCGCGAGCAGGCACAGCCCGGCGACCAGCACCGCCGTCAGCCGCTGGACCCGGACCCGGTCGAAGCGCCGCCGGGCCCACGCGGCCAGCCGGTGCACCGCCAGGACCGCCGCGCAGACGAGGACCAGCGGCACCAGGTCGCGCATCTTGAAGCTCAACAGCGGCACATCGATCATGATCATGAGGTAGCCGGCCGCGTGCCAGACGTACAGCCCGGCGAGGAACACCAGCAGCGACCGCGACAGCTCCTCCCGCGCCGTCCAGACCAGGTACACCAGGCCGAGCAGGCACACCGCCCCGAGCACGGTCGGCTGGAACATCGGCAGGGGCAGGTCGGCGAAGTCGCTCTGGAACCACCGGTTGTTCATCGGCCGGTAGTCGGCCGCGGTCAGGATGTCGTACACCAGCGGCGCCCAGAACGGCGCCGACCCGACGAACGTGACCCCGAGGACGACGGCCGCCCGCCGCACCCGCACCCAGGTCAGCCGCCCGTACCGCAGCTCCACCGGCACGAGGATCGCGGCGACGACGACGCAGACGAACAGGTAGTAGTAGTACGTGGTGAACATCAGCGCGCCGACCAGCCCGAGCACCACCGGGTGCAGCGGCCGCGCGTCGGCGCGGCGCACGCCGTGGAACGCCTGCACCCACCACGGCACGACCGTCACCATGACGACCAGCGCGTACGGCTCGTACACCACGATGCCCGTGGTCAGCGTCGCCACCGCCATGAAGGCCGCCACCCGGTCGGACACGATCCGCTTCCACAGCCAGTAGGCCAGCAGCGGCGCCACGAACGCGCCGACGATCTCGCCCACCTTCACCATGTGCCAGGCCGGCACGTCGAACAGCGCCGCCGCCCGGCCCTCGAGCCACGGGAACAGCGGCGCGTAGTAGGCGTGCAGTCCCTTGTAGAAGTAGTCGGCGCTGTGCCACGTGTCGGCGAAGCGCGTCACCGCCTGCATGCGGAACGACTGGTCGCTGTCCCACAGCCCGGCCAGGCCGTACGGGGTGCCGCGCAGCGCGCTCGTCACCGTCGCCGCGCTGAGCGCCGCGACCGCCGCGACGACCACGTCGGCGTCCCACCGCGCGTCGCGGCGCACCGCCCGCACCACCGCGAGCGCCGTGACGAGCACCAGGACCAGTTGGAACGTGCGCAGCTCGTACCGGGCGAGGCTCCCGTAGCGGGTCACCGAGGTGTCGACGGAGCCCACCACCCAGGCCAGCGCCGCTCCGGCCGCGACCGCGGCCAGCAGGGTGACCGGCCGCCGCCACCGCGCGGTCGCGGGAGACGGATCGACGGCCTCCGCCGGCGTCGACTCCTCGGCGGCGGGCTGCTCCGGGGCCGGTGGTTCCGTCGTCAGGTTCTCCGCCGTCGGCCGGTCGGCATCGGGCGCGTCGTCGCGATCCCGCCCGTCGGTGCCCCCGGTGACGGCGGAATGGGTCGTAGACACGCTGGCGAGCCTCCCCCATGAGTGGCCAGAAGCGCATCCTATGCGTCGACGCCCGTCGACATGGTCCCGCACCACCGTCGATGCCCCGCCACCGTCCATCATGGACGGTCGACCGCCGGGTGGGTCAGCCGTCACCGGCCGGCAGGGTGTGCCAGATGTCGAACGCCATCGACGCGGCCGCGCGCGCGTCCCCGGCCGCGATGAGGTCGATCAGCCGCGTGTGCAGGTCGACGGACGCGTGCCCGTCGGTGCTGAAGCGCAGCCGCTCCGCGCGGCGCACCAGCGGATCGAACTGGTCGAGGACGGTCTCGACCGCCGTATTGCCCAGCGCGGTCACCGGGATCCGGTGGATCTCGTCGTCGGCGTCGAGGGCCGCGCCGATGTCTCCCGCGTCCACCGCCGCGGCGAACCGGCGGTTGGCGTCGCGCATGCGCGCGATGTCGTCCTCGCTCAGCCGGCCCGCGGTCTGGCGGACGGCCAGTTCGTGCATGGCGGCGACGACGTCGCGGGCGTCCTGCACGGCCGTCGCGTCGATGGTGCTCACCCGCGTCGACCGGCCCGGCAGCGCGACCACCAGGCCGCTGGCCGCGAGGCGCAGCAGGGCCTCGCGCACCGGGGTGCGGCTGACCCCCAGCCACTCCGCGAGCTCACCGTCCTTCAACTGCTCTCCGGGGAGGAAGGTGCAGTCGACGATGGCGTCGCGCAGGCGCCGGTAGACGTCGTCGCGCAGGAGGGAGCGGTCCACGGCCCGACCGCCCGAGGGAATCGGCATGCAACATATTGCACATACCTCGCCCGCTCACACAAATCGATGGACCCCTTGCCTGTGCGTGCTGCACGCAATATATTGCATGCAGCGCCGGTGGAAGTCGCCCATCGACGGGCGGCAGGAAGGCCGGCGCGGCACAGGGAGGAAGAGCGTCATGGCGCAGGAGATCAGGAACATCGTGCTCGTGCACGGCGCGTTCGCCGACGGTTCGGGCTGGCGCGGCGTGTACGACAGGCTCACGGCCCAGGGCTACCGGGTCACGGTCGTGCAGAATCCGCTCACCTCGCTCGAGGACGACGTCGCGGCGACCACGCGGGTGCTCGACCGGCAGGACGGCCCGACGATCCTGGTCGGCCACTCCTGGGGCGGCACGGTCATCACCGAGGCGGGGGTCCACCCGGCCGTCGCCGGGCTGGTCTACGTGTCGGCGCTGGCACCCGACGCCGGCGAGACCACCGCCCAGCAGTACGAGGGGTTCGCCGCGACGCCCGACTTCGTCATCGACGTCGTCGACGGGTTCGGGTACCTCGACCCCGCGACGTTCAAGGCCGGGTTCGCGGCCGACGCCAGCGACGCCGAGGCCGCCTTCCTCCGCGACTCGCAGGTCCCCATCAACATGGCGGTGTTCGGGACGCCCGTGAAGAACGCCGCGTGGCGCGACAAGCCGAGCTGGGCGGTGATCGCGACGGAGGACAGGGCGTTCGACCAGGCCATGCTGCAGCACATGGCCAAGCGCATCGACGCCACGGTCACGAACGTGTCCGCCAGCCACGCCCTGTACGTGACGCAGGCCGGCACCGTCTCCGACGTGATCGCCACCGCCGCGCGGACCGCCGGCTCCACCCGCTGACCACCGCCGGGCCGGCCCGCACGTGTCGTGGGGCCGGCCCCGGCCTCCCGGAGGGTGACCGCATGTCGTTCCAGGTGGCGCTGTGGATCGAGCTTCTCGCCGCGGGACTCGGTGGCCTGCAGGGCGCGCTGTTCGCGGCGGGGGAGCGGCACCGCCGCATCGACGTGCTCGGCGTCATCGTCATCGGGCTCGCCGTGTCGCTCGGGGGGAGCCTGCTGCGCGACATCGTCCTCGACCGGCCGCCCGTCGTGGTCTGGGAGAACTGGTACCTGCTGGTCGCCGGCGCGTCGGCCGTGCTGGGCATGGCGCTGCAACCGCTGCTCGCGCGCGCGGACCTGCTGATCACCGTGCTCGACGCGGTCGTCATGGGGCTGTTCGGCGCGATCGGTGCCTCGAAGGCGCTGTCCCTCGGGGTCGGCGCGGTCGGCGCGGTGGTCGTCGGGGTGGTCGGAGCCATCGGCGGCGGCATGCTGCGCGACGTCATCATGGGGCTGCCGATCTCGTTCCTCCACGTCGGCACGCTCTACGCGGTGGCCGCCGGCGCCGGCGCCGCCACGCTCGTCCTGCTCACCGGGCTCGGCACACCGACCCCGGTCGCGGGGGTCGTCTGCCTGGTGGTGACCGCGTCGGTGCGGCTGTCCGCCGTCGTCTTCGGCTGGACCTTCCCGGAGCAGCGTGCGGTGCGGCCGCGGGGCTCCCACCGCTCCGGCTGACGGTGCGGAACCGGTCACCTGCCCAGCCGCGACCGCAGCCAGGTCGACACCGCCGCGCCGACCTCCGCCGGGCGGTCCTCGGGCAGGAAGTGCAGCCCGGTACCGACGTCCTGAACGGTCAGGTGCGGCAGGGCGTCGCGGCACCTGCGCACCACGTCCCGCGTGACGACCGCGCCCGGCTCGCCGTGGACGAGCAGCTTCGGCACCGGGGAGACCGACAGGTTCTCCCACCCGGCGGCGAGGATCGACGCGCTGCCGGCCGGAACACCCGCGACGGGGATCTCGCGGGTCCACCGCAGCAGCGGCCGGCGGGACGCCGCGTCCGGGTACGGGCGGCGGTAGACGGCCAGGTCGGCCGGTGCCGGCGTACGCAGCATCGCGGCGGGCAGCAGCGCGTCGAGGAGGAAGTTCTCCTCCAGCACCATGCGTTCGCCGACGCCGGGTGTCCGCAGCCGCTGGAACAGTTCGCGACCGCCCGGGTCGAAGTCGTCCCAGCCGTCGAGTGGACGCAGGTGGCCCTCCATGAACGCGGCCCCGGCCACCCGGTCGGGGTGGCGGCGCAGCAGGTCCAGGCCGATCGCCACGCCCCAGTCGTGCCCGACGAGAACCGGGTCGTCGAGGTCGAGCGCGTCCAGCAGCGCCTCGACGTGGTCGATGTGCTCGCCGAGCGTGTAGGCGATGTCCGGCTTCCCGGACCCGCCCATCCCGATCAGGTCGACGGCGACGCAGCGCCGACCGCCGGCGGCCACGTGCGGCAGGACGCCCCGCCACAGGTACGACGACGTCGGGTTGCCGTGCAGGAACACCACCGGTCGTCCGGCACCGCCGTCGAGGCACCGCATGGTCGACCCGGCCACCGCGACGTCACGCTCGACCCACCGGACCATCCCTCGATGGTCGGGCTCCCGGCGGGTGTCCGCCATCCGGAGCGGCGCCGGGGGTGAGTGTTCACCGCCCGTTCGCCCGGCGGTCAGCCGCCCACGAACAGCGGGTTGGCGCCGCCGGCCGACTGCCCGAACTGGTCCTCGGGGCCGAGCGCGATGCGCGGCCCCTCGTCGGTGCCGCCGACGAGGTAGTCCGCCTCCCGGCCGCCGACCGAGACGCGCACCGACCGGCCCAGCCGGGCCTCGCCCTCGGTCAGCGTCCACTCCCGGTCGTCGAGGGCCTCCTCGTACCGGGAGTGCCAGCGCTCGACGTAGTCCCGGATCCGGTCGCGCAGGCCTGCTCCGCCCCGCGTGCCCTCCAGGTCCATCCACCACGTGGCCGCCGCCCCGGCGTCGCCGTCGCGGGCGGCCTCGAGGAACGCGGTGACGACCTCGGTCGGCGTGTCCGGCTCCCGCTGGACCACGACCACGGTGACACCGACGACCGCGAGGGCGACCACCACCAGCGCGGCCAGCCCGATGACGACGGTGCGGCGCCGCGGCCGCCACTGGGCCGTATCGCCGGGGGGCTCGGGCCGGGGTTCCGGTTCAGGCTCGGTCATCCGTTTCCTCGCATCGGCGTCGATGACTGTCCGGTCATGACGGTAGCGGTGCCCCGCCAGCTGCGAGACTGATAGGCAACGGCTATCAGAAGGGTGGACCGGCGGTGGACGCGCGTCAGCTCCGGTACTTCCTCGCCGTCGTCGACGCGGGGAGCGTGCGCCGGGCGGCGGCGGAGCTGTTCGTGGCCCAACCGTCGGTCTCGCAGGCGGTCCGCGCCCTGGAGCGCGACCTCGGCAGCCTGCTGTTCCACCGCACCGGCCGCCGCCTGGTGCTCACCGCCGCCGGCCGGGCGCTCGTCGACCCGGCCCGCGAGGTGATGCGCGGCTTCGACCTCGCCCGGGCGACCGTCGCGGCCGTCGACGGCCTCGCCGGGGGCGAGCTGGTCGTCGCGTCGATGCCGTCGCAGGCGGTCAGCCCGCTCACCGACCTGGTCGCCGCGTTCACCGCCGCGCACCCGCGCGTGCGGGTGACGGTCCGCGGCGCGGGCACCCCGGCCGGCGTGCGCGGCCTGGTCACCACCGGCGCCGCCGAGCTCGGGGTGGTCGCGGCCGCGCCGACGGTCGCGCCGCCACGGGACCTGGTGAGCGTGCGCCTCACGAGCCAGCGCTTCGTGCTGCTGGCCCGCGACGCGGCGATGCTGCCCGACGGCGATCCCGTGCGCCCCGCCGACCTCGCCGGGGCCGCGCTCATCGCCGGACGCGAGGGCACCGGGATGCGCCGGGTCGCCGACGCCGTGCGCCGGCAGGCCGCGGGCAGCCGCCTCGCGGTGGAGGTGGAGCACCGGGAGGCGGTGCTGCCCCTCGTGCTCGCCGGCGTCGGGGTCGCGGTCGTCAGCGACGCGTGGCGGTCGGTCGCCGGGGCGGCGGGGGTCACCGTGCGGTCCCTCGACTGCCCCGACGTGCTGGAGGTGTCGCTGGTGTACCGACCGGGCCGGTTGAGCCCCGCCGCGGCCGCATTCGTGCACCTTGCTGATAGGCGGGGGCTCTCACCGGTCCAGTAAAAGCGTCTTGGACCGGCGGCGGCGCGCGACGGTCTACTGACACCGTGACCACCTACCGCATCGCCCTCATCCCCGGCGACGGCATCGGCACCGAGGTGCTGCCGCCGGCGCAGGCCCTGCTCGACGCCGTCGGACGCCGGCACGCGATCGCGTTCACGTACGACCGGTTCGACTGGTCCTGCCAGCGGTACCTGGCCGAGGGCGCGATGATGCCGCCCGACGGGCCGCGGCGCATCCGGGACCACGACGCGGTGCTGCTCGGCGCGGTCGGCTGGCCCGGGGTGCCCGACCACGTGTCGCTGTGGGGGCTGCTGATCCCGATCCGACGGACGTTCCAGCAGTACGTGAACCTGCGCCCGGTGAAGGTGCTCGACGGCGTGCCGGGCCCGCTGCGCGACGCCGACGGGGTCGACCTCGTCGTGGTGCGGGAGAACGTGGAGGGGGAGTACTCCGAGATCGGTGGCCGGCTCGGCCGGGGGACGCCGGACGAGCTCGCCGTGCAGGAGGCGGTCTTCACCCGCAAGGGTGTCACGCGCGTGGTCGAGTACGCCTACACGCTCGCCGCGACCCGCTCGAACCACGTGACGTCGGCGACCAAGAGCAACGGGATCATCCACACGATGCCGTTCTGGGACGAGATCGTGGCCGGGGTCGCCGACCGCCACCCCGACGTGCGCAGCGACCGGGAGCACATCGACGCGCTGGCCGCCAAGCTCGTCCTCGCGCCCCGGACGTTCGATGTCATCGTGGGGTCGAACCTGTTCGGCGACATCCTCAGCGACCTCGCGGCCGCGGTGGCCGGCAGCATCGGGGTCGCGCCGGCGGCCAACCTCAACCCCGAACGTGAGTTCCCGTCGATGTTCGAGCCCGTGCACGGCTCCGCGCCCGACATCGCCGGCAAGGGAAAGGCGAACCCGCTCGGCGCCATGTGGTCGGCGGCGATGATGCTCGACCACCTCGGCCACCCGGAGGCCGCCGCCGACCTGCTGGCCGCCGCGTTCGGCGCGCTGTCCGACGGAGTGCGCACCGCCGACCTCGGTGGCACGGCCGACACCGCCGGCTACACCCGGGCCGTCCTCGACCGCGTCTGACGTCAGACGCGGGCCTCGAGCGCCGCGACGCCCGCGCGGACGGCGTCGCGGTGGCGCTCGTCACGCCAGATCACGCTGCTGTGGATGCCGCCCCTGGCGGCGCGTCCGTCGCTGTCGGCGAGGTCGCGGAGCCGGGGAAGGGCCATGGGGTCGAGGAGGTCGGTGCACGCCGCCACGATCGGGTCGTACTCGTCGCACCCGGCCATCCAGTGGAGCACCGGCCCGGTGACGTCGGCCCGGCCGACGCCCAGGGCGAGCAGGGCCCGCGCGGCGAGCGGCGTCTGCGGCCCGGTCAGGTGGTCGCGCAGCGCCGGTTCCAGCGCCGGGTCGCGCAACTCGACGGCGATCCGCAGGGCGTGCTCGTGCGCCAGCCAGTGCGTGAGCCCGACCGGCACGAGGCGGGTGGCCTCCACGGGATCGCCGCTGCGCAGCAGCACGTGTGCGGCCAGCAGCCGCATCGGGACCGACGCGTCCATCGGCAGGGGCCGGATGAGCTCCGCCAGCGCCGTCAGCGCCGCCTCGCCCGGACCGTCTCCGGTCAGCAGGACCGGCCGCAGGATCCCCGCGGCCACGTCGACCGTGGGGTTCCTGCGGCGCAGCGCCGCGGCCAGCGGCCCGGCGTCGCCGGTGCGGCGCAACAGGGCGACCGCGGCCGCTGCCGCCGTGCCGGCGTCGTCGTCGGCGGCCACGGTGCGCAGGTCGCGCTCGTCGGCGAGCCCGAGGTGCAGGAGCGCGGTCGACGTGGGTACGGGCGCGACCGTCGCGGCCGCGCGCAGCGTGGGTTCCAGGGACCGCAGGAGCCGCCGCTGCGCGTCCCACGACCGGGTCGCCCCGGCGAGGAGGGCCACCGCTCCGGCGAGGCCGGCCACCACCCTTGGCCCGTCGGCCGCGGCGAACGCCGCACCGATCGTCGCGAGGAGGTCGGCGCCGAGGGGCAGGTAGCCGAAGTCGTGGGACAGGTCGAGGGCACGCCGGGCCTTCCAGGTGCGGCACGCCGGCTCGACCCACCGGGGATCGTTGAGCCGCACCAGCGTCGACAGCGCCAGGACCTCGGGGCTGACCAGCCGCGTCGCGCTGCGCTCCGGCAGCACACCGGCGAGCCGGGCCAGGTCGTCGGCGAACGCCGCCGCGGCCCGCCCTCCCTCGTGCATCCGCTCGGCCGCCATCCGCCGGGTCTCCGGGTCGCCGTGGTGCAGCAGCGGCGCCACCACGGGCAGGACCCGCCCGGGTTCCCGACGGCTGCGCCCGACGCGGTCGTCCAGGGCGTACCCGACGTCCGGGGAGACCGGCTCCCGTTGCCGGGACACGTCGGTCAGCAGGTCGGCGACGAACGCCTCGTCGGCGCTGTCGACCAGGAACTCGCGCACGGGGTCCCGGACAAGCTCCTCGGAGATCTTCCCACCGGCCCGGAGCGCCGCCGCGACGGCCGCGCCCGCTCCGGCGGGGAACGGCAGGCCGGCGCGGTGCAGACCGACCGCGCCCGCCAACCGGTGCGACGGTGCACCGCCGAGGACGGCGGGGACGACCACGCTCCCGGCCGCCTCGGGCGAGCGGGCCGGCAGCGCGATCAGCAGGGCCGCCCGGGCGTCGGCGTCGGTTTCGGCGTCCCAGCGCCGCAGCAGCACGTCGGCGGGGCCGTCGCAGGCGCCGAGGACGAGGTAGGTGTGCGCGCGGACCAGCCAGTTCGCGTCGTCGGCCAGCGCGGCCAGGTCGGCGACCCGGGCGGCGACCGCCGCGCGCACGCGGGCCGAGTCACCGCGGGTCTCGAACTCGGGGCTGACCATCGCCGCGAGCGTGGCGACGGCCCCGTGCCGCTCGACGGTGTGTTCGACCCCGTCGGCCCGGCCCCACCCGACGGCCGCGCCGACGGCCACGTCGACCAGGAACGGCGCGGCGGCGACGGCGTCCTCGCCGAGGCTGGAGTCGCAGAGGATCGACGGCGGCAGGTCGGCCGGGTCGTCGTCGTCATCGGCCAGACCGCGCAGCCAGTCGGCGACGTCCGGGTCCTTCCAGTCGACGTCGTCAGGGTCCGTGGGCACGCCGCGATGCTACGGATCCGGGCGGCGGTAGGATGCCCCGTGTCTTCGAACCCGCAGCAACCAGCACTTCTCATGCCCGGAAAGCCCGTCGCCGACGCGGTCCTCGCCGATGTCGGCCAGCGTGTCGCCGCCCTGCGCGCGCGTGGCGTGACGCCGAGCCTGGCCACGATCCTCGTCGGCGACGACGACGCGAGCGCCGGCTACATCCGCATCAAGCAGCGGCAGGCGGCCGACCTCGGGTTCGACTCACCGCACCGCCACCTGCCCGCCGACGCGACCCAGCGGGACCTGCTCGACGTCATCGCCGGCTTCAACGCCGACCCGGGCGTGCACGCCGTCCTGATCCAGTACCCGATCCCCGGCCACCTCGACTACGACGCCGCCCTGCAGACCCTCGACCCCGACAAGGACGTCGACGGGATGCACCCGCTGAACATGGGCCGCCTCGCGCTGGGGATGCCCGGTCCGCTGCCGTGCACCCCGGCCGGCATCGAGGCGCTGCTCGCCCACTACGAGATCCCGGTCGCCGGGCGCGAGGTGGTCATCCTGGGTCGCGGCGCCACGATCGGACGTCCGCTGGCCATGATGCTGGCGCAGAAGCGCCCCACCGCCAACGCCGCCGTCACCGTCGTGCACACCGGTGTGGCCGACTGGCCCCGCTACACCGCCCGCGCCGACATCCTCGTGGCCGCGGCCGGGGTGCCGGGCATCATCCAGCCGGAGCACGTGCGTCCCGGCGCGGTGGTGATCGGCGCCGGCGTCCGCTACGAGGGCCGCCGCCTCCTCCCGGACGTCGACGAGGCCTGCGAGCGGGTCGCGTCGGCGATCACCCCGCGGCTGGGCGGCGTCGGCCCGACGACGGTCGCCATGCTGTTCCGCAACGCGGTCACCGCCGCGGAGCGCGCCACGGCGTAGCTTCCCGCGCGGAGCGCGTCACGGGCGTTGCGTCCCGCCGGGTTACTACGGGACCGGCGCTGCCATCTCGGACATCAGCGAGCGGCGGAGCACCTGTGCGGTGGCTTCGTCGTGCTGCTGCCAGAGCGTTCCCCGCTTGGGGAGCTTCCGGGCGGGCGGTCGAGGTCACGCTGCGGCTGCGCGGTCAGCCGAAGGTCCGGCAGCTGGCCGGTGGCACCGGCCGGCCGGTCGCGGTCGCCACCGGTCCGGCCGGCACCCCGGTGCTGGTGACGACCGGCCGCGACGGCCGGGTCCTCGGCGGCGCGCCGGACACGCTGCGTCCCACCAAGCTCGCCGACGTCGACCTCGTCGCGGTCACCGTGAACCCGTTCCGCGAGAACGTGTACGCCGCCGCCCGGTCGGGCGAGCCGGGCCTGCGCTGGATCGGGCCGTCGTGCGAACTGGAGTACCTGCCGACCCCGGCGCCGGTGCGCGACGTGGCGATGGTCTGGTCGCGTACCGGTCCGCTGCTCGCCATCGCCACCGACGACGGCGTCTTCCACGGACCCGGCCCGACCGGCGGCCGCCGCCACCCCGACGGGTGGCGCCGGCTGGGCACCGACCCGGCGCGGCGGGTGGTGCTGTGCATGGTCAACGGCTGGCTGACCCACCTGGCCGCCCTCACCGACGCCGGGGTCGCGTTCGCCGAGGAGTGGGCCGTCGATGACTGGCATCCGCTGTCCTACCCTGACGACTGACCGCGGTTGACCGGCCGCGACCGGGGTATGTGATCCGCCGCGACATCCGGATCGGAGGCGGACAATGCTGCAGAAGATGGTCGTTCGGTGGGCACTGACCGCGGTCGCGGTTCCCCTGGCGGTCGCCGGCACGAGGAAGGTGAGCGACCTGATCGAGGCGCGTCGCGGGTCGACCCGCAGCAGCCGGATGCTGCGCCGGGGCGCCGGGCTCGCACAGCGGCTCACCGGCCGCAAGCGTCGCCGCCGTCTCGGCTGGTAGACAAGCGTGCGACGCGCGCTGGCCGGCGTCCTGGCGGGGCTGGTCCTCACCGGGCTGGTCCTCACCGGCGCACCGGCCGCCGCCGACCCGCCGTTCCGGGTCGGCGGGGAGGTGGTCGACCGGGCCGGCGTGCTCGGCGGCGGCGCCGACCGCGTCCGGGAGGCGGTGCGCGACCTGCGCGCCGACCGGGGCACCCAGCTGTTCGTCGTGTACGTCACCTCCTTCGAGGGCGCCGACGGCCAGCGGTGGGCCGCCGACACGGCACGGCTGTCGCAGCTCGGCGACGGCGACGTCCTGTTCGCGGTCGCGGTCGACGACCGCGCCTACGGCTACTCGGTTCCCGGCGACGCCACGATCTCCGACGACGACCTGCGCGACCTGATGGTCCGCACCGTCGAACCGCGGCTGGCGGGCGGCGACTGGGCCGGCGCGGCCGTGGCGGTCGCCGACGGACTCGGCGGCCGCGGCGACGGTACCGGTCAGTCCCTCGGCCTGCTGCTGTGCGTGGCCCTGGTCGTGGTGGCCGCCGTCGTGGTCGTCCTGGTCGTCGTCCTGCGGCGCCGTTCCCGGCAGGCGGCGGGACGCGCGGCCGGACCCGCGGTAGCGGCCGGCCCGCCACCCGTGCCCGTCGCGGAGCTGTCACGTCAGGCGGCGACCGCGCTCGTCGACGTCGACGACGCGGTGCAGACCTCCGAGCAGGAGCTCGCGTTCGCGCAGGCCCAGTTCGGCGACGAGGCGGTCACCGGGTTCCGGTCGGCGCTCGACCAGGCCCGCGACGAGCTCCGGCAGGCGTTCACGCTGCGGCAGCGCCTCGATGACGCCGAGCCCGAGGACGAGCAGACCCGCCGCGCGATCCTCACCGAGATCCTCCGGCTGTGCGGGTCGGCCGACGCCCGCCTCGACGCCCAGGCGGAGGCGTTCGACCGCATGCGGTCGCTGGAACGCACCGCCCCGCAGGTCCTCGCCGCGCTCGCACCGCGGGTGGAGGCGCTCGCCGGCCGGCTGCCGGCGGAACAGGCGCGCCTGGACGCGCTGCGGCAGCGGTTCGCGCCGACCGCGGTGACGCCCCTGGCCGACAGCCTGGAGCAGGCCCGGCACCGCCTCGACGCCGCCCGGGAGGAGCTCGCCGAGGCCCGGTCGGCCGTCGACGCGGGCCGCCCGGAGCGGGCGGTCGTGCCGATCCGCGCCGCCGAGGACGCCACCGGCCAGGCCGGGACGCTGCTCGACGGCATCACCCGCACCACCGCCGACCTGGAGCAGGCCGACGCCCGGATCGCCGCGGCCCGGTCCGAGCTCGGTCAGGACCTCGAGGAGGCCCGCGCGCTCGTCGCGTCCGACGGCTCCGACCTGCGACCGACGATCGCGCGCGCCGAGGCGGCCCTGACCACCGCGGACACCGCGATGACGCCGGCCGGCACCGGCCTGCCCGACCCGCTGGCGGCGCTGCGCGTGCTCGAGGAGGCCGGCGCCGACCTCGACCGCGCGCTCGCCGCCGTACGGGAGGCGCGACAGCAGCGCGACCGGGCGGCCGCGCTCGTCGACCGGGCGATCCTCGCGGCGACCTCGGCGGTGGCGGCCGCCGACGACTTCATCGCGACCCGGCGCGGCGCCGTCGGCGCGGACGCCCGCACCCGGCTGGCGGAGGCCCGGCGCCAGCTCGACCAGGCGGTCGCCGCGTCGGCGTCCGACCCGGAGTCGGCGCTGCGGTACGCCCAGTACGCCGACGCGCTGGCGCAGCAGGCGCTGCAGCTGGCCCGCGGCGACGTCGACCGGTGGTCGCAGCCGGCCGGCCTGCCCGGGTACGGCGGCGGGTCGGGCGTCGACCTCGGCAGCCTCGTGCTCGGCGGCATCCTGCTGGGCGGCCGCAGCGGCTCGTACGGCGGCTCGTCCGGCGGCTTCGGCGGCGGCTGGTCGCCGGGCAGCTTCGGCGGCTCGGGCACCCGTGCCCGCCACGGCGGCGGCGGACGTTTCTGACACCTTCCCGAGGAGACCCTCATGGCGCAGCAGTCCATTCTCGGCCGGATCACCCAGCTGGCGCGGGCGAACATCCACGCGCTGCTCGACCAGGCCGAGGACCCGCAGAAGATGCTCGACCAGCTGGTCCGCGACTACACGGCCAACATCGGCGAGGCGGAGGACGCCGTCGCCCAGATCATCGGGAACCTGCGCCTGCTCGAGGAGGACCACCGGGAGGCGACCGAGACCGCCGGGGAGTGGGGGAGCAAGGCGCTGGCCGCCAGCCGCAAGGCCGACGAGCTGCGTGCCGGCGGCGATCCCGCGGGCGCCGACCGGTTCGACTCGCTGGCGCGCGTCGCGCTGCAGCGTCAGCTCGACGTCGAGAAGCAGGTGCGCACGCTGCAGCCGCAGATCGAGGCGCAGCGGGAGGTCGTCGACAAGTTGAAGACCGGGCTCGACCGCATGCGGGAGAAGCTGTCCGAGCTGACCGCCAGGCGCAACGAGCTGGTGGCCCGGGCGACGATGGCGCGGGCCCAGCAGCAGGTGCACGACGCGGTCCGCAGCGTCGACCTCATGGACCCGACGAGCGAGCTGTCGCGGTTCGAGGACAGGATCCGCCGGGAGGAGGCCCGGGTGATCGGCCAGCAGGAGCTGGCGGCGTCGAGCCTCGACGCGCAGTTCGAGGCCCTGGAGGACGAGACGGAGCGGAGCGAGGTCGAGGCGCGGCTCGCCGCGATGAAGGCTCAGCCCGGGTCGAGGCCGTAGCGGGCGATGACGTCGGGCAGCCAGGCCGCCTCGGGGAACGACAGGCCGTAGCGGTCGATCAGCTCGGCGCCCTGCTCCTCGGTGGCCGTTCCGTCGGCGACGGCCTCGGCGACCTCGCGGAAGAAGTGCTCGAACCCGGCCGGGCTGATGATCTCGATCATGCGGGCCGGGGTGCTGCCCGCGTTCCACATCGCGTGCAGCTCGCCGCGTGGCTTGGCGATGTACCCGCCCGCGCCGAGGACCACCTCGCGGTCGCCGGACCGGAAACCGATCTCGCCCTCCGTGACGATCGAGAACTCGTCCTCGTGGGTGTGCAGGTGCGGCGCCACCAGCGCACCCACCGGGAACGGGTGCTCGACCACGGCGAACGCGCCGCCGGTGTCGCGTCCCCAGAGCTTGAACTGGACGCCGATGGACCCCAGGTCGCCGGTCTGGCCGTCACCGGGCGGCACCACCGTGAGCCGGGCCGGTTCCTCGTGTGTTCTCATATGAGTGAACATGCGTGTTCACCGAAAGGAAGTCAACCGATTTGACCTCGCGCGGGTACCGGATGCGCCGGCGGGCCGAGAACGTCACCGCGACCCACCTGCGCATCGTCGAGGCGACCGTCGCGCTGCACGGCACGGTCGGGCCGGCGGCCACCACCGTCTCGGCGATCGCCGAGGCGGCCGGCGTCACCCGGCTCACCGTCTACCGCCACTTCCCCGACGAGGAGGCGCTGTTCGCGGCGTGCACCGCGCACTGGGCGTCGGGCCTCCCGCTGCCCGACCCGGCCGGCTGGGCCGCCGAACCCGACCCGACCGCGCGGCTGCGCCTGGCCCTCGGCGAGCTGTTCCGCTTCTACCGCGCGGGCGAGCCGATGCTCGCCAACGCCCAGCGCGACCGCGACGCGCTACCCGAGCGGATCCGTGCGGGCGCCGCGGCCGCCGAGGAGCACCGGCTCGGCCTGCTGCTCGGACCGTTCCGCGCCCGCGGGTCACGACGGCGCCGGCTGCGCGCCACCATCGCCCACGCGACGTCGTTCGCGACCTGGCGGTCGCTGTGCCACGAATACGGCCTGCGCGACGAGGAGGCGGTGGATCTCATGATCGCCCTGGTCAGCGCCTCGGCGTCGCCCGGTCGGCCGTGATACGGGCGGTGGCCGATCGGGTTTCGATCTGTGGACGCTTCCCCCTCGAAAGGCACCGGATCTCCCGGTAACATCCGGCCGCGCTATCAGTTCCACCCTCTGATCAGCAGGTTTTCCCGCGCAGTACATGGAGGTACTCGTGCGTCGATCCGTGTCCGTGTCCGTACTGCTCGCGGTCGTGCTCGCCACTGTCGGCTGCGGCGACGACGGGGAGGGCGACGGCGACCGCCCGTACCGCATCGGCATGATCGCCCCGCTGACCGGCGGCTACGAGTCGCTCGGGCGCGACCACAAGAAGGCCGTCGAGCTGGCCGTCGAGGAGATCAACACGGCGGGTGGCCTGCTCGGCCGCCCCGTCGAGCTGGTCGTGCGCGACGACCGCAGCCAGCCCGACCAGTCCGTCCTGAGCTTCAACGAGATCAAGGGCGACGTCGACGTCGTCATCGGGTCGGCCTTCTCCAACAGCGCCCTCCAGACGATCCCGCTGGCCGAGGACGCGCGCCTGCCGTACCTGTCCCTCGCACCGGCCGACGAACAGGTCAAGCCCATTCGCCCCTACACGTTCGTGGTGCCGGCGGTCTCCTCACAGTACGCCGACCGGCTGCTGCAGTACTTCCAGGCGACCGGCGTCAGCCGGGTCGCGGTCGCCTATGACGGCCGCAGCTCCTACGCCACCGCCGGCCTGACGGGCATGCAGGACAAGGCCGGCTACTACGGCGTCACGCTGGTGGCACAGGAGGAGTTCCAGACCGCCACCACCGACTTCGCGCCGATCTTCGCCAAGGTGCGCTCGTCGGGCGCGCAGGCGTTCACGGTGTGGGCCACCGGCCCGCCCGCGGTGACGGTGACGAAGCAGTACGCCGCGTCGCGCCTCGGCGTGCCGCTGGTGCTCACCGCCGCGCAGGCCAGCCGGCTGTTCCTCGAACCGGCCGGCGCCGCCGCCGAAGGGGTGACCATCGCCAGCTCGATCGGCGTGGTCGGGGCCTACCTGCCCGACGGCGAGCAGAAGGAGGTGATCGGCAGCCTGTCCCGCTCGTTCCGGGCGCTGTACAAGTACGCTCCGCCCCAGTTCGCCCAGGACGGCTACAGCGCGGTCCAGCTGATCGCCGCCGCCGTGCGGCAGGCGAAGACCACCAACCGCACCAAGGTCCGCGACACGCTGGAGAACATCCGCCTCGTGACGCCGAACGGCGCCTACGCCTACTCCCGCACCGACCACACGGGTCTGACGACCGACTTCATCTCCGTCAACAAGGTCGACGGGGGAACCCTGATCCCCACCGACTGGGCCCGCCAGCAGTTCCCCGCCGCGATGCGCTGACCCGGTGCCGGCTAGGCGCTGATGAGCACCGGACAGTGGGCGCGGTCGAGCACCGTGCGCGGCACCGGGCCGAGCAGTCCCTCGTCGTCGCCGTGGCCCACCACCAGCAGCTGCGCCCGCCGCGACAACGCCAGCAGGGCGGGGGTGGGCTCGGCCTCGATCGTGGTGGTGCGCACGGGCACCCGGGGGAACTTGTCGCGCCACGGCGCGAGGGACTCGTCGAGGGCCGCACCGGCCGAGGACACCGCGATCAGCGGGCACCCCCGCATTCCGGCCTCCTCGAACGCGAGCCCCACGGCCGACTGGGTGCCGGCGGAGGCCTCGACGACGACCGGGCTGTGCTCGGGCGGCTGCTGACCGCGCACCACCACCACGGGCACCGCCGAGTCGTCGGCGATCGCGCGACCGGCCCGGCCCAGCGCGGTACAGCCGGGTTCTCCCTCGTCGCCCACGACGAGCAGCGCCGCGAGCGACAACGCCGCGCGCAACGCGGCGACCGGCTCGGCGTCGGCGAGCATCCCGGTGACCCGCACCGACGGCTCCAACTGGCGCGCGTCGGTGACCATGTGCGCCAGCTTCCGGCTCGCCTGCGCGGGATCGGGCGACGCCGCGGTGTCGACGAACACCAGCCGCAGCCGGCACCGGCGGCGCTGCGCCTCGCGGACCGCCCAGTACAGGGCGTCCCAGCTGGGCGCGCAACCATCGACGCCGATGACGATGTCCCTCATGCCCACTGGATGTCTGCCGGTAGAGAACATCGGCGCCCGCCCCTTCGCCCGCCCTGCGTGCCTAACCCAGACTGTCACGCGAAAGTTTCAAACGCGACGGTTCGGAACTGGAACCATCTGCGAATTCCGCGGACGTCCGGTGGTGCGTTCGTGCGCTTTGTGTATTGCTTCGGACCGCATCTATCTGCTCACCGATCGCACGCACGCGTTCGGCCAGCGCGGCCGGAAGGTGCTCCCGGGTGCCGGCGAGCAGATCGGGCAGCGCCGTCGCGTCGGCGTCGCCGAGGGCGGCGTGCAGGCGGTCGAGGCTGGGCTGGGCGTCGGGACCCAGGTCGGACAGCGCGCTGATCTGCCCGGCGAGCTGGCGCAGGTCGGCGCCGTTGGCCCGGGCCCAGGCGGTGACCGCGCGGTCGGCGGCCCGCCGGTCGCGCTCGGCGAGCACCCGCTCGTCGCCGGTGAGGGAGCGGTTGCCGGGGCGCAGCCGCAGGTACCGCCGCTCGGCGGCCTGGCGGCTGGCGACTCCGAGCGCCGGCGCCAGGTCGGCCCAGCTCATCCCGGCGGCGCGGGCGGCGGCGATCAGTTCGGGCTCGTAGGCGTCGAGGCGGTCGCGCAGTTCGCGCAACGCGACGAGGGCCGCGAGGACGTCGGTGCCGGTGGTGGTGTCGAGCAGGTGCTGGGCGTCGTCCATGGGGGATCCTGTCGTACTGACGATGACACTCACCGATGCCATCCTTCCGATGACATTCGGCTTGTCATCGTTCCGATGACGTGCTACAAAGGTATCAGCGCATTGACGAGCAGACAATGACTCCGGGAGGTGGAACATGTTGATGCGCACCGACCCGTTCCGGGAGCTCGACCGGCTGACCCAGCAGTTCTTCAGCGGCACCCCGGCCGGTACCTGGTCGCGGCCCACATCCATGCCGCTCGACGCATACCGCAACGGTGACGAGTTCGTCGTCGCCTTCGATCTTCCCGGCGTGGCGCCGGACGCGATCGAGGTCGACGTCGAGCGCAACGTGCTCACCGTCAAGGCCGAGCGTCGCCCGCTCGACCTTCCCGACGGCGCCCAGGCGCACCTCACCGAGCGGCCCTACGGCGTGTTCTCCCGCCAACTGTTCCTCGGTGACGCCCTCGACACCGACCACATCCAGGCCGCCTACGAGAACGGCATCCTGGTGCTGCGCATCCCGGTGGCCGAGAAGGCGAAGCCGCGCAAGGTGCAGGTCGCGGTCGAGGGGACCCAGCAGAAGAAGGCCATCGACGTCTGACCCGTACCCGCCCGGTCTCGGTCGGCCGGGCGCACGAGGCTCCCGGACGCGGAGCGCCCCTGGCGCGGTCGTCAGGGCGCTCCGCCGACCCGAAGGAAGGTGATGCCCGTCAGTTCCCACATTCGCCGTCCGGACGAGACACCTCGCGGGCTTCCAGTGGACCCGCCAGCGCAGCGGCGCACGGATCCGGCGGCGACAGACACCGTCGCGGGCCCCGGTCACCGGGGCCCGCGCCCCTGTTCTACCACTGCTCCTTCTGGGCCCGCGCCTCGTAGAGCAGCACCGCCGCCGACACCGACACGTTCAGGGAGTCGGCCCGGCCCAGCATCGGCACGAACACCTTCTTCACGTGCGGCTGGTACCACGCCTTCGGGATGCCGTACTTCTCCGCGCCCAGCACGAACGCCGTGCGCCGGCCGCCGTACCGGTAGCGGCGGTAGTTGCGGGCGTCCTCGGTGTCGGCGAGGAACACGTCGAAGTTGTTCCTCCGCAGCCAGTCGACGGCCTGCTCGGGCTGCCCGAACTCCAGCGTCGGGGTCGTGAGCACCATGCCCTGGCTGGCCCGGAACACCTTCGGGTGGGTCAGCCGGGTGCGCCGGTTGGTGAGGATCAGGCAGTCGACGCGGCAGGCGTCGAGGGTGCGGATCAGCGTTCCGAGGTTGCCGGGGATCTCCATCCCGTCGGCGACCATGACCAGCGCATCGGGCGGCAGGTCGATGTCCTCGGGCTCCCACCGGGGCAGCGGCGCCAGCGACAGCAGGCCGTCGGGGCGGTCGCGTTCGGAGATGCGCTCCAGCGTCTTCGCGGAGATCTCGTAGGCTCTGTCGGCTCGTTGTGCGAGCTGCTCGGCGCGCTTGTGCGCCTCGTCGCCGTAGGCGGCCTCCGGCGACCAGAAGAACGTGTCGATCGGGATGTCGTGCTCCAGCAGCAGGTTGTGCGCCCACAACCCTTCGGCGATGAACAGCCGGTGCGGGTTCGGCGCCGAGTTGCGCTGGATAGATTGCACCTGTCGGACCTTCGGGTGCTGGGCCCCGATGGGCTGCAGGCTCGGCATTCACGTTCTCCGGGGTCGAGAGGAGCGGTGTTGGCGGAAATTATCACGAGTGCGGCGAACCCCTTGGTCAAGCGGGTCCGGCTGCTCGCTGACCGCAGGCACCGTCGCCGGGAGGGCGCCTTCGTCGTCGACGGTGTCCAGCCCGTGTGGCGCGCCGTCGAGGCCGGCGCCGCCGTGGAGACGCTCATCGTGGCGCCCGACCTGCTGGCCGGCTCGCCGGCGATGCGCATGGTCGAGGAGCAGGAGGCGCTCGGGACCCGCGTCGCCCGGGTGAGCGGCGAGCTGTTCCTGCGCCTGTCCGATCGCGAGGGCGCCCCCGGCCTGGCCGCGATCGTCCGCGGCCGGGTCGGTGGGCTGTCCGCCCTGCCGGCCGACGGCGTCCTGGTGGCGCTGCACCGGGTCGCCAACCCCGGCAACCTCGGCACGGTCATCCGCACCGCCGACGCGGCCGGCGCCGCCGGTGTGGTGCTGGTCGGCGACACGACGGACCCGTTCGCGCCGGCCGCGGTGAAGGCGAGCATGGGGTCCCTGTTCGCGGTGAACGTGGCCCACACGCCGACCCTGGACGCGTTCTTCACCTGGGCGGCCGACCACGCCGTGACCGTGGTGGCGACGTCCGGCTACGCCTCCGTGGACCACTGGGCCACCCGCTATCCCCGTCCGGTGGCCGTGCTCCTGGGCAGCGAGGGCGACGGCCTGCCCGACGAGGCCCTGGCCAGGGCCGACCGCCGGGTCCGCATCCCGATGACCGGCACGGCCGAGTCGTTGAACCTGGCGGTGGCGGCGTCGCTGATGCTGTACGAGCTCAACCGCCCCTGAGGCCGTGCGGCCGGACCACCCGACGTCACCCGGTCTGGGTACGTCGGGTGGACGGGCCTGCCGCGGCCTATCGAGCTTCCGACAGTGGGCGAAGAACAGGGCTGATAGTCCTGGTCGAATGGCAACGACCCCGAGCGGCGCCGATGCGCCGGAGTCCCCGACTCTGGCGGACGACCTGGTCCGCGACGCCATTCGGCGGGCGCTCGAGATTCCTGACATCGCGGCTCTGAACCTGTCACCGGATGTCGTGTGGCAGCACCTCGGTACCGGGGCCGGAGCGGTCATCACCCAGGTGGTGGCCGAGCAGATGGCCTACGACGAAGCGGAACGGGGTCATGACCTCGCAGTCGCGGCGCTCCAAACGGAGAGGACGGGGCGCTATCTGATCAACGGAGTGGTCGTTCTCCTCGCGATAGCGGTGATCCTCATCGCCAATGTGTGGGAGGCGCTGTTGCCGGCGGGCTGGGACGGAACGGTCGTCACCGGCGTCGCCATTTACCTCAGCCTCGGCAGCATGGCTGTCGGTCCCTTCATGAGGTTCGTCCGTGGGACCTTCCGGCAACAGGAAGGTCGGGTGGCGGTCGCTCACGACCGGCTCGACAAGGCTCGGGCCAGGTTGCTGGAGACCTTGACCATCGAGGTCGGCGCCATGATCCGTCAACATCGGCTCGGTCAACCTCTCCACGACGACGCGTCGCCCGTGCGGTTCGACGTGACCGACGCGCCCGACCTGGTCGAGACGGACACCCAGGACGTCATCACGTCCACCAGCGTCCGCGCCATCGTCGAGTTCGTCGACCGGCACGGCACGTCGGCGGTCGGCGTGGCCGGTCCTCGCGGCGTCGGGAAGACAACGATCATCCGCAAGGCCACATCGCGGCCCGAGTATCTCGGCGTGTACATCGCCGCGCCCGTCCACTACGACGCCGCCGACTTCGTGCGGCTCATGCACGCCAAGGTGGCGCGCGCCATCCTCGCCGAGCAGGGCATATTCGAGGAGTCGATAGCGACCGCGGCCCCGCGGTCGACGATGACCGGCCGTCGGGCGATCGTGGTCATCACCTTGGCGCTCGGCACCCTTCTTCTGGTGCTCGGGTTCGAGGATCAGTTCATTCGTCTGACGGGTCTGAACGCTACTGCGTTGGCCGGCCTGATGTTGCTGTTCTCCGGCACCGTACTGGCGACGCAGGCGTCCGCAGCTCCTCTTCGCCGGGCCATCGGCCAGGTGAAGACACGGGACCCGCTCGCGGAACTTGCGCTTGCGGAACTCCGTCGGCTGGAGTGGCGCACCAGCATGCGGGCCCGGGACCGGACCCGCTTCTCGCCGGTCCCGTTGCTGCGCATCGACTCCGAGGACCAGCTCTCGCTCACCGAGCGCGACCGCACCCATCCCGAACGCGTATCGGACCTGCGCGGCTTTCTTCTTCAGGCCCACCAGGAGTCGGGGCGGCCGATCGTCATCGCGATCGACGAGCTGGACAAGATGGCAGATGGTCAGAAAGCGTTGGAGTCGATCAACAACCTGAAGGACCTCTTCCATGTCGGCGGCGTCCACTTCGTGGTGTCGGTGAGCGAGGACGCGCTCGACAGTTTCGCGCTACGCGGGATTCCGGTACGGGACGTATTCGACTCGGCGTTCGACACCGTCCTGAGAGTGGAGCCGTTCTCCATCGATCACTCGATCCAGTTGATCGGTCGCCGGGTCGTGGACTTTCCCGAGCCGGTAGCGCTCCTCTGCCACGCATTGTCAGGTGGGTTGCCCCGGGATCTCATCCGGGCCGCCCGGCGCTGTGTCGAACTGCGGATCCGCGAGGGCACGGCACTGACGCTCGACGAGGTGGCTCGTGGTCTGGTTCGTTTCGAGGGCATGGACGTCGTCGACGCGGCTCTGCGGCGCGATCGTGGCGACGGAACCGGTGTGCCCGACTGGCTGCTCACCATGCGCGAGAATCTGCTCTACCGACAGGCCCGTACCTTCGACGGGGTGATGGAAGCCGTCCGGGACTGGCAACCTGCCGTCGCGGACGGTGCCGAGGGCGGGGACGCCGCACCGCGTCCCGAGGTTCCCCACGAGGCGGTGATCTCCTACATGCTGCTCGCCGCGACCGTGGAGGACTACTTCACGAACGTCCGGCTCTGGAAGGAATGGCACGAGCGGATCGTCGACGGCCGGTGGAAAGAGATCGTGGAGTCGCTTGCCCGGGCGCGGGCGATGCTGGGGCTGTCGTACGGCGAGTGTGTGCGTTCGCTGGCCAGGACCCGGAACCTGCTCGGCCTGCCGGTGATCCCGGACCCACTTCGCCGGACACTGACAGGCGAGGCCGCAGCCCGGTGGTACAGCAGGCCATGGCGGTGGATCCGCCGTGCATCGGCCGGATGAGGGTCCCGGTCTCAGGCACCCAGGGAAATGACCACGTCCTCGCCGAGTGCGCCGTAGGCCAAGGGCTCGCCCGTAAGCACGAAACCGCCCCGGGAGGCGGCCGCCATCAGGGACGTCGCCAGGTCGAGGCGACCGAGCATCAACGTGGTCGTGGCGGCCATGGGCCATTCGTTGCCGGTCAGGGGAACCAGCTCGCACGCCGGATGCTCGGTGAGCAGATGCAGCATCGCCGCGTCCACCGTGCGGGCGGCCTCGACCACACAGACCACCGGAACCAGGATCGTGCCGCCGGAGTCGCGGACCTCGGCGATGGGCTCGCCGACATCGACGGACCCCTGCGTAAAGGCGACGATCGCCGAGGTGTCGAGGACCAGCACGCTCACGCGGCGGGGGCGGTGAAACCGAGGGCGGCGCGCAGCTTGGCGCGCTTCTCGGGGGTGGCGCGCCGCTGGGCGTCGGCCAGCCTGGTGCGGAAGCGCTCGCGGGCGTGGGCGCGCTCCTCGTCGGAGGCCGTGCCCGCCGTGGGGGCCGGAGTGGTGACCGGCCGCTCTCCCCGCGCCTTCATGGCGACCATCCTACCGGCTCCTCGAACGTCCGTTCTACCCACCCGCGACCCGCAACGTGTCGAGATGACGGCGGAGCACCTCCAGCGACGTCTCGGGGGAGAGGCGGTCGGGGTGCAGGACCACGCTCATCGCCAGGCCGTCGAGGAGGGCGCTCAGCCGCTCGGTCTCCAGCGCCGGGTCGAGACCCGGAGCGGTGCGGCCCAGGGCCGCGGCCCGGTCGAGGACGCGGCGGACCACCAGCCGGGCGCCCTCGTGCAGCCGGACGGCCTGCTCGCGTAGCTCGGGACGGGTCCGCGCCGCGGTGACGAAGGCCAGCCATACGACGGTCTCCTGCAGGCGCGCCTCGTCGAGGGGGAGGAACTCGGCCAGCACGGCCTCGGCGACCTCGGCCGGGGTGGCCGGGTCCGGACCGGCGAGCCGGTCGAGGTGACCGAGGATGCGTCCGGTCATCCGCTCCCGGAGTGCGGCGAGGGCGAAGAGCAGGAGCTCGGAGTGGCTGGCGAAGTAGTGCCGCACCGAGCCGACGGCCAGCCCGGCCTCGTCGGCGATGTGGCGCAGCGAGGCACCCTCGAGGCCATCGCGGTGGATGACGCGGAAGACGGCGTCGGTGACGGCGCGGCGGCGCGCGTCCGGGTCCACGATCTTCGGCACGGTTCTTTCTAGCACGACCGTGCTACTTTGTTTTGGCATCAGTGTGCTAAAACGAGGGGGCAGCATGATTATCATTCTGGGAATCGCGGTCGTGGTCGTGGTGGTGCGGCGGTTCCTCGGCGAACCGCTGTCGGCCCGCGACCTGCTCGTACCGCCGGTCGTCCTCGTCGGGCTGGGCGGGTACGCGGTGGTCGGCGCGGCCCCGGCCACCGCGGTGGAGCTGGCCTGGGTCGTCAGCGGGTCGATCGTCGGGCTCGCGCTCGGCGCGGCCCGCGGGTGGACCGTGCGGCTGTTCGTCCGCGACGGCGCGCTCTGGCAGCGGTACGGCCCGTGGACCGTCGTGGTGTGGGTCGGATCGGTCGCGGTCAGCGCGGGGCTCGGCTGGCTGGCCGTGCGCGGCGGGGTGCGTGAGGAGGTGCGGCCGGTGACGCTGGCGATCGGCGTCAGCCTGCTCGGGGAGCTGCTCGTCCTCGGCGGGAGGGCGTGGCTCGCCGGTCAGTCCGGTAGCGGGGTCCGGCTGACCACGTCGCCGAGGCCGCGGGCCACCAGCAGGTGACCGCCGGGCTTGAGCCGGTCCCACCGGCCGGCCGCGGCGTCCCAGCGGCGCCACATCCGGGCGTCGGGCTCGATGACGACCGGCGCCGTGCCGCCCGGGACCACCTCGACCGACGACCAGCCGACCAGCCGTACGGGCTGGTCGTCCTCGACCGGTTCGAGGTAGACCTGCACCACCTCGCGGCTGGTCTGCGTCGACGTGTTCGACACGGAGACCGACACGGTCAGCGGATCGGTGGACACCGACACGTCGCCGTACTCCCAGGAGCCGTAGCCGAGCCCGTGTCCGAACCAGAACAGCGGCGCGGGCGCCCGCCCCGCGTGATGTCCGCGGTAGCCGACGAACGGGCCCTCGGTGTACTCGAGCTTCCCGTCGACCGGGGTCACCGACCAGGCGGGGGAGGCACCGTCGGCGGCCGGGAACGTCGTGACGAGACGGCCGGCCGGTTCGACCACGCCGAGCAGCGCCGCCGCGACCGCGTTCCCACCCTCCTGGCCGGGCAGGCCGGCCCACAGGACCGCGTCGACGTCGTCGAGCCAGGGCATCAGGACCGGTGTCGCCGCGTTCACCACGACCACGGTCCGCCGGGCCGCCGCGGCGACGGCGGACACGAGGGCGTCCTGGTCGCCCGGCAGCCGCAGGGTCGACTTGTCGACCGCCTCGGTCTCCTGCTCCTCGGTGAGCCCGACCACCACGACGGCGACGTCGGCCCGCCGGGCCGCACTCACGGCGTCTGCGAGAACGTCGTCGAGGGGACGCGGCGCCGGGCCGACGACGAGCCCGAACCGACCGGCGCCGCCCATCGGCCCCTCGTCCGGCGCCGGCAGCGTGACCGTGGCCTCGACGGTGGTGCCGCCGGCGACCTCCGCGACGACCGTGTGGAACGGCGGAGCGATGATCGCCTCGCCGAAACCCCGGCCGGAGGTCGACAGCGTGAACCGCTCGTCGACCGGCCCGGCGGACAGGTGCCAGTCACCGACGCCGGTCGCGCCCAGCTCGACGGCACCGCCCGCGGTGAGCCGGCCCCGGAACGTGACCGACGCGACCGGGGTGCCGAGGTCGTCGTCGAGGCCGACGACCGCGGTGGCGTCGGACGAGTGCCGCTCCTCGATCACGGCGCCGGCGGCGTCGCGGAGGGTGACCCGCACCCCCGGCCGGTGCGGGTCGGGGTCGAAGACCGCGCCGAACGGGGTCACCGGACGCTGCCGTACGGGCACACCGTCGACGACGGTCATCGTGGGGAACTCCGCGCCGAGCCCGACCGCGACGCTCACCTGGTACGGCGGGTTGACCTGTGCCGACCCGCCACCCATGCAGACCGTCGACACCGCGTGCCGGCCGATCAGCGCCACCGACCGGTCGCGGGCCAGCGGGAGGACGCCGTTGTTGGTGAGCACGGTCATGCCGCGGGCGGCGAGCCGGACCAGCTGCTGCCGGCGGCCCGCGTCGTCGGGCGCGGGGCCAGCGGCGGCGTCGGGGGAGACGCGTCGGGCGAGGCGCCGCAGCCGGTCGAGGTGGTCGTCCACCGTCGACCCGGCCACGAGACCGGCGCGTACCGCCTCGACGAGCGCCGGCCCCCACGGTCCCCCCGGACCCGGCATCACCAGGTCGAGCCCGCCGTTCGCCGACCGCACCGTGGTCTTCGTGGCGAACCAGTCGGACATGATCAGGCCGCGGTAGCCCCACTCGCCCTTCACGATGCCGTTGTTCACGTGGTCCTGCTCGGTGGCCGCGACACCGTTGACGTCGTTGTAGGCGGCCATCATCGTCCACGGGTCGGCCTCGTCGACGGCGATTTCGAACGGCAGCAGGTAGACCTCGCGCAGCGTCGCCTCGTCGACCACGCTGTCGACGGTGTTCCGGTCGGTCTCCGACTCGTTGGCGACCAGGTGCTTGAGGCAGGCGCCGACGCCGTGCTCCTGCAGGCCGCGCACGTAGCCGGCGGCGAGCTTCCCGGTGAGCAGCGGGTCCTCGGAGAACGCCTCGAACAGCCGCCCGCCGAGCGGGGTGCGGTGCAGGTTGATCGTCGGGCCGAGCACCACGTGGACGCCGAGCCGGGCCGCCTCCCCGGCGAGGATCGTGCCGACCTCGTACATGGTGTCCTCGCGCCACGCGGAGGCGAGCAGCGTCGCGTTGGGCAGCAGGGCCACCACCGGACCGCCGTGGAACCTCAGCCCGCGCACGCCGGTGGGTCCGTCGGAGAACCGCAGCTCGACGCCGTCGAGCGGCGCCAGCGTGAACATGCTCGCGCCGGTGAGCGGCGCGACCCTTCCGGCGAGGTCCATGCCTGCCAGTTAACGGTATGCGGCGACCGCCCGCACGACGGCGTCGACATCGGCGTCGTCGGTGTAGTAGTGCACCGACAGCCGCAGGAAGCTCCCGCGCGGGCTGGTGACGATGCGGTGCTCGGCCAGGTGCGCGGCGAGCTTCTCCGGGTTGTCGTCGAGCAGCGCGACCATCGGTCCGCGCTCGTCGTCGCCGGCCGGTGAGCCGAGCCGCTCGCCGGCGTCGGCGAGCTGGGCGTGCAGCCGCCCGGTGATCTCGACGACGTGCCGGTGGACGGCGTCGCGGTCGAGCGAGGCCAGCAGGTCGATCCCGGCGGCCGCGGCGTACGCGGCGGGGACCGACGGGGTGCCGGTCTCGTACCGGCGCGCCGCGGCCGGGAAGTCGACCCGGGTCGGGTCGAAGGAGAACGGGTCGACCCGGCCGAACCAGCCGGTCAGCTGCGGGTCGAGGTCGCGGGCGGTGCCCCGGCGCACGTACAGGAACGCGATCCCGGCGACGCCGAGCAGGTACTTCAACGCGCCGCTGACCAGATAGTCGCAGTCGAGCTCGCGGACGTCGACCGGCACCACGCCGGTCGCCTGGTAGGCGTCGACGAACACCTGCGCGCCGTGGGCCCGCGCGGTCGCCACGATGTCGGCGACCGGAAGCCGCTGCCCGTGCCGGTAGCTGACCAGCGGCACGGACACCAGCCGGGTCCGGTCGTCGATCACCGACGCGAACCCCTCGGCGGTGGCGAAGCCGCGGTCGTCGAGCGGCGCCATCCGCACCGAGGCGTCGCGCTGCGCGTGCCAGACCTGCGCCACCGACGGGAACTCCAGCTCGCACGAGACGACCGTCGGGCCGCTCAGCCCGGACACGACCTGGAACGCGCCGTCGGAGGCGCACGGCACGATCGCCACCTCGTCGTCGTGCGCGCCGATGAACGCGGCGAACCGCCGCCGCGCCTGCTCCACCCGCTCCATCCACACGTGCCACGGGTTGCCGTACTCGACCAGCGCGTCCTGGAACTCGCCGAGCGCGCCGGCCACCGCGTCGCTCAGCGCGCCCTGGCTGCAGCTCGCCAGGTGCGTCATCGTCGCCAGGCCCGGGAACCTCGCCCGGAACTCGTCAGGACCCATCGACGGCCGCCCGCAGCGCCCGGAGGTCACCGTGCGCCGTGCGCAGGTCCGGTCGGTTGCGCGCCGCGCGCAGGTCACTCAGCCGTTCCAGGAACTCGAGGACGACCGGCAGCGGCGGACCGCTCGCGGTGAGGTCCTCCGCGTCCGGGGACCTCCCGGCCGGCTCGACCAGGTAGGGCCGGACGAGCCGGTTGTGGTGGAAGGAGTAGGCGGCGCCGTGGGCGCGGCACACGTCGAGGAACGTGGCGGCGTTCTGCTTCAGCTCGCCGGTCAGCCGTCCGGCGTTCGCCGCGGCGAGGAACTGGTCGAGGATCGACGGGCCGGTGCCGGCCACCCGCAGCGGGGCCTGGTCCTCCGGCGGCACGTAGGGCGCCTTCTCGGCGAGGATGCGGGCGTAGAACGGGTCGTCGCGCCGGCACAGGCCGAGCAGCAGGTCGATCTCGTTGATGCCGGCGAAGTCGCCGGCGTTGGCGCCGCGGTACTCCTTCGTGCCGACCCGGTAGGGCTTGAAGTACGGACGCACGTTGAAGAAGAACCGGTCGACGTCGAGCTCGGCGGCGAGGAGCCGGTTGAACCGCAGCACGTCCTCCAACGCGGTGCGGGCGTCGGCGAGCAGGTAGCCGGTCATCGGGGTGGACACACCCATCGGCGGGATCTGCCGCAGCGCGTGGGCGGCCCGCCGGTATGCCAGTACCCCGAGCGCGTTGTAGGTGACGAAGATCCGCTCGTCGCGCAGCGCGGTGAACAGCCGGTGCCCGTACAGGCACTGGTGCGCGAAGACGTACCGGGGCGCGACGCCGAGCGGGGCGGCCAGCGTCCAGGCCAGGGTCCAGGCCGGCGCGAGCACGTCGGCGTGACCCGTGTCGATCTGGTGCCGGCGCACGGCGCCCAGGTAGCCGCCGACCGAGCCGAGCAGCTGGTAGCGGGCGACCGGGTCGTCGGGCAGCTCGCCCGCGTCGAGCACGCCGGCGGCGAGCTTCGCGCCGTCGAAGAGGATGGCCTCCCGGCGGGCGTCGAGGTCGGGGTCGCCGCGGACGATCTCCGCGCGGGCGGCGAAGTACGCCTCCTCCAGCTCGGTGTTGAGCTCGACGAACTCGTCGTCGAGCCACCGGTCGAACTCGACAGGGTTGGCCATGTCTACCATCATGATCCTGGAACGTGGACCACTACCAGTACCACAGACGGGCATTCGAAGTGGACCAATCGGGGGCCGACTTCCTCCAGCTGCGGCCGGTCGACGCGCCGCCGAAAGGGCTCACCACCTGGCTGTCCGGGGCGATCCGGGCCGCGATCGACGACGGTCGGCTGCCCGCCGGCGTGCGGCTGCCGGCCACCCGCGACCTCGCCCAGGAGCTGCGCATCTCGCGCGGCGTCGTGGTCGAGGCCTACCGACGGCTGACCGACGAGGGCGTGGTGACCGCCCGGGCCGGCGTCGGAACCGTGGTGACGCCGCTCACCTCGTCACCCGAGGCCGGTGAACCGAGGACGGACCCGGCGGTTCCGCTGCTGCCCCGGCGCCCGACGGCGCCCGCCGCCTCGACCGTGTCGGTGGACCTCTCGCCCGGCGTGCCCGACCTGTCCCTGTTCCCGCGCGCGATGTGGCTGCGGGCCGAACGCGCGGTGCTCGCCGCCGCCGGACCCGCCGACCTCGGCTACGGCGACCCGCGCGGCGTGCCGGCGCTGCGGCAGGAGGTCGCCGGGTGGCTGGCCCGCAGCCGCGGCATCCGGGCGGTGCCCGACGACATCATCATCGTGGCCGGTGTGGCGCAGGCGCTGGCGCTGCTCGCCCGCGTGCTCGGCGCCGGCGAGATCGCCATGGAGGACCCCGGCTCCCGGGGCGCGCGGGACCAGCTGGGCCACTGGGGCCTGGCACCGGTGCCGGTACCGGTCGACGCGCACGGGCTGCGCGTGGCCGACCTCGCTCAGACCGGGCTGCGCACGGTGTTCGTGACGCCGGCCCACCAGTTCCCGACCGGCGTGGTGATGACCCCCGACCGGCGCCGCGCCCTGCTCGACTGGGCCGACGGCGACGGCCTGGTGATCGAGGACGACTACGACGCCGAGTACCGCTACGACCGGGCGCCCGTGCCGGCGCTGAAGGCGTCGGCGCCCGACCGCGTCGCGTACGCGGGCAGCACGTCGAAGACGCTCGCGCCCGGGATGCGGCTGGGCTGGCTGCTGCCGCCCCGGCGCCTCTACGAGCAGCTCGTGGTCGCCAAGCACCAGAGCGACCTCGGCAGCCCGGCCATCCCGCAGCTGGTCTTCGCCCGGATGCTCGCCACCGGCGAGTTCGCCCGCCACGTGCGGCTGGTCCGGGCCCGGCACAAGGCCCGCCGCGACGCGCTGCTGACCGCGCTGCACCAGCACCTGCCGTTCGCCCGCGTACGGGGCGCCGCGGCGGGGCTGCACCTGATGATCCAGGTGCCCGACCTGGCCGGGATCGCCGACACCGACCTGGTCGACAAGGTACGCGAGGCCGGCGTGCTGGTGCACCCGCTGTCCTGGCACCGGGTGCGGCCCGGGGTGCCCGGCTTCGTCATCGGCTACGCGGCACACCCGCCGGGGCGGTTGCGTGAGGCGGCGAAGCGGATCGCGGCGATCCTCGCGCCGCTGCGGTCGAGCTAGCCCAGGGCGGCGGTGATGAACGGCGCGTCGGAGGACAGGACGTGGTGCAGGTCGATGCCGTTCTGCCACAGCACCACGCACCGGCCGGCGGTGGTGCGCAGCGCCAGCGTGGTGAACCCGGGCGCGCCGCCGTGCTGGCCGTATGCGACCGTGTCGCCGACCGCGTAGCGGATCATGCCGGTGGTGCGGGAGCGCCAGTCGTCCAGCGGCTCGGTCGGTGCGGTCATCCGGGCCAGGGCGGCGTCGCTGAGCAGCCGGCCGCCGAACAGGCCGTCGAGGAACGCGACCAGGTCGGTGGCGGTCGACACCATCCCGCCCGCGGTCCACGCCTCCGACGGCGAGAACGTGGTGAACTCCCGGTACGGCGAGTCGGCGGTCTCCCGCACGTGACCGCAGGCGTGCGGGCCGCGCAGGTAGGGGTCGGACGTGGGCAGCGTGGTGTCGACCAGCCCCAGCGGCCCGGACACCCGCTGCCAGAGCTGGGCGTCGACGCGCTGGCCGGTGGCCCGCTCGACGATCAGCCCGAGCAGGACGTAGTCGGTGTTGCAGTACCGGAACCGCTCGCCCGGCGGGAGCCGGTCGCCCGTCGTCAGGGCCAGGCCGACCAGGTGCTCCGGGGCGTAGTAGCGGTCGAGGGCGCGCAGGTCGGGCGGGTCGCCCAGGACGGCCCCGGCGTAGTCGGGCAGGCCCGAGCGCATGCGGAGCAGCAGGTCGACGGTCACCGGGTCGGCGTCGGGTACCAGGCCGGGCAGCCACCGGGGGAGCGGGTCGTCGAGGGCGAGCACGCCGTCGTCGGCGAGGCCCAGGACGAGAGCGGCGGTGAACGTCTTCGTGATGCTGCCGATCCGGAACCGGTCGCCGGCGGTCAGCGGCCGCGGCCGGTCGAGGTCGGCTACCCCGACCGAGCCCTGGAAGACCACCCCGCCGGCCTCGGTGACGAGCCCGAACAGCCCCGGACCGTGCGACTCCGCGGTGGCGTGCAGCGCTGCCCGCAGCGCGTCCTGATCGACCGGCATCACCGGTCACGGTAGCGGAACCCCGGCCCGCGCGGGCCGGGCCGGGCCGGGCCGGCGGATCGTCGACGGACCTCCCGCCCGTGCCGGCCGCGGCGGGAGGTCCGTGCCCACGTCAGCAGACGACGACCAGGTGGAAGCCCCGGTCGATCGTGAAGCCCTGGCTGTCGCGGGTGTCGACGTAGACACCGTTGACGTTGCCGGACCGCTGCGCGACGGCGATCTGCCCACCCTGCGGGTTGCCGCCTCCCGTGCTGCCGGCCGTGCCGACGAACGCGCAGTTGCGAATGTCCCGGTCGAAGATGACCTCGTAGTTGCCGGCGGCCAGCCGGAACGCGGAGACGGCGTTGCGGCCCCGCACGAGGGTTCCGTTGGGACTGACGACAGCGAAGCGGGGATCGTCGAACGGTGCGGCGATCGCGGCGGGTGCCGCCGCCCGGGACGACCCGTCGCCGGCGACGTTGCCGCCGGAGGCCGGATCGGCCTGCGCGGCACCGGCACCCAGCACGCCGGCCAGGGCCGCGGTGACGAGCCCGGCGGCGCCCAGGGAGGCGATGCCGGTCCGACGCCTGGTGAAGATGCGGTGCATCTGTGACTCCTCTGTGGAGAGTGGAAACGGTGTGACGGCTCGATCCTGGGCCGGTGCCGGGCCGGCGGGCCCGGTGGCGCCGGTCAACTGCCGGTCAACTGCCGGTCGGCCGGTGACGGTGTCGGCCGGCGGACATCCGGGTGGTGCCGGGACCGGTACGGTCACCGGGTGTCCGAGGCGCTGAGCGAACTGGTTCGCCGGCACCGCAGGTCCGTGGGGATGAGCCAGGCCGAACTGGCCGGCCGGTCGGGCATCAGCGAGCGGGCGATCCGTGATCTGGAGCGCGGCTCGTCACGGCCGCGGCAGCACTCGGTGCGCGCGATCGCCGGTGCGCTGCGGCTTGCGGGGCCGGACCTCGTGGTGTTCCTCTCCGCCGGCCGTTCGGGCGGCGGCATCGCACCGGTGCCCGCACCGGTGCCTGCGCTCGGTGCCGGGATGGGCCTGGTCGGGCGGCGACGCGAGCTCGGGGCGCTGGTGGACCTCGTCCGTGGGGGCCGCCACCGGCAGATCACCATCACCGGCCCGGGCGGCATCGGCAAGTCGCGGCTCGCGACTGCGCTGGTCGCCGCGCTGGAGACGGGCACCGACCTCGACGTGCGCGGCATCGACGTGTCGGCCGTCCACGACCCGACACTGCTCGTCGAGGTCGCCGCCGAGGCGATCCTGGGTCCGGGACCGTCCGGGTCGAGGTTGCCGACCGTCGAACGCGTCGCGGCGGAACTGCGCGGTCGCCGGTTGGTGCTGCTGCTGGACTGCTGTGACCGCGTCGTCGCGGCGGCCCCCGATCTCGCGCTGCTCGTGCGGCGGTGCCCGGGTCTCACGCTCGTGGTCACCAGCCAGCGACCGCTGCGGGTGACCGGCGAGCGGCTCGTCCGGCTGGCCCCGTTGCCGCCACCCGAGGCGGTCGAGCTGTTCGCGCTGCGGGCCGCCGAGGCGAACCCGGCCTTCGAGCTGACCCTCGACAACGCCGCGGCGGTGACGTCGGTCTGCGTCCGGGTCGGCGGGCTACCGCTTGCCGTCGAGCTGGCGGCGGCCCGGATGCGGATCCTCACCCCGGCCGAGCTGGTCGAGCGGCTCGGCCGTCAGCTTCCGGTGCTCACCGACGGCGCGGCCGACCTCCCGGCCCGGCACCGGTCGCTACGGGCGACCATCGAGTCCAGCCTCGACCTGGTCGACCCGCCGGCCCGCGCGATGTTCGACTGGCTCGGCGCGTTCCCCGCCGGCGGCGTCCTGGACGACGTGGAGGCCGTCGCAACCGTGCTCGGCGCCGGCGCCGGCTCCGTGCTCGGCATGCTGGGCGAGCTCGTCGACACCGGCCTGGTCCGGACGACCACCGAGGCGGGTCGTAGCCGCTACACCCTGCCGGACCCGATGTCCGAGCTGGCGGCCGAACGGCTCGCGGCGCGCGACGACCGCGGGCGGGTCGACGCTGCTGTCGCCGGCCGGCTGCTGGTCAGGCTGAGCCGGTGGAGCGGGCAGCCCGCACCCACCGACAGCATCGTGGTCGGCCGTGACGCCGACAACCTGCGCGCCGCTCTCGCCTGGGCGGTGGTCCATCGCCCGGGTGACATCGACATCCACGCGTTGTACCGGTACTTCCAGCTCTCCGGCCGGTATGTCGAGGGTGAGGCGATCCTCGTCCGGGCGGCGGCCGCCGGGCAGGTCCTCGGTCGGGTCCGGGCGGGGCAGCTGGCTCTGCTGCGCGGCGACCTGGCGGGGGCCGAACGCCTGGGCACCGCCGCGCTGGCCGGGCTGGACCCGGCCGACCACGCCGGCCGCGTCCTGACCCACCTGCTGCTCGGCACGGCGGCTTCGGAGCGACGCGACGCCGGCACGGCTCGCCGGCACCTGCGCACCGCGCTGCGGCACGCGCGGCCGGCGGGCGACGACCAGCTCACCGCCACCGTACTGAACAACCTCGGCGTGCTGTCGGCGACGATGGGCAACCTGCGCGCGGCCGACCGGCAGTGGACCGCCGCACTGGTGGTCAAGCGCCGGGCGGGCATGGGCGCCATCACGATCGGGACCACGCTGAACAACCTCGCCGAGCTGGCCCGCGAGCGCGGCCAGGCGGCTCTCGCGGCGGGCCGGGCCGACGAGGCCGCGTCGGTCTTCGCCTCGGTCGGCTTCCACCGGGCCGCCGCGCAGGCCCAGTCCACGCGGGCGTTGGCCCTGCTCGCCGACGACGCGCCCGCGGCGGCCACCGCTGCCATCGATCGGGCCGAGGCACTCCTGGCCGGTGCCAGCGACGCCGGTGACGACGAACGCACGGCCCTGGTCATCCGGCTACGGCGCAGCGTCGTGCTGCACGCCGCGGGCCGGTTCGCCGAGGCGTCCGAGATCATGGGACGCACGATGCCGGTCGCCCTGAGCGCCGACCACCGCACCCGGGAGGAGGCGGCGTTCACGCTGGGGGCGCACGCCGCCCGCCTGGTCCACCGCGACCCGGTGGCCGCCGCCGGCCTCGCGGCAGCCTGCACGGCGCTGTTCACACAGGCCAACCGCCCGGTGCCGGGCAACCTGGCCGGAGTGCTCGACGGGGCCGTCGCCGCGTGCCGCACCGCCACGCCGCCGGCCGTCTACGCACGGGCGGAGGCCGACGGCGCGAGCCTGTCCACCGTGGCCCTCGTCCGTCTGGCCGCCGCCATCGGTCCGGACCGGCATCACCAGGTGCGGTAGCGGAACCAGTTGCGGGCGGCGGTGGTGTTGAGCAGGACCAGGCACAGCACCGGGTAGGCCACGCCGGCGACCGACACGTCGATGCGCTGGTTGATGGCGACCGACGCCACCACGCCGGCGAGACTGAGCAGGCTCAGCATGAGCACGATGACCCGCGCCCACTGGCGTCCCCGCTGCAGCTTGCGGCCCAGGAAGATCGTGATGAGGCCGAACACCGCGATGACACCGGCGATCACGCCGAACAGGATGGCCGCGCCCTCGTTGTCGAGGATCTCGTCGGTGTACGGGCCGCTCGGCGCCGTGTCGTAGGTCCCGTTGCCGACGACGACCGCGGCCCAGCCGAGCACCGCGGCGATCGCGAGCGTCGCCGCGCCGGAGAGGTACTGCAGGATCGCGAGGACGTGCACCCCGGGCGGCGCGGACCGGCGCTGGGCCGGCGGGTAGGCCGGCGCCGGCGCGTAGGCGGGGTAGGGGTGGCCGTATCCGTACGACATCGTGGGCTCCTCGATCGTGGGTGAGCCTCGAGCCTCACGGATCCGGCCGGCCCCGGAATCCCTGATTGGTGCCACGCACCGTTGCGTCGGCGTTCCACCAACCGGTGGTTCCGGGTCGCCAGATACCGGAGAGGTAATCGATCCCCTACACTGCGTTAATAACGCCGAGGCTGACGGAGACCGATGTGTCGACTAGTGAGTCCGAGGAAGCGGCTGTACCGGCGCAGCGGCGCACCACGAGGCGGCTGACCGTGGATCTCCCGAAAGACGTGCACGCGGACCTGAAGGCGTGGTGCATGACGGCCGCCGCCGAACTGGACCGGGCGAACGTCGCGCAGGCCGATGTGGTGCGTCTGCTGCTGCTCCGGCTGCACCAGGATCCGGAGCTCCGGCGCTTCGTCGTCGAGTCGCTGCGGTCTTGGCGCCGGTGAATGATGATTGCAGTGGTTACTGCATTCAGTAGGTCAGGAAATACAGTCGTCAGCCGCCACTGCATTTCCGTCGCCCTGTCACCGACGGCTTCCGGGCAATGACTCCATGCGATCTTGGATGAATCACGAATCCGGGGGAATTTCGTGGGAGTCGGACATCGCGTCCGGCGCACCCGTCGAGATTGAACTAGACCCCTGCGACAATGGGTGCCAGCCGTCCTGTCATTCTGCCGGCGTCATGCGGTGCTCCCCTTTCCCATTGGCGGATCGCGATACTCCGGGAATGGGAGGAGAAATGGGAGCGAGAATCGCCGCGCCGCCGCATCGCGGGGAAAGTAACGGGCGGGGCGGGGGCGCTCCGTAGTGACGGGCCGCCCGAGCGGCAGCGACCCTTCGCAATGGGATGATCGACGTTCAGTCGCAGAACGAACAGGCAATATCCGGCATAAGCTCGCATTAGCCGTGCGGCAAATCGCGTCAGACTGATTCATGGGACCTGCCGGGGGATGTGCCGGGTCGCGCTCTCTCGACATTCTGTCGGAGCGGACGCCGATCATCCGACCGGCACCCCGCATCCGTGATCACTGTCGCGGATCTCCTTGTTGCTGTCTGCTGGTCCAGGTGGCGGTCGAGGAACAATGAAAGGGCGGAGCCCCTCGTGCAGCCGAGGGGCTCCGTCGTTTTCGGGCCATGACCTATTCAATTCCGTTCCGCGGCCCGAGGTCATTATCTTCCGCCTTCGCGCGCAATTCGAGTCCACACGTCCCGGTCGGCGCCCGAACCACAGTGTTGCGTGGTCTTCCGCACGGCCACGCCGTGCCGCAAGATAGCGGCGTCGGGCTCCGCTGCAGGGGCCGGGCAAATGGCCGGACATTCGAAAACGGCCGGCCACCGAAATGGACCAGCACCGGGCGGCGGAGGAAATGTCCTCCGCCCCCACCTGTCGGGCTGCCCGACGAGACAAGGAGAAAAGAATGCCACCCGAAGAGGAACCGCCGCCGAACTGGATTCCCGCCACCGCAACGGTCGTGCTCGTCCTGGCCGTCGCGGGCCTGCTGCTTGTCAGCGGGCACGACCTCGTCCCGGCTCTGCTCGGCGCGCTCGGCACGGCCCTGGCCGGCGGCCAGGTCGCCCAGCGCGTGGTCGCCGACGGCGCGGCGCTGCCGACCGCCGTCGTCGGTGCCGCGGTGACGGCGTTCGCCACTCTGCTCATCGCCGCCGGACACGACCTGCCCGGCGCGTTGATGACGGCCGGGCTCGTCGGGCTCGCGGCGGGCGCGATCGTCGACCGGGCCACCGGGCGCGGTCCGAGGCACCGGTTCTGAACGGTCGACGGGGCGGTGGCCGGCGGCCACGCCGGACACCGCCCACCGGCCCGTTGCTGACAGACGCGACAGTGAAGGAGACGAACCCGTCGATGAGACACGACGATCCGGTCGGTGCGGACGGCCCGACGCCGGCCAGCCCGGACCTCCGGGATCTGCAGGCGCAGTTGAGCCTGGCCATCCGCAACGCCGGCGGCCCGTCGCAGCGCGAGATCGCGCGGCGCACCCGGGGCACGCTCGGCGCCTCGACGATCTCGCGCATGCTGAACGGCGACAAGCCGCCGAGGCTGGTGAATCTGCTGACGGTCCTCGAAGCGTTGGGAGTGCCGGAGGCACACTTCACCGAGTGGCGCCGCCGCTGGTCCCGGGCCGCGAACGAGCCCCTCGGCACCGCCGCCGACATCGGCAGCCGGATCCCACCGCCGAGCCCGCTGTCACCCGCGTCCGTGGCGTCGATCTGCACGGCGTGCGGCTGTGTGGTCGGAGACACCGCGCGGCACCGCAAGTGGCACGGCACGGTCGGCCGGGCCGCCGGTGAGGTGACGACCCGACCCGGCACCGTCGCGGTGAACCCGACCGCCGGGTCCTTCCCGCGCTGAGAACCATGACCGGGGACCGCCGGCGCGGTCCCCGGTCACCAACGACATCCTTCGAAGGGACCACCGACATGCCCCGACCACTCGACCTGCTGCACCGGGCGGCCCCCGACGCGTCGCCGGAGCCAGCCGGCACCAACTTCCGCGCCGTCGCCCGCCGGCTGGCGCCCCTGATCGACCGGATGGCGAACGGACATCCGCTGACCCTCACGCAGCTTGCCGACGTGGCGCTCGGCGGGTGGCAGCTCCTCGACGGGCTCAGCCGGGACAGCCATCCGGCCGGCCTCGTCACCGAGTAGCACCACCGGGAGCCGGTCGGGCCGCGGTCGTCGCGGCCCGACCGGCCTCTCTCACACCGTGAACGTGGAGACCTTCAGCAGCTCCGACAGCTGGTACATCCGGGTGGCGCCGGCCGGGAACGCGACGGTGGCGACCCGCACCGTCCGGTTGTCGGTGAAGGCGAGGCCGAGCACGCCGGTGCTCTTCGACGCCGGGTCGATCGTGGCGACGTCGCTCGGGCCGGCGGTGCGACCGGTCGCCACGTCGACGGTGACCAGCCGGTACCGCGCCGACCCGGCGCCGAACTCGCTGATCACCAGCGCCAGCGTGCGGCCGTCGGGAGACAGGCGCAGCTCCTCGACGTGGTAGCCGTCGGCCGGGACGCCGTCGAACCGCAACGGGTGGACCACCTCGGCACCGGTGGAGACGTCGACGACGCGGACGGTCGGCGTGTCCCCGACGGTGCGGAAGACCAGCCGTCCGTTCTGCACCTGCTCGTCCCACCGGTTCACCGGCAGGCCCGACGCCATCATCGTGGCGGTCGCCGCCGTCAGGGGACGTTCGGCGCCGGTGGCGAACTCGTGGAACACCAGCCGCTGCATGTTGCGCAGCAGGTAGGCGCCCTCGGCGGTGGCGCCGACCAGCCGCAGCTGCTCGCCCCGGACCCGCACGTTGGCGTTGTAGCCGCCGAAGACGAGGCGGAACTCCAGGTCGGTGACGTCGACGCCGTCGTTGCGCGCCACGCCGGGCTTGAGGTTGCGCGGACCGAGCACGACGAGCCGCCCGTCGGGCAGCGCGACCACCTGGTCGGCCGAGTCGACGCCGGTGACCGGGTGCGCGACGATGCTCCCGCCGGGGTCGACCTCGAGGATGCCGGACGGGCCGGTGATGCCGGCGCCTCCGCCCGGACCCTCGATGGACAGGTAGGGGTTGCCGAGCAGCAGGCGCTGGGCGGGCCCGGCCGCAGCGGGCGCGGAGGCCGGGGCGGTGGGTGTGGCCGCGACAGGCCCGGGCCCGGAGGCGCGGAACAGCGCCGGGACGCCCGCGGCGCCGGCGGCGACGGCCACGGTCGCGACACCGGCCACGGCCGCGGTGCGGCGCCGCTGGTGCAGCCGGCGCCGGCGGTGGACCTCGCCGATGCTGTGCCGGCCGGCCGGTACCGCGGCGGCGGCGTGCCGGACGGCGTCGGCCAGGTCGGCGGGGATGTCGGGGATCTCGTCGGTGTCGTACGGGGTCACGGCTCACGCTCCTCGGTGGTCTCTTCGGCCGCCAACGCCTCACGCATCCCGGCGAGCGCCCGCGCCAACCGGCTCTTGACGGTGCCCTCGGCCACGCCGAGCACCGCGGCGGTCTCCACAGTGGACAGTCCGAGCAGCACGCGGCAGACCACCACCGCCCGGAACGCCCGCGGTTGCGCCTGGAGAGCGGCGAGCGCCGCCACCCCGACGGGATCGGTCGGCGGATACGCGCCGGAGGTGCTCACGCGGTCCCAGAGAAGGGGCCGCTCCCGGCGGACCTTGCGCCACCACGACGTGGCCCAGTTGAGACCGACCCGGAAGACCCAGCCGCCCGGGTTGTCGTGCGCGCGGACCTTCGCCCAGCGGGCGAAGGCGCGCGCCATCGCCTCGTCGGCGGCCTCGCGGGCCAGGTCACGGTCGCCGAGCGTCACCGCGAGCGCGCGGTAGACCTTGTCGACCTCGGCCCGGTAGAACGCCTCGAAGTCGTCGACCGGGGCGGTGTGCTCGTCCGTGGCGTCAACAGCGGGGGATGTCACACGAATACACGCCCGACACCGACGAACCGTTCCCGGCTATTCGACGGCCATCTCGCCGAGTTCGGACCACTCGCTCTGCGGCACGGTGACGTTGACGATGCGCGGGGTCGCCGCCAGGTGCGGCGGCAGCGTGCGGCGCGCGGTGGCGAAGTGCTCCGACCGGACGTGCGCACCGCCGGCCTCGTCGTCGCGGAACGCCTCCACGAGCACGTACTCGGTGGGGTCGTCGAGGCTGCGGGACCAGTCGAACCACAGGCAGCCCGGCTCGGCGCGGGTGGCGGCGGTGAAGTCGGCGACGATCTCGGGCCAGCGGTCGGCGTCCTCGGGCTTCACCGGGAACTTGGCGGTAATGAAGATCATGTGGGCATCCTATGGCGTGGAGTTGTTGTCAGCCGCCGCGCTCGGCGCGGCGTACGCGTCAGGTGAGCTGTCACCCGTCGAGGTGACGCGCGAAGCGCTCGCCGCCATTTCCGAGCACGACCCGGTGGTGAACGCGTTCGTCCACGTCGACGCTCCGCGGGCCCTCGCGGACGCCGCGGCCTCGGAGGCCCGGTGGCGGGCGGGCACACCGCTCGGCCCGGCCGACGGGGTGCCGACGTCGGTCAAGGACCTGCTGCTCACCGGGGGGTGGCCGACGCGGCGCGGCTCGTCGCTGGTCTCGCCGTCCTCGACGGACGAGGACGCGCCCACGGTGGCGCGGCTGCGCGCGGCCGGATGCGTGCTCCTCGGCAAGACGACCACGCCGGAGTTCGGGTGGAAGGGCGTCACCGGCTCGCCGCGGTACGGCGTCACCCGCAACCCGCACTGGCCGGACATGCACGCCGGCGGGTCCAGCGGCGGCAGCGCCGCGGCGGTCGCGCTCGGCATGGGCGCGTGGTCGGTCGGCACCGACGGCGGCGGGTCGCTGCGCATCCCCGCCGCGTTCACCGGGACCGTGACGATCAAGCCCACGTACGGGCTGGTGCCGCTGTGGCCGGCGAGCCCGTTCGGGACGCTGTCGCACGCCGGTCCGATGACCCGCACCGTCACCGACGCGGCGCTGATGCTCGACATCCTCTCGGGTTTCGACCACCGCGACTGGTCGGCGATGCCGACGCCGACGGGCTCGTTCCTCGACGGCCTCGAGGACGGCGTGGCCGGCCTGCGGATCGCGTACTCGGCCGACCTCGGCCGCGCCGGCCGCAACGCCCGGCACGTGGAGGACCTGTTCCTCGCGGCGGCCGCCGTGTTCGCCGACGCCGGCGCGACCGTGGAGGAGGTCGACCCGGGCTTCGACGACCCGGTCGAGGCGTTCCACACGCTGTGGTTCGCCGGCGCGGCGAAGGTCGTCTCCACCTACGGCGGCGCCGACGACCCGGGCCTCGCGCGGATCGCCGCTCTCGGCGCCGCCTTCACCGCTTCCGACTACCTCGACGCGACGGCGGTGCGGGTCGACCTCGGCGCCCGGATGGGCCGCTTCCACCGCGGGTACGACCTGCTCCTGACGCCGACGGTGCCGATAACGGCGTTCCGCGTCGGCTCCGACGTGCCACCGAACTCCGCGTCGGAGGACTGGACGAGCTGGACCCCGTACACGTACCCGTTCAACCTGACCCAGCAGCCGGCGGCGAGCGTCCCCTGTGGACGGACGCCCGGCGACAACCTGCCGGTGGGGCTGCAGATCGTGGGGGCGCGGCACGCCGACGCGCTGGTGCTGCGCGCGGCCCGGGCGTACGAGCGCGCCGTGTCGTGACCGCCGTCCGCGTCCGGCGCGCGCCGCCGCGTCCGGCGGCGAGGGTCAGCCGTCGTATGGTCGACGCAGGTGCTCCGCGGGTCAGGCCGCCGGCGACGTGGGCAGCGCGCCGCACAAGGTGACGACCAGCAGCGCGGCGGCCGCGCGGCGCCCGAACGTCGCCGGTGACACCGTGGCCTACCAGTGGTCGGGATACACGTCAGGGTGCCAGTACTCGACCGTGTCGACGACGCCGTCGCCGTTGGTGTCGCTGTACCGCATGTCGGCCACTCCGTTGCCGTCGCTGTCGACGGTCTCCGCGTCGACGCGACCGTCGAAGTTCTCGTCGCCGACCATGTAGTCGACGTAGCCGTCGCTGTTCTGGTCGTAGGCGTACAGGTCGACCTGTCCGTCACCGTTGCGGTCCAGGAGCAGCCGGTCGACGTGTCCGTCCCCGTCGTCGTCGTAGCCGACCACGTCCACGTCGCCGTCACCGTCGGTGTCGCGCCATATGGCGTCGACGCGTCCGTCGCCGTCGCGGTCGATCAGGTAGCCGCCCCGGCCATCGGGTGTGGCGCCGGGTGGCGGCACCGGCAGCGGGCCGGCGGTCCCGGCGCCCGGAACGGTCGCGGAGGCCCGATCGGTCACCGCGGACGGGACAGAGTCACTCGCGCCGTACCTGTCTCCCATGCGTCCTCCCGCGGATGTCGTCGACAGCCGGCCCACCGTAAGCGCGGCCGCGACCGTCGAACATCGGGTGATTCCCTACTCCTCCGCAAGGAGGAGACACCTAGACCGTGGGCGCGTCCGCGGCGGAGCACACGCAGACCGCGGGCGCTCCCGCCCGCGGAGCCGGAAACCTAGCGTCGAAGCCGTGATCGACGTGGAGAACCTCACCAAACGCTACGGAAAGACCGTCGCCGTCGACGGGTTGTCGTTCCAGGTCCGGCCCGGGCAGGTCACCGGGTTCCTCGGGCCCAACGGCGCCGGCAAGTCGACGACGATGCGCATGATCATCGGCCTGGACCGACCCACCGCGGGACGCGCGACGGTGCTCGGCCGGCCCTACGCCGCGCACGCCGCGCCGCTGTGCGTGCTCGGCGCGCTGCTCGAGGCGAGGTCGGTGCACCGCGGCCGCAGCGCCCGCAACCATCTGCTCGCGCTGGCACAGACCCACGGGATCCCGGCACGACGGGTCGACGAGGTACTGGAGACCGTCGGCCTCGGCAAGGTGGCGGGCCGGCGGGCCGGCGGGTTCTCGCTGGGCATGGGGCAGCGGCTCGGCATTGCCGCCGCACTGCTCGGCGACCCGGCTGTCGTGATGCTCGACGAGCCGGTCAACGGCCTGGACCCCGACGGCGTGCGCTGGATCCGCACGCTGCTCAAGGACCTCGCCGCCGAGGGCCGCACCGTGCTGGTGTCGAGCCACCTGATGAGCGAGATGGCGGTGACCGCCGAGCACCTGGTGGTGGTCGGGCGCGGCCGGCTCCTCGCCGACACCACGGTGTCCGAGCTGATCGCCAGCGTGGCGGTCAGCCGGGTGCTCGTCCGCTCGCCCGACGCCACGGCGCTGCGCGACGCTCTCGTCAGCACGGGCGCGACGGTGACGGGCCGGGAGCCGGGCCTGCTCGACGTCGACGGCGCGACCCCGGAGTCGATCGGCGAGCTGGCGGCGAGGAGCGGCCTGGTCCTGCACGAGCTGACCCCGCGACGGGCGTCGCTGGAGGAGGCGTTCATGGAACTGACGGAGGGACAGGGACTGTGAAGGTGAGTTTCCGGCGGGTGGTCCGGTCGGAGTGGACGAAGCTCGTCTCGCTCCGGTCGACCTGGGCCCTGCTCGGTGTGGTGGCCGTCCTGATGGTGACCGTCTCCGGGCTGATCGGCTGGCAGGCCAACCGCGACCCCGACGTCGACAACAGCGCGCCGTACGCCATCGCCCGGGCGTTCCTCAGCGTCGACGTGGCCTCCCTGGTCGTCGGCGTCTTCGGGATCCTGCTCATGACCGGCGAGTACGGCTCCGGCGCGATCCGGTCGACCCTCGCGGCGGTGCCGACGCGGCTGCCGGTCCTCGGCGCCAAGGCGCTGGCGTTCGTGGCCCTGATGCTGCCGGTGACGGCGGCCGCGTGCGTCGCGGCGCTGCTGGTGAGCCAGGCCTTCGCCGAGCCGGGCGTCCGTGTCGGCCTGACCGACGACGGCGTGCTCCGGGCCACCGCCGGTGCCGCGGTGGCGCCCGTCGCGATGGGGCTGATCGGGCTCGGCATCGGTGCGATGGTGCGGCACACCGCGGCCGCGATCACCGTGTACGTCGGTGTGCTGCTGGTGCTGCCGGCGCTGCTGCCGGCGGCGCTGCCCGACCGGATGCTCGACGACGTGGTGCCGGTGGTGCCGGTCGCGGCGAGCCAGTCGCTGTACGCGGTCGGCGACCTCGGGTCGGCCGGCGACATCGACCTGCTGTCGGCCGGCCCGGCGGCGCTGGTGATGCTCGCGTGGGTCGCGGCGGTGCTCGCCGGGGGCGCGGCGGTGCTGCTGCGGCGCGACGCATGATGTGTCCATGAGGAGCTGGCCGGGGCGGCATCCGTGGGTCGTCGACACCGTGGTCGCCGTCCTGGCCTTCGCCGTCAGCGCGATGGCGCTGGTCGGCCGGTCGGAGGTGACCGGTACCGGGCCGACCGCCCGGACCTGGCTCGCGTCGGTGGCGGTGTGCCTGCCGCTGGTCTGGCGGCGGCGGGCGCCGGTCGTGGTGTTCTGCGTGGTGATGGCGGTCGGTGGCCTCACGGACTCGGTGGCGGACACGCCGGCGTCGCTGTTCTGCCCGCTGTTCGCGGTCTACGCCGTCGCCCGCCACCGCCCGCGGGTCTGGCTGGTGCCGGTGGCGGTCGCGTTCGAGGCGGTGATCGTCGGGACGCTGATCGCGAACGACCTGGAGAACCAGGACGTGATCGCGGTGACCGCGCTGCTCGCCGCGTCGGTGTTCCTCGGCATGAACCTGCGCACCCGCCGCGCCTACCTCGACCAGCTGGAGGAACGCGCCGCCCGGCTGGAGCGCGAACGCGACCAGCAGGCCCGGCTCGCCGCCGCCGGGGAGCGGGCGCGCATCGCCCGCGAGCTGCACGACATCGTCGCGCACAACCTCACCGTAATGGTCGCGCTCGCCGAGGGCGCGGCCGCGACGGTCCCGACGGCCCCGGACCGCGCGGTCGACGTCATGGACAAGGTCGCGGCGACCGGCCGGCTGGCCCTGGTCGAGATGCGGCGGATGGTCGGCGTGCTGAGGACCGACGAGGCGCCGCGCGGCCCGCAGCCCGGTCTCGCCGACCTCGACCCGCTGGTCGACCAGGTCCGGGCCGCCGGTATGCGCGTGGAGCTGACCCGGCGGGGCGAGCCGGGCGCGTGGGGTCCGGGCGCCGGGCTCGCGGTGTACCGCATCGTGCAGGAGGCGCTGACGAACGCGCTCAAGCACGCCGGCCCGCGCGCGGTCACCCGGGTCGGGTTGCGGTTCACCGCCGACGGCGCCGACATCGAGGTCGTCGACGACGGCGCCGGCCGTGTCGCGGTCACTCCGGGTGCCGACGGGCACGGCCTTCCCGGCATGGCCGAGCGCGCCGCGTCGTTCGGCGGCCGGCTGGAGGCGGGGCCGGGCGCCGGCGCGGGCTGGCGGGTCCGCGCGTCGTTGCGCTTTCCGACCGAAGATCAGGGGTGACGCGCGTGAGGGTGCTTCTGGTCGACGATCAGCCCCTGCTCCTTCTCGGGTTCCGGCTGGTCCTGGAGGCGCAGGCCGACCTGGAGGTGGTGGGGGAGGCCGGCAACGGCGAGCAGGCGGTCGCCATGACCCGCGCGCTGCGGCCCGACGTGGTGCTGATGGACGTGCGCATGCCGGTGATGGACGGGATCGCCGCGACGAGGGAGATCGTCGCCTCGTCGGACGCGCGCGTCCTGGTCCTCACGACTTTCGATCTTGATGAGTACGTGTACGCCGCGTTACGCGCGGGCGCCTCCGGCTTCCTTCTCAAGGACGTGCCGCCGGCCGACCTGCTCTCCGCCCTCCGCGCGGTCGCCGGGGGAGACGCGGTGGTGGCGCCGCGGGTCACCCGTCGGCTCATCGACGCCTTCACCCCGCTCCTGCCCGACCCCGCCACCGGGCGCACCGAGGGCGACGAGCGCCTGCAGCGCCTCACCGATCGCGAGCGCGACGTCCTCGTACTGGTGGCCCGCGGCGGGTCCAACGCCGAGGTAGCGGCCGCCCTGTGCCTGTCGGAGGCGACGGTCAAGGCGCACGTCGGCCGGCTGCTCGCCAAGCTCGGGCTGCGCGACCGGGTGCAGATCGTGGTGTTCGCGTACGAGGCCGGGGTCGTGACCCGCGGCGAGGCATGACGTTCTCACCGGTCCGCCCTCACGGTTTCGCCTCGTACACCAGGTGGAACGGCGCCTCGGCCGCCCGCCGGAACGTGCCGAACCCGGCGTCGAGGGCGAGCCGGCGGATCGGTTCCTCGCCGGCCTGCGCCCCGAGCGCGTAGCCGCCCGGCTGCGACAGCGCGTTCGGCACGCACAGGAACGTCGACAGCGAGTAGTAGACCCGGCCGACCGGGCCGAGGTTCTCCGGCACCGACCCGCCCGCGTACGGCTCGACGATCATCCACGTGCCGTCGGGGTGCAGGGAGCGCAGGACGTGCCGGGCGGCGCCCAGCGGGTCACCCATGTCGTGCAGCGCGTCGAACGTGGTCACGAGGTCGAACGGTCCGCCGCTGAACGTCTGCGCCGACGCGGTCTCGAACTCGACGCGGTCGTCGACGCCGGCCGACCGCGCGCCGCGGACGGCCTCGGCCACCGACCGCGCGTGCGGGTCGGAGCCGACGAACGTCGACCGCGGGAACGCCGCCGCGAGCAGCGCCGTCGACGCGCCGTGCCCGCAGCCGACGTCGGCGACCCGGGCGCCGGCGTGGAGCTTGGCGACCACGCCGTCGAGCGACGGCAGCCAGTTCGGCACGAGGTTCGCCGTGTAGGCGGGCCGCAGGAACCGCTCGCAGCCGCGGAACACCTGGTCGTCGTGCAGGTCCCAGGGGATGCCGGCGCCCGTGCGGAACGCGGCCGCGATCTCGGGCTCGGCCCGCAGCGCCCCGAGCGCCAGCTCGAACGCGCCCGGCGCGAAGAGTGGACCGTGCGGGTCGGTGAGCGCGAACGCCTGCTCCGGGGTCAGCGAGTACTTCCCGGTCGCGGGGTCGTAGCAGACGTAGCCGCTGGCCGCCTGTCCCCGCAGCCACTCCTCCACGTACCTGGCGGCGGTACCGGTGCGGCCGGCCAGCTCCTCCGGGTGCTGCGGGCACTCGGCGAGGGCGCGGTAGAGGCCCAGCCGGTCACCGAGGACCACGCTTCCGGCGGCCATCGTGGCACCGAGGTCTCCGACGAACCGCTCGACGAACTCGAGCAGCCGGCCCGCGTTGACCGGCGTTCCCATCGTCGACCCGTCGAGCTTGACATCCTCGTCCTGCAGCATGAGCCAGTTCTACGGCGGGGCGCGGCCCCGGCGGATCCGTGCCAGCTACGGAGTTTCGTGCGTGCACCTACCTACTTTGGCCGGGCACGATCCCCAGAGTGACCGCGTGGGCGACCGCGTCGCGGCGGTTGCGGACGCCGAACTTGTCGAGTACGGCGCCGACGTGGGTGTCGACGGTGCGGGTGGAGACCACCAGCCGCTCGGCGATCTGGGCGTTGGTGAGGCCTTCGGCGACCATCCGCAGCACGGTGAGCTGCCGCTCGGTGAGGCCGGCCGGGTTGTCGCGGGTGGTGTCGGTCGGCCCGCGCGGGATCCGGGTGACGCCGACGTCGCGCAGCCGCGCCCGCACCCGCCGGCCCAGCGGCTCGGCCCCGAGCCCGTCGAGGACCGACAGCGCGGCGAGCAGGTCGTCGGGGTCGTCGCTGTCGGCCAGCGCCTGGGCGCACTCGTAGGGGCAGCCGAGCTCGGTGAAGCCCTCCGCGGCCAGCGCCCAGTCGCCCCGGGCCTGCGCCACGTACGGCTCGGTCCACGCCGGCGGGGTCGCCCGCCCGGTGGGTGGTGCGCCGGTGGGTGGCGTTGCCTGGCCAGCGGGTGGCTGGCCGGGTGGTGGGCGGCCGGGTGGTGGGCGGCCGGGTGGTGGTGTTCCGGTGGGTGCCGCCCCCGCTTTGGCGAGCCACAGGTACAGCTCGGGCAGCACCGGGTCGCGCGGGTCGCCGGCGAGGCGGTCGTAGGCGGGCGCCGCCACCGCGGTCACCGCAGCCCGGTCCCCCCGCAACCACGCGGCCTCTGCGCGGGCGGCCGCGACCGGACCGATGCGCAGCGGCTCGTCCATGCGTTCGGCGATCTGGCGCGCCTGGTCGATCAGGTCGTCGGCCTCGGGCAGTCCACGCCGGACCGCGATGCGGCCGCGGACGGTGAGCGCGCCCCAGCGGGCGGCCGGTTGCGCGTCGAAGGCCGGCTCGACGACCGCGACCGCCTCGTCCCACCGGCCGGTCGCCAGGTAGACGAGGCCGCGGGCGACGAGCAGGTACGCGAGGAACCCGACGAACTCGGTGCCGTCGGCGTAGCCGATCGACTCGGTGAGGTAGCGGTCGGCGTCGTCCCAGCGGCGGTCCTCGATGAGGCTCCACACCAGGTTCACGTACGCGCGGCAGGCGTGGTCGGTCTCGCCGGCGTCGAGCGCGACGCGCAGGCTCTCCACCAGCCGCGCCTCGGCGTCGGGGTCGCCGATCCGCCAGCCGGCGGTCGCCCAGTTGTTGAGCGCGTGCGAGAGCAGCGCTGGGTCGTCGACGGAGCGGGCGACCGTGACCGCCTCCGCCGCCAGCGCGACGCTCTCCTCGTTGCGGTTGGCGAGCATGTGCAGCTGGGCGAGGCTGCTCTGCGCCATTGCCAGCAGGGCGGGCTCACCCGCGTCCCGCAGGATCTTCACGCCTTCCTCGGCGGCGCGTTCGGCGGTCGGCCGTTCGTTGGCCCACCAGCCGATGCGGGCCAGCCACCGCAGCGCGGTACCGAGCTTCGCCTTGTCGCCGAGCGTGCGGCGCAGCGCGACCGCCTCCTGCTGCGCCGGCAGCGCGGGGCCGGCCTGGCCGAGCGTGTAGCACTCGACGGCGTACGCCTCGAAGAGGCCGGCGAGCGCGTCGTCGGGGAAGCGCGTGCGCAGCGTCAGCGCCAGCCGCAGGTGTGCGGCCGCCTCTCGGTGGGCGCCGGTGCGGCTGGCCTCGGTGGCGGCGGCGGGCGCGTACCGGACGATCGCGTCGGTGTCGCCGGCCTCCGCGGCGTGGTGCACGATGCGGGACAGGTCCCACTCGGTGTGCTCGACGAGGGCTCGCAGGACCCTGCGGTTGTAGTGCATGCGGCGGGCGGCGGGCAGCGCGTCGGCGACGGCCCGGCGGGCCAGCTCGTGGCGGAAGGCCACCCGTTGCGGGGTGACGGTGAGCAGCCCGTGCTGTTCTGCCGCCGCGAGCACGTGCATCCTGTCGGCGTTGCCGGGCCTCTCGGGCCTGTCGCGTAGCAGCGGGTCGAGCAGCCACCGTTCCACCCCGGACGGCAGCACCGCCAGCTGCTCCAGCGCCTCGCGGCTGGCCTCGGGGAGCCCGGCGACACGTCCCCGCACGGCGTCGGCGATCGTGGGCGGCACCTTCCGGGCGCCGCCCGCGGCGACGACCTCGGTGACGAAGAACGGGTTGCCGGCGGTGACCGCGTACACGTCGTCGGGGTCGAGCGCGCTCTGTTCGGTGAGCCGCCGGACCGCCGAGGTCGACAGCTTCTGCAGCGGCAGCCGCCGCGTGCCCGGCGTGCGGGAGGCCAGCCCGAGGAGGCGGTGCAGCGGGTGTTCGGGTCCGAGCTCGTCGTCGCGGTAGGTGAGGATGAGGACGGCTGGCAGCGCCGTGATCCGGCGGACCAGGAACTGCAGCACGTCGAGGGTCGCCTCGTCGGCCCAGTGCGCGTCCTCCACGGCGAGCACGGTCGGCTGCCCGGGCCGGTCGAGCTCGGCCCGCAGCGCGTCGGGTGCGCGGGTGCGGTCGCTGGCGTCGAGGGCCCGGGCCAGGCCGGCGCCGACGGCTCCGACGAGGTCGCGCAGCGGACCGAACGGCCGGGGTGTGGACAGGTCGTCGCAGTAGCCGACGAGCAGGCGTCCCTCCGCGGGCAGCACCGACCGGGCGGTCTGCAGCAGGCTCGACTTGCCGATGCCGGCCTCGCCGAACACCAGCACCACGGAGCCGGTGCCTTCGGCGGCGGCGCGGGTGGCGCTCGCGAGCTCGGCCAGCTCGCGCTCCCGCTCGAGTATGGGCCGGTCGGGCACCCGCCGATTCTATCGACGGACCCGCGTGCCTCCGGCCCGTGACTGCAACGGGACTGCAACAGCTGCGTCGACGGTGGGTGTCATCCTGAGTTCCCGGCCTTCACCCACGTCGCGCTGACCGTGACCGACCTGCCCGCCAGCGTCGCCTGGTACCGGCGCCTGCTCGGCGTCGACCCCGTCCTGGACGAGGACACCGGCCCGTTCCACCACGTCGTGTTCCCGATCGGTGGTGGTCAGCTGATCGGTCTGCACGCGTTCCCGTCGGCCGCCGGTTCCGCCTTCGACGAGCGCCGCGTGGGCCTCGACCACGTCGCGTTCGCGTGCGCGGACCGGTCGGCCCTCGACGGATGGCGGAAGCACCTCGACGACCTCGGTATCGCGCACGGCGGCATCGTCGACGCCCACTACGGGTCGGGCCTGTCGGTCCGCGACCCGGACAACATCGCGCTGGAGTTCTTCGCGCCGTTGCCGTTGAGTGCTGTTCGGCGCTCATGCGGCTGTCATCCCTTGCGGGAGGACGGTCCCGGTCTGACCCACGGTGGTGGCGCCGGGTTGACGTTTCACGGCCTCCTGCCCCATGTTCGGGGTCTTGCGGATGGCTCCGCGTCCTGCCACCGGGCCACTCCCGGCGGTGTGCGATTCGTTCGCGGCGAGGGCGGCGAGGTTGCGTGCGGCGTTGACATCCCGGTCCAGGACCAGGCCGCAACTGGCGCAGCGGTAGATACGTTCGGCGAGGGGCAGCTTGGCTTTCACCGCACCGCACGCCGAACACGTCTTCGAAGACGGGTACCACCGGTCGGCCACGACCAGCCGACCGCCGTTCCACACCACCTTGTAATCAAGCTGACGGCGGAGTTCCCCGAACCCCGCATCAGCGATGTGCCGGGCCAGCCGCCGATGGCCTAGCATGCCGGCCACGTTCAGATCCTCGACCACCACCGTGCCGTACACGCGGGCGAGCCGGGTGGTCAGTTTGTGCAGCCCGTCGCGGCGCAGGTTCGCCACCCGCGCATGCGCCGCCCCCATCCGTCCGCGGTAGCGCTGCCACCGCTTCGACGGTGCCCGGCCGATCCGCCGGTCCGGGCCCTGTTTACGGGCCAGCGCCCGGCCGAGTGCCCTTAGCCGCTGCTGGGCGCGGTCGAGGTGGCGGGGGTTGGGAACCGGTTCACCGGCGGACAGCACCGCCAAGTGCGTGATGCCGACATCGACTCCGATCACACTCCTTGGTCGAAGAGGGGTCCGGTCGGGGCTTTCCAGGTCGACGGTGAACGACACGAACCAGCGCCCACCCCGCCGGCAGACCGTCGCCGAGAGGATCCGTGCCGTACCCGCCTCGATACGCCGGGCGAGCTTGCGGGCCGACTCGTGCAGCTTCAACCGGCCCAGCCTGGGCAGGACCACATGCTTGCGGTCGGGTGCGAAGCGGATCGCCCCCGTGGTGAACCGCACCGTCGGCGTACTGCGATGCCTCGACTTGAACCGAGGGAACCCGACCTTCCGGCCGCCGCGTTTACCGGTGCGGGAGTCGGTCCAGTTCTTCAGCCCGCGGGCCAACGAGTCGAGGCCGGTGTTGAAGGCCTCCTTGGAACACTCCGCCCACCACGGCGCCACATCGCCCTTGATCTGGTTCCAGGTCCTGCGCAGTGCGGCCAGAGACCAGCCCTGCGCCGGGGTCAACGCTTCGTCTGGGACGCCGTAAGTGTGTTCAGCGGCACGTTGGTCCATGACTGCCTTAACCCGCGCCAGCATCTCATTGTGCGCCAACCGGCCCGCACCAGCGGACATCAAGCTCGCCCGCTCCTGTGACGGGGTGAGATCGAGGGCGAACCGGTACGCCTGTACCACCCGCACTCCCACCGCCCCCTCCCCGAACGACGGGGCAAGTATCACACCGAGCTATGACAATTCCCATCACCGCAGAGCCGAGCGTCATCGAACACCAACGGGCGCCAGAGGACGCTCGACCCACAACAGTCACGGCCCCCCTCGTGATTCCGGATGGTTGTTGGCACACTGGCGCGGTGCCCGCCGAGATCAACGAGGACCTCGTCCGCCGTCTGCTGTCCGACCAGTTCCCGCAGTGGTCGCACCTGCCCGTGCGGCCGGTCGACCACAGCGGTTGGGACAACCGCACGTTCCGGCTCGGTGACGACCTGAGCGTGCGGCTGCCCAGCGCCGACGCCTACCAGCACGCCGTGGCGAAGGAGCAGCGCTGGCTGCCTCTGCTCGCCCCGCACCTTCCCCTGCCGGTGCCGGCCCCCGTGGCCCACGGCAGGCCGTCCGACGACTTCCCGCGCCCGTGGTCGGTGTACCGGTGGCTGGCGGGCGCACCCGCGTCTCCTCACCTCGACGGCGGGAACGTCGCCGACCCGACGGCCTTCGCCACCGCCGTGGCCGAGTTCCTGGTGGCGCTGCGGGCCTGCGACGCGACCGACGGCCCGGCACCCGGTCCGCACAACTTCCACCGCGGCGGCCCGGTCGCCTACTACACCCCCGACGTGGAACGCTCCCTGGCCGCCCTCGTCGACGAGGTGCCGGTCGGCGCCGCCCGCCAGGTCTGGGACGACGCGCAGGCCTCGACCTGGCCGGCCGACCCGGTGTGGTTCCACGGCGACGTCGCTTTCGGCAACCTCCTGGTCGAGGACGGCACCCTCGCCGCCGTGATCGACTTCGGCACCTCCGGCGTCGGCGACCCGGCCTGCGACCTGGCCCTGGCCTGGACCATGCTGACCGGCAAGAGCCGCGACGCCTTCCGCTCGACGCTCGCCCTCGACGCCGACACCTGGGCCCGCGGACGTGGATGGGCCCTGTGGAAGGCGCTGCTCATCATGGAGGGCGCCCTGGAGGCCGGCAACGACGCGGAGGCCGCCGAACAACGCAGGGTGATCCGCGAGGTGCTGGTCGACCACGAACGTGCCCGGTTCGCGCTGAGCTGACTCCTTTCCTCCCTGGACGGCCTCTCCCTGTACGGCTTCTACCGTTCGGGAAGGTCGATCACGGTGATGGTGTCCGCGCCCGCCACAGCGAGACGGGTACCGTCCGGACGCAGCGCGACCACCGGGCTCGGCAGGTGGCTGACGCCGTAACAGCCCGTCCACCGCCCGGTGCCGACCTCCGGCCACTCGGCGACCACCCGCCCCGACACGACGTCGACCAGCCGGGGATGCCCGTGCAACGCGACGACCTGCTCGCCGCGCGGCACGATCACCCCGGCCTCGAACCCGAGCGCCGACCGGTGCAGCCAGGCCCCCGCACCGATCGACCACACCCCGACCTGCGCCCGACCGAGCTGGTCGTCGTCGGCGTCGTCCTCGTCGTCGGCCGACGTGGTGACGACGATCCGGTCGGCGTCGAGCCAGCAGGCGTTCGCCCCCTCCGCGCCGACCGCGCGGTGGAACGGAACCACGCCGAATCCGTCGAGCGTGCCCGGATCGGCGACCGCCCGCGGCAACGAGAACGCCAACGCCACCCCGTACGGCTGCCACACCCACCCGACGGCGAGCAGATGGTTCCCGTCCGGACTGACCGACAACCGCGAATGGAACACGTCGATCGGCTCCCGCTCCCCGCCGGTGAGCCGCTCTCCGGACCACAGATCGTCGACGTGCAGCGTGTCGTACCGGGTGGGGCAGTGGACGACGACCTCCCGCCCGTCGGCCATCCTCCCCACCGCGACCGGATAGTCGTAGTCGGCGGCGTGGTAGTAGCTGCGGTCGAGCTCCCGGACGAGCTCCGGACCGTCGAGCAGCAACGCCTTGGTGCCCCGCTCCACGTAGAGCACCCGGTACCGCCCGTCGGCCGAGGTCACGCTCTGCCCGAACGGACCCCCGAACACCCGGGACGGCTCCTGCTCCACCGGAGTGCCGTCGGACGCCCACCGCAGCGGCCCACTCTCGGGCGCCACGAGTTCGTCGCCGTCTCAGGCGAGGGCCGGCACCTTCCGGTCGACGGGTATCACGAGCACCGGCGAACCGTAACCGACCCGGTGAGCGGTGGCACACGTGTTACCCGCTGCCCTCACGGTGACCACCCCTCCTCCTCCTTGGACGCATGCCGCGCCGCAGATACACCATGTGCTCCCGAAACCCTGCTCGATCGCGCGGATGCCCGTCCCGGAAAGCCTTTCGCGTGAACGCGCCCGTGTCGGTAGGGCAGGCTCCGGCTCGTTGGTGGGGATTTCCTCACCGTCTCCAGACGGAAGCCAACGATGGTTCGCGTCGGTAGCGTGGCCGCCATGAACGGCTTCGACGTCATCGTGATCGGGCTCGGCGGCATGGGAAGCGCCGCCGCGTACCACCTCGCCGCCCGTGGTCGGCGGGTGCTGGGGCTGGAACGGTTCGGGCCCGCGCACGACAGGGGATCCAGCCACGGTGACTCGCGGATCACGCGGCAGGCCTACTTCGAAGACCCCGCCTACGTGCCGTTACTGCTGCGCGCGCACGAGCTGTGGGACACGCTGGCCCGTGACAGCGGCCGCGACGTCATCACGCTCACCGGCGGCATCATGATCGGCCCACCGGCCAGCACCACCGTCGCCGGCAGCCGGCGCAGCGCCGAGCAGTGGGACCTGCCGCACGAGGTGCTCGGCGCCGCCGACATCCGGCGGCGGTTCCCGACGCTGACGCCGGGCCCCGACGACATCGCGCTGTACGAGGACAACGCCGGGTTCGTGCGTCCGGAGGAGACGGTGCGCGCCCACCTCGACCTGGCCGGCCGTCACGGTGCCGACCTGCGCTTCCACGAGCCGGTGCGGCGTTGGAAGACGTCGTCCGGCGGCGTGGAGGTCGTCACCGACAAGGGCACCTACACCGCCGGGCACCTCGTGATCTGCCCCGGCGCGTGGGCGCCCGAGCTGCTGGCCGACCTCGGCGTCACGTTCACGATCGAGCGGCAGGTGCTGTACTGGTTCGCGCCGGCCGGCGGCGTCGAGCCGTTCCGGCCCGGCCGTCATCCGATCTACGTCTGGGAGGACGCCGGGGGCACGCAGCTGTACGGTTTTCCGGCCATCGACGGTCCCGACGACGGGGTGAAGGTGGCGTTCTTCCGCGGCGGCCGAACGTGCACCGCCGACACGATCGACCGGGTCGTGGCCGACACCGAGGTCGCGGCGATGGCCGCACACCTGCGCGGGCGGATCCCCGACCTGCCGGACCGGTTCCTCCGCGCGTCGACGTGCATGTACACGAACACGGCCGACGAGCACTTCGTGATCGCCCCGCACCCGGCCCACGAGCACGTGACGGTAGCGTGCGGCTTCTCCGGCCACGGGTTCAAGTTCGTGCCGGTGGTGGGCGAGATCCTGGCCGACCTCGCGACGGAGGGCTCCACGCGGCACCCGGTCGCGCTCTTCGACCCGGGCCGCTTCGGTCGGGGCGCGCCCGGGTGACGGCGGGTCTCAGATGTGGCGGCGCATGCCGGCCAGGGCGTCGAGCAGGTCCCGCTGGGTGATCGGGCTCGCCGCGCCGTAGCGGGCCTCGGCCATCGCCTTGGCCATGCGGACGCGGCGCAGCAGTTCGCGGAGGTCGGCGCCGGTCATGCCGGGGGTGACGTTGGCGAGCTCGACGACGTTGACGTCGTCGGCGAACATGCGGAACCCGTCGGTCTCGTGGTCGGCGATCAGTTGACGGAGCATGCCGGTGAGGATCTGGGCGCGACCGGTCGCGCTGGGTAGGGGAACGGACAGCTTGACGTCGAAGCGGCCGGAGCGGATCAGGGACTCGTCGACCTTGTCGGGGAAGTTGGTGGTGGCTACGACGATCACATTGGGGTTCTCGGCGATGAGGGTGTTCATCTCCTGCTTGAAGATGCCGGCGACCGAGTTGACCATCTGGTCGGCGGAGTGGTCGGGCGCGCCGACGTAGCTGATGATGCTGTCGAACTCGTCGAACAGGAGCACGGTCGGTGTCCGGTAGCGGCGGGCCTCGGCGAAGATCTCCTTGATGTTCCGCTCGGAGCTGCCCACCCACTTGTTGAGGATGTCGGGGGTGCGTACCTCGCGGAGCCGGCCGCCGATCTCGGCCGCCAGGGCCTTGGCCAGCGTGGTCTTGCCGGTACCGGGTGGACCGTAGAACAGCAGGCCCTGCGGGCGGCGGGTACCCCAGCGGGCCATCGCGGCCGGGTGGTTGAACGAGTCGGCCACCTCGCGGAGCTGGGCGACCACGTGGTCCATGCCGCCGATCTGGTCGAGGCGCAGCACGTCGGAGCCGGGCAGGATCGACCGGCCGCCGGGGTAGCGGCTGAGGCGGATTCGCCGTCCCGTCCAGAAGTCGGCATCGTCGCCGGCGTTGGACATCCGGACGGCCACCGTCAGAAGGATGCGGGTGAACGCGGCGAGCTGGCCCGCGTCGGCCAAGGCGGCCGGCACGGTGGCGGAGACGGTCAGGGTGCGCGGCCCGGTGGCGGCGAGGGTGGCGACCATGCCGGTATCAGCGTCGACGACGGTGCCCGCGGCCGGCTGCTCGGCCGGCTGCTCGGCCGACTGCTCTGCCGACCGGACAGTGCCGGCCGGCTTGCCCGGGCCGCCCCAAGTAGTCGCGCCCCCGGGCCGATCCGGGCCGCTCGGCGCATGGGGGTCGCCGGGCCACCATGTGCCGTCGGGAGCGGTCGTGCCACCCCGCCAGCCGGAGCCGGGCAGAGCGTGCCGCGTCCCGCCCCGGCCGGCGCGGCCGGCGGCCGGGCTTCCCGCGGCCGGGTTACCCGCGGCTGGGTTACCCGCGGCTGGGTTACCCACGGGGGAGCGTCCAGCGGCGGAGTAGGCGGCTGCTTCCCGGGCGGCGGCTTCGCGGAGGGCGGCTTCGCGGCGCTCGCGGCGGTCGCGGTAGGCGGCGTAGCCGAGGACTGTCAGCGTGACCAGGCCAGCCACGCCGCCCAACAGCATCGCCACGGCGGTGGCGGGGAGCATGGCGTGGCCGAGGTCCTCGGGGCGGGTGAACGGCCGGCGGGGCACCGCCGTGACCGAGCCGGTCAGGCGGAAGGCGGAGCCGTCGGGCTCCGGGGAGAGGGTCAGGCCGAGGGCGGTGACCGGTGCCGGCAGGTCGGCCTCGTGCAGCAGGGTGAGCCGGCCCTGGCGGGCCGCGGAGAAGAGCGCCTCGGGGTCGACGATGTCGATCGTGGCGCCCAGGTAGGAGAGGCTGACCGTCTCGGGGCGGATACCGACCATGTGTTCGATAGTGCCACCGCGGCGCGCCGATGGCGCGGCACGGAGCGAGAGCAGAGAGCAGAGAGCAGAGAGCAGGGAATGCGGCGCGCCGCGCAGATCAGCGCCGGGGCGCGCGGCAGGAGCCAGTGGCGAGGAGACGGGGGCGAGCAGGAGACAGGGGCGAGCAGGAGTCACCCGCGCGCCGGAGACGCGGGCTCGTCAGGGAGCGGCCACGTCCGGGTTGATGCGGGGGATGCCGTTGTTGCAGCGGCTCTTGAACGTCACGCGGCCGGAGGTGCCCGTCTCGAACCGGATGTTGACCTGCTCGGCCGGGCCCGGGTTGACCCGGGTGACGTTCCAGCCCGCCGCCGCGTTGTAGGCGACGATCTGGGCGACCTCGCCGACGCACCGGACCGTGACGGAGTTGCCGTACTCGGAGGCCGAGCGTTCCTGCCACTGGGGGTCCGGCGGGTCGGTCTCGGTGGGGCCCGGCTGGTTGTACGGGCCGGTCGTCGGGGTGCCCGGGACCGGGGCGGGCGGCGTCTGGGTGCCGATCGGAGGGAGGGCGCCGTTCGGCAGGGGCGCGCCGCCGTTGGGAGGAGTGTTCGCCGTCGCGTTCGGGGGCGCCGTGCCGCCCACACCGGAGCCGCCGGCGGAGGAGGAGCCGGTGGGCTGGCCGGCGGTCGGGACCTCGCCGCCGGTCGACGGGCCCGCCGTCCGCCGGTCGGCGTCGTCGGCGCCGACGTTGGCGGCGGCGACCGCCGCCACCAGGATCACGGCGATCGCGGCGGCGGCCATCGTGACGAGTCGGGCGCGCCGGCGGGGGCCGCGGCCGCCGAAGGGACGGGCACCGAAGGGACGGGCACCGAACGGACCGGCACCGAACGGACCGGCGCCGGAGCCGGCCCCGAGAAGACGGCCACCGGACCGGGAACCAGAACGGCTGCCGGGGCGCGTCACGGGTACCGGCGTCAGATCCACGGAGATCGTGGCGGCGGCGGCCGTCAGGATGTCGGCGACGTCGGCTGCGGGGGGACGGTCGGCGGGCTCCTTGAGGAGGCACGCCTCGCAGGCGGCGATCACGTCGGAGGGCAGGCCGGTCAGCGGGGGCAGCGGCTCGGGCTCGGTGTACATGTGCGCCACGAGCATCTGGGTCGTCGACTCCGCCGGCCACGGCATGTACCCGGCCAGCATCCGGTACAGCAGCACACCCAGGCCGTAGACATCGGTGCCGGCGACCACGGCACCACCGGACAGGCGCTCCGGCGCGACGTACGCCGGCGTCCCGAAGAGGACCCCGCCCTGCTCCGTCAGGTCGCCGACGACAGCGGCGACACCGAAGTCGACCACCTTCGCGGTGCCGTTGGCCAGGATCATGACGTTGGCGGGCTTCACGTCACGGTGGACGATGTCCTGCTCGTGAGCGGCGGCGAGGCCGCTCGCGATCTGGGCGCAGATCTTGAGGACCCGCGACAGCGGCAACGGTCCGTCGTCGAGGAGCTCGGCCAGGGTCTGGCCGCTGAGCAGCTCCATGACGATGTAGGGCACCCGCTCGCCACCGGGGCGCAACGACTCGCCGTAGTCGAAGATGCCGGCGATGTTCGGATGGGCGAGACGGGCGGCCGCCTGCGCCTCGGCACGCACACGCTGGCGGAACGTCGGGTCGGCGACGAACCGGGGCGACAGCAGCTTCACCGCGACATGCCGGTCGAGGACCTCGTCCCACGCCCGCCAGACGACGGACATGCCTCCTTCGCCGAGCCGCTCGACGAGGCGGTAGCGCCCACCGAGCATGTCCGCCGCATCCACGGCGTGATTGTGCACCATGCGGGAGCGCCCCTACATCCATCGATTCCTAGCTGTTAGCGAATCGAACCGTACTCCCGGTGCCGAGATGGCCGAACGGCCACCTCGTCCCACCTCGCGGTCGCGGCCCGCAGGGTGACCGGCCACGGCCAGTGGGGGTGATCGGTCCGCGGGGTGACCGGTCGTGATGGCTGACGGCCGCCTCAGGCGACCTCGCGGTCGCGGCCGGCCAGGTGACCGGCGACCAGTTGGCCGGCCATGACCAGCAGCATGAACGCCAACGGCGCCGACCACCCGCCCGTGTGGTCGTAGAGGACCCCGACGAGCAGCGGGCCCGGGATGGAGATCAGGTAGCCGGTGCTCTGGGCGAACGCCGACAGGCGCACCACCGCCGCACCGGTGCGGCCGCGCAGGCCGATCATGGTCAGGGCCAGGGGGAAGGAGCAGTTGGCGACCCCGAGCAGCACCGCCCACACCCACGCCCCGCCGTTGGGTGCCCACCACAGACCGGCGTAGGCGGCCATGCCGACCAGCACCAGGCCCACCGCGATACCGCTCTGGTTCGGCAACCGGCCGGCCAGCGACGACAGCACGATCGACAGCGGCACCCCGAGCAACGAGGTCACCGCGAACAGCACCCCGGCCGTGGTGGCCGACAGGCCGGCGTCGCGGAACATCTGGGGCAGCCAGCCGATGATCACGTACGCGGAGGTGGCCTGCAGGCCGAAGTAGCAGGCCAGGGCCCACGCGACCGGACTTCGCACCATTGGGGCCGCCACCTCCCCGGACACCTCTTGAGTGGCGACGGTGCTGTGCCGGTCACCTCTCAGGCTGAACCACGGCGGCACGGACAGGGCCGCGAGCAGTGCCCACACCCCCAGGCCGACCCTCCAGTCGCCGCCGAACGCGGCCGCGACCGGCACCGTCACCCCGGCGGCGGCCGTCGCCCCGGCATTGAGCGCCATCGAGTACCAGCCGGTGACCGCGCCGACCCGGTCCGGGAAGCGCTCCTTGACCACGGCCGGGAGCAGCACGTTGACCAGCGCGATCCCGGCGAGCGCGACAGCGGTCGCCGCCGCGAAGGCGGCCGCGCCGGTCGCGAACACCCGCGCCGCGAGGCCGACCACCGCCGCGCTGAGGCCGACCGCCACGACGGTCGCCGCCGTGAAGCGCCGCGCGAGTCGCGGCGCGGCCGTCCCCACCAGAGCGAAACACGCCACGGGGACCGAGGTCAGCAGGCCGGCCACGGCCGCGCTCATCCCGAGGGCGGCCCGCACCTCCGCGAGCACCGGCCCGAGGCTGGTGACCGCCGGCCGCATGTTCACCGCGCCGAGCAGCAACGCGGCCATGGCCAGCCGACGGCTCCTGATCATGGGCCAACCATCGCACGGGCGTGTGGCAGGGTTGATGGCGATGTCACGAAACGTTTCGGAGGCCGTCCGGCAGCGCAACCTCGGTACGCTGCTGCGCCTGGTGCACGTCGGCGGGCCGGCTTCGCGCTCGACGCTCGCCCGGCGGATGGGGCTCAACCGGAGCACGATCATGGCGTTGACCGGCGAACTCACGTCGGCCGGGCTGATCTCGGAGGACCGGCCCCATGTGTCGGGACGCGCGGGGCGGCCCTCGATCGTCGTGCGTCCGTCGTGCGACCGGGTGTACGTCCTGGCCTTCGACGTGGCCGTCGACCGGCTCGTGGCGGCGCGGGTCGGGCTCGGCGGGATCGTGCTCGACCGGCGGGTCGCCGTGCGGCGTCGGGCCGGGGCCGACCTCGACGACGTGGTGTCCGTTCTGGCGTCATTCGGACGATCGCTGCACGCGGCGGCGCCGGCCGACGCCGTGTGCGCCGGCGTGGGCGCGTCGTACTGCGGGATGGTGCGGCCCGACGACGGCATGGTGCACTTCGCCCCCGACATGGGCTGGGTCGACCAGGCGTTCGGGACGTCGCTGTCCGACGCGCTCGGCCTCGGGCTGCCCGTGGTGGTGGGCAACGAGGCCCACCTCGGCGCCCGGGCGGAGCACCTGCGCGGGGCGGGGGTCGGGTTCAAGAACCTGGTCTACCTGCACGGCGATGTCGGGGTCGGCGGCGGGATCATCGTCGACGGGCGGCTGCTCGACGGCGAGGCCGGGTACGGGTGCGAGCTCGGACATATCGTGCTGAACCCGGTGGGCGGGCGGGCGTGCAACTGCGGGTCGCACGGGTGCCTGGAGGCGGAGGTCGGCGAGCGGGCGCTGCTCGACCTGGCCGGGCGGCCGTCGTCGCTGTACGGGCGGTCGGCGGTGCGGTCGGTGGTCGACGCCGCGGCCTCCGGTGAGGACGCCGCCTGCCGGGCTCTGCGCGAGGTCGGTGACTGGCTGGGCATCGGCGTGGCGAACCTGATCAACCTGTTCAACCCGGGGGTGGTCATCTTCGGGGGGATGCTGCGCGACGTCTACCCGTCGTGCGCGGAGCAGGTGCAGGCGCGGATCGCGAACAACGTGCTGGCGGTGTCGCGCGAGGTGCGGCTGTGCGTGTCGGCTTTGGGTGACGACGCGTGCCTGGTCGGGGCGTCGGAGCTGGCGTTCGCCGGGCTGATCGCTAACCCGTTGCCGCGTTGAGTTTCGCGACCCGCCGCGGGCCGGCGGTCTGGCGGTAGCTGGCGTCGAGCAGTTCGTTGATCTCCGCCCAGTCGGTGTCCTCGTCGAGGTCGACGCCGAGCCAGCCGCTCGGGCCGAGGTAGGCGGGGACGTAGCAGCGCCCGTCTTCGAGGAGCGCCTCCCGCTCGTCGCGCGGCAGGAGGACGACGACGGAGTGCTCGTGCTGCCGGTACACGCCGTCGACCTTGACCGAGCCGCCGTAGTAGGCGAACACCTTCGTCGTGTAGAAGGCCGGGTGGCCGTGCGAGACCTTCTCGGCGGCGTCGGGGAACGCGAGGGCGAGCGAGCGGACCCGCTTCAGCAGCGGGTCCCTGTCGTCGAACATGATCGGGTGGCCCATGGGTTCATTGTGCGTGGGCGGCGATGAGTTTCGTGGACTCGTCGGGGCGTTCCAGGGGTGGCAGGTGCCCGGTGTCGGGCAGGTCGACCCTGCGTGCGCGGGGGACGGTCCGCGCGATCTCGTTCTGCAGGTCCTGGATCCAGGGGGCGTCCTCGGTTCCGTTGACGACGAGCGTGTTCGCGGTGATGCCGCCCAGGTTCGGCGGACCTGTCTCCTTCTCCCGCGACGGTGGGCCTGACCACAGGCGGCGGAAGACGCCGGTGGCCATGTCCATGGCCTTCGCGTAGACCGCTGCGTCCATGGTCGACGGATCCCGGCCCGGGCCGGCGATGAGGAAGCGGCCGTGCGCCTCGGCCATGGCACGGGCGTCGCCGTCGCGGACCGGTTCCCCCCGCTGGTACGCCGCGATCCGCTCGGCGGGCACGGCGGGGCGGACGTGCTCCTTCACGTACTCCTGCATCGGCTCGGGCCAGGTGCGCCCGTTCAGCCCGGCACAGAACAGCACCAGCCCGGTGACCCGCTCCGGCGCGGCGAGCGCCACGTCGACGCAGTGGCCGCCGCCCATGGAACAGCCGACGAGCGTGGCGTCCTCGACGGCGAGCGCGTCGAGCAGGGCGAGGAGGTCTTCGGCGTGGGAGTAGGTCCCTGTGGCGTCGGCCGAGTCTCCGTAGCCGCGCCAGTCGTAGCGGATGACCCGGTTCGTCTCCGTGAGGTGCTCGAACTGGTGGTCCCACATGCGCCGGTCGGCGAGCGCGGCGTGCGAGAAGACGATGGCCGGGCCGCTGCCTGCCTCGTCGTAGGCGAGCCGCGTGCCGTTGACCTCGATGTCCCCCATGGGTCTGGACGTTATCGGCGACCTCGGGCCGTTCGCTGGCCCGTCCGCTGTCAGCGCAACCGTCACCTGTGCGGGTGGTGCGCGCGGTGTCGACGTTCCGTTAGCGTGATGCCCCATGGTGCGGCCCTTGAGGTACGCCGACGCGGTCGCACTGCTCGGCGGCGACAGCCCAGCGGTGGCCGCGCTGGACCGCGCGCTCGGCGGGGCGCTGCTCGCGGCGACGGGCGGCGGAGTCGAAGTTGTGGCCAACCTGCTCGGCGCCCGCACGGAGGCGGTCCGGGTCGGGCACGAGCTGGTCGGCACCCTGCGGGACCGGATCCGCGGATACTCGCGGTTCGACCGGACCGAGCGGCTGATGGCCGCGCACACGGTCGTGGTGATCACGTCGTTCTTCGAGGCGTTGAACGAGACACCGCTGCCCATCGACCTGCGGGCGGTCGAGCTGACGGCGGAGGACCAGCTACGGCTCGCCCGGACGGGAGCCTCGGAGCGGTCGATGGTGCGGTCGCTGCTGAACGCACCGGTTCCGATCCCTGGGCCCGGGATGGCGTTCGAGACCGTGCTGGAATGCCTGGAGACGGTCTACCGGCAGCTGGCGGCCGACTGGCTGGCGTTCGTCGGAGGGCTCGCGGTCTGGGACCGGATCGACGAGACCAACCAGCGGGCCGTTCGCACAGCGCTGATCGAGGCGGTGCCCGGGGACGCGAAAGCCAGGTACGAGATCCAGTACCGGCAACTGGCCCTCGACGCGCCGGAGTTCGCACTGTGGGCGGGGCAGCAGGAGCATCAGGCAACCCGGCGGTCGCTGGCCGCACTGGAGAGCGCACTGCGGGACCTGTCGGTCGGCCGTGCCCTCGACGACCGCCGGGCGGCACTGGCGCGGTTCCACCGTGCGGCACTCACCCGGTCGGTACTGTCCGAGCGCGACGCGCCGGACGGGGTGGTCATCCCGACATTGCTGGCGAGCTACATCGACCCCGACTACCGCGTCGTGACCGACCACGCCGGTTGTTCACCGGCGAGTGAGTCGCTGTGGGAGTCTGCCGCGGTCGCCACGGATCTGGCGACGTATCTGGCCGGCTACCTGACGTCCGCGGTGGCGACCGAAGCGCCGATGGTGGTGCTGGGTCAGCCAGGCGCGGGGAAGAGCGTGCTGACGCGGATCCTCGCGGCCCGGTTGCCGGCCGAGCAGTTCCTGGCTGTCCGGGTCGAGCTGCGGGAGGTCCCTGCCGACGCCGACGTGCAGGATCAGGTCGAGCACGCGATCCGTATGGCCACCGGTCACCGGATCAGCTGGCCCGACCTGAGTGGGAACGCCGGCGATGCCCTGCCCGTGATACTGCTCGACGGGTTCGACGAGCTTCTACAGGCCACCGGCGTGAGCCAGACCGACTATCTGCAGAGGGTGTCCCGCTTCCAGGAGCGCGAAGCCATCCAGGGCCGACCGGTGGCGGTGGTCGTCACCAGTCGAACCGCGGTGGCCGACCGGGCGCGGACTCCGGCCGCCAGCGTGCTACTGCGGCTGGAGCCGTTCCGGCCCGAGCAGGCCGACGAGTGGCTGCGCATCTGGAACCACGCGAATGAGGACCGGTGGGCCTCGGGCGGTCTGAAAGCACTCGACCAGGCCACGGTGCGCCGCCTACCGGACCTCTCGGCGCAGCCGTTGATGCTGCTGATGCTCGCGCTGTACGACGCCGACTCCAATGCGTTGCAGCGGCAGATCGAAAGTGATCTTGACGAAGCCGGTCTGTACGAGCAGCTGCTGCGGACGTTCGCCGCCCGCGAGGTGGGCAAGGGCTCAGATGGCCGGTCCGATGCCGCGATCGGGAAGATGGTGGATGACGAACTGCTGCGGCTGTCGGTCGTGGCGTTCGCGATGTTCAACCGGGGACGGCAATGGGTCACCGAGGCGGAGCTCGACGCCGACCTGAAGGTCCTGCCCGGCGAACCGACCCGCCAGGGTGGCCTGCGTGCCGATCTCGGCGGAGGCGAGACCGCGCTGGGACGGTTCTTTTTCATCCAACGCGCCCGGGCGGTGCGGGAGGGTAGGACGCTGTCGACGTACGAGTTCCTCCACGCGACGTTCGGCGAGTACCTGGTCGCCCGTCTGGTGCATCGGCTGATGACCGACCTGGCCGCACTGGAGAGGGCCTCTGTGGGAGTAGCGTTCGACGCTGGCGGCTGCAAGGACGGTCTTGTCCATGCGCTTCTGTCGTTTGCTCCCCTCGCCACTCGCGGCCCGGTGCTGACCTTCCTGCGGGAACTGGCCACCAGAACCCGGTCCGGGCCGGACGAGCTGGCTGCGCTACCGGTGTTGTTGTTCACGCGACTGGAATCCCGGACCGATGACGGCAAGTACGCCGTGTACCAGCCGGCGCCACTGTCCGCATGGAGTCGCCACGGCCGGTACAGCCTGAACCTGCTGCTTCTCGCCACGGTGTACGGCGGAGGCGTTCGCGCGGGCGTCCTCTTTCCGGACGCGGCGGACGTCGTGGTTTCCTGGCGTCGCTATGCCCACCTGTGGCGCGCGGCGCTCACCGCCGAGGAGTGGTCGACCGTGCTGTACGCGGTCCGGGTGTGCCACCGGTGGGTCGACGGCGTCAGGGACCTGACAATCGACCTCGACACCGAACCCGAGCGACCGGTCGACCCGATCGACCTCTTCTGGATGTACGACGTTGCCGCCATGCCCGGTGGGTCGGACGGGCCACGCGGATGGCGGTCCGACGGAACCCACGACCTCGCACGTCACGTGGCGTTCACCGGCGACGCCGCGACGGGCATCGCCGCTCAAGGGCTGGAACCGATCTTCCCCTACCTCGCCGAACTCGCGCTGGTCATGGTCAGCCCGGCGCATCGTGACTGGGACCGGACCGGCACACCCGATCCACGGCCCCGGACCGTCCTCCACGACCTGCTCCGACTGACCGTCGCCCGGGCGACAGGCACACCGCTCGACGATCTGTCCAGGACCTACCTCACTCTGTCGAAGGCCCTCAACCGGTGGCGTGGCGCATTCTCCGCCGGTACGTCGAGGGCGGCGCGCGCCATGGTCCTGTCCCATCTTCGGGACCACGCGCGCGAGCTCCCGACGGCCGATCTCGATGAGATCCTCGCGTTACTCGTCGACGGGTCCACTCGGGGACGGGACGACGAGCTGGTGGTCGATGCCGTCGTCGACCATGTGGCGGTAGTCCGGCCCGCCGCAGACGAGTGGGCGGAGCTTCGGCAACGCGTGGAAGGGATTGTCGTCGGTTCGACCGGTCGGACGTACGTCCTCTGGCTGGTCGGGCTTCTGGAGGCCGGCGTCAGGATGGACGCAGCGGCCATCGAACTGGTGAGCTGGGACGAGATCGAGCGGCAGGACCCTCGTCTGGTTGCCCGGGCACGTGCGGCGTTCCGACTTGCCTTCGATCGCGACCTCGATGAGGAAGTTGCGGTGATGCGCAGCCTGATAGGGGACTCCGGCCGCGGGAGGGCGGCGTCCGCCCCGACCCGGGGCGAGCACCCGTTCGAGTTCGAGGCGTTCAGCTGACCGCCTCGTGCGGAACGCGGCGGCGTGGTGGGCGGGCCAGCCGCCGACGGAGGAGCCGCCACCACGGTGCCACCGCCACGAGGAGCAGGACCAGCACCAGCGGCGCCGGCCACCACCACGCCACCGCCCGCGGCGCGGTGAAGGCGGGTGGCCGCGAGACCCACGCCGACGACATCTTCGACCACGCGACGAACGCGTCCCCGACCGGAACCACCCCGAACCCGTACCGCTTCGTCCGTGGGGTGGACACCGGAAGGCCCGCCAGCTCCCCGTAGCTCGCCAGCGCCGTCGCCAGCGCACGGTCGCCCTGTACGCGGGCCGCGCCGATGGTGACGACCGTCGCGGAGAGGCTGGTGCCGAGGACCAGGGGACCCGAGTCGACGTCGCCGGTGGCGTGGGTGACGAACGCGGGGTACTCGCGGACCGCCGGGCCCAGGCCCAGGGGCCGGGTCACGTAGAGCTGCCGGAACCGCAGGTACTGCTCGCGGGCGAAGGTGGGGTCGATCTCCACCAGGAAGCGGGTGATCATGCTCTGGGACGTGCCGCGGGCGACCTCGCCCGCCTCGCCGGTCTCCGGGTCGGCGGTGTGGGGGAGCAGGCCGGTGGCCGGGTCCAGGCGCGCGCGGACGTCAGCCACCCACCGCGTCGCGGTGTCGGCGTAGCGGGGTGGCAGCAGCGTGTCGTGCAGGCGCAGCGACGCCATGGCCACGGTCGAGTCCACGGGCCAGGCCTGCCCCGGGTACGCCTGCAGGAACGGCGTGGAGGCCGCCCCGAACGCGGCGGCGATCTCGGCGGAGTCGGCCGCGAAGCGCTCGGCCTCGCCCGCGTCGCGGCGGTCGGGGGGCTGCAGGCTCAGCACGCCTCCGCGCAGCCAGTTCGTCCAGCCACGGTAGAAGATCCCATTGGACGGCGTGAGCGCGGCACTGAACGGCGCCCTGCCCGCATCGGTGTCGAGGTGCGCCAGTGCCCAGCGGGCCTCCCGCAGCGCCTCGGCGCGCCCGGCCTCCGGCTCCAGCCGGCCGACCTCCACCCAGGTGAGGCCGTACAGCGCGTACAGGAAGAAGTACCCCTCGGGGAACGACCGTTGCGCCTCGACGGCCGCTCCGCCCCGTAGCGCGTCTCCTATGAACGTGAGCTGCGCGCGGACGCCGCTGTGCGCGGAGACGGCCGGAACCGCCAGGCGGACGACGCCCCCGACGGACAGCACGGTGACCAGCGCGCCCAGCACGGCGAGGACGCGCCTCACGCGGCGACCCCGCTGATGCCGCGGACGCCCGCGGCCACATGGAAGCGGCCGGCGGTGGCGATCGGCGAGGCGGGCGCCCGGACGGTGTCGACGACGCGCAGCGTGGCGTCGAGGCCCTCGGTGGTGAGGTCGCAGACGAAGTAGCCGCGACGGTTGTCGATGTAGCGCCAGTGCGGGCTCTCGGCCATGATCGGGGTCCACTTGCGCCGGAAGCCGTCGCGGTCGGGGTCGCCCTCCGAGGTGAGGGAGCTGCCGACGAGCTCGGCGCCGACGACCGGGGTGTCGGGGCGGTCGAAGTCCGGGCGCAGGTCGCTGACCCAGGTGGCGTGGCGGTCGCCGGTGATCACCACGGGGTTCGCGACCGTGGCGAGGCGTTCGAGCAGGCGGCGACGCTGGGCGCGGTAGCCGTCCCAGTTGTCCCATTCCCACCACTCGCCGGGGCCGGCCTCGTGGTCGACGGACGCCAGCTGGGTCTGGTTGGCGATGAGGTTCCACCGCGTGGCGGAGGAGGCGAGCCCGTCGAGGAGCCAACGTTCCTGCTCGCCGCCGGTCATCGTGCGGGACTGCTCGTTGGCGCGCTCGATCGAGCCGGCGTGGCGCGAGCGGTACTGGCGGGTGTCGAGCACGTGCAGGGTCGCGAGGTCGCCGAACGTGAGGCGGCGGAAGATCCGCGCGGACGGGCCGCGAGGCAGCGCGCCGCGGCGCAGCGGCAGGTGCTCCCACCAGGCCTGCAGCGCGGCGGCGCGGCGGCTGCGGAACGCGTCGGGGGTCTGCTTGTCGGGGTCCTGGGGGCCGGTGCCCTGCCAGTTGTTGTCGACCTCGTGGTCGTCGAGGGTCACCACCCAGGGCGCGGCGGCGTGCGCGCGCCGCAGCTCCGGGTCGCTCTTGTAGTGGGCGTACCGCGCCCGGTAGGCGGCGAGGGTGTACGGCTCGTCGGTGCCGTCGTGCTGCCGCAGGGCGTCGGGGTCGCGCCGGTCCTCGTAGATGTAGTCGCCGAGGAACGCGACCAGGTCGACGTCCTCGGCGACCAGGTGCGGGTAGGCGGTGTAGTAGCCGGCCTGGTAGTTCTGGCAGCTGGCGAACGCGAACCTGACCGTCCGCACGCCGGGGGCCGGCGCGGTGCGGGTGCGGCCCGTCTCCGACGCCTCGCCGCCGGCCAGGAAGCGGTAGAAGTACCAGCGGTGCGGGTCGAGGCCGCCGACCTCGACGTGTACCGAGTGGCCCAGCCGCGGCGCCGCCGGCGCGGTGCCCGAGGCGGCCAGCCGGGTGAACCGCTCGTCGTGGGCCACCTCCCAGCGGACCTCGACGGTGCGGGCGGGCATCCGGTCGGGCGCGAGCCGCGTCCACAGCACGACGCCGTCGGGCGCCGGGTCGCCGGAGGCGACGCCGAGCGGGAACAGGTCCGCCGGTAGCGGTTCGTCGGGACCGGGCCGGGGGACCGGGTGCGCGAGGTCACCGGCGAGCAGGGCCGGCCCCACCATCAGTCCCGCGACCGCCTTGCCCGCGTCGGCGACGAACCGACGCCGACTGATCGGATAGGACAGACCCGGCACCCGGGCAATGCTAACGATCCTGGAATCATCGTCGGATGACGACGGTGCGGAATAGGATCGCGGGCGGGTTGCTGGGGGTGCACGCGGGCGACTCGCTCGGTGCCACGGTGGAGTTCTCGCCGTGGGCGGAGATCCGCGACCGCTACCCCGACGGCCTGCGCGACATCGTCGGCGGCGGCCCGTTCCACTGGCCGCCCGGGCACGCCACCGACGACACCGACCTCACCCGGGCGGTGCTGCTGGCGTACCTCGAGCCGGGCGACGACGTCGTCCGCACCGCCGCCGACCACATGATGGCCTGGTACGACGGCGCGTGGCCGGGCCGCGAGCCGGGCAGCCGGCCGGTCGACATCGGCAACGCCACGTCGTGGGGCCTGCGGAAGTACCGGCGCACCGGCGATCCCCGCGACGCCGGTGCGGGCGCCGGCCGGGCGGGCAACGGGTCCCTGATGCGCTGCATCCCGACGGGCCTCGCGGTCGCCGACCGGGAGCGGCGCGTCCGCGAGTCGATGGAGATCTCCGCGATCACCCACGACGACGAGCGCTGCACCGTCGCGTGTGCCGCGTACAACGAGATCGCCGCGGCGCTGCTCGCCGGCGCCGACCCGTCCGACGCGGTGACCGAGGGCCGCGAGGCGGCGAAGGACCTCGCCGTCGTGGCCGAGGCTGTCGAGTTCGGACGCTCGCTGCGGCCGGCCGTGCTGGCGGCGCACGGCCCGGGGTCGGCGCTGGAGGCCGAGGCCAGCGGGTACGTGCTCGACTCGCTGGTGCTCGCGGTCGCCGCCGTCCTCGACCCGCGCCCGTTCGCCGACGTGGTGGTCGACGTGGTGCGCGTGGGCCGCGACACCGACACCAACGGCGCGATCGCCGGCGGTCTGCTCGGCATCCGCGACGGGGTCGACGCCATCCCGGCGCCGTGGGTGGCGACCCTGCAGTTCGCCGACGAGTTCACCGCCGCCGCCGACCGGCTGGCCGGCCGGTTCTGAGTGGCCCGGGTCAGCTGACCGCCATCTGCCCGGTGGTGCCGGTGACGGTCCAGCCGGTGGCGTCGCGGCGCAGGACGTAGGTGAACCACGTCGCGCCCTGGCAGGCGACGAACCCGTGCACCGCCACCTGTGCCGTGTCGGTGCCGGTCGGCGCCGCCGGGCCGAGCGCGACGAACACGCCGTCGTCGCGGACCAGCCGGCAGGAGTCGCCGGTGGTGGCGGCGTCGAGGGACGGGACGAACGTGAGGTCGGTGCCGGAGACCGACTCGATCCGCTGCTGCTGGGCGGGCGTGAGCGGGCTGGTGGGTCCGGTGCCGACGGCGGTCATGGGGTCGGCCGCCGCGGCGTCGAGCCGGTCGAGGACGAAGACGACCGGAAACGTCCTGCCGGGGAAGGAGTTCTCCCGACCGGTGAGGTACCGGGCGATCGCCGCCGCGTAGACGTCGACGGGATCGGCGCCGGCGGGCGCCGGCGCGCTCGACCCTGGCCCGCCCGACCCTGGCCCGCTCGGCGCGGGGGCGCCGGGCGTCCGGGTCGGCGCCGCACCGGCGCATCCGGCGACGGTCAGGGTGAGGAGGATCGCGGCCACCGCTCGTGTCATGGCCCTACGACGTTCCACCGCCGTTCCGGGTTCCCGCCGCGTCACACCACCCAGGCGCCGTCGCGCATCAGGGTGCGGCCGGCGATCTCGTTGGCCTCCCGCCAGGCCTGGACGCGCTCGGGCCGCAGCACGAGGTAGACGTAGCCGTCGGGGGAGGTGCGCGGGTCCCAGTCGGACTGGCCGGCGTACCCCTCGGCCAGGTCGGCGGGCGCGTCGGCCACCGGGACCGAACTGTCGAGCGTCACGTCGACCATGACCACGTCGCGGGTCGCGCCGAGCCCGACCCGGGCCCGGCCGGCGGCGGCGACGTTCCGGGCGGTCACCGACGACGCCGCGACGGCGACGACGAGCCGGTCGCCGGTCCAGTGGACGGACAACGGGACCAGGTGCGCGCCGCCCGCACCGGCGCTGGCCACCCAGCCGTCGAGGACGGGGGCGGCCAGCCGGGCGAGCGTGTCGGTCCTGCGCTGTTCGGCGGAGCGCGGTTCAGGGGCGGGCATGCGGACCAGTATGGCCGCCGGCCGGTGCCGCCAGCGCCCCGACCGACCACCCGGCGAGGGCGGCGTCGACCTCGGCCGCCGTCGGCGTGCGGTCGCTGGCCCACGTGGGCCGACCTGGCGGCGGCCGAGCTACGCGCCACCGGCGAGACCGCGCGCCGGCGCGAACCCGGGACGCTGACGCGGCTGACCCCGCAGGACGTGCAGATCGTGCGGCTGGTCGCCACCGGCGTCACCAACCGCGAGGTGGCGGCGCAGCTGTTCCTCAGCCCCCGCACGGTCGACTACCACCTGCGCAAGGTCTTCACCAAGCTCGACGTGACCTCGCGCGCCGAACTGATCCTGCGCGCCGGCGACTTCACTGATGCGAACGCGGGCGTCAGCGCATCTCCCTGACGGTCGTGCGGAGCAGCCTCAGGTCGCGGCGGCGGCGCTCGTAGGTGGCGCCGACGGTCACCAGGAGCAGGCCGCCGGCGGCGAGCGGGATCCAGCGCGGGACGTCGTCCCACCACACGATCAGCTCGTGCAGGCTGACCAGCACGAGCACCACCGCGCCGACGACCACCGGCGCCTGCCACCGCCGCGCCCCGCCGACCAGCACCACCGCGATCGCGGCCGCGCCGAGGAGCAGGCGGCGCAGCGGGGCGTCGGTGTGGAGGAGGGCGAGGCTGGGCAGGAACGCGGCGGCCAACGCCGGTCCGAACGCCACCCAGCTGCGGATGGCCGGCCCGCGCCAGATGAGCCCGCCCACGAGGGCGAACACCGCGAACGGCAGCGTGTACGCCTCGATCAGCCCGATGTCGGCGGCGAACAGCAGCATCCACCAGGCCAGCAGCTCGGCCACGCCGGCGACCGGCGCGAACCACCGGCGTCCGGCCCGCAGGGCCGACAGGCCGAGCACCGCCCCGTACCCGATCAGCACGGTCGCGGTCCCGCGCAGGGAGGCCGACGTCACCACCGCCGCGACGGCCGCGACCCCCGACACCGCCTCCAGGGCGACCACCTCGGCGGGGTGCCGCCGCAGCCGGTCGAGCAGCGCGGCCGCGCCGAGGAGCACGACCGCCACCAGGAAGGGCCCGGCGGCCAGCGGAACACCGTCGAGGTCGGCGGCGGCGAGGCTCGCCAGCACGAGCCCGCCGACGGCGGCCACCAGCCAGCCGGCCGTCCGCCCGACGGCGTGCCGGCCGACGGCCCCGGCCACCACCCCGGCCCCGACGGCGACGCCGAGCGCGGCGAACGTGGTCGGCCGGGTCGCGGCGGCGCCGGCGAGCGCGGCGGAACCGGCGACGACCGTGATCACGGAGCACAGCGACGTCGTCAGGCGGGTCGGGAGGTCGGCGGTGGCGGGCATGCGGGCGGCGGCGATGCCGGCGGTCACGGCCACCGCCAGCGCCGCGACCACCGGCGCCGGCCACGGCGACGGCACCGCCACCGGCGTGACGAGCACGGTCGCCGCCACCGGGACGAGCAGCGCCGGCACGAGCCAGCGTCGCCGGTCACCGAACCACAGCAGCCCGGCCACCCCGACCGTCAGGAGCGCCAGGGCCGGCAGCGCCGGGTCGAACCCGGCCCGCTCCGGGATCCCGTCGGTGGCCCACCGGTACGGGCCGACGAGCGCCGCGCCGAGCAGCGGCACGACGAACCCGACCACTACCAGCGCCGGGACGATCCACGGCAGCACGCCGGGCCCGTGCGGCTTCACGGCCGCCGGATCCGCCACCGGGGGCCGGGCCCGCCACGGAACCAGCACGGCCGCGGCCATCCCGAGCACCGCGACGACCGCGACGTGGGGCGCGGTCGGCCCACCCGGAGGCATGGCGAGCACCCCGGCACCGGCCAGCGCGACGCCGGTCCGGGCCCACGGCCCGTACGGGCGCCGGGCGAGCACCGCACCGGCCAGCACCACCCCCACGGCCGCCACGGTGACGTGCGGCATCGCGACGGGCGGGTCGAGCGTGCGGAGCCAGGCGGCCGCGGCCGCCGGCGCCGGCGCGAGCGCCAGGAGCACCGCCCCGCCACCGGTGACCCGGGCCGCCGGCCGCGCGCGCCCCGCGACGGCGGCGACGAGCGCTCCGGCCGCCACCAGCGCCGTCAGGGTCATCGCCGTCGAGCCCGGTCGGGCCAGGGCCGCCGCGCCGCCGTACAGCGCCAGGGCGGCGGCGGCACCGGCGGCCGTGGCGGCCGTCCCGGGGCGGCCGAGGCGCGTGGCGAGCAACCCGTACGCGGTGGCGGCCACGGTCGCGGCGGCCGCGGGCGTCCACCAGGGCAGGCCCGACCCGATCGGACCGTGCACCGCCGCCAGCGCCACCAGCACCAGCGCGGACGCCGGAGCGGCACGGGCCACGCGGACGCCGGTCGTGCCGGCGTCACCACCGCTGCCGCGGACCGCGAGCGCGGCGACGGCCAGGACCAGTAGGGCGGCCGCCGGCTGCCAGCCGAGCAGGTCGACGCCCGGCGGCACCGGACGCGGCCAGCGGCCGAGGTCGGCGCCCCACGGCGACAGGACCGCGACCGTGTGGGCGGCGTCGACGACGGTGGCCAGCGCCGCCACGACGGCGACGGCGCCACCGGCGATCGCCAGCCCGCCCAGCGGGCCCGACCGCCAGTCGACCGGCAGCCGCCGCACCACGAACGCGGTCCCGGCGACGACCCCGGCCGTGGTCAGCACCGGCACCCCCGGGACGAGCAGGGCCACCAGCTGCGACATCTCGGCGACGAACGCCAGCGTCGCCCCGCCGGCCCCCCGGCTCTCCCGGCGCCGCCGCCACACCCGTGACAGGGCGCCGACGAGCAGCAGGGCCGCCGCCAGGTGGTCCCATCCGGTGGCCGACGGGACGACGGCCGCGACCACGACGCAGACCAGCGCGCCCGCGACGGCGCCGACGGCGGGAAGCTGTGCGCGCCGGGCCAGCCCGATCAGCGACGCGGCGCCGAGCGCGAGGCTGGCCGTCGCCAGCCCCAGCGACAGCACGAGCGCCGGGCGCGCCGACAGCGTGGCCGCGGTCGCGGCGGCGGCGCCGGGCAGGGCCGCGAGGGCACCGCCGACCGCGGCGTCACGCAGGCGGTCCACCCGCGTGAGGACCGCGACCAGCACGCAGACCGCCACCGTCGCGGCGAGCACCGCCGCGGTGGTGCCCGGCCGCGCCAGCGCGACCACGGCCGCGTGCAGCCCGAGGACAGCGGCGGGACCGGCGGTCACCAGGATGTCGCGGCCGCGGCGCAACCGGGCGGCGACGAGCGCGAACGCGGTGCCGGCGGCCCCACTGAGCACGATCGGCGTCCACCAGGGCAGGGCGAGGGCCGCGGGCAGCGCCAGCACGACGGTCGTCACGCCGAGGATCGCCGGCAGGCGCCGGTCGCCGGGCAGGCCGACCGCGGCGGCGACCGCCACGAGCGCCAGGGCGGCCGGCACCTGCCAGCCGAGCACCGCGACCCCGTCGGCGAGGTCGGCCCAGGCACCGAGGTCGGTCGTCCACGGTGGACGGACGGCCGCGATGGCCGCCGCCAGCGCCGCGCCCCCGGCGAGCGGCACCGCCACGGCGGCCACGGCCGCGCCGGCGACGGCCGCGCCGTCGCGCACGCCGTGCCGCAGGCGCAGGCCGACGCCGGCGGCCACGGCGACGAGCGCGGCGGCGACCGCCAGCCCGGAGCCGGACACGGTGGTGGCGGCGAGGTCGGACAGGACGGCGATCGTCGCGACGACCGCGCCGGCCGCGAACACCGGATACCGGTGGCGCACCGCCACGAGCCCGAGGAGGGCGACGAGCGCGGGCAGCGCGCCGGCGACGGCGTCGAGACGGCCCGCGACGGTACCGGCCGCGACGACGCTCAGGCACCCGACGACGGCGCCCGCGACGATCGGCGCCGGGAACCACCGGCTCGAGAACGCGGCGGCGACCAGGACCGCGGCGGCCATCGCCACGAGCGCGACCGCCCGGACGGCGGGGCCGTCCGTTCCGAGGGCGACGGCGAGGGCGACCGCCGCACCGGGCGCGGCCGCGACCGCGGTGCCGAGCGCGGTCGCGGCGATGACCGGCGCGCTGCGCCACCGCGTGGCGAGCCCGGCCCCGCCGAGCACGAGCGCGCCGAGCACCGCGGCCGTCTCGGCCGGCTCGCCCAGTGAGACGCCCACCGCGACCAGGGCGAGCACCGCCGCGGCGGCGCCGCGCACGGCGGCCTCGGCGCGGGCGGCGGCCTCGGAGCGCGCGGCGGCCTCGGAGCGGTCGGCGGTGAGAAGCGTCGACACGCCGAACGCGAGGGCGCCGACGACCGTGACGGCCGGGGCGCTCCCGGTGGGTAGGGCGAGCACGGTCGCGGCCAGCCCCGCCACCACGCCGTGGTGCCGGCCGGCCCGGTCGGGCAGGGCGGTGGCGGCGGCTGTCAGGCACAGCACGGCCGGCGCCAGGGCCGGTCCCGGATCGAGGACGCCGCCCACGTGGCCGGCGACCTGCAGCAGCGTCCAGCCACCCACCACGCCGGCGACCGCCCACGTGCCGGCGCCGGCTCCGGCGCGCCACGGGTCCGGTAGCGCCCGGACCCCGTACGCGAGCACCGGCACCAGCGCCGCGAACGGCAGCACCCCCGCCTCCGGAACGGCCAGTGCCACCGGGACCCCGAGCGCCAGCACCGCCGCGACGACCGCCGCGCCGGCGGCGAGGGGCCGCTGCCGGTCGACGAGGTGGGCCAGTTCCACGGTGACCCCGGCCGCCGCGAGCAGCGCCACGCTCGCCGGCACCGCGATCAGGGCCGAGGGGGCGGGCAGCAGCGCCACGGTCGCGGCCATCCACGCCGCCGTGAGCGTGACCGCGATGAACAGCCACGTGAGCACGCGCCGGCCGGTGGCGACGCCCGACCCCGGCGAGCCGCGCAGCCATCGCAGGATGGCGAGGTCCTGTGCCGCGACCGCGGCCGCGAGGATGCCGACGCCGGCGTAGACGACGGAGCCGGGTGGCGGCAGCACCGGTCCCGGCGCGCCCGACCCGTCGCCGGAGCCGCCCGTCGCGGTACCGACCACGAGCAGCGGCAGCACCGGTTGCACCGCGAGCAGCGCGACGAAGCCCGGCGTGTGCAGCGGTGCCAGCCGCCGGTAGCCGGCGGCCACGCCGGCGGTGACGAGCAGGACCAGTCCCGCGTAGGTGGGCGCGGGCAGCAGTCTGTCGACGCCGAAGAGCCCGAGCGAGTGCGCGGCGTACCCGTCGAGGCCGACGAGCAGGAGGGCGACCGCGCTGATGGTCTCCGCCGTCGCGGCCAGGCCGCGCCGGTTCAGCAGCCACGGGACCGCGAGCGCGACCATCGTCACGGTGCCGAGGATCGCCGCCCGGCCCGCCGGCCCGAACGTCGTCCACGCGACGGCGGTGAACGTGATGGCGGCGACGCCTAGCAGCAGGCCGCCGAGCGTCAGGAGCACGGCCTGCACCGAGAGGGCCGAGGCCTCGTCGGTGGACGCGGGGCCGGGGTCCGCCGGACGCTCCACAGTGGACGCGAGTACCGCGGCCGGCCGGGCGGTCGGCGCCGGCCGGGCCGCGGGCACCCGCGCGGGTGCGCCCTTCGGGTGTGCTGCTTTCGGGGGGACCGCTGTCGGGGGCACCGCTTTCGGTGGTGCCGCCTTCGGGGGCGCCGCGTGCGGGGGAGCGGGTGGCGTCGGCGACGCCCACCCACCCGGCTCCGCCGGCGGAACCGGCTCGCGCACCGGTGGTTCGGCGCGCGTCAGCGCGAGCGCCAGAATGGTGCGGCGCTCGTTCAGCGTGCCGCGGTCGGTGACCAGCGTCGTCCGTTCGCGACGCAGCACCTCGACCCGCTTGTCGAGACGGGCGAGCTCACCGTCGACCTCGTCGATGCGGGCGCCGAGGCCCGCGAGTAGGAGGTCGAGCTGAATCAGCTCGTGATTTCCCGGCGGATCGCCGGTGGTAAATCCGGATTGACCCCGCATGCCCCGCAGAATGCGGACGCGAACGTATCGAACCGATGAAGAAACACATTCGCGCGATCAACGGGAATCAAATCGTTGCCGCCCCGAAACCGCCGGAACCGCACCGAGTCCGGCCCGTTTCCTCCCCGTGACCCGGCGACCCGCCCACGCACCGTCCTATTCGACGCGCCGCGTCGCGGCCAGATACGTCACCGCTGTCATGACCGCCAGAAGGAGAAGGCACACCGCGACGACCCCGGCACCCCGCCATCCGATGAGGACGCCGACGAGCGCCGGCACCGTCGCCGCACCCGCCGATCCGGCCGCCGTCTGCAGCCCGATGACCCGGTCGGCGTGCCGCCCGCCGACGCGGTCCCTCGTGGTCAGCGTCAGCAGCGGCCACACGGGTGCCGCCGACAGGCCCAGCGCCAGCACGCCGGCGGCCGCCGCCGTACCGGGCAGGAACAGCAGGGCGGCGCCGGCGACCATGCCGCCGAAGCAGGCCAGGAGCACCGGACGCGCGCCGGTGCGGTCGGCGACGGGTCCGAGTACGAGGCGTCCGGCCAGCAACGCCAGCCAGTACCCCGACACCAGCAGCGCCGCGGTGGTCGGCCGGACGCCCCGCGCGTCGGTCAGGTACACGTACGCCCACAGCGACGCGGTGGACTCCAGACCGGTGTGCACCGCGAACAGCGTCATTCCGGGCAGGGCCGCCCGGAGCAGGGCCGCCCGGAGCAGCGCCGCCCGGAGCAGGGCCGCCCGGAGCAGCGCCGTCCGGGGCGGGGCCGCACGGGGCGGGGCGGCGGGCGGGTCGGACCGCGGCGCGGTCGCCCGTGGCGGGTGCGCCGCGACGGGCACGGGCGCGGTGACCCACGACCGCGCGGTCACCGCGAACGCCACCGCGAGCACGCCCAGGACGGCCGCGACCGTCGCGAACGCCCACCGCCACGACAGGCCGAGTGCGGCCGCGCCGGTGACGATCAGCGGACCGCACGCCGCGCCCACCCCGTAGCAGGCGTGCATCCACGTGATCCGGCGCGCGCTGAACCGCCGGGCGACGTGCGCGTTGAGTCCCGCGTCGATGGCGCCCGAGCCGGCGGCGAACAGGCACGACGCCGCGACCACCACCCAGAACGCGGTGGCGCCGCCCTGGATCAGCAGCGCCGCACCGGCCAGCGCCGTGCTGACCGCGAGGAGCCGGCCGATGCCGGCACGGTCGAGGACGAACCCGGTCGCAGAGCTCGACAGCATGGAGCACACGACCGCGATGGGCAGCATCAGCCCGAGCGCGCCGACCGGCACGCCGAGGTCGAGCCGCATGGAGGGCCAGGAGACGCCGAGAACACCGTCGGGGAGAGCGATTCCGAAAAAGGCGAGAAAAGCCAGAAGCATGGGGACCTTCGAGGGCAGCGTCGCACGGCGACACCACTCGTTCAGCGGCGCAGCACGCGCGACTGGTCGGAAAGGGACCGGTCAACGCGTGCGCGGCTGCCCGGGTCGCCCTTCACATCCCCTCGAGGAACACACGCCCCGCAGATTACAGAGGAAGCTCCTCGATCGTCACCTTGTTCGGGTAGAACGCCACGTACTCCTTGATCTGTGCGACCGCGTCGTGCGGCGTCTCGTAGGTCCACACGGCGTTGTCGCCGGCGGGGCCGGCGGCCGGAACGCTGAAGTACGACGCGTCGCCCTTGAACGGGCAGTACGTGTGGTGGTCGGTGCGCTCGAGGCGGGCCAGGTCGACGTCGGCCCGCGGGACGTACGCCACCGCCGGGTACGAGGCCTCCTTGAGGCTCAGCGCGGCGGTCGTGTCGGCGATCACCGTGTCGCCCACCCGCACGACGACGCGCGAGGCAGCCGGCGTGATCGTGATCGGGTGGCTGGGCCCGGGTACGAGAACTGGCTTGTCGGTCATACCCGGGCCCAACACCGCGACCCGGACCTATGTTCCGGTGACCAGCTCGGTGTATGCGGCGACACCGTCGGGGTCGGCGTAGCCGCCGGCCGGCACGCTGCCGGTGCCGAGGTACCAGTTGTCGTGCTGCCAGTACAGGACCGTGTCGAAGCCGTGCGACTCCAGCCAGATCCGCGACGCCCTGATGGCCGGACCGCGGGAGGCCCGGGTGCCCATGTCGTCGTCGATGCCCCACTCGGTCAGCGACAGCGGCCTGCCCAGCCCGCCGAACGCGCCGTACCAGCGCAGCATCCGCGGGTCGCTGCCGACCGACACCGGGTCGTCGGGTTCGCTGCCGCGGGTGCTCGCCTGCCAGTACAGGTCGAAGCCGTAGGCGTCGGCGTAGGCGGACGGCACGATCCAGTCCTGGATCTCGCGGTCGCCGCCGGTGCCGTTGTTGGTGACCTTCGTCGAGCCCGGCCGCCACTGGTACGACATGTGCACCGGCACCACCTTCACAGCGGAGTTGACGGCCTTCACCAGGCCGTACACCCGGGTGAACGCGGCCACGAACTGCACGCCGGTCATGTCGTCCTCGGGTTCGTGGAAGTACGTCAGGTACCCGCCCGACGGCATCGCCGCCGCGATCGCCTGCACCTCGGTGTCGCACGAGCCGGCGGCCACGCCGGTCGGGGTGCACGAGGTCTTGAACGAGTACCAGAGGATCGCGCCGTGCGTCGTGTGGCAGGTCACGGCGTCGGCGGTCGGCGCGGTGCCGGTCGAGGTGAAGACCCGACGGATCGCGAGCGGACCGAGGACGCCGCGCTCCTGCAGGAACCCGGCGCACGTGTTGCCGCTGCCGACGGTGTCGTTGACCGAGGTGGTGGCGCCCACGTACGTCGGCGCGGTGGCACCGGCGGCGGCGGGCGGTGCGAACGCGAACACGACGACGGCGATGAGAGCGATGCGGAGCATGGACATATTTCCCTCCCTGACTACACAGGGTGGGGAGGTGAACAGATCGACAGCAGGTCGATGAGTTGAGTGAGCGGTGAATGACTACGGAACGGAGTGCTCCGGGGGCGGGCGGTGCGTGGTCACCACCCGGTCGAACCGGCGGCCGCCCGGCGCGCTCCTCCCGGTCACCTCGCACGTGACGACGCGGACCGCGCCGTCCACCGGCGCGACCGCGCCGGTGCCCCACCGCAACCACAGCGCGATCCGCCCGGCGTCGGCCTCCGCGCGGAGCTTGTCGAGGGTGCGGCGCCGGTCGGTGCGGTCGACCTCGACCACGACGGGCGCCCCGACGGGACGCGCGCACGCCACGTCCAGCGTCGAGAACTTCCCCTGCATGGGCGGCGGCAACGGGACGACGGAGCGCGCCCGCCGGTACACCCGCCAGTTCTGCCGTTCGGCCCAGTCGACCACCGCCGCGATGAGCACCTCCGTGACCTCGTCGGCTGTGCGGTCCAGGAACGTCAGCCCCTCGATGCGCTCCGCCAGGGAGGAGGCGACGGCATCCGCGTCGGTCATGGAGGGCACCATAGCGCCGGCCCGTGCGTACCGTGAATCGACAGTGCTCGGTTCGGAACCGTGCGAAAAGGGGTACCGGATTCGCTATGGCGCTCACCTCGACGAACCCGCCGGAGTCGGCACCGCCGCCGGACACCCCGCCGGAGAGCCCGCCGGCGGACCGGCAGCGTGGCGTCGACCGGAAGTGGCTGGTCGCCGGAGCGGTGGTGCTCGTCGTGCTCCTGCTCGTGGCGGTCGTGCTGGCCGCGGTCGCGAGCGGCGACGACGACCGGACGGGGCCGGGCCGCGGCAACCACGTCGTCACCGGTCCGGTCGGCGACCGCGCCGAGGCGACCCTCGAACTGCTCACCGGCGCCACCTCGGTGACCGTGCGCGCCGCCGACCTCGACGGCCACCTGTACGAGGTCCGAACCCCGTCCGACGGCCGGCAGGTGCCCCTGGTCTCCGCCTCCGACGACGGCGTGGTGCGCGTCGAGCTGGGCGACTCCGGCACGACCGGCCCGTCGGCCGTCGAGATCGTGCTGAACCCGGGGACCACGTGGCGGGTCCGGCTGGTCGCCGGGTCGACCCGGCACACCGTGGACCTGTCGGCGGCCCGGGTGAGCGGCGTCGAGTTCATCGGTGGGGCGGGCAGCATCGATCTGACGCTGCCGCGCCCGTCGGGCACCGTCGAGGTGCGCATGGTCGGCGGCACCGGCTCCTGGTCGACGCACCTGCCGGCGGGCGTGCCGGTCCGGGTCGCCGCGCAGGCCGGCGCGGGCGCGGTGACCGTCGACGGCGCCACGCGCAACGGCGTGCCGGCCGGCACGACGGTCACCGGCGACGGCTGGGACGCCGCCGCCGACCGCTACGACCTGGTGGCGACCGGCGGGATGGCGTCGTTCACGGTGGACCGCCGCTGACCCGTCCGGCGCCGGCGGGGTCAGCGCCGGCGCCGGACGACTACGGCGGTCCGGCCGGCCCCGGTGCCGCGCGCACGTGCGCGCGCTCGCCCTGGCGGCCGACGAGGCTGAGGAACTCGACCGGGCCGGCGCCGGTGGCACCGAACCAGTGCGGGGTGCGGGTGTCGAACTCGGCGGCCTCACCCGGCCGCAGCAGCAGGTCGTCGTCGCCGAGCACCAGCCGCAGCGTGCCGTTGAGGACGTAGACCCAGTCGTAGCCCTCGTGGGTGCGCAGGTCGGGGACGCGGTCGTCGGCGCCGGCGGGCAGGACGAACTTGTAGGCCTGGATCCCGCCGGGTCGCCGGGTCAGCGGCAGGATCGTCGACCCGTCGCCGGCCGCGATGGGGCGCAGGTTCACGCGGGGGTCGCCGGTCAGCGGCGCGTCGACGAGCTCGTCGATGGTCACACTGTGGGCACGGGCCAGCGGCAGGAGCTGCTCGAGGGTGGGCCGGCGCAGCCCGGCCTCGAGCCGCGACAGCGTGCTGACGGAGATGCCGGTCTCGTCGGCGAGCTCGGTGAGCGTGAGGTCGCGGCGCAGCCGCAGCTGCTTGAGCCGCGGCCCGACGGCGTCGAGGGTGCGGTCGAGGTCCTCTGCCATGCCCCCATTTTGCCATTCGGCAAAGTTCTTTGCTGATCGGCCGGGTCGGCGGACACCATCCGGGCATGATCTCTTCCACCCGGGCGGCCGAGGCCGACCCGACGGTTCACGACCCCCGCCGGCGCCGCGCCGTCCTGGTCGCGGTGTGCGTCGCCCTCATGGCGGTGATCGCGTCCGTCTCCGGCCTGAACGTCGCCCAGCAGCAGGTCGCCGTCGCGTTCGACGCGTCGCAGGGCACCGTCCTTTGGATGATCAACGTCTACACGCTGAGCCTCGCCGCGCTGCTCCTGCCGCTCGGCGCCCTCGGCGACCGGTGGGGCCGCCGGCCGGTGCTGCTCGCCGGCCTCGCCGTATTCGGCGTGGCCGGCGCGGCGGCCGGGCTCGCCACCTCGTCGGTGATGATGATCGTCGCGCGGCTGGCCGGCGGCGTCGGCGCCGCGATGATCATGCCGGTGACGCTGGCCGTCATCACCTCGACGTTCCCGCCCGGCGACCGCGCCCGCGCGATCGGCGTGTGGACGGGCGTCGCCGGTGGCGGCGGCATCCTCGGCATGTACCTGTCGGCGGTCCTGGTCGACGCGGCGACGTGGCGGTGGCTGTTCGCGCTGCCCGTCGTGCTCGTCGGGGTGGCCGCCGTGCTGGCCCTGCGGTCCGTGCCCGACTCGCGGGAGCGGTCGCCGCACCGGTTCGACGCGGTCGGCTCGCTGCTGTCGGTGGTCGCCGTCACCGGGCTGATCGTCACGCTGCACGAGGGGCCGGTCCGCGGCTGGACCGACCCGGCGACCCTGGTGGGCCTCGCCCTCGGCGTCGCCGGCAGCATCGCTTTCGTGGCGTGGGAGCTGCGCCGGCCGGGTCCGCTGCTCGACGTCCGCTCCTTCCGCGACCGGCGGCTGTCCAGCGGCTCGCTGGCCCTCCTGGTGCTCTTCGGCGTGCAGGCGGGCATCTTCGTCGTGCTGTTCCCGTACCTGCAGGCGGTTCTCGGCTGGTCGGGCCTGCGGTCGACGCTGGCTCTCATGCCGATGGCCGGCGTGATGATGCTCGCCGCCGGCCTCGCGCCGCGGGTGGCCGCACGCGCCGGGAGCCGCGCGACGATGGCGGCCGGTGCGCTTGTCGGCGGTGCCGGGCTGGCGCTGATGGCGACGATGGTCTCGGTCGGGGACGGCTACCTCTCGGTGCTGCCCGGCATGCTGGCCATGGGCCTGGGCATGGGCCTGACGCAGACCCCGTCGACCGAGGCCATCACGTCGGCGCTGCCCCGGGAGCGGCAGGGGGTGGCGTCGGCGCTCAACGACGTCACCCGCGAGCTCGGCACCGCGCTCGGCGTCGCCCTGCTCGGCGCCGTCCTGACGGCGGGCTACCGCGCGGCCGTCGACGCGCGGGTGGGTCCGGTGCCGGCCCGCGACGGCATCGCCACGGCGCTCGCCACCGGCGACGGGGCGCTGGTCGTGGCCGCGCGGCAGGCGTTCGTCGACGGCTGGCGGCAGGCCATGTGGGTGGGGGTGGCGGTCATGGCGGCGCTGTTCGCGTACGTCGTGGCCCGGGGTCCGTCCCGGGACGCCGGGTCCGGCGCCCCGGGACGCTGATCCGTCACGGCGTCAGGTCGGTCGCGGCCCTGCCGCTGTCCGGGTCGCGCGGGTAGGACAGGTGCTGGTGGACCATCGTCCAGCCGTCGCCGGTGTTCCGGAACACCCGCGTCCCGCGCGACCACTGGACCTCGCCGTCGACGGTCACCCGGTCGAGCCCCCACACGACGGCGAGGTTCTCCCGGACGGCGACCGTGAGGTCGGTCGGCTCGAACGCCACCTCACCGGGTGCCTCCAGGCCCATCCGGCAGACCTCGCGCACGGCGTCGATGCCGACGTAGCGCAGCGGGGCGTCGAGCTCGTACGAGACCACGTCGTCGTCGATGGTGGCGACGAGGCCGTCGAGGTCGCGGGCGGCGGTCTTCGCCGTCCAGCCCTCCACGACGTCGCGGACCTGCCGTTCGCCGGTGCCTTCGTCACCCGTGGTGTCGCAGAACGAGTGGTGCTCGTGGCTGACGACCCAGCGTCCGTCCTCCCGGCGCAGCCCGAGCGTGAGCCGCAGCCGCTTCTCCGGGTCGCGGGCCAGCTCCTCGGTGGTCTCGCAGCGCAGCAGCGCGTGGGCGAACGCCACGTCGTCGCCGGCGGTGACGTCGAGCTCGACCAGCTCGAACACCGCGCCGCTGGCCTGCCACCGGAAGAACGGCGGCCAGGTCTCGCGGTAGGCGTCGATGCCGCGGACGCCGTTCTGCGGCGGCGGCACGTCGAACATGACGATGTCGTCGCTGTGGTCGGCGAGGACGTTCTCCATGTCGCCGGTGTGGACGGCGGTCACCCAGCGTTCGATGAGGTCACGGATCTGCTTCTCGTTCTCGGTCATACAGATGTAACCCCGCGAACGGCGGAAACTAATCGCGCAGCGTCTCGGGAAGCCCGAACCGGGTGAGGTCGGCGTCCAGGAACGACACCACTTCCGAGATCATCCCGTCGCGCAGTGTCACCACGTCGAGGCCGCCGGGCACGTACAGCTCCTTCGCGACGTCGAACCGGTACGTGCCGAACGCCAGCTGCCCGTTCGCCCGGGTGGGCAGGAACCGCCACCGCAGGTCGAGGGGACCGTCGAGCAGGAAGCCGCGGATCGCCGCGTGTCCCGCGTACCACTCGGGCAGCGGCGGCATCGAGTAGCGGGCGTCCTCGGTGAGCATCCCGACGATCGCATCGACGTCGCGGGCCTGCCACGCCGCCGTGTACCGGGCGGCGAGGTCGCGGACCGCGTCGTCGCCGGGCGGGTCGTCCCTCCGCAGCCCGCCGACGGCGGCCCGGGCCCGCTGCAGGCCGCTGTTCACCGCCGCGACGGTGGTGTCGAGCAGGTCGGCCACCTCGCTCGCGGGGAACCCGAGCACCTCGCGCAGCAGGAGCACCGCGCGCTGCGTCCCGGACAGGCGCTGCACCGCCGCGACGAACGCCAGCTCGACGCTCTCGCGGGTGACGACGTGCGTCTCCACGTCGGGGTAGGGCTCCAGCCAGGTCAGCTCGGTCGGGGGAGTGGCGGGGTCGAGGTCGGTGGGCAGCTCGCGGCGGCCGCGGCGCCCGATCATCGTGAGGCAGCGGTTGGTCGCGATGCGGTAGAGCCAGGGCCGCAGGGGTCCGCGTCCGTCGAAGCGGTCCAGGCCGCGCCACGCCCGGAGGAACGTCTCCTGGACCGCGTCGTCGGCGTCGTGGGTGGACCCGAGCATCCGGTAGCAGTGCGCGTGCAGCTCGGCGCGGTGCGGCTCGACCAGCCGGGCGAAGTCGTGTTCGTCGGTCATGGCCCGCTGAAGTCGCCGGCGTCGAGGCGCAGCTCGCGGAGCACGGTCACCAGCGTCCGGATGCTGTCGCCGGACAGCCCCGGCCGCGTGAAGACCCGGTCGTTGAGCCGCTTGGTCGCCTCGGCGGCGAGCGTGCGCCCCTCGTCGGTGATCTCGACCAGCACCGTGCGTCGGTCGCTCGGATGGGTGCGCCGCAGCACCAGTCCCGCGCTCTCCAGCCGCGCGGCGGCGTTGGTGATGCTCGTCGGGTGCACCTGCAGGCGCACGCTGGCCTTGGTCATCGGCATGCCGCCGCGGCTGCTGAACGACAGCAGCATCAGCAGCTCGTACCGGGCGAACGTGAGCCCGAGCGGCCGCAGCACCTCCTCGACGCGGGCCAGCACGATCGCCTGCGCGCGCATGATCGACGTGACCGCCGCCATCCCGTCGGCGGCCTCGGCCCAGCCGTGGTCGCGCCAGTGCCGGGCCGCCTCGTCGATCGGGTCGAGCGGCAGTGGTCCGGTCACGACGCCCGCGCCAGGACGTGGTCGAGGGCCGCCCGGAGGGTCACGCGTTCGCCGTCGCGTCCGCCTTCGCCGAGCACCAGCCGGGGTGGTGACGGCGCGAGCGTGACCCCGGTGAGCATGCCGCGCAGCGACCCCGGCACGGCGAGGACGTAGTAGCGCCCGTCCTCGCCGACCGCGATCCCCTCGTCGGGACGCAGGTACCAGCCGCGCAGCCCGGTGCGGAACCGGCGCCGCCCGTCGTAGGAGCGGGCGACGAGCGGTTCCGACGGCACACCGCGCTCGCGGGCCACGGTGGCGAACTCCCGCAGCATCGCGGCGGCCTTCTCCGACTCGACCGCGGTGCGCCGGGCGAGGTCGGCCGCGTGGGCGTCGATCGCCCGCGCCCGCTGTTCGGCCCACCCGTCGGACATGCCAACACCCTAGTTCCGTGCGCCGCCGTACGGTGCCCGGCGGCCGTACGCCCCCGTGTGGTCAGAACGGGTACGTCGGTGGCTGGCTGCGCATCGTGACCCAGCGGGTCTCCGTGAACGCCTCCACGTTCGCGGCGGCGCCGCCGAAGCGCGACCCGGTGCCCGACGCGCCGAGGCCGCCGAACGGGGCGTTCGCCTCGTCGTTGACGGTCTGGTCGTTGATGTGGACGATGCCGGTCGGCATGCGGTCGGCCAGGGCGAGGCCCTTCATCACGTCCTTCGTCACGATGCCCAGGGACAGGCCGTACTCGGTGTCGGCGGCGATGCGCACCGCGTCGTCCACCGAGCCGAACTTCAGGACGGGCGCGACCGGTCCGAAGATCTCCTCCGCGAACGCCGGCGCGCCCGCCGGTACGTCGGACAGGACGGTGGCCGAGTAGAACAGGCGGTCGTAGGTGCCGCCGGCGGCGACCCTCGCGCCGGCGTCGGCGCTCGCGGTCACCAGGCCGTGGACCTTGTCGCGCTGCCGCTCGTCGATCAGGGGACCGAGGGCGACCTCGCCGGCGGCCGGGTCGCCCACGGGCAGGTGGGCGGCCTTGGCGGCCAGCCGCTCGACGTAGTCGTCGTAGAGGCTCTCGTGGACGATGTGGCGGCCGGTCGTCATGCAGATCTGGCCCTGGTGGAAGAACGTGCCGAACGCGGCCAGGGTGACCGCCTCGTCGACGTCGGCGTCGTCGAGCACGACGAGGGCGGAGTTGCCGCCCAGCTCCAGGTGGGCCCGCTTGAGGTGCTTCCCGGCGAGCTCACCGACCCGGCGGCCGGCGCCGGTGGAGCCGGTGAACGAGATGACCGGCACCTTCGGGTGGGTGATCAGGGCCTCGCCGGCCTCGACGCCGCCCGGCACCACCTGCAGCACGCCCGGCGGCAGGCCGGCCTCCTCGAAGATGCGGGCGAGCACCACGCCGCCGGTCACCGCCGTGCGCGGGTCGGGCTTGAGCACCACCGCGTTGCCCAGGGCCAGCGCCGGTGCCACCGACCGGATGCCCAGGATGATCGGGACGTTGAACGGCGAGATGACGCCGACGACGCCGACCGGCACCCGCCGCGACATCGACAGCCGGGGCTGTTCGCTGGCCAGCAGTTCGCCGTAGGGGCGGCCGGGCAGGCCGGCGGCCTCGTAGCACTCCTGCTCGGCGACGTGCAGGGCGAAACCGGCCATCGGCGGGATCGTGCCGACCTCCCGCACGTTCCACCAGGAGATCTCCTCGCCGTGCTCGGTCCAGAGCTGGGCGGCCTTCCTGAGGACGGCGGCCCGCTCGGCGTGGGAGGTGGCCGCCCACGCCGGCTGCGCCGCGGCGGCACTCTCGACGGCCTGGGCGATGTCGGTGGCGTCGCCGGCACCGGTTCGGCCGATGACGTTGCCGGTGGCGGGCTCGACGACGTCGCGGCTGCCGCCGGACGCCTCGGTCCACTTGCCACCGATGAAGACGCGGTTGGTCCAGAGTTCCTTGTCCAGAAGCATGGCGGCGGCTCCCTTCCCGGTATCCGCCGACCGTATTGGTGCGCTCCGTCGAGCGCAACCTTTTGCGCGGTCAACTACCTCCGGGTTTGCTGGGGATCCGGTACCGTCCACCGGTGCGTCGTTCCGTGGAGATCCCGATCGACGCGCCCGACGTCGACGCCGCGGCGGCGATGCTGCGCTCCACCGGGCCGGTGCCCGGGGCCGGGCTGCGGACACGGGTGCGCCCCGACGGTCGGGTGCGGGCGCGGGTCGTGGGTGGCGGCTCCGGTCCGCCGGTGCTGGTCGGGCGCCTGGCCGGTGGGCCGCACGGCGTGGTGCTGTCGGGCACGGTCCGCGAGGCGCGCACCGAGCGGCTGACCACCGCCGGGTTCGCCGGCCTCACCGGGCTCATGGCGCTGGTCACCGGCGCGCTGCTGCTGGCCGGGGAGTTCGCCAACCCCGGGATCTACGTCTGCGCGGCCGGAGCCGCCGCGTTCGCGGTGATCACGCTGCGGCTCCGGCGCGCGCGGCGGCTCGCGTTCCCGGTGGAGGCCGACGAGCTCGAGGAGGAGCTGCGGGCCGTGGCCGGAAGCTAACGCGGACCCGCGAGCAGCGAGAACGTGTTCGGCAGGTGCCCCTGCCAGGCGGCCGCCTCCATCTCGCCCATCTTCCAGAACGGCTCCGGGTGCTCGCCGAGGTGCCTGATGGGCAGACCGGCCGCGACGACCGCGTTGACGATCTGGCCCAGGTTCCACTGGTACTCGACGGCGCCGTTCGCCGGGTACGAGTCGCACGGGTACGAGCGCATGAAGTAGCGGCGGTCGGGGCGGATGCGGGCCTCGTCGAGGTCCCACGACCACAGCGCGAACGCCGGGTGCCCGTCGTAGACCCACAGGTGGCCGCCGGGCCGCAGCAGGCGGGCCACCTCTCGGGCCCAGGCGTCGAGGTCGGTCATCCAGATCAGCGCGCCCTTGCCGGTGTAGACGAGGTCGGCGCAGCCGTCGGGCAGTGTCGTGTCGGGGATCGTCGCCACGACGTAGGAGATGGGTGCGCCGAGGTCGGTCGCGCGCTTCGCGGCCGCGGCCGCCGCGCCGCTGCTGTAGTCGACGCCGACGACCGAGCGGGCACCGGCCTTGACCAGCGCGTGGTCGTCGATGCCGTCGCCGCTCTGCAGGTGCACGACCTCGGGACCGCGCGCCAGCAGCGGCGTGAGCACCTCCCGTTCGACGTCGACGAGCGAGAACCCGTCGCGCGCGAGCACCAGCAGCTCGTCGTACTCCCGCCAGTACTTCTCCGACACGGCCGTCCAGGCCGCGTGGTTGACCCCCGTATCGATGTCCATGGCTCCCATTCTCCGGGTGGCGCCACCGGTTTAGCGGGGGGACAACCCCACCAACGGCCGGGAGGTCGCCCCACTGACGGCGACCGTGGAAGGCGGAAACATCTGAGCTACCACCTTCGGCCATACGGGAGAGACACCATGAATCAGCAGACCCGCGACCGCGTCGACACCGCCGCGATCGGCCTCATCCGGCCCGACCGGGTGGGCGCGCCCGCGCCGCACACCCGCATCCGCCGCTTCACCACGGCCGCGTGGCTGGTCGCCACCGGCACCCAGTTCGCGGTGTGGGCCATGATCATCATGGTCACCCTCGACTGGGAGAACCCCTGGTGGTTGTGGACCTTCATCCCCGGCGCCCTGGTCACCGCGGCGGTGTACCGGCTGACCGAGCTCGACCTCCAGTCGCGTGGACGAAAATACTAGGACGCCCTAGTATTCTCAGTACCTGGAATCCACAAGAGGACGGTGCGCCGATGCTCCACGTCCCCGCCGAGCCGGTCCGGTTCGTCACCGCGTCGAGCCTGTTCGACGGGCACGACGCGTCGATCAACATCATGCGGCGGATCCTGCAGTCGCAGGGCGCGGAGGTCGTGCACCTGGGCCACAACCGGTCGGTGCGCGAGGTCGTCGACGCGGCGGTGGAGGAGGACGTGCAGGGCGTGGCGGTCTCGTCGTACCAGGGCGGGCACGTCGAGTACTTCGAGTACCTGGTCGACTCGCTCCGGAAGGCCGGGGCCGGCCACGTGAAGGTGTACGGCGGCGGCGGGGGTGTCATCATCCCCGCCGAGATCGCCCGGCTGCGCGGGAGCGGCGTCACGATCTTCTCGCCGGAGGACGGCCAGAAGCTCGGCCTCGCCGGCATGGTCAACACGATGATCCGCGACTGCGACTGGAGCCCGTGGAGCGTCCGCCGGGTCGACGCGCAGGACGTCATCGGCGGCGACCGGGTCGCGATCGGCCGCGCGATCACCGGGGCGGAGGCCGGGAAGCTGCCGATGGAGGAGCTGCGGGCGGCCGCGCGGCGGCGCACGGTGCCCGTCCTCGGCATCACGGGTACCGGCGGGTCGGGCAAGTCGAGCCTCACCGACGAGCTGGTCCGCCGGCTGCGCCTCGACCAGCAGGACAAGCTGCGCGTCGCCGTGGTCGCGGTCGACCCGACGCGGCGCAAGGGCGGGGGCGCGCTGCTCGGCGACCGCATCCGGATGAACGCGCTCGACGGCGGGTCCGTGTACTTCCGGTCGCTGGCCACGCGGGGGTCCCGCGAGCTGCCGGAGAGCCTGGAGGACGTGATCACCGTCCTGCGGGCGGCCGGGTTCGACCTCGTGATCGTCGAGACGCCCGGTATCGGGCAGGGCGACGCGGCGATCGTGCCGTTCGCCGACGTCGCGTTGTACGTGATGACGCCCGAGTTCGGCGCGGCGTCCCAGCTGGAGAAGATCGACATGCTGGGCTTCGCCGACGCGGTGGCGATCAACAAGTTCGAGCGGCGCGGCGCGGCCGACGCGCTGCGCGACGTGGGGCGCCAACTCGTGCGTGAGCGGGAGGCCTTCGGGCAGCGGCCCGAGGAGATGCCGGTGTTCGGCACGTCGGCGGCGACGTTCAACGACGACGGGGTCACCGCGCTGTACCAGTTCCTGCGCGGCCTGCTGGCCGACAAGGGTCTGCCGGTGAGCGAGGGCGTGCTGCCGCCGGTCACGTCGAGGACGACCACGATGATCCGCCGGCTCACCCCGCCGGAGCGGGTGCGCTACCTGGCCGAGATCGCGCAGACGGTGCGCGACTTCCACGCCGAGACCGACGCGCTCGCGGAGAGGGCGCGGCGGCTGCAGCGCCTGGAGGCCGTCGCGCGGGAGCTGCCCGCGGCCGGCGACCTGCTCGACGCGGCCCGCGCCGACCTGCCGTCGCCGGTGCGGGAGCAGCTCGACGCGTGGCCGCGGGTGGTCGAGGCGTACTCCGGCACCGAGCACGTGTTCTCGGTCCGGGGGAAGGAGATCCGAACGCCGCTCACCCGTACCTCGTTGAGCGGCAACGAGATTCCGCGGGTGGCGCTGCCCCGGTACACCGACCACGGCGACCTGCTGCGGTGGCTGCGGCGGGAGAACCTGCCGGGGTCGTTCCCGTTCACCGCGGGCGTGTTCCCGTTCAAGCGCGACAACGAGGACCCGGCCCGCATGTTCGCCGGCGAGGGCGATCCGGCGCGCACCAACCGCCGGTTCAAGCTGCTGTCGGCCGACGCGCCCGCGACCCGCCTGTCGACAGCGTTCGACTCGGTGACGCTCTACGGCCGCGACCCCGACCCGCGGCCCGACATCTACGGCAAGGTCGGCACGTCCGGGGTGTCGGTGGCGACGCTCGACGACATGAAGGTGCTCTACGACGGGTTCGACCTCGTGTCGCCGTCGACGTCGGTGTCGATGACGATCAACGGGCCGGCGCCGACGGTGCTCGCGTTCTTCCTCAACACGGTGATCGACCAGCACGTGGCGAACGGCGGCACGGCCGCGGAGGCGCTCGCGCAGGTGCGCGGCACGGTGCAGGCCGACATCCTCAAGGAGGACCAGGGCCAGAACACGTGCCTGTTCTCCACGGAGTTCTCGCTGCGCATGATGGGCGACATCCAGGAGTGGTTCATCGAGAACGACGTACGCAACTTCTACTCGGTGTCGATCTCGGGCTACCACATCGCGGAGGCGGGAGCGAACCCGATCAGCCAGCTGGCGTTCACGCTTGCCAACGGCTTCACCTACGTGGAGTCCTACCTGGCCCGCGGCATGGACATCGACGACTTCGCGCCGAACCTGTCGTTCTTCTTCTCCAACGGCATGGACCCCGAGTACTCGGTGCTCGGCCGCGTCGCCCGGCGCATCTGGGCGGTGACGATGAGGGAGCGCTACGGGGCGAACGAGCGCTCCCAGAAGTTGAAGTACCACATCCAGACCAGCGGGCGCTCGCTGCACGCGCAGGAGATGGACTTCAACGACATCCGCACCACGCTGCAGGCCCTCACGGCGATCTACGACAACGCCAACTCGTTGCACACCAACGCCTACGACGAGGCGGTCACCACGCCCGGCACCGAGTCGGTGCGGCGGGCCCTGGCGATCCAGCTCATCATCAACCGCGAATGGGGTCTGGCGGTCAACGAGAACCCGCTGCAGGGCGCGTTCATCGTCGACGAGCTGACCGACCTGGTCGAGCAGGCCGTGCTGGCCGAGTTCGACCGCATCTCCGAACGCGGTGGCGTGCTCGGCGCGATGGAGACGGGTTACCAGCGCGGCCGCATCCAGGACGAGTCGATGCTGTACGAGCAGCGCAAGCACGACGGGAGCCTGCCCCTGGTCGGCATCAACACGTTCCTGCGTCCCGACGGCGCCGCCCCGACTGTCACCGCGGTCGAGCTGGCCCGGGCCACCGAGGCGGAGAAGGAGTCCCAGCTGTCGCGGCTGCGCGCCTTCCACGACGCCCACCGCGACGAGGCCCCGGCCGCCCTGGCCCGCCTCCGCGAGGCGGCCATGAGCGACGCCAACGTCTTCGCGGTTCTGATGGACGCGGCCAGGGTCTGCTCGTTGCAGCAGATCACCGAGGCCTTCTTCGACGTGGGAGGCCAGTACCGCCGCAACGTCTAGGCGTCGGGGTGCACCACGACGCAGAAGAGGTTGCCCTCCGGGTCGGACAGGACGGTGTGGGGCACCTCGGCCCAGCCGTCGACGGGGGTGGCGCCGAGGGCGAGCAGCCGATCGACCTCGGCGCGCCGGGTTGCCTCGTCGGGGACGACGAGGTCCAGGTGTGTGCGGTCGTCGGTGTCCAGGGTCAGGGGAGGGCCCTGGCCGTCGGGAGGGAGGAGGAACGGGGAGGAGGCCGTGTCGCCGTAGCGGGTGTAGCCGAGGGCGGCCGTCCAGAAGCGGGCGGCGCGGTCGAGGTCGTCGACCTTCAGGACGACCGTGCCGACCCTGGCGACGCCCGTACCCGGCGGGCGGCGGCGCTCACCGGTGGCAGGAGGGGGGACGGCCAGGATGGCGATCGCCATGGCGCTCTGCGCGAGCAGGAGCAGGCCCTGAACCGCGGTCAGGGTACGCCACCACGAGGGGTAGAGGTCGGCGTCCGCGTACGGGTCGGTGGCGGCGGCGAGGATCAGGATTCCACCGAGGCACGCGGCGAGCACCACCGCCACGGCCAGGGGCGCCAGCAGCGGGACCCGGCGCTCGACCAGCACCACGAGGCCCAGCGCCAGCACCACCCCCACGACGTAGGCGGCGGTGAACAGGTCCTCGGGGAACCGGTCGGCGACGGGCAGGGGCTGCGACGCCCGGTACTCCAGGTCGTTCAAGTCGACGGTGCCGAGGCCCACGTACAGCGCGACGAACCCGGCCACGAGCAGGCCCGCCACGGTCGTGACGGCAACGTGCAGGGTGCGGGGTGTCACGGGCGCACCACCACGTCGAACAGGTTGCCGTCCGGGTCGGCGAGGACGACGTGGGCCGCGCCGGGACGGTCGACGGGGCTGGCGCCCAGGGCGACCAACCGGTCGACCTCGGCGCGCCGGGTCGCCTCGTCGGAGACGACGAGGTGCAGGTGCGGGTGGTCGTCGCGGCCCAGGGCCAGCGGGATGCCGTGCCCGTCGGGGGGTTCCAGCCACGGCGACGCGCCACCGCGGCGGACGTAGCCCAGCGCGCGCGACCAGAAGCGGGCGGCGCGGTCGAGGTCACCGACCGTCAGCGACACGTGACCGAGGCGCACGTCGCGCGGGGCCGGCCGGGGGAGGGCGATGACGGCCAGCCCGAACACCGCGACCAGCACCAGGCCCTGCGCGATGCACAACGGCGCGTACCACGACGGGACCAGGGTGGCCAGCACGCCCTGCGGCGTCAACGTGAGCAGCCCGTCGAGGGCCAGGACGAGGCCCAGCGCCACGCCGGCCATCAGCGCCAGGCTCAGGGCGCTGCGCGGCCTTTCGCGGCCGAGGGTCCACCAGCGCTCCATCAGCACGATCACCAGCACCGACAGGGCGGCGCCGCCGGCGTAGGCGGCGACGGCCAGCGTCCACCGGTCGGGGGTGGCGCGCGGCCGCAGACCCTGGGTCGACCGGTAGGACCCGATCGCGTCGGCGGCCTCCGACGCACCCAGGTACAGCACGGCGAACCCGGCGACCAGCGCCATCGCCGTCACGCAGACGCTGACGTACAGGACGCGCGAACGCATACCCACCTCCCCGTCCGGACGGGACAGTGTGGCACGCCGGGGCTCCGGGCGGGTCGGGCCGTCGCGGCGGGTCGGGCCGTCGGGGGCGGTCAGGGCGCCGGGACGCGCTCCGGGCGTCCGACAGCGGTCGACGCGGCGGCGCCCACGACGGCGGTGACGATCCCGACGGCGCCCAGCACCAGGAACGAGGCGCGGTAGCCGCCCGTCAGGTCGGTCAGCCGGCCCAGCGCCACCGGGCCCAGAGCGGCCAGCACGTACCCGACCAGGAACGCCATGCCGGTGTACGCCGACGCGGCCCGCGGTGTCGGCGCCAGCGCCGTGACCACCGTCAGCGCCAGCGAGAGGTTGCCGCCCATGCCCAGCCCCAGCAGCGACGCCCACAGCCACGGCGTCGCGGCGAACGGCCACGGGGTGAGGGCGACGAGGAACAGGCCCACGGTGGTCACCAGGACCGATCCGACCGTCCACAGGGGAAGGCGCCCGAAGCGGTGCGCCAGCACCGGCATCGCGAACGCGAACACCATCTGGGTGGCGCTGAACAGCGCCAGCAGCAGGCCGGCCCGCGCCGCGCCCATGCCGAGCCTGGTGTACACGGCCGCCAGCCAGGCCAGCGCGCCGTAGAACAGCAGCGACTGCGTCCCCATGAACAGCGTCCCCAGCCACGCGGCACCGCTGCGCCACGGCAACGGGACCCGCGGCCCGCCGCGCGCCGTGCCCGGCGACCGCACGAGCAGCCACACCACCAGAGCCACCGCCGCCGGGACCGCCCACACGGCGAGCACGGTCTGCGGGCCCAGCCCGAGCGCGTGACGCAACGGTTCGGTGAGGCCCGCGGCGAGGAACGCACCGGCGATGAGCGCGGCGGTGTACAGCCCCGTGACCGGGCCGACCCGGTCGGGCACCCGTCCCCGCACCACCGACGGCAGCAACGCACCCGCCACGGCGATCCCGGCACCCGCCACGGCGGTGCCCGCGTACAGGCCGGCGACCCCGGCGACCGCCCGCAGCAGGCAGCCCGCGCCGAGCAGGCCCACCGCGAGAGCCAGGGTCGCCGACTCGCCGAACCGGCGCGCGCCGGCGGCGGCCAGCGGCGCGAACAGGCCCATGCACAGCACCGGGACCGTCGTCAGCGCACCGGCCGCCGACGCCGACAGGTCGAACGCGGCCGCCAGGCCGTCGACGATCGGGGGCACCGACGTGATGACCGGGCGCAGGTTCGCCGCGACGAGGACGACCGCGACGTACCAGAGTCTCAGCCCCAGACCTCCGCCGCGGTGTCGACGATCAGCCGCAGCTTCGCCACCTGCTCCTCGTACGTCAGCGCGTTACCCTCCACAGTGGACGAGAACCCGCACTGCGGCGACAGGCACAGCTGCTCCAGCGGCACGTACCGGGCCGCCTCGTCGATGCGGCGCTTCAGGTCGTCCTTCGACTCCAGCGCGCCGCGCTTGGTGGTCACCAGGCCGAGCACCACCATCTTGCCCGGCGGCACGAACCGCAGCGGCGCGAAGCTGCCCGACCGCTCGTCGTCGAACTCGAGGAAGAAGCCGTCGACGGCCAGCTCGCTGAACAGCGCCTCGGCGACGAAGTCGTACGAGCCCGACGCCGCCCACGACGACCGGTAGTTGCCGCGGCACATGTGCGTGGTCACCCGCAGGCCCTCCGGCTTGTCGGCGAGCGCCGCGTTGATCTGCCGGATGTACCGCAGGTGCTGGTGCTCGGCGTCGTCGCCGCGGGCCTCGAGCTCGGCGCGCTGGTCGGGGTCGTTGAGGTAGGCGAGGCTGGTGTCGTCGAGCTGCAGGTAGGTGCCGCCGAGCTCGTGCACCGCCCGCACCTGCGCGGCGTACGCGGCCGACAGGTCGGCCCAGAACTGCTCCTCGTCCGGGTACACGGCCGGGTCGATCGCCGCGCGGCCGCCCCGGTAGTGGACCATCGACGGCGACGGGATCGTCAGCTTCGGCGTGATCCCCGGCCCGGCGACCGACCTGAGGAACTCGAAGTCGGACGCGAAGATGGGCTCCTGCAACGTGATCGGCGCGTTGATCTGCAGCGCCGGCGCGGTGAACTCCACGTCGCCGTCGTTGTTGTGCATGCGGACGGTGAGGCGCCCGTCGCCCTGCCCGACGCCACCGAGGCGGTAGATGAAGTCCATGTGCCACGAGGTGCGGCGGAACTCCCCGTCGGTGGCCGATTGCAGCCCGACCTCGGCCTGCATGCGCACGACGTCGCGGATCGCGTCGTCCTCGATGGCGCGCAGGTCGGCGGCGGAGATGGACCCCTCGGCGCGTTGCTGGCGGGCCTTCAGCAGCGCCGGCGGCCGCAGCAGGCTGCCGACGTGGTCGGCGCGGAAGGGTGGCAGCATGTCGATCCTCATTTCGTGAGCAGTTTGGCCTTCTGGATGCGGGAGTAGACGTGCCCGCGCAGCTCCACGAAGCGCGGGTCCGACCGGGTGGTCAGCTGGTCGCGCTCGGCGGGCAGGTCGACGGACAGGTCCTCGAGGACGGTGGTCGGCGACGACGACAGGACGACGACCCGCTGACCGAGGTACACGGATTCGTCGATGTCGTGGGTGACGAACAGCATCGTGATGCCGAACTTCTTCCACACGTCGCGGACGAGGTCCTCGAGTTCGGCGCGGGTCTGCGCGTCGACGGCCGCGAACGGCTCGTCCATCAGCAGCACGGTCGGCTGGAACGCCAGCGCCCGCGCGATCGCGACCCGCTGCTGCATGCCGCCGGACAGCTGCCACGGGTACGCGGTGTGCGCGTCAGCGAGCCCGACCGCGGCCAGCGCCTCGGCGACGAGGTCGCGGCGCTGCCGGGCGGCGATGCCCTTGGCCCTCAACGGGAGCTCGACGTTGGCGCCGACCCGCAGCCACGGAAACAGGCTGCGGCCGTACTCCTGGAAGACGATGGCGAGACCGTCGGGCGGTCCCTGCACCGGGCGGCCCGCGACCGTGACCTCGCCGCCGGACGGCGTGAGCAGCCCGGCCAGGCACCGCAGCAGCGTGGTCTTGCCGCACCCGGACGGGCCGACGACGCAGACGAACTGCCCCTCGTCGACGCCGAACGTGATGTCGGCCAGCGCCTCCACCCGGCGGCCGTGCCCGTCGTAGGCCTTGCGCAGGCCGCTGATCTCGATCAACTCCGCACCCCGTCGTGTGTAGCCCCGTGGTACCACCCCAGCACCCGCCGCTCGACGAGCCGGAACAGCACCGACAGTACGACGCCGATGATCCCGAGCAACAGCACGCCGCTCCACATCTCCGGGATCTGGAACCCGGTCTGGAACTGCCGGACGGTGAACCCGAGGCCCTGGCTGGCCGCCTTCAGCTCGCTGATCACCATGAGGATCAGCCCGACCGACAGCGCCTGCCGCGCGCCGGCCATGATCTGCGGGCTGGCCGACCGGAGCACGAAGTGCCGCAGCCGCAGCGTGCCCGTGATGCGATAGGCGCGGCAGGTGTCGGCGAGCACCTCGTCGGCGGCACGCACACCGGCGACCGTGTTGAGCAGCACCGGCCACACGCACCCGGAGACGATCACGAGCACCTTCATCAGGTTGTCGATGCCGGCGATGAGGATGAACACCGGCACCAGCGCCGGCGGCGGGATCGCCCGCAGGAACTCCAGCACCGGCTCGGTGAGGTCGCGCAGGACCCGGTTCGTCCCGATGACCACACCGGCCGCGACCCCGATCACGAGCGACAGCGCGAACCCGACGGCCAGGCGCAGCAGGCTCGGCAGCACGTCGTCGACCATGCGGGGGCCGAACCAGGTCTCCGGGAACACGCCGAGGATCTTCGACAGCGGCGGCTGGTAGAAGTCGGTGCTGCCGGCGCTGGCGACCCACCAGATGGCGAGCAGCGCCACCGGCAGCGCGAAGAACGTGACGAGGCGCCTCACACCGGCACCTCACCGCGGACGGACGGGTGCCAGGCCAGCACGTACCGCTCGGCGCGGCGGGTGACCAGGTTCGCCACCACGCCGATGAGCCCGGTGACCACGACGATCGCGTACACCGCCGGCACGGCGCCGCTGTTGTACGCGGTGTCCATCAGCTTGCCCAGGCCGGGCGTGCCGACGATCAGCTCGCCGGTGATGGTCAGGATCAGCGCCACCGACGTGGCCAGGCGGATCCCGGTGACCGCGTACGGCAGCGCGGTCGGCCACACCAGGTACCGCACCCGGTAGACGAACCCGAGCCGGTAGGACAGGGCGGTCTCGCGGGCCACCGGGTCGACGTCGGCCACGCCGTGCAGCACCTGCACCAGCACCTGCCAGAACGCCGCGTACACGACGAGCACCAGCGTCGAGGCCATTCCCGTGCCGAGCAGCACGATCACCAACGGGATCAGGGCGACCGACGGGATCGGCCGCAGGAACTCGATCGTCGACGCCGTGAGCTCGCGCAGCAGCGGCACCGCCCCGATCACCACGCCCAGCACGATGCCGGCGACCACGGCGATCAGCAGCCCGAGGAGCCAGGTGGTCAGCGTCTGCCGGAACGCGGTCCAGAACGCGCCCTCGTCGGCGTGGTCGGCGAGGGCGCCCACGATCTCGCTGCTGGGCGGGAAGTACTCGCGGTCGAGCACCCCCACCCGCGGCACGATCTCGAGGAGGAGACCGAACCCGACCAGGCCCGCGGCACCGAGCAGTGCTCTGCTGTGGGGCGGCGCAGTCACGGCAGCAGCGAGTTCACGTCCGGCTTGGACTTGAGCAGGCCGTACTCGACCGACAGGTCGGCGAGCTTGTTGACGGCGTCCGTGTCGATGTCGGTGGGCCACTTCGGCAGCGTGAGCGCCTTGCGGACCTCCTCGGTGATCTGCGTGTAGGTGCCGAGGATCCGGCGCACCTCGTCGGGGTTGGAGTTGGCGTAGGACAGCGACTCGTTCATCGCCTCGGTGAACCGCTTGACGAGGTCGGGCTTGGCCTGCTGGGTCTCCAGCGACGTGAAGTACAGGGCCACGCACAGGTTCGGGTCGACGTCGGCGTAGGCGCCGACGGTCTTCCAGCCCTTGGCCTTGGCCGAGGACAGGAACGGCTCGACCACGAAGATGCCCTGCACGTTGCCGGCGTCGAGCTGCGCGGCCATGTCGGGGAAGGCCAGCTCGACGAAGCTCACCTTGTTCGGGTCGCCGCCGTCCTGCTTGACGATGTCCTTCACCGACGTGTCGACGATGTTCTTCAACGCGTTGGTGGCGACCTTCTTGCCCTCCAGCTGCTTCGGGCTGGTGATGGCCGGGTCCTTGACCACGATGCCACCGAAGTCGGCCTGCGGGTTGCCGGTGGAGTTCACCCCGTTGGCGACGACCTTCAGCGGCGCGTTCTGCGACTTGGCCAGCAGCAGCGAGACGACGTTGCTGAAGCCGAACTGGTACTTGCCCGACAGCACGTTCGGCGCGATCTGCGAGCCACCCTGTGCGGTCTCGAGGGTGAGGTCGATGCCGCGCTTGCTGAAGAAGCCCTTCTCCTTGCCGAGGTAGATCGGCGCGACGTCGAGGATCGCGATGACCCCGGCGGTCACCTTCTCGGTCTCACCCGGGCCGGTCGGGCTGTCGGTGGAGTCGTCGCCGCAGGCGGCGGTGGCGACGGCGAGCAGGAGGGCGGCGAACACGGCTATGGAATGGCGGCGAGGTGGCATGGCTGACTCCGGTGGCGGTCCGAGTGGGGGTGGTGACTTGTTCGGATGTCGCACGCACGTTCTCTGAGAGAACTTATGACCCGCACTCATGATCGTCAACCTGACACCGGCCGACGCGGGGGAGCGGCGCCCGGGCGACAGGCCCGGGCGCCGAACGGTCGGCCGTGGCGGTCAGCCGGTGACGGTCAGGGAGTTGGTGACGAAGTCCCGGCCGCCCGCGGAGGACGTGATCTCGTAGCCGAACTGCACGTCGCCGATGGTGACGTCGCCGAACCAGCCGCGGCCGCGGATCCACTGGCAGATCTGGGTGACGTCGACGGTGCCGGAGCTGGTGTTGCCGGTGCGCAGGAACGAGTAGACCTGGTTGGCGCCGTTGGAGCCGCGGTAGATCTGCCACGTGTGCCCGCCGACGCTGGCGGTGGTCTGCAGCGAACCGAGCGGGCCGACCGGCCCGTACCGGTTCATCCACAGCATGATCTCGTGCGCGTGGTCGGACGACCAGATGTCGTACGCCGAGGTGAACGCGACGCCGCTGGTCGGCACGGTGACGTTGAACTGGCTGGTGACGGTGCCGAGCTGGCTCACGCGGCGGCCGATCCACCGGGTGGAGTTCGGGTAGGCCTTGATGCCGCCGGTGTTGGGATGGTCGGCCCACACGCCCCAGTTGGTGGCCGAGTTGGCCCAGATCGTCTGCGGGCCGTAGCCGGAGCCCCAGATGTTGTTGTAGAGCGTGTAGCCGCCGCTGGACCAGGTGCCCCACCGGTCGGACGACCACCACACGGCGGCAGTGGCGGGGCTGGGAACGGCCGCGGCGGTGAGGGCGCCGGCGGCGGCCGCGGCGGTGGCGGCGAGCAGGCCGCGGCGGCGCAGGTACGGATGGGGAGCGGGCCGGTCATCAGAGGATGTGGCATCAAAGGACATGGCATCAAAGGACATGGCATCAACGTAAGTCGATGCCTACCCGGCGCGGAAGAATTCGACGGAATTCGACCATACGCCGCATTCGGCGTTCGATGGACCCGGCGACCCCGGACTCCCGGGCACGTCGTTGTGGACGGGAGTCCAGGATCGCGCGAGAAGCTACTTCTTCTTGCTCTTCTTGGACTTTTTGTCCTTCTTGTCCTTCTTCTTCTTGGCCATGGTGGACTCCCTCCCTGCGGGCGACACCGACCGGACATCCAGGCGTCGCACGGCGTTGGTCATCCTGCCACCCGGAAGGTGCCGGCGATTAACCCTTCCAGGGCTATTGATGGAGGATCCGGTAGCCGTAGGGCGCCAGAACGGAGCGGTCGGGCAGCGTCACCGGCGCGGAGCCGTGGTTGATGAGCGTGACCACGCCGCCCCGCGCGGCGGCCTCCACGCGCGGCGGGAGCCCCGCCACGACCGGCTCGACGCCGGCCCGCCCGACGAGGTGCCGGGCCACCGCCAGGCGCCCGGCGCGGTCGGCCATCGTCGCCAGGTACCACGCCTCACCGGACCCGTGCGCGTGGCGGGTCAACGCAGGCCGCGCCTCGCCGCCCGGCTGGTCGGTCGGCGCGAAAGCGGCCATGACCTGCGCACCTTCCAGCCGTACCGCCTCGACGAGGACGTCGGCCGGGTAGCTCACGCCGTCCCAGACGAACGCGCGACCGTCCGACGGCAGCACCCCCTCGAACTCCAGCACCGACAGCCCGAGCGCCGGGCCGAGCCGGGTGGTGAACCCGCCCGGGAGGAACCTGTCGTACTCGTCGACGACGTCGGTGAACGGCGTGGCGAGCAGGCTCCCGCCGCCGGCGACGAACGCCGTGAGGGCCTCCGCGTCGGCGTCGCGGAGCAGATACAGGCTCGGCGCCACGACGAGCGCGTAGCCGTCGAACGGACCGCCGGACCGCACGAGGTCGACCTGCACATTTAGCTCGTGGAAGGTGTTGTGCCAGCCGAGAACCTGTGCGTGGTAGTCGAACGCGGCCGGGTGGTCGGGCTGGTCGACCGCCCACCACGACTCCCAGTCGAACACGATCGCCACGCGGGCCTCGCCGCCCGGCGCCGGAAGCTCCAGTGTGGACAGTTCGGCGCCGAGCGCCGCCACCTCGCGGTAGGTGCGGGTGTCGGCGCCGGCATGCGGCAGCATCGCGGAGTGGAACTTCTCCGCGCCGGCGGCGGCCTGCCGCCACTGGAAGAACAGCACCCCGTCGGCGCCGCGGGCCACCGCCTGCATGCTCAGCGCCGCCATCTGGCCCGGTGCCTTCGGCGCGTTGTTCGGCCGCCAGTTGACCGCGTTCGGCGCCTGCTCCATGAGGATCCACGGCGTGCCGGGCTTCAGCGAACGCATCAGGTCACGGGCGAACGCGGCGTGCCGGAACGACTCGGGGTCGCGCGGGTCCGGATAGCAGTCGTCGGACACGAAGTCCACCTCCTCGGCGAAGCGCCAGTAGTCGGTGGTGGGCCAGGCGCCGATGAAGTTCGTGGTGAGCGGCTGGGTCGCGCCCGCGTCCCGGATGATCTTCTTCTCCATCCGGAGGAGGTCGAGCAGGGCGTCGGAGCTGAACCGCCGGAAGTCGAGCAGCCCGCCCGGGTTGACGCTGTAGGGCGCCAGCCGCGGCGGCACGATCTGCTCGAAGTCGGTGTAGCGCTGCGACCAGAACCACGTGCCCCAGGCGTCGTTGAGCGCGTCGATGTCGCCGTAGCGCGCCCGCAGCCACGTGCGGAAGGCGGCCGCGGCCCGGTCGGAGTAGTCGTACGTCAGGTGGCAGCCGAGCTCGTTGTTGATGTGCCACATCGCCACCGCCGGGTGGTCCCGGTAACGGTCGACGATCGCGGTCACCAGCTCCGTGGCCAGCCGGCTGTAGTCCGGTGACGTGGGCGCCTGGTGCTGGCGGCTGCCGGGCCAGCGGGTCGCGCCGTCGCGGTTCTCGGTGAGCATCCCCGGGTACCTCGTGGTGGCCCAGGGCGGGGGAGAGGCGGTCGCGGTCGCGAGGCACACCTTGATGCCGCCGTCGTCGAGGAGGCCGATCACCCGGTCGAGCCAGTCGAAGTCGAACTCGCCCTCGGCCGGCTGGATGCGCGCCCACGAGAACACCCCGACGGTCGCGAGGGTCACCCCGGCCCGTCGCATCAGGTCGATGTCCTCGGGCCACACGCTCTCGGGCCACTGTTCCGGGTTGTAGTCACCGCCGTACCAGATCACGGCATACCTTAACTTTGGTCGATGCGGATTCTCGTGACCGGTGGCGACGGGATGGTCGGGTCGGCGGTCGTGCGCCACCTGCTGGCGACGGGGCACGAGGTGACCACGCTCAGCCTGCCCGGCGTGACGCCCCACGACGGGGTGCGGGTCGTGTACGGCGACGCCCGGTCGCCCGGTGCCGTCGCGGCGGCCGTCGACGGCGCCGACGCGGTCGCGCACCTCGCCGCGATCCCGAACCCGCTCGACGACCCCGCGCCGACCGTGTTCGCCAACAACACCCAGGCGACGTTCACCGTGCTGTGGACCGCGGCCGAGCACGGCGTGCGGCGGTTCGCGATCGCGAGCAGCGTCAGCGCGGCCGGCCGCAGCTTCAACCCGCACCGGCCGCTGCCGGCGGCGTACCCGGTCGACGAGTCGATGCCGGCCGACCTCGGCGACCCGTACGGACTGTCCAAGCACGTCGACGAGCTCACGCTGGCCACGGTGTGCCGGCGGTTCGGTGCGTCGGGGGTGGCGCTGCGGCTGCCGCTGATGATCGCGCCCACGAACCTCGCGTTCATGCGCCGGGTCACCGCCGAGGACCCCGGCGGCGAGGCCGGCAACGGCTGGGCCTGGCTCGACGTGCGCGACGGGGCCGAGGCGTTCCGGCTCGCGCTGACCGTGCCGCTCGACGGGTCGACCGGTGGGGCACACACGGTCCACCTCGCCGCGGCGGAGATCTTCCCGGAGGGGGCGTCGACGGAGGAGCTGCTCGCGCGGCACGCCCCGGGCGTGCCGCGTCGGCGGTCGTTCGCCGCGCGTGAGGTTCCGGTCGATACGGGACGTGCGTGCGCGCTGCTCGGCTTCGACCCGGTGCACCGGGTTCCGGATCCGGGCACGTCACCGTAGCGGCCCGGTTAGCGTTGACCCTGGAGTCCGTTTGGTTGCACATTCCGGGGGTCTGCCGTGGTTCGTCCCGTCGTACTCGTCGCGGTGCTTCTGTCCGCCGTGCTCTCCGGGTGCGGATCCGACGGCGGGGACACCGGTGGGGTGGGTGGCGGTGCCGGGGCGGGGGAGACCACCACCAACGGCACGTTCGCGCCGTACCGGGACGGTGCTGTGGCCGTCTCCTATGACCCTGCCCTGGTGCCGGAGGGGGCGACCGCCGCGATCACGGTGACCGAGACGGACGCCGGCACCACCGTGACGCTGGTGGTCGCCGGCCTGCACAAGGCGCGGGCCTACGGTGCGCACCTGCACACGAAGCCGTGCGGTGCCGCGCCGACCGACGCCGGACCGCACCTGCAGCACCGGCCCGACCCGGCCGCGGCGGCCTCACCGCCCTCGGTGGACCCGTCCTACGCCAACCCCGCCAACGAGGTCTGGCTCGACTTCACCACCGACGGCAGCGGAGCCGCCCGGTCGGGCGCGACCCTCGACTGGACGTTCGACCCCGCGCCGCGGTCGCTGGTGATCCACGCCGACACCACGAAGACGGCACCCGGCGTCGCCGGCACCGCCGGCGCGCGCGCCGCGTGCCTGAGCCTGCCCGGGTGAACGGGCGTCGATACCGTGGTGCCGCGGCGATCCGGCGGCACCTCGGCTGTTAGGTTTCTGCGGGGTGTGGCGGGCCGGAAGGGGTATGGCGTGAGTTCCCTCGCGATCGTGCGGGGCCGGGTGGAACCGATCGTGGGCGAGCCGATCGAGCGGGGCATCGTACTGGTCGACCGGGGCCGCATCGTGGCCGTCGGCGACATGGACCTCGACATCCCCCACGGGTACCGGGTGGTGCCGGCCGACGGCTGCCACGTGGTGCCCGGCCTCATCGACGTGCACACCCACCTCGGCGTCGCCGAGGAGGCCGAGGGGTGGGCCGGCGACGACATGAACGAGATGACCGACCCGAACACCGCGCACGTGCGCGCGCTCGACGGCATCAACCCGGCCGACCTCGGCTTCCGCGACGCGATCGCCGGCGGCGTGCTGGCCGTCAACGTCAACCCCGGCTCCGGCAACCCGATCGGCGGCCAGACCGTGGCCATCAAGTGCTGGGGGCGCACGGTCGACGAGATGGTGCTGCGCTCGCCGAGCGGGGTCAAGTCGGCGCTGGGCGAGAACCCGAAGCGCGTCTACGGCAACCGGCAGCAGATGCCGTCGAGCCGGCTCGGCACCGCCGCGGTGATCCGGGAAGGGTTCGTCCGCGCCCGGGCCTACCTCGACAAGCTCGCCGCCGCCGAGCCCGGCAAGCCGGTCGAGCGCGACCTGCGGTCGGAGGCGATCGGCCGGGTGCTGCAGGGCGAGATCCCGTGGCGGCAGCACTCCCACCGCGCCGACGACATCGCCACCGGGCTGCGCATCGCCCGCGAGTTCGGCTACCGGCTCGTCATCGACCACGGCACCGAGGCGTACCTCATCGCCGACGTCATCGCCGAGCACGGGGTGCCGGTGGTCGTCGGGCCGCTCATCTCCGGGCGGGTGAAGGTGGAGCTGCGCAACATCTCGATGGCCGGTCCCGGCATCCTCGCCGCCGCCGGCGTCACCATCGCGCTGACCACCGACCACCCGTTCCTGCCGATCCACTACCTCACCCACCAGGTGGCGCTGGCCGTCCGCGAGGGCCTCGACCGCACCACCGCGCTGGAGTCGATCACGATCAACCCGGCCCGCATCGCCGGCATCGACGACCGGCTGGGCTCGCTGGAACCCGGCAAGGACGCCGACCTGTGCGTCTGGACCGGCGACCCGCTCGACCCGATGAGCCGCGTCGAGAGCGCCTACATCGGCGGCCGGCTCGTGTACGCGTACGACCACGAGACCCGGCAGGGCGTGTTTTCGTCGTAGGGGTCTGGCAGTCTGGCCCGCATGTACGCCGAACCCGCGCTCATGACCTCGGCCGGGCGGCACGCCCCGCTGCTCACCGGCCTGCCCGCGTCCGTGCCCGAGCTCGCCGCCGTCGGTCACGGGCTGCTCATCCACGAGCACATCACCGGCCCGTACGGGGTCGAGCTCACCGACGCCGAGCGGCAGAACGTCCACGTACGGCGCCTCGAGCAGATCCTCGGACACGTGCTGTCGATCTCCGACGCGCCGCTCACCGAGGCGCGCCCGCCGGAGCGGCGGGCGGCCGCCAACTGCCGCCACTTCACCGTGTTCCTGGTCGCCGCGTTGCGCGCGCACGGTGTGCCGGCCCGCGCCCGGTGCGGGTTCGGCATGTACTTCCGCGAGGGCTACGGCGAGGACCACTGGGTCGCCGAGTACCACAACGCCGCCGAGAACCGGTGGGTGCTCGTCGACGGTCAGCTCGACGCGGTGCAGCGCGAGCTGTTCCACGTCGGGTTCGACGTCACCGACGTGCCGCGCGACGGGTTCCTCGTCGCCGCCGACGCCTGGCGGCGCTGCCGCGCCGGCGAGTTCGACCCCGCCCGCTTCGGTCTCAGCTTCCTCGAGGAGGGCGGCTGGTGGTGGATCGCCGGCAACATGATGCGCGACGCGGCCGCGCTGGAGAACGTCGAGGTGCTGCCGTGGGACACGTGGGGCGTCATGCCCGGCCCCGACGACCCGGTCGACATGGACCTGTTCGACGCGCTCGCCGCCGCCACGATCTCGCCCGACGACACCGTCGCCGAGCGGCGCGAGCTGATGAGCGACGAGCGGCTGCGGGTGCCGTCGAAGGTCCGCAACGCGCTGCGCGACGAGCTCGAGGACCTGTAAGGGACTTGCGGGCGTCGGGTAGGGTTGATCCATGCCGTTCGAATAGCTTCCGGACCCGCGCCTGTACCTGGTCACCCGTGCCGACCTACCACCCGGCACGCAGGCCTGCCAGGCGGCGCACGCGGCACTCGACCTCGCGGTCGCCCACCCCGATCTGGTCGTCCCCACCCTGGCCCTGCTGTGCCTGCCCGACGAGCCGTCGCTGCGCTGGTTGTGCGACGAGGTCTCCGCGGCGGGCCTGGTCTGCGTCCGGTTCCATGAGCCCGACCTGCGCGGAGCGCTGACCGCGGCGGCCCTGGAACCGGCCGCGCGGCGGTTCGTGTCCCACCTGCCGCGCGCGCTGTCCGCCTCCCTTCCCGTGGTGAAGGGAGGTGAGACATGACCACCCCTTCCGACGACCGGATCGCCGAGCTGTACGCCAGGCTGGGCGCGCTGGCCGAGGAGCGTGACGCCCTGCGCGCCCAGCTCGACGGTGACCTTCCCCGGGCCACCCGTTGGCTGCAGAGCAAGGTGTGGCGGCAGGCCGCCGCCCTCGACACGCTCAACCGTCGCGTCGTGACGCAGCGGTTCGTGCTGCGTACGCTCGACGGCCTCGGCCGTTCCCTGACGGCCGACGAGTACCGGGCCGCCCGCGAGGCGGTCGCCGACGAGCACCTGCGCGACCGCATCGACGCGTGACCCCGGGTGGCGCGCCCACCCACGGCGGGCACGCCACCCACCAGGCCCCAGAAGCCCGACGGACGGGCAGCCGCCTCTAAAGCGGCCGCTAGCGGGTTCGACTCCTGCCTGGGGCACGCACCGGCGCTCCCGCCACCGGTAAACCGGATGAACGGCCCGCCCGGTTGCGGGGATGATCGGCGGCGTGGACCTCGTGGCCTTCGTCGTCGCCGTGCTGCTGATCTCCGCCTCGCCGGGGCCGGCGATGGCCCTGATCTTCCGGCGGGCGGCGCTGTCCGGGTTCTCCGGCGCGGTGCCGACCGTGCTCGGGCTGGAGCTCGGCCTCTACGTGTGGGCGCTGTGCGCGGCCGCCGGTATCGCGGCGATCGTCGCGGCGTCGCAGGTGGCGTTCGTCGTGCTGCGGGTGGTCGGTGCGGCGTTCCTCGTCTACCTCGGGATCCGGGCGTGGCGCACGGCGTGGCTCACCCGGGGGGACGGGCCGGCGGTCGAGGCCGAGGTGACGCGCACGGGATGGTGGCGGGCCTTCGGCGAGGGGACCGTCGTGCAGCTGGCCAACCCGAAGGCGGCCGTGTTCATGGTGGCGTTCTACCCGCAGTTCGTGCCGGTCGACCGGCCGCTGTTCGCCACCACGGCCCTGCTCGCGCTCCTGCAGGTGGCGATCGAGGTGGTGTTCTACCTGATGCTGGCCGCCGCGGTGGGACGGGCCGGCGTGTGGTTCCGGCGTACGAAGGTCCGGCGCCGGCTGGAGGCCGTCAGCGGAACGGTGCTGATCGCGCTCGGCATCCGGCTTGCCACCACGACCCGCTAGCCCCGCTCTCCGCC